>NZ_CP126110.1:3725531-4346453 GCF_030123405.1 Neobacillus sp. WH10
ATGAATGTCTCATAATAATTCATAAAAATTATTGCCCTGCCTAGAATATTTTCTAATTCTCTTACGTTTCCCGGCCAGTCATACCCAAATAATTGAAGTAATGCGGCTTGCGTAATCCCTTCAACATTCCGGCCATAATCTCGATTTATTTTTTGAATAAGCCTCTCACATAAAACAGGAATCTCTTCTTTTCGTTTTCTAAGCGGTGGAATTTGAATCGGCATGCGATTTAAACGATAATATAAGTCTTCCCTAAAGGAACCATTGGCAATACCCTTTTCTAAATTAACATTAGTTGCTGCAATGACCCTGACATTAATTGTGACAGGCTTTGTCCCGCCTACCCTGATGATTTCGTTTTCCTGCAGTACCCTTAGCAGCTTTGCCTGAGTATTCGCAGAAAGTTCCCCGATTTCATCAAGAAAGATACTGCCATTATTCGCTTCTTCAAAAAGGCCCCGCTTACCTCCACGGATGGCCCCGGAAAAGGCCCCTTCCTCATAACCAAATAATTCACTTTCTAATAATGTTTCTGAAATAGCAGCACAATTGACGCGAATAAATTTGTTGTATTTCCGATCACTTGCATTATGTATCGCATGGGCAAATAACTCTTTACCTGTTCCTGATTCTCCGCGGAGAAGGACGGTCGCAGGTGTTTTTGCTCCCAGCTTTGCCTGCTCAATTGCAAGCATCATTTCCTCAGATTGACCAATTATATCCTCAAAGGTGTATTTAGCCTCAAGAGTACGGATAATCTGCCTGGCTCTGTTTAATTCTCTGCTTAGTGATTTCATTTCAGACATATCATGAATGACACCAACACTGCCCTTTAATTTTCCTTTAACGATAATCGGTGCGACATTTACAATTACTTCTTTTTTATTTAACCCTACTCTCATCGGCACGCCACGTACAGCTCTCCTTGTTTGCAGCACCTTCATATGCATACTTTCACCTTCAGAGATATCTGCTGTTGCATGCTGCCCAATTACTTGTTCTTGAGAAAGACCGGTAATACGGGTATATGCAGGATTAATAAGGATTCCCCGCCCATTCTCATCGACAACAGAAATGGCATCATCACTTGAATGGATGATCGCTTGCAGCATGGTTTGGATTTCCTTTAAATCGGTGATTTCTTCTGCTAAATTCACAACTTCTGTAATATCCTTAAAGACTGCGAAGGCTCCCATTAATGTTCCATTTTCTTCAATGATTGGAATCCGGGTTGTAATGATTTTTCGATCATTACTCAATATCATTTCTTGGTTTGCTTCTACTCTCCTTGTTTCAAGAATAATTGGAAGCCTGCTTGTTGGAATGACTTCTAAAACATCTCTTCCAATTGCATGTTCTTTATTTATCCCCATTATTTCTTCTGCTCGTTTGTTAAACAAAATCACCTTTCCATGATTATCAATCACCAACATTCCATCATTTGCTGCATTGAAAATCAGTTCCTGCTGATAAGATTCATTTTTGTGCTTAGCGACGAGTTCTTCTTTTTCCTCCATTAATTTTGAAACAAGGAAGGCAACACTACCCGGAATTAAAATTGTCTTCTTATTTTTAGCATCCCGCAATTCTTGAAAAACGGTGTCATTCCCAGTTACCTCGATAATAATATCAATGTCTTGAGTAAGAAAGGGTCTCCAGTTTGTTCCTGTTTTAATTCCTTCTTCTTGAGCCAATAAAACACCTGGCGCATCTAGGTTGCGATCAATAACCACATCGACTTTTAGAACTTCTGATTCTTTCAAAATTTTTAAGATTGCCGTTCCTCCTTTTCCGGCACCAACAATCATAATGTTTTGCATTTTTTCTACCCCTTTTTTAAGTCGAGAAATTTTTTTCATCCCATCTTAGATAAAACATGCAATTTTCTTCATAACTATTTTATATCTAAACACAAACATTGACAATTTTCATCTATGTAATAATATTTTCATGAGTTATAATTGAAATATACTGCTATATGAAAACTGATATCGGAAGGATTTATTTATGATACGTATTATAGCCCTCTTAATATTAGTGATTCCAGGTGCGTTAGCTGCTTTTGGAATAAAATTAATGCGCGATATGACTTTTGGAATTCTCCAAGCACCTTTTCCAAATCTCTGGCTGCAATTCCTGGTCGGTTTACTCTTATTTATTGGCGGTCTAGGGTTTGTAGCTGGATTTATTTTTCGCCGGGACCGTAAAAGGAATAAAGTTCAAGAAAGGTTTAAAAAGTAAAGAAAACTCGCCGATTGGCGAGTCCTAAGGGCGAAGAGAGAGGCGTAGTTGCACTTATGCCTGAAAGGAAAGTTTACTTTCCTTTCGGCGAAAAAAGAGGCCATTATGGTCTCTTTTCATATTGTTTTCTTATTCGAAGTGCCTTAACTGGATCGTCTGTTATAATTGCTGTGCAATTAATATTAAAGAGCCGGTGCATATCGAAATCTTTATTAACGGTATAGGGACGAACAGCAATCCCATTTTCCATTGTATTAATAAAAATGTTATCTGACATTGCCGAATGCTTTGGATGAATCCCCTTCGCTCTTATTGACTGTGCATAAATCCATGGCATATAAATTCCTTCAATAAAAAGTGGAGCCGTTTCAATTTCCGGTGCAATCCTATAGCAATGGACGATACTATAGTGATTAAAAGAGGAAATAATAATTCTGTCCATTAGACCATATTTACGAACAAGCTGAAGGACCTTTTCTTCCATGCCTTCATATGGAATCAGGCCATTTTTAAGTTCGATATTACAAATCAGCTTATTTGTTTTCATCCATTCAAAAACTTCAACTAAAGAAGGGATTACTTCCTTTTTAACACCTTTTTTATTAGCATTTAGTTTTCTTATTTCCTTATATAAAAAATCTTTAACAAAGCCGGTCCCACTTGTAGTTCGATCCACTTTTTCATCATGGATAACAACGATTTCACCATCTTTTGTCAATTGGGCATCAAGTTCTAATCCATCTGCACCTGCCTTTTCAGCTTCTATAAAAGCACCCATAGTATTTTCAGCAAAAGAAGCCGAGTAACCACGATGTGCGAAAATTTGTGTCATCATTTCACTTCCCAACTTTAAATATGGAGGAATATCAAATGAAACCTTTACAATTATCACCCGAAACAGCTCTAAAACTATCTCAGAAACTAAATTTACCGATAGAACAGCTTATGCATATGCCACAACATATTCTCATTCAAAAACTAATGGAATTGGAGAAGGAAAACAAAAATTGATTTCTAGTCATATAAGCTATATAAAGAAAAAGCCCTCATTCATTGAAATGAAGGCTTTTATATATTTTAATGTTCTTTTCAAGAGGCCTTATGTTCAAGTCGTAATTTATCTGCAACCATCGCGATAAATTCGGAATTTGTTGGCTTTGCTTTTGACATACTAACGGTATAACCAAAAAGGCTGGAAATAGAATCGATATTTCCGCGACTCCATGCCACTTCGATGGCATGACGAATAGCCCGTTCTACACGGCTTGCTGTCGTATTGTATTTTTTAGCAATATCCGGGTATAACACTTTTGTGATTGAACCTAAAAGCTCGATGTCGTTGTAAACCATAGAAATAGCTTCACGTAAATATAAATAGCCTTTAATATGCGCCGGAACTCCAATTTCATGAATGATGCTTGTAATACTTGCATCTAAATTTTTCGGTTTTTGTTCTGATTGAGACCGGTAACTTGTTGTAGGAGCCTTCCGAGAAAATGTATTAGTATTCCCGCTAACTTGCCTTATATGGCTTCCAAGATTCTCCATATCAAATGGTTTTAGGATAAAATAAGAGGCACCAAGTTCAACGGCTTTTTTTGTTACATCTTCTTGGCCAAAAGCTGTTAGCATAATGACATTTGGAAGTGTGCCTTTTTTTATCTCGCGTAAGCGCTCAAGCACAGCCAAACCGTCCAGATGTGGCATGATAATATCTAATACAAGTACATCAGGGTCGGTTGTTGCTAACATATCCAAGCATTCCTGACCATTATGAGCAATTCCTACAACTTCCATATCATCCTGGGACGAAATATAGTCCTCTAATAATCCAACTAGTTCCCTATTATCATCCACCACACAAACCCTTATCTTCTTCAATTCCAGTTCCTCCTCATTCAGATCAGATCTCTATTTTCATTTACGCTCTAATCATTTGTTATCTCTTAATTCTATTCTAAATTAGAAATTCGACAATGCAACAAAAATTCCTCTCATTTTTTTAATATTTCTTAAAATAGTGATAAAATCTTATCTTTTCTTTGTTTTCCTTCCCTTTTCGACTAAATTCGCACTATTTCCAAAATATAACTGAATTTTGTCGAATTATTTTTTTAAAAAATAAAAGCAAAATAGGGGAAATATACCTATTTTGCTTAAAAGGTTTATTAGGTCAGCACCCATCAGCTAGTGCAATTCACTAAAACGGTGCTGCCGCTTTTCAATTTTAACTCGCTTTATTTTTTGGTGTTTCGTATATATTAATTCCAGCTTCATTTAGCATCCACTCGATATGCACCCCATATCCTGAGGTAGGATCATTGACAAAAACATGTGTAACGGCTCCAATCAGCTTTCCATCTTGAATGATCGGACTTCCACTCATGCCTTGAACAATTCCACCTGTCTTTTCGAGGAGCTTAGGATCTGTTACTTTTATAACCATACCCTTTGTAGCTGGAAATTTTTGCGGAATTGTGCTAACAATTTCGATATTAAATTCTTCAACTTGGTCATTATTTACCACTGTTAAAATTTTCGCTGGTCCTTCTTTTACTTGATGGGATAAAGCTATTGGCAGTGGTTTATCCAGGACACCATTTTTTAACTCTTTATTTAATTCACCAAAAATACCGAACGGACTGTTTTTTTGAATATTACCAACAACTTCACGATCTGAAGAAAAATGGGCAAGCTTTTCACCAGGATCTCCATGACTTCCCTTTTCTATGGATGTTACCGTAGAACGAACTATCTGGCCATCTTCAACCACAATTGGCTGTTTTGTATCCATGTCTGAAATTACATGTCCAAGGGCACCATATTTTTTAGATTGTGGATGTACAAAGGTCATTGTCCCAATTCCAGCAGCTGAATCTCTTATATATAAACCCAGTTTATAGGTGTTTTCCCCTTTATCTTTTAATGGAGTAAGTTTAGTGGTGAATTTGCCGCTTTCTCGATTTATTACCATATCGAGGGCTTTACCATCTTGTCCTGCTGTTTGCACAAATGGTGCAACATCAGTCATTTTTTCAATTTTGTTTCCATTAATTTCTGTGATAATATCTCCAATTTTTATTCCTGCAAGTTCACCGGGGGACTTTTTCCCATTAACGGTATTAATTAAATGGTGGCCAACAACCAAAACGCCTACAGTATTTAACTTAACACCGATTGATTGACCGCCAGGTATAACTCTAAAATCATTTAAGACATGTACATCGACCTTTTTAATAGGGATACCTGCATATTCTAAAAGCACTTCATTTTTGCCTTTTTCAGTTGCTATCACTGATACCGAATGTTTATCCTGATCAAGTGTGATATTCGATTTTTGAGAATTGAATTTGGCTGATACCGGGGCAGCCTTTTGGAATGTGTAATTCTGTCCTTCAAAAACTGTAATGTTTTTTGGTATTGCTAGGTATCGCTGTAAAGGCTGAAAAAAAATTAGGCTAATTAATGAAACAAGGAGAATTCCACCAATAATCTTTCTAATTATTTCTAACTTCAAACTTTTCACTCTCCTCGCTTCTTTTCACTACATTTAAATGGCTACATCTATAATTTTGCCTCCTTGACAATCATTTATAACTGGTATAAACATAAAAAAGCTACCCTTATTGGATAGCTTTTCAAATTTTCCCGCTTTTACGTGTGCATGACTCCTACATAAGACTTTCAAGGCACTAAAAAGAAATTTTTAGGGTCAACTACCCGTAAAAGTCCGATTTTTATTTTCTTCAGCTAAATAAAGTAATTCCTCTGCATGTTTTTTCGTTAAATCAGTGATTTCTGCACCAGAAATCATCCGGCCAATTTCTTTAATTTTTTCTTCAATACCTAAAGGAGTGACAGATGTTTTCGTTCTTCCCCCTTTAATAATCTTGGCAATAAATAAATGTGTATCGGCCATTGCTGCCACTTGTGGTAAATGGGATATACACATAACCTGTGAACCTGACGCAACTTTATAGATTTTTTCTGCAATTGATTGGGCAACCCTCCCACTAACACCAGTATCCACTTCGTCGAAAATAATGGAAGTAACTCCTTGATGCTTGGAAAAAATACTCTTTAGGGCCAGCATGATTCGTGATAATTCTCCTCCAGATGCAACTTTTGATAATGGCTTCAATGGTTCTCCTGGATTCGTTGAAATATAAAATTCGACATGGTCGACTCCATTTTTTGAAAAATGCTGAAGATCGGATTCAAAACGAATATCAAAAACCGTTTTTGCCATATACAATTCTTTTAGTTCTTTATGGATTAATTTTGTTAGCTTTTCAGCCCATTTATGACGAAGTTCGGTTAATTGCTTAGCTTCAAGAACTAAGTCTTTTCGAATGGAACTTAGTTCTTTTTCCAATTCTCCAATATGCGTTTCTTTATTTTGAAGTGTTTCAATTTCTTCTTCAATTTTTATCGCATATTCAACTATTTCATCAATTGTTTTGCCATATTTGCGTTTTAATTGGTTAATTTCATTTAATCGGTCATCAATTTCATTTAACCGCCCAGGATCGTACTCTAATACATCTAATTCATTTCTTAAAGAGCGCGCTGCATCCTCCAATTGATAAAAGCTGTTTGATATGGATTCAAATATTTCTTTATATGCCGAATCCAGTGTGGCAGCATCTTCAAGGTAACCCATGACCATACCAATCCAATCAAGCCCCTTCTGTTCACCATGTAAGGCTGTATAGCCTGATTGGATCGCTTCAAATACACGTTCGAAATTACCCAGTTTTCTTTTTTCCTCGGAAAGTTCTTCATCTTCACGGGGTTTTAAATCGGCCTTTTGAATCTCATCTAATTGAAATTGAATTAAATCTAGACGATGTGCTGTTTGCTGATCATTTTCGCTCAAATGTTTAAGCTTATGTAATGTATGCTCATATCGTCGAAATACCTGTATGTATTCGTCGAGAGAATCTTTTATTTCTTCAGATCCGAATTGATCAAGCAATGGTAAATGTCTTGTCTCATCCATCAATTCCTGATGCTCATGCTGTCCATGGATATCAACAAGGGTGCCGCCAATTTCTCGAAGCGTTGATATTGTAACCAATTTTCCGTTTATACGACAAACACTTTTTCCTGTTCTGGAAATATCTCGACGTAAAACTACCATTCCTTCTTCAATGTCAATCCCAAATTCGAGTGCTTTAATCATAACTGGATGGTTTGGGTCATCTAGTTGGAATAAACCTTCTATTTCTGCCTTTTCTTCTCCGTGACGGACGAATTCTGCTGATCCCCTTCCGCCTACTAGTAAATGAATCGCATCAATTATAATGGACTTTCCGGCACCTGTTTCACCGGTTAAAACGGTCAATCCTTTTTCAAAAGAGATGGATAGGGCTTCGATAATGGCGAAATTTTTTATTGATAATTCTGCTAACAAGAAACTCTCCCCCAAATTAAAGCATGTCAAGGAATCGATTTGAAATGACTTCTGTATCTTCCGGTGTTCGGCAAATAATTAACATCGTATCATCACCACAGATCGTTCCTAATATTTCTTCCCAATCAAGGTTGTCGATTAATGCACCAATTGCCATTGCATTACCAGGCAGGCATTTCATAACGAGCAAATGACCAGCTGAATCAATTCTAACAAACGCATCGATTAATGATCTTTTTAATTTTTGTAATGGATTAAATCTTTGGTCTGCAGGCAAGCTGTACTTATAACGGCCATCAATTAATGGAACTTTAACAAGATGCAGTTCTTTAATATCTCGTGACACTGTGGCCTGCGTTATATTATAGCCTGCATTTTTAAGCTCATCCACTAACTCATCCTGTGTTTCAATATCATTGCTGGCAATAATTTCTCTAATTTTTATATGGCGTTGACCTTTATTCATTTTTTCACCTCATAGTCATAAAAACATTAGAGTATTTTGTACTATAATGTTGTATCTATCCATATGTTAGCCGATATTTCCAAACTTGTACATTTATTCTTAATAAAAATACATGTACATGCAATAAAAGGATAGGCATTGCCCATCCTTTTTAGTTTTGTTTCGTATGAAATTCTTTATGTGATTCATTTACAACTTCAGATGGACTGACTGGTAATTGAAAAACCCCTGCTTCTCGGTCACCTTCCCATTTAAGATGAAGTAAGAACTCAATATTTCCATCACCGCCGGTAATAGGTGAATAAGACAAATTTGTTATAGTGAATCCTTGCTCAATAGAAAAATTAATTATTTTTTCTATTACTTGTAAATGCACTTTTTCATCCCGAACAATCCCTTTTTTACCAACCTGTTCACGTCCTGCCTCGAATTGCGGCTTTATAAGGGCAATAATATCACTTCCAGGTATTAGAATTGTTTTTAACACAGGCAATATTAAGGTTAAGGAGATAAATGAAACATCAATCGTAGCAAAGTTCGGCATTTCACCGCCTAAGTCTGCAGGTGTTACGTAGCGGAAATTTGTTCTTTCCATCACCACAACGCGTTCATCTTGTCTTAGCTTCCAAGCAAGCTGATTGTATCCTACATCTAAGGCATATGACATTTTCGCTCCATTTTGCAGTGCACAATCGGTAAACCCCCCAGTTGAAGCACCAATGTCTAATAAAACTTTTTCTACGATATTTACTTCAAAAACCTTTAGTGCCTTTTCAAGCTTTAATCCTCCACGGCTGACATAAGGGAGCATATTCCCCTTTATATTTAGCGGAATATCAACTTTTACCTTTTCACCAGGTTTATCTAACCGCTCTTCATTTGAATATACTAGCCCTGCCATAATAGCTCTTTTTGCCTTTTCCCTCGTCTCAATTAAACCTCTTTCCACGAGTAACACGTCTAATCTTTCTTTATTTTTCATTTTTTAAGCCCTTTGCTGTTTTTTCCTTGCCAGAATGGAAGTCCTTTTGATTACTTCTTCCGTCGTTAAGCCAATCTCTTGAAGAAGGGAGCCTACATCACCATGTTCAATAAATTGGTCTGGGATTCCAATTCGGTCTATTTGTGTGTGATAAAATCCTTGGGTCTGAGCGTATTCAAGAACGGCACTACCAAATCCTCCTTGTAAAACGGCCTCCTCAATTGTGAGAAGCGGGATATTTTTTTCTAATAGGCTGGTCAACATTTTTTCATCTAGCGGCTTTATAAACCGGGCATTTACAACCCTTACTGAAATACCTTGCTTTTCTAGAGCCAAGGCTGCTTCCATGGCCATCGGAATCGTTGTACCAAAAGTTAAAATAGCCGCATCATCACCGTCTTTTAAAACCTCCCATGTACCAATAGGAATGTTTCGAAATTTCTCATCCATAGGGACACCAATTCCATTGCCGCGCGGGAATCTCATCGCGATTGGGCCATCATTATATTCCATGGCAGTATATATCATATGCTGTCCTTCATTTTCGTCTTTTGGCATCATGAGGACGATATTGGGTACATGCCTTAAAAAGGCAATATCAAATACACCTTGGTGTGTTTCACCATCTGCACCAACTAAACCTGCACGGTCAATTCCAATAAAAACATTTAAATTTTGCCGGCAAATATCATGGACAACCTGGTCATAGGCCCGTTGTAAAAATGTAGAGTAAATAGCTAAAAATGGCTTCATGTTTTGCGTTGCTAATCCTGCAGCTACTGTTGCAGCATGCTGTTCGGCGATCCCAACATCATACATTCGGTCAGGGAACTCACCGGCAAAACCTTCGAGCTTCGAACCAACCGGCATGGCTGGAGTAATCGCCACAATTCGTTCGTCGCTGCGCGCCAGCTTTCGGACTGTTTCACTTACTAAACTACTCCATGCAGGCGGCTGCTTTTTAGCTGGTTTAACAAAATCACCAGTATCCATTTTATATGGACCTGTTCCGTGCCATGTACCTGTTTTATCGCTTTCTGCAGGTTGATACCCTTTTCCCTTCTTTGTAATTACATGAAGGAGAACAGGGCCTTTCGTCTTTTTTGCGTAACTTAAGTTCTCAAATAAATCGTCAAAGTTATGACCATCAATCGGGCCTAAATAGGTAAACCCTAGCTCTTCAAAAAACATGCCCGAAACCACTAAATACTTAAGGCTATCCTTAACCCGTTCTGCAGTTGCTGCCAATTTACCTCCTACAGCAGGTACTTTTTTCAATAATATTTCTAATTCATCTTTAACCCATTGATATTTTCCTGCAGTGCGTAATTGGCCTAAAATATTATGAAGGGCACCCACATTAGGAGCAATTGACATTTCATTATCGTTTAATATAACGATCATATCTTTCTTCTCATGACCAATATGATTTAAGGCTTCTAATGCCATTCCTCCTGTTAAAGCACCATCCCCAATCACCGGTACGACAAAGGATTTTTCTTTTTTTAAATCCCTGGCAATTGCCATCCCCATTGCCGCTGAAAGTGATGTAGAACTGTGGCCTGTTTCCCAAACATCATGCTCGCTTTCAATCCGTTTTGGGAAACCACAAAGTCCTTTAAACTGTCTCAAGGAATCAAAATCACATGCCCTGCCAGTTAAAATTTTATGAACATAGGATTGATGACCAACATCCCAAATAATTTTATCTTTTGGGCTGTCAAAACATTTATGTAAAGCAATGGTTAATTCTACTACACCGAGATTTGGTCCAATATGACCTCCTGTGACAGATAGCTTTTCCACTAGGAATTGGCGAATATCCTGACTTAAAGCCTCCAACTCTTTATTCGACATCCTTTTTAAAAAGGATGGGTCCTTTATTGATAATAAATCCATTTTTGGACCACTCACTTTCATACATTTTCTTTCTGAAACTTTTTTTAATATATTCTTACTATTGCTAGGATTTCACTATTTCTGAAAAAATAGCCGCTAACACAAAATGTGATAACGGCATTAACAACGTTCTCTACATTGAAAAAGATTATAACACACTAAATTGATTGCCTCAAACACCCATTATTAGTGATCTCTTGTAGCAACTAAATCCGCTATTTCTCTTAACAAATTTGTATTTAAGCCTGTCTTTTTCAGATATTCCTTTGACATGTTTATTTGATTACGTAAAGCATCTTTTGCACCTTCCAAAGTTAACAATTGGGGATAAGTACTCTTATGGTTTGCGGTATCACTTCCAACAGGCTTCCCAATAATTTGCTGATTGCCGACCAAATCTAGAATATCATCTTGTATTTGAAATGCAAGACCAAGGTGATGGGAAAAAAGTGAGAGATGATCAAATTGGCTTTGACTTGACCTCGCCATAATAGCCCCAGCTACCACGCTAAACCTGAGCAGCTTACCCGTTTTATGGATATGTATATACTCAAGCTCCTCAAGAGAGAGTTTCTTACCTTCTCCTTCCATATCCGCAACTTGACCGCCTACCATTCCTTCTGTCCCCGCCGCTTTTGCCATTTCGATCACTAGCTTTAGCTTTGTATCGGCCGAAGCAAATTCATTTGCAAGCTTACTAATCACTTCGAAACTATAGGTTAATAAGGCATCACCAGCTAAAATAGCAATGGCATCACCAAATACCTTATGATTGGTCGGTTTTCCTCTCCTTAAATCGTCATTGTCCATACTCGGCAAGTCATCATGGATTAAGGAGTAGGTATGAATCATTTCAATCGCAGCCGCAACTGGCACTCCTTTTTTTGGGTCTATTCCAAACGCGTCCAATGTTGCAAATAGCAATAGGGGACGGATTCTTTTGCCGCCTGCTTCAAGAGAATAAATCATGGATTCCTTGATAACAGAAGGAGCATCAAGCTTTTCAACCAGTGCACGAAGTTCCCAATCAAGCAGTTGCTTATATTCTTGTTGAAATGCGTCTAGTAACCCGGTTTTCAAGTCTTATTCCTCCTCGTCAATAGAAAAACTTTCCGTACGTCCATCCTCCGTTATGATTTGCGTAAGTTGTTCTTCCACACTTTTCAATTTATCATGACATAGTTTTGAAAGTTCCATACCGTCTTTATAGAAAAGAATCGCCTCTTCTAATGGAACGTCGCCTTCTTCAAGCTTATCCACAATTTGTTCCAGTTTCTTCATTGCCTCTTCAAAGGTTAATTTTCTTTCATTGGTCACTAATTTCTCTCTCCTTTATATTCTCCACATTACAGAAAAGACTCCCATCCGTTAATTGAATCTGAACATGCTCGTTTACTTTTACTTGTTTTACACTTTTCACAAGAATGTTTTCTTCTGTATAAGCCAAACTATAACCGCGCTCCATTATTTTCAATGGACTCAATGCTTGTAAGGTTGAAAGAATTCGGTCAAAGTTGGTTTGTTTTTTTGAGAGAATTTGAATCATAGAACGGTTCATGGCTTTTTGCATTCGATCAAAACTTGTTTTTGCTTCTCGAATTGCTTCGTTAGGATGGTTCCGTTGCAACCGTTTATGCAGAATCTCATGCTGACCTTTTTTTAAGATAGATAATCTAGAAGTTCCACGAACTAGCATCTCTGTTAATTTGTCAAGCTGTTCAAGTTTTTGTTCATAAAGACGGTGTGGATAGCGAAAGGCATATGATTTTTGAACACGGTTTAAGCGTTCTTTTTCAAACTTGAATTTCCCATTCATCGCACGGAGCAAGCGTGTTTGCCGTTGCAAAATCCTGTCCATTAACTCTTCCAAATGTGGAACAGCTAATTCTGCAGCACCAGTTGGTGTAGGAGCACGTAAATCAGCAACAAAATCAGCAATTGTAAAATCTGTTTCATGACCAACAGCTGAAATAATCGGAATCTTAGATGCAAAAATAGCACGAGCGGTTAGTTCTTCATTAAAGGCCCACAGTTCCTCGATCGAGCCTCCCCCACGTCCCACAATCAACACATCAATATCCTTCATGTTATTTGCCTGTTCAATTGCCTTCACTATGGAGGGGGCTGCCTGATCACCTTGGACAAGTGCCGGGAATACAAGAATATTTGCTATTGGATAACGTCTTTTAATTGTTGTTATTACATCTCTTATTGCAGCTCCTGTAGGAGAAGTAATGACGCCAACTGTTCTTGGATACAAAGGAATAGCCTTTTTAGTTTCAGATGCGAATAATCCTTCTGCCTCAAGTCTTTGTTTTAACTGCTCATAGGCTAAAAACAATTCTCCAATGCCATCTGGCTGCATTTCTTTTATATAAATTTGGTACTGGCCGCTAGGTTCGTATACAGTGATATCACCTTTTACAATCACCTTCATCCCATTTTCAGGTGAAAACTTCATGAAGCGGGACTGACTAGCAAACATCACAGCAAGAATTCGGGCTTTCTCATCCTTTAATGTAAAATACATATGTCCGCTCGAATGCTGTTTAAAATTTGAAATTTCCCCTCTTACATGAACATCATGTAAATGCGGGTCGGCATCAAATTTCCTTTTTATGTATTTGGTTAAAGCATTTACCGATAGATATCTTTGCTCCTGCATAACAAGTTCCTCTTCTCACCAATTAGCAAAACTGTCCTTATCTATAATAAAGTGAAATTCAACCATAATAGATAAGGACAAGAGTCTGCTTAATTTAGGTCTAAACTTTCAGCTGCGGATTTAAGTGTATTGTACATAAGCATCGTAATGGTCATAGGACCTACTCCTTTTGGTACTGGAGTGATATATCCTGCTTTCATAGACACCTCATCAAAAGCTACATCACCGCAAAGCTTTCCAGATTCATTGCGGTTAATGCCTACATCAATTACGACTGCGCCATCTTTTACATGTTCTGCCTTAATAAAGTTTGGAATTCCAACTGCAGCAACAAGGATATCCGCATGTTTTGTATGGAACATTAAATCTTTCGTTTTTGAATGACAATATGTTACAGTTGCATGTTGATTAAGGAATAATTGTCCTACAGGCTTGCCGACAATATTGCTTCTTCCAACCACAACAACATGCTTCCCTGAAATGGAAATACCTGTTTCTTCAAGTAACACCATAATTCCGTAAGGTGTACATGGCAAGAAAGCATTTTGTCCAGTCATCATCCTGCCAATATTAATCGGATGGAAACCATCGACATCCTTTAATGGAGAGATGGATTCAATTACCTTTTTTTCATCAATATGCTTTGGAAGTGGGAGCTGGACCAAAATACCATGAATCTCAGGGGCTACGTTCAATTCTGCAATTTTTGCGAGTAATTCCTCCTCAGATACCTCTTCTTGCATTTCAATTAATAAAGAGTACATACCAAGTTCTTTACATGCTTTTTCTTTACTTGTTACATATGTCCGAGATGCATGATTATTTCCTACGAGAATAACGGCTAATCCTGGTGTAACACCCTGACTTTTAAGGTTTTCAACCTCTTCAGCAATTTCTAATCTTTTTTTTGAGGCGATTTCTTTTCCATTAATAATTTGAGCAGTCATTGTCATTTCTCCCCTTATCCCGAGAACCCAATCAATTAATTAGTAAGAAGCTTTTGTTTCACCTTCGAAAGAACACCATTAATAAACTTACTTGATTGGTCATCCCCATAAATTTTAGCTATCTCTATCGCTTCATCTAAAATAACATTTTCCGGAACTTCATTTCGGAAATATTTCAATTCATATGTAGCAATTCTTAATAAATTTCGATCAACCGTTGCTAATCGGTCGAGTGACCATTTTTCAAGATTTTGCATGATTAATTCATCAATTTCAGCTTTATGCTCAATAACCCCTAGAACTAGTTTTGATAGATACTCGTCACCTGCCTCCCCTTCCAAAACATGTTCAATTGCTAATGATGGTTCAGTGTTACTTACATCGATTTGAAAAAGAGCCTGTAGTGCTTTTTCCCTAGCTGTTCTTCTTTTCATTATACCGTTAACTCCTTTAGTTATATTAAATTATTTTTGTCGATATTTCATACATGAATTGTAATTAAAGCAAATAAGCTTGCTTGTACATAAAAAGATAATAGCATAACTAAATGAGAATCGCACACTAAGGTTGATTTTTTATTATTTAGAATCATTTAATAAAAAAAACCAAAGGAATCATTCCCTTGGTTCAATATATTAAAGTTCTGAATCAATCTCAAGTTCATTCTTTTGCGCTTCAAATTGAATTCCTACAACGTGAATGTTTACTTCCTCTGCATCTAATGCCGTCATATTTAGCAGTGCTTGACGAATATTATCCTGTATTTTGCCTGCAACACTCGGAATAGAAATGCCGAACTTCATTAAACAATACACATCAACTTTTATTCCTGATTCAGTTAGTTCCACTTTCACGCCTTTACCGTGGTTTTTTTTCCCTAAGCGTTCTACAACACCAGTAGCAAAATTGCCGCGCATACCTGCTACACCTTCAACCTCGGAAGCAGCAATCCCTGCAATAACCTCAATTACTTCAGGAGCAATTTCAATTTTCCCATGTCCATTATTTCCATGATCCATTTCCAAGACACTAAACTCGCTCATTTAGTACACCTCCAGATATTAGATAGACTTCATCACATCATGCAATTCCAGAAATTTTGTATTAAAGCTGCCTTCTACAAATTTTTCATGCTCAAGCAATTTTAAATGAAACGGTATCGTGGTATGGATGCCTTCAACAACAAACTCACTTAAGGCACGTTTCATTCTTGATATTGCTTCATCCCTGGTGCTGCCATATGTTATGACTTTCGCAATCATGGAATCGTAGTAAGGCGGAATCGTGTATCCTGGATAAGCTGCTGAATCAATACGAACACCTAATCCACCAGGCGGTAAATACATATTAATTTTCCCGGCAGAAGGGAGAAAGTTCTTCTCAGGATTTTCTGCATTTATCCGGCATTCGATTGCCCATCCTGTAAAAGTGACATCCTGCTGATTAATTGTTAGTTTTTCGCCGCTTGCCACTCGAATCTGCTCTTTTACCAGGTCTATTCCAGTGACCATTTCTGTTACGGGATGCTCCACCTGAATCCTTGTGTTCATTTCCATAAAATAAAATTTACGATTGCGGTAGTCATATATAAATTCTACCGTGCCAGCACCTGAATAATCAACTGCTTTTGCAGCTTTTACTGCTGCTTCACCCATTTCAGAGCGAATTTCTCCGTCTAAGGCAGGTGAAGGCGTTTCTTCAAGAAGCTTTTGCAGCCTGCGTTGGATGGAGCAATCTCTTTCTCCTAAATGAATGGTGTTACCGTAAGTATCACCTAGGACCTGAATTTCAACATGGCGGAAATCCTCAATATATTTTTCTATGTATACGCCAGGGTTTCCAAATGCCGTTAAAGCTTCTTGCTGGGTAATATTTATGCCTTTTATTAATTCCTGTTCATTTTTAGCCACGCGAATGCCTTTACCGCCTCCGCCTGCAGTCGCTTTTATTATTACCGGGTATTCAATCTTCTTAACAAGTTCAAGTGCTTCATCGATATCATTTATGATTCCAGTTGAACCAGGAACAATTGGAACGCCGGCTTCACGCATTGTTTCTCTTGCAATATCCTTTGTACCCATTTTTGTGATGGCCTCAGGACTTGGGCCCACAAATGTAATATTACATTCGCGGCAAAGTTCTGCGAAATCTGCATTTTCAGCCAGGAAACCATAGCCTGGATGAATGGCATCACAGGCAGTCAGCTTAGCGACACTAATAATATTTGTTACGTTTAAATAACTGTCTTTTGATGGTGTGGGTCCAATACAATAAGCTTCATCTGCCAATTGGACATGCAATGCCTCACGATCTGCTTCGGAGTAAACAGCTACGGATTCAATGCCCATTTCTCGACAGGCACGTATAATCCTCACTGCAATTTCTCCTCTGTTTGCAATTAACAGTTTTTTTATCATCCTGTTACCGCTCCTTACTCAGGCTTTACTAAAAATAAAGGCTGTCCGTATTCTACTAATTGGCCATTTTTAACAAGTACTTCAACAATTTCACCGTTTACCTCTGCTTCAATCTCATTGAATAGTTTCATCGCTTCTACGATACAAACGATGGAATCCTTTGAGACCTTAGAACCTGCTTTTACATATACGTCTGATTCTGGGGTTGGCGAGGCATAGAAAGTTCCCACCATAGGCGAGGTTATTTTGTGTAAATTTGCAGTATCCGCCGGCTTCAACGATTCTTCCTTAGTAGTCTCCTGTATAACTCCTTGAACTGGGGCAGAAGTTGCTGCAGCAGCGACAGGAGTTGGTTGGACAACCGGTGCTATTTCACCTACGGGTACTGCCGGACTCACTTGTGAAACAATTGTGGTTGAGGTATTTTTCTTCATTTTAATTTTTGAACCGTCATATTCATATTCAAATTCATCAATACTAGACTGGTCAACTAATTTAATTAATTCACGAATTTCTTGTACTTTTAACATTGAGTTACACTCCTTGTACAACATTAATTAGGACTTACTACTAATACTATACGATAATATTAAGTAATAGTTCAATATTTTAAATCCGAAGTATATGAACATTTCACTATTTGCCCCCTATCATCATAATCTTTTTATGATAAAAAAGGAATTTTGAATGTTCCAATCACCTCAAATGAATAGTTTCCCCTATGCATAATGTTATTAAACAATGGAAAAAAGGAAAGTCTAGACTTTCCTTTTAATGAATTAATTCATAGGACTTTGAGAATTCTATCTTCAGCGCTTAGGGGCTTCCAGGTTTCTTAGTTATTTTGACGGCTGGTATTCAACTGTTACATAATTGGTTTCGTCAATTTCTTTTTTCACTTCTAGCATAATCTTGTTGGCCTCTGAGGCGGAAGGCTTTTTCTTAGATTTAACCGTTACAATTACTTTCGGTCCGTCGGCTCTAACAAGGACATCATCAAAACCCATTGTTTTAATAAAAGATTCAAGCAATTGTTCACTTTGGGCTGTTTTATTTAATTGATCCATTTGGTCTTTCACTTTGCTTTTTTCATCTGGTGAAAGATCAGTGGAGGCTATCTCGTCTGTAAATTCTTCTTGCTGCTTGCTGCGTTGGTCCTCGAGCTTCATTCGAAGATCTTCAAATGCTGCATCACCTGCTACAGAAGTTACAACTGTTTTTCCGTCTTTGGTTTCTGTTTTTGTTTTACCTTGATTTTGATCTTTAGGCTTTTGTTGTACAGCAGCAATGTCTTTGTTCTTTTGCTCAGGAGACGTAATGTAATAAACCGATAACACAACTACTAAACTCAACATTGTTAATAACCAAACAGTTTGTTTTTTCAAAAGCATATAGGAAATCCCCCTTTTATTTTTTAGGCATGACAGCAACTCGATGGCTTGGCACTCCTAAAGCCCGAGTGACTGCTTCCCTAATCCATTTTTTTACCTCGATATTATCTGCTCCCTTTGCAACCACAAGTACACCGCGAATCTCAGGCTTTTTGGTTTCTACAACAATTGGAACCTCTTTTTCTCCTTCACGGATAATGACCAGTTGTTCATCTGTTGAAGAATCTACAACCTTACGCTGCCCGCCTTCACGATCCGTTTCATCTGTTGCTTGTGATTTGGTCACCCTATTTTTCTCAAGTATTTTCTTATCAGTTGAATCTATTGTCACCAAAACGGTAACATCATCATCCCCCAGCATTTCCTGTAAGGCTTTCTTCATCTGATTTTCATATTTTTCCTCATATTCAGCAATCGCCTTATTGCCGGAACTCTTTTTCATACCGAATGCCGGAACATCTTCAGAAGGTGCTTTTTCGTTCGTTGCCGTGGGTAACGAAGCAGGATTTGTGCCATTTTTAAATAAAATATTCCCTGCAAGCATAAACGCGGCACCAATACATAGGACAAGGAGCATATATTGGTACTTACCGAGTTTCTTATCGCCCTTATCATCCTGTTTGAATATATTTTTGAGCCACGATAATGGTCCTTTGTTGTTATCCATTCTTCTTTTTAATCCCCCCTTCAATCAAAACTTCCACTGCTTCCTCTGTTACGTTCCATTTCTGTGAAAGAAATGCGGCGATTTTTTCTGTTTCTTCTGTTGATCCTTTGGTTGGAAGAGGTTTTTCTGTGTTTATTTCGATTTGCTTAATTGCCTCGACTGTCTTCACGCCATGTTCTGGCTGTTTTAGGTGAACCAAAACCTTTTGGAGGTTTTCAGGGAATGTTTGGTCGCTTTTATCATTTATGGCTAGATCAATTTTTTCAATCTCCAATCCGTATTGTTCCATCAACTCCTCCTTAACGCCTTTTTTTAGCTGGACAGCCAATTCTTCTAAAATATATGCATGTTGTGAGGCTTGTATTTCTTTTTTCTTAAAATCTATTAAATTTTTCATATTTTTTTCTCCCGGAGATTGAAATGAAGGAATAGAACCAAGTGCTGATTCAAAGTCCTTGGAGATCAATTTAAAGATAGGGGCAAGAATAATCGCAATTAAGAGCAGACCTGTAACCATCTTGGTATATTTTTGCATGCTAGAATTTGGCAGCAGCATATCAATGACAGTAGCTAACAGGATAAAAAGAATAATATTCGTTACCCACTCTCTCAAAAACTCCATTCTAATTTCCCCCCTATCTCATCATCATCGTTAAATTTCCAGCCGCCACAATAACTGTAATACTTAAAAAGAACATCAGTGACACAATCCCCAGGGCAGCAAAGACGTAAATGACGCTTTTACTGATAATATCAAGACATTTAATCACCGGACCGCCGCCTAGAGGCTGAAGGAGAGCTGCAGCAAATTTATAAATAAAAGCAATCATTAATATTTTAATAGCTGGAAAGGCGACAATAATGAGCAGGATGGCAACACCTGCAATGCCAACTGAATTTTTTAAAAGCACCGATGCACTTACGACTGTATCTGTGGCATCGGTAAACATTCTCCCAATGACAGGAATGAAGTTTCCTGTTACGAATTTCGCAGTTCTTATTGCTACGCCATCTGTTACAGCTGCTGATGCACCCTGTACAGAAATAACCCCAAGAAAAATCGTTAAGAAAAGCCCCATTAACCCGATGCTCCAGTTTCTTAAAAGAGCAGCTAATTGTGACACCTTATATTGTTCAGACATCGTGCTGACAATACTGAGCAAGGTGGCTAAAAAGAGGAGCGGCAGGATCACATATTGCATAAACATTCCGCTTATATTCATTAAAAATAAAATGACTGGATGAAAGAATGCCGCAGATACAAGCCCTCCTGAAGCGGCTATTAGCGCAAGCAGGAGAGGAACAAGTGCAAGGACAAAGGAAGTCATCGTCCCAATTGCTTCATTTGTATACCTGATCGAGATATGAAAACTATTAAGAGCTAGGATGACCAGAACCATATACACAATGGAATAGGCAACCTTACTAATAGCGCTCTTCTCGAAAGCATTTTGCATGGATTGAAGAAACATACTAAAAATTGTTAACAAAATTAATGATCCAAGTAATTTTCCATTCGCAACAAACTCATGAAAGACAAACTTTAATGCTGCCAGCCCCCATTGTTTAAATGAGAATTTTTTATCGCCTTTAACGAAATCATATAAGCTGCCTTTTTGGCTTTCCGGAAGAAAACCGCCATATTTATTGGTAATATCCTCCCAAAAATGTTTTAGTTCGGTTAAGTCCAAAGTTTTAAGCTGTTCATCTACCAATTCCTGTGGAGAAAGCGGATTAGAGGTGTCTTTAGATTCTTCGGCAGCTTGGACATTTGGAATAAACAAAAAATAAATAAGAAGAACGATGGTAGGAATAATCTGCAGCCTCTGCTTCAATTTTTACACCTCTTTAGAAAAGCGTAAGCGCCCATTTTCTGACGTATAGACTGGAGCACTCCGAATGAGATAAAGGAAAATCGAAAAGCGGAAGCGCCTTGAACAGGGGCTTATGCCCCCGAGCCCCTGGGCGCTGGAGCTAGACAATTGTCTTAGCTCGGAATTAGTTTGATAATGGTCTCAATCAAAACAGTTAATATAGGTATCGCCATGGCGAGAATGATGATTTTTCCTGCTAATTCAATTTTGGAGGCAATTGCTCCCTGGCCTGCATCCTTGGTGATTTGGGTGGCAAATTCGGCAATATAGGCAATTCCAATGATTTTAAGGATCGTTTCAACATAAACCATATTTACCTTTGCGTTCACTGCCAGCTTTTCAAGCATATGAATAATTTCAAAAATCTTATCTACTAAAAAAAGAAAAATAGCACAGCCAACAAAAACGACTAAAAGAAAGGCAAAATTAGGTTTTTGCTCTTTAATAATTAAAGCAAGAAAGGTTGCGATAAGAGCCACTCCGACGATTTTTATGATTTCAATCGTAAAGCCCCCCTTTCTATTGAAACAAGAATACTGATTTTATTTTCTGGAAAAGATCATCCACTATTGAGGCGACCTGAAATAAAATATAAATAAACCCGAACAATGTAACCCATTGTGCATATTCCTTTTTGCCAACCTGGTCAAGTAGGGTGTGCAAAAAAGCCACAACAATGCCAACACCTGCGATTTTAAATATAATATCTACTTCTAAACCCATTGCTTTTCCCCCTAAAATAATAAAATAATCAGTAATAACCCTGATAAGAATCCTAGACTCTTTACCATTTTTTCATATTTTACCTGCCGGTCGATGGCGTCCGCTTCTTCTCTTTCAAGGTGGGAAAGAGTTAGCATAATATGTTTTTGCTGGGAAAAGCGATCATGGCGGCCAAGGGTTTCCCCAAATTGCTTCATTATTTCAAATTCTCCCTGTTTTAATGCCGTTGATTTCCATACCTCTTTTAAACTATTCTCCCAAGCTTCCTTTACCGTTGTTTCAGTGTCTGTTAGTTTTTTTGCAAAGGAATCAAAAAACGTAGAGAGAGGCTTGGAAAGCTGGGCTGCTAATCTCCTAGCTGCTTCATGTAATGGTGTATGGCTATACATAATTTCAGCCTCAAGTGATTGCAGTGCCGATCTTAACGCTCTTAGCTGCTTAGGGCGTTCACTAAAATTCCGGGAAGCCTCAAATCCTGTCCAAGTGGTCGCAACTATAATGATGATGGCACCAATTAACTTAATCATTTATGTCACTCTCACTTTTTGATTCATTTCCTGCCCATTTGCATTTAAAATATGTGTTATGGTTCCGGGTCCTGCTACCCTGCTAAGGATGACAAACCGTTCAAAAATTCTTTGGTCTATGATATCCCTTAGAGATGGCCTTTTTCGTATTTCTTCTATGCTTGTCCCGTGCGTGGTCATAACAAGTTTAATGCCCGCATGTACAGCCTCTTGAATTGCCTCTGCATCTTCCTTGCGGCCGACTTCATCAACAATCAAGACATCGGGACTCATTGAGCGAATCAGCATCATCATTCCTTCTGCCTTTGGACAAGCATCTAAGACATCCAGGCGGTGTCCAAACGTCAATTGCGGAACCCCATTAACACATCCCGCAATTTCACTCCGTTCATCAACAATCCCTACTTTATTGGCCTCATAACCTTTTGCCCTGTTTCCTGTAGAAATGATTCTGGCGATATCACGTAACAACGTCGTTTTTCCCGTTTGCGGCGGTCCAATAATCATTGTATGCATCCAATTACCTTTAAAAATAAAAGGAATAATAGGTTCTGCTATTCCTACTTTCTCCCTGGCAATTCGTATGTTAAAAGAGGAGATATCTCTAATCGCCTTGACCTTTCCCTCCTCAAGAATGACTTTTCCGGCAAGCCCTATCCGATGTCCTCCAGAAACAGTTATATATCCACGTTTAAGTTCTTCTTCAAGCGTATAAATGGAGAAATGGCTTATTTTATTCATGAGATGAAAAGCATCTTCAGGCTGAATGATATACGATAAAAAACGTGGAGCTCCCTTTAGTATCATTTCAATTGGACGGTTAATACGAATGCGGATCTCTTCTAATTCTTCTTTTTGGTTAGGAGGGATTTTGCTGATTAGGTCGGCAATATTTTTGGGTAAAAAGCTAAGGATCGTTTCCACGTATGCTTCCTCCTTCAATTTACATTTCTCATTATTTAAAATGTATGCCTGCTTGGACACAATATGACTTTCTAATCTGTTAATTCATTTCTATTTTTTTGAAAAGATTGATAGAACACCTTACGAAAGATAAAAGAATAGATATTAATAGAGGAACATTTCCTGAAGGGCATCCGTATTTTATAGGAGGAAAAACAATGAAGGAGGAGAAATAAATTTGTATAATAACATACCTTCCAATAGAAATGGATCACATCATAAAGGAAATTTAATAAAAGTAAGAGGCGAAGGTGAACTTGCTATTCAGCCTGATTCGGCTTCAGTGAACTTAGGGGTCATCACTGAAAATAAGGAATTGTTAACTGCTCAGCAGCAGAACTCTATTGAAGTGACAAAAGTAATTAACGCTCTGCTCGGACTAGGAATTCCGCAAAATCAAATACAAACAATCGATTATCGTATTGAATCAAATTATGATTACGAGCAGGGGAAACAAATATTTCGCGGCTATAAAATAACCCATCTATTGCAAGTGAAAATAGATGATTTATCATTGGTAGGGAAAGTAGTGGATACAGCAGTTCAAAACGGGGTTAACTATGTCTCGAATGTTCAATTTACAGCTAAGAATAAAGAGGTTTTTTATCAGCAAGCCTTGGTCCTTGCTCTAAACAATGCAATCGAAAAAGCTAAAACAATAGCGGAGGCGTTAAATGTAACATTAATACCTACACCAAGTTTAGTAGTGGAAGGCGGAAATATGGTTCAGCCATATTTCCATCCATCGGAAACATATTTAAAAGGAATAAGTTCAACGCAATTTGAACCGGGACAAATAAAAGTAACTGCCACTATTTCTGCAGAATTTCATTATCGAACAGTTTATTAAAAAACGCGTATGTATTTGAGCTGGACAATTCTCAAAGTCCAATGTATTAATTGTGATAATGTTAATAAAAGAGCAGGAACATGAAATTATTCACGTGCCTGCTCTGTTTAGATTAATGATTAGTTATCATATTTCTTTGCCCAATTATACAGCTGCATTTCAGTAACTGGACCGTTATAGTGCTCCCTTATTATTCCCTTCTTATCGATAACAAAGGTTTCAGGCTGGCCAGTTACGTTAAACCGTTTTGCAACCTTGGCATTGTAATCAAATAAATAAATCATTCCTTCTTTATTATTGTTGGTAATTTTTTTTATCCGATCAATTGTTTCTCCACGGTTGATCATTACAAGGGGGTATTTATTTCCATAATCCTTTTGAAATGCTGCTAATTCAGGAAACTCTTCCTTACAAGGTGCACACCAGCTGGCAAAATAATTTAATATTACCACTTTCCCTTTATAATCAGATAGCTTAGTGGTACTTCCTTCATAATTTGGCAGCTCGAAATTATAAGCTTGATCGCCGACATCCGTGTTTTTTCCCTTTGTAATTAAGCTATATCCAAAAAAACCAAACATACCAATAATTAGAATCAATACGAGTAATTTGATGACTCGCTTGTTCATCGTATTTCCTCCTGACACCTAGACTTACAGTCTATTTATCGAGCTGTTTTAAAAATTCAATTTCCTTTTTAAGCTTGTCATGTCTTTTACCGATAATAAACATATAAGCAAAAATAACAACCCAAGCAACGGAATAAGCACCTAACATATATTCATAATTCATGGTTAGATTCCTCCTATTTTTCTAAATCTTCTCTTAATTTTTCTTTATATCTTTCTACTTTGATTCTCATATTTTCAAAAGAAACTCCCTTTTGAAGAAGGTAGGAATATAGAATGGTAAAAGCGGTAATCGTGATGAGCAATGCTACTAACATCGTATCATCAATACCGCCACCTTTTTGGGAAGGTCCCTCACCAAAAACAATTGGATGGAACTTTGTTTGCCACCAACGAATGGCGAAAAATACTATTGGTACGTCGGCAAACCCGATGATGCCAAAGACAGCTGCAAGCCTTGCCTTTTTATCCCAAACTCCGTCCATTTGACGAATCATAATGTAGGCAATATAGATAAAAAATAGAATTAAAGTCGTGATTAGACGTGGTTCCCATACCCACCATGTATTCCAAGCCGATCTTGCCCAAATTGGACCTGTTGTTAACACAATGATAGTAAATACAACACCGATTTCAGCAGAAACATATGCATAAGTATCAAAAATTCTTTTCCGCTTGATTAAGAACAAAATACTAAAGACAAATGTAACAAAGAACGCCATAAAGGCAAGCCATGCAGAACTCACATGAAAGTAAAAGATTTTTTGTGCTGCATGCATGGTTGTTTCTTCTTCAGCAAATATAAAGATAAAATATAGGGACACTAACATGGAAATGACTGTAGCACTAAACAGCAATTTTGATAAATTTAGGCTCTTTGTATCAGTTATTTGAGATCCAGGAAGCACCGCTTTCTCTCGTTCGAGATTCATACTCATCACTTAAACCTCCAGCACATAATCAATTAATAAGAAGCAAACAACAAAGAAAATAACATCATACGCCGTGACCAATTGGATCCAGGCAATTGCGCTTGAAAGTTTTTCCACATTCGTTAAAATAATTTTCGTTGCCTGAACAACTCCGATTAAGATAGGTGTTGTAATCGGAAAAAGCAAAAGCGGCAGCAGCATTTCACTGCTTTTAGAATTAGCAGCAAGGGCAGCTAAGAATGTTCCAATAGCAATAAATCCAAAGCTTCCTAAGAAAATAACTAAAATAAAATATGGAAAACTACCAAGAAATTTAAAATCAAAAAGTAGGAATAAAAACGGGATAGAGACTATTTCCACTACAAGCATCATCGCGAAATTCGCGAGGAACTTTCCTAAATAAATGCTTGCAGCCTCCATAGGCGCTACCAATAAACCTTGCATCGTATCATTTCGCTGCTCCGAAATAAACGATCGATTAAGTCCTAAAATACCGGCAAACACGATAATGACCCAAATGACGCCAGGAATAACTGCTTTTGTTGTGTTATTGGCAGGGTCAAACGCAAAACTGAAAACAACAATAACAAGGCCGGCAAAAATGATCTGCGTCGTGAGAATTTGTTTGGTTTTTAGCTCTGAATATAAATCCTTTTTAGCTAGTAAGAGGGCCGTTCGGAATAGGTTCATGATACACCCTCCACTTGAAGCTCGTATTTTTCAGACACAAACCCTAAGTTTCGATTTTCAACCTTAAAGTCATCGACTATCTTTCCATTCTTCACAATTAAGACTCTGTCACAGATTTCTGCTGCTTGTTTGAAGTCATGGGTAACCATCAATGTTGTCGTACCTTTTTCTTTCATCGACACAATTACATTATTTAAAATTGAAATAGCTCCTTGATCTAACCCTGTGTGCGGTTCGTCTAAAAGCAGAACCTCTGGATCATGAACAATTGCACGTGCAATGGCAATCCTCTGGATCATACCGCGTGAAAAATTCTTGACTGGTTCATTCAAAAAGAAGGACAAACCTACTTCTTTTACAAGGTTAATTGCTTTTTGTTCGACATTTTTAACCCCGTAAATATTCCCAAAGAATACGAGATTTTCTAACGGGGAGTAATGGTCATAAAGCAAGCTGGAATGGGGTAAGTAACCTAATAATTTTTTTATTTCAATTTGGTTCTTTTTCAAATCCAGACCATTAACCAACACATGCCCTGATGTGGGCTTAATTAAGGTTGCCAGCACCTTTAAAAGCGTACTTTTACCAGCACCATTTGGTCCGAGGATTGCTACCGTTTCCCCCTTTTTTATTGAGAGGTCTACACTACGCAAGATCAGCTTGTTATCAGCTTGCTTTGTCAGCTTTTTTATTTCTATCATCTGCCGTCCCTCCCCTACAAGCTGTTACTCAACAAAATTACGTAAATTTAATTTGACCTGGACTAAATGCTGTTTATATGCAGCAAGTTTTGCCTGATATTCATCCTCCGAGAGCTTTCCATCCCCAAAGGTTTCTTCCAATTCAATAATCTTATCCATAATCGCTTTTTGCTTCGCCATTAAGAGCTTAAAGGCTTTCTCTTCCTTATCTGCTCCTAGTCTTTCCTCTTCTAATCTTGCTTTCCTTCTAAAATAGGCATAATAGGAAATTCCCGCTATCAAAATAGCACCCAAAATAATTAAAATGACGTGCGGGTTAAAGCGATGTAATGGTGATTGTGCCCACATTCTTAAGTGTCCTGGATTATGGAACGCAGGTGAGTTATGGGTAACAGAACTATTTTTTCCACTTTCATTCGTTGCAGCAGCATTTGACTCATCCGCTGCAGGCTGTTTGTCTTTGTTATAAACAAGCGTAAATGGTTGATTTTCCTTAATATTTTCAATACTGTATCCGTAATAATTTTGGTCCTCAAATGGGAAAAGCCCTTGGCTAGTCGCTTCAGCACCTTTCACTTCGATACTGCCCCTGCCTTCAGGAACGAGAATCTGCATCATTTGGGCCGGATAATCAACCGTTAGATTAATATCTTTACCTTTAGGCATTCTATAACTATATGGGAGCACCATTGTTTGATTTGCCGGGATTGCAGTGGTAGTAATAAAGCCATTATCTACTTGTTTAAATGCAATTTTATTATCTAAAAAATTTAGGTCCTTTGCTCCCTCAGGAAGTGTTACAGTTAAAACTGCCTCACTTTTTCCATCACCATTAAAATCCTCATCAGTGGTATTAGTATAGTTCACCATATTCATTAAATTTGTTGATCCATCTTCAGCAGGGCTGACAACGATGTAATACATATCAACCGTAAGCTTTGATTCTGATGCTGCTAATCCATGGAATGGGATTAACAACATCAGTCCAAGGAAGAAGACTGTGATTTTCTTGATCACTTTCCTTCCCCCTTTTTATTCTTATAGATTTTCATTTGCGCTTCAATTTCTTTTTCCACTTCTGCCATTAAATCCTTATCAACACTTGCTTCCACCATTTGTTCTTCTTCCTTCATAATATTGGCCACTTCTGTTTCGTATTGTTTCATTAAGTTTTTATAATCAGCATGTGAGATTTTATCCATTTTGTACTCAAACTCTATCTCGTTAAGAGTTGTCAAAAGTGCTTCTTTCGTTGTTGCCAAATCCTGCCCGTTTGTACTTACATGTAAATAAGAATCCCACTTAAATAACGGCGATAATATTAGAAATAGACAAACTACCGCCAATGAAGCAGTGAAAATCATCGAAATGATTGAGATATCGTGCATTTTGTTCACATCCTAAAGATACTTTTTGCGTTCTTCATCGATCATGGAAGAAAGGATTTCCTCTTCTACTTCATTCTCAGTGGTCATGAATTCATTAACTTTTTCTTCCGGTCCTTTTTTCTTCACCCATTTACGGATAATGACGAACACAGCTATTCCTGCTGCACCTAGTACAACAAATGGGAGAACCCATGCTGTTAGGCTAAAACCGCTTTTCTCAGGAGAAGTTAATATTTCTTCACCGTAAATATTGACGTAGTATTCACGGATTTTATCCTTATCCCAGCCTTTGTTCATCATTTCAACTAAATCTTTTTTAAACTCAGTTGTGAGATTGCACGTATTGGGATCACATTCATAATGATCCTGTCCGCAGCCGCAAGTACATGCAAATTGCTGGGCAACCGCTTTAAACTCTGCAGATTTATAGTCAATCTGTTTTGCTTCCACGCGGAAGAACGTGCCCTGAAAGATAAACGCAATGATGAGGAAACCTAGACAAATTTTATTTCTCATTTTTAGGACACCTCTTTGCGTACTCCAGTGTATCTCGGAGTGACATTACCATATTTTCCGTTCCAAATGGCGAACAAAGCACCAATTACAATCATGAAGGAACCAAACCATAACCAGTTCATCATTGGATTAATTTTTACAACAAACGTTGCCTTTCCATCGTCTTCCCATGCACTTAAAACAATATATAAGTCTTCCTTCAGTGAAGAAATGATGGCTACTTCAGAAGAAGGCTGATCCCAGTTACCATAAAATACTTTTTCCGGCTGGTAGGTACCGAGTTTTTTACCATTTCTAAAAACGGTAATATCAGCATAGACAATATCGTTAATTCCCTCTCTTTTTTGGTCAAGCCGCTCATAATTGAGTCGGTAATTTTTAAGTTCAATCGATTGTCCTAAAGAAACTGTTTTCATCGTCTCTAAATCATAGTTTTGTGAACCGATAATCCCCATTGTAATGAACGCGATGCCAAGGTGAACGATATAGCCTCCATAGCGGCGGCGATTACGGATCATTAAGCGGTACAGGGCAACAAGTGGTGTTTCTTTCGTCATTTTTCTTCTTGCTTTTACCCCTCTATAAAACTCTAAGTAATGGGTGATTAATAATAGAATAATAACCCCATAGCCAATGACTGCCCATGCTTTTTGAATCCCAAGCACAACCATTAGTACCATGCCAATAATAGCAAGGATTGCTGGAATCATGAAGTTTTTCTTAAGATTTTTTACTGTTGATTTCTGCCAGGCCAAGAGTGGGCAGACTGCCATGACAAACATCATCGATAATAGAATTGGCGCTTCAACCTTATTAAAGAATGGCAGCCCAACTGTTACTTTCGTACCGCGAACGGCTTCAGATACAAGCGGGAAAATAGTTCCCCAGAAAACGGCAAATGCTGCTCCAACTAATAATAGATTGTTAACCAAGAAACTGCTTTCTTTAGAAACAAAGGAATTAAATTCCCCGGCACTGCGTTTAAGCAGATTGTAACGGCTCATTAATACATATAATGATAGAATGACAGCAACTGCCATGAAGATTAAGAAGTATAAACCTAAATTTGAATTTGAGAATGCATGAACAGATGTCAGTACTCCGCTTCGTACAAGGAACGTTCCGAAAAGCGTTAATGCATATGAAACAATGATTAAGCTGATATTCCAAACTTTCAGCATATTTTTCCGCTCTTGGATCATGACGGAATGCAAGAATGCAGTGGCTGTTAACCACGGCATAAAGGAAGCGTTTTCTACAGGATCCCATGCCCAGTAACCGCCCCATCCAAGTTCCACATATGCCCATTGACCACCAAGGATATTTCCAAGACTTAAAAATAACCAGGCAATAATCGTCCAGCGTCTCGTCATTTTTATCCAGAAATCATCGACATTTTTCAAAATCAATGCAGCCATGGCAAAGGCAAATGGAACAGCAAGACCAACATAACCAAGGTAAAGTGTAACCGGATGTACGATCATTCCAGGATTCTGAAGCATTGGGTTTAACCCATTTCCTTCAATTGGGACAGTATCTAATAACATGAATGGCTTTGCGACAAATCCAAGAATGAAGAAGAAGAAAACCGCGTTGGCCAAAAGAATAGCTGAAATGTATGGAACCATCGGGTTTCCTTTCAATTTTCTTGAAAAAGCAATCATAACCATGTATAGCGTTAAGAAGAATGTCCACAGTAACAGGGAACCAGCATTACCAGCCCACAGAGCGGTAAGTTTATAAATGATTGGAAGCTCACTGCTTGTGTAATCGTGTACGTATTCGTATTGGAATTGAGATGTTGCTAAAAGGTAGAACAAGGAAAGCATAGCAAGTGCTGTACAAACAAATAATGCAATCATTCCGCCTTTTCCACTATTAACAAGCTTTTGGTTTTTTGTACTAATCCCCAAAGTGATAATGAGGAGCGAATAGATAGCAAGAGCTAATCCTATATATATTGTTGCGTTGGCAAATAAAAACATTTCGTCACCTTCTTAACTGAACCTGTTATTTTTCATTCGGTGGTTGATTTAACTTTTCTTTATGTGTTTCAGGATCATAGTCTTTCATGTCTTTTCCTTCATATTTTGAAGGACATCTTGTTTTCACAGATTCTGCTTCAAAGGTATCCTTTTTTGTAGGAGAACCTTGAAGAATTGTAATAACCCCATCGGAAAAGTTATCAGGTTTTGGCTCATTACTAATAACGTGCATAATATTACCATCATTGTCTTTTACATCAAATTTCAATTCAATTTTGTCAGGATTCCATTTAATCGAGTCTTCAATTAATAAACCTTCAACTGTAACAAAGTCGTCTTTATGTTGTTCTTGTGTCGCCAATAATTCTTTTAACGTTAACTCTACACCGCTAGAACCCGGCGTTGCAGCCATAAGCAAGAAAACAATAGCCCCAGCAATTATAAAACCACCAAGCATAACTAACGTATTTTTTTTCAACACTCTCACCCCATTAGAGTAATTTTTTCATTTCTTCTTCATACATTTCCTGGTCAATTTTTCCTGTTAAAAGCTTTTTACGCAGTTCCTTCTTTTCTTCGGCATTATCTGACTTATTGTCTTTTTTGACAGTAGTTTGCTTTTGCTGCGTTTTATGTTTTTTTCCCTTAGCTGTCATGCGATCTGTTTGGAATTTACCCTTCAATCCTAGGTAAACAAAGAGTCCTGCGATGATAATTGCAATTCCTATTATCGATGCTCCACCGACTCCGATGATCGGACTTTTTGAGTTGCCGGAGCTCCCTTTATTAACTTGGTCTGTTGCGGTTACACCGTTATGGTTTTCGTCATTTGGAGGCTGCTGTTTGTTGATAGCTTCCATTGTAGATTCTGTTCCGTCTTTCTTATAGGAGAAGGAATATTTTAAGTTATCTCCCGCTTTTACATTTTTATATTGGTAGTAATATAGCTCTTCTCCATATTCACTTTTTGTATTATTTTCTGCCTTTGGCTCAAGCTTGATTTCCTTTGCATCCATTGGTGCATAAAAGATAACATCTAATTGTTCGATTTCAGCATTATTAGTCAGTTGATATGTAAAGTTTTTATTATCTTTTACTTCGATTGATTTTGTATAGTACTCGATAACAAATTTATATGTTTCATTATTTTTGATTGCTTTTGACGGCTTCCAGGTGATTATCCCTTTTTCTTTGTCTATGTCATATGGCCGCTGAACTTCTGGCTTATTTTCTTCCGGAAATTCTGCTACTAAATAGGCTTCAAATCCCTTTTCCATTGCAGGAACAGGAATTTCTATTTTCCCATCATAGTCTTGGCCACTCTTGTTCGTAATCGTTCCGTACTGGCCTATTAGTAATGACGGAACATCTCTCGATCCCCAATCCTCAGGGTAATCAAACTCTGGCATTACCTGTACTTGCATTTCCTTAAAAGGAAACTTATCAGCCGGAAATACAGTTTCAGCACTGGCTTTTGAACTGATAAATCCAGTTAAGAATGAAGTAATGACGAATAATGCCAACCACTTTTTCTTAAGCATATTAATCCTCCTTGACCTTCAAAGACTCATTAAGTTGAAGGTCCCATTTTTCACTATAGCCCTCTTTGAAATAAATATAATCGTTATCTATACTTAGTTGTTGATTCACTCTTGAACATTTTGTTAAGTAGTAAAAAAAGTTACGATTTTGTCAAAAAAACACCATAATATTGTCACAATTGTAAGAAAACCGGAAGTTCCGGTTAGATTTGTAATTGAAATTTATTTAATAGATAAAAAAAACCTGAACCTACTTATTAGGTTCAAGGTTTAAGATAATCATTAGGTGTTTCAGTTTTGGGCTTAAGCGTACGGATATAGCTGACGATGTCTGATATTTCTTCTTTACTTAACTGCCGAGCTCCATCAAGCCCTTTTAATGACGGCCCCATGCGTGTTTCTTCACGACCATAAGCAGTGGAAAGCCAAATCTGCTTATTGGTAGTATATTTTAAGTACTGAGGATTAGCGAGAACGGTTCCCATTTTAAGTTTACCAGCACCAGCTTCACCATGACAGTTAAGGCAATACAAATTATATTGCTTTTCTCCACGTTCAGGATTACCAGAAATCGTTTTTGGAGCAGCATAATCTTTTTCCTCTGTTTGCCAATCCCTCATAAAAGCAACAAGATTATTTATATCTTTATCTGATAATCTTGGCCCATAAGCTGGCATACCTGTGCCCTCCCTGCCATATTTTACGTAATTGAACAGGTCTTTATCGGAGACGGTGTTTAAAAACTTCTGATTATTAAGCGCTGTCCCTGCATTAATGCCTTCACCTTTTCCTGTTTCTCCGTGACAAACTAAGCAATTTTTGTTATACACCTTTTCTCCTGCTGCAATAGCTTTAGAATTCTTTTTAGGAAAAATATCACTATTACTAATGCAAACGATAATTCCAATAATTATCAAAATGTAGAATCCGATTAATATTTTTTTCATAGGTTACCCTGCTTTAGTCCAGATGCCATAATATTTGTTTCTTGAATTTTTTCTGATAAATTTAATACATAATCAGGAAATAGCTGGTGATTTTTATTAAGCTTCCAACTTTCATCATCAAGTTTGGAGCTGCAGCCCGCTGCTGCTAATGCGATTAAAATGAAGAGGAATAAGAAAGCAGTAATTCGCTTCATATTCTGATTCACCTCTTAACTTTCTACTATTTTTCAAATTCATTTTAGCAAATAGTAGTAAGTTAAAATGCTTTTATTTCTTACTATTTGGTGAAGTTTTTAAGCTAGCAAAAGTAACAATATTAAGACCACTGGAAACCCAATTTTAAAAAAAGCCTTAGTCCGATTTTTTCGGACTAAGGCTTTTAAATGATAAACAAATTAAGCACGTGATACATAAGAGGCTTCTGTTGTATTGATGATTAATTTATCTCCTTGGTTAATAAAGAATGGAACTTGAACAATAAGGCCTGTCTCAAGGGTTGCAGGCTTGGTACCGCCAGAAGCTGTATCTCCTTTAATTCCTGGCTCTGTTTCCGTTACTTCTAATTCAACCGTGTTCGGTAATTCCACACCAAGAGTTTCATAATTAAACATCATGATGTGAACTTCCATGTTTTCTTTTAAAAACTTTAATTCATATTCAATGTTGCTACCTGGTAGTTCCACTTGTTCGTAGGAATCCATATCCATAAACACGTGAGAATCACCGCTTGCATAAAGGTATTGCATTTTACGATTATCGATTTGAGCTTTTTCCACTTTCTCACCGGCACGGAAAGTTTTTTCTTGAATCGCTCCATTACGAAGGTTACGCAGTTTTGAACGAACAAATGCTGCTCCTTTCCCTGGCTTTACATGTTGGAAATCCATAACGCGCCATATGCCGCCATCCACTTCAATTGTTAATCCTGTTTTAAAATCGTTTACAGATATCATGATTAAATCCTCCTAAATTCATTACAGTATAATAAGTTCTTTTGTAGAATGAGTGAGAGCTTGGTTGTGATCCTTCGTAATCAATGTATCATCTTCTATCCGAACGCCGCCAAGGCCTGGGATATAGATACCAGGTTCACATGTTACAACCATTCCAGGCTCTAAAATAGTGTCAGATTTCATTGACAAGCTAGGACCTTCGTGAACCTCAAGCCCGATACCATGACCTGTTGAATGACCAAAGTATTCCCCATAACCCTTTTCTGTTATGTAGTCTCGGGTTAATGCATCTGCTTCCTTACCTGTTATATCTGGCTTTATACCATCCATACCTCGCAATTGTGCTTCAAGAACAATTGCGTAAATTTCTTTTAGTTTCACATCTGGCTCGCCGACAGCAACTGTCCTCGTAATATCAGAGACATACCCATTGTAGTACGCACCAAAGTCCAATGTTACCAAATCTCCAGCTTCGATCATTTTATCACTTGCAACTCCATGTGGCAGGGCAGATCGGTAACCAGAAGCTACAATAGTATTAAAAGAGGAAGAAGTCGCACCGGCCCTTCTCATAAAGAACTCTAATTCATTCGATACCTCTAATTCCGTTTTTCCAGGACGAATGAAGTCTAAAATGTGTTTAAATGCAGCATCAGCAATATCTGCTGCTACCTTTAATATATTAATCTCTGCATCAGTCTTAATCAAGCGTAACTTTTCAACGGCACCGGAAATTGGCACAAGTTCAGCTTCAGTTTCTTTCTCATATCCTTTAAAGGAAGAGTATGTTAAATAATCTTCTTCAAATCCCAATTTTTGAATTCCCAATTCTTTAGCAAGACGTGCTACTTCTTCGGGAATGGAACTAGAAAATTTAACAATTTCGAATCCTTGACACTGGCTAGATGCTTGTTCTATATAACGGAAATCTGTTATAAACAGCGCCTTGTCATGACTAATTAGAACAACACCGGCAGTGCCAGTAAAATTAGATATGTAGCGGCGATTAAATGGGCTTGTTATCAGAATCCCATCAATTCCATGGTGTGAAAAATTCGATCTTAGTCTTTCTATTTTTTCCATTTGTCTCCACTCTCCTTTTCGAATCTACATTGGACAAAAATATTTTATCACAACCTATCAAATCCGACTAATAGCAACTTAAGTGGAGGCCTCTTTCTCTTGTACTTTATTAAGTTCAAACACAAAATTAATGGAATAACCAATGAAAGTTCCATATACGATATATAAACAAATGGAAGTAATGATGGTATCCCTGCTTAAATCAGAAAACGGTTTTATTCCGGGAAATAGTGGATTCAGAATAAAGAACACAAGAAAGAATAAAACAAGACCATAACCAAGCCCAAACCATATACCTTTGAATTTTCTTAGAAGGGCATAATAAACAAAAGCTGTAAAAATTGATAATACACCCATTAACATGATGGATACTACCGTTCCTATCCAGCCATTTTTCCAATCACCAAGAGACCATGGTCCTAATATGACATTTGGGCCAACTTCTGTAAAATTAAAATAGGATGCGATATACCCAATTGTTCCCCAAAAAACCCCACCAAATAAACCTGTCCAAAAAACCATTGTCAAAAAGGACATAGGTTTTGGATAATTTTCTATTTTATGATCATTTGCCAATTGAAACAACCCCTTTTTTTCAGTGTGATAAAAATTAGCTTCTCATTATTATCGAATAGTAAATTTGATGATAAATTCCATCCATATTATGCCCTTAGAAATACAATCCTTTCATAAAAAAAATTTTTTGCTAAATTTAGTTGGAAATATTCTGTCTTCCTAGAGGTTTTTTCATTTTTTTAGTAGAATACATTTAAGTACAAACAGATTTATCCCGCTTTAACGGTCAGTAAGACCCCCATAATGGATAAGTGGGGGATCAACTGCCCGTAAAGGCCCGATTGGTCCAACTAACAATCAGTGGGGGATGGAACCTCCCCACTGATTGAAGTTTTACCTTATCATTTCTGCTATTGTGCAACTTTGTTATAGGTTGGTGTTAATGACCATGTCCAATTCTAAAAAACCCGTATACGGCGGCCAAGCGGTCGTTGAAGGAGTTATGTTTGGCGGAAAACATCATTATGTTACCGCTATTCGCAGAAAAGACCGTTCTGTTGAATACTTTCATTTGCCGCGAAAAGCGAATCCTACTTTAACTAGCTTAAAAAAAATCCCGTTACTTCGCGGAATCATTGCCATTATTGAATCTAGTGCTAATGGTTCAAAACACTTAAACTTCTCTACTGAACGATTTGATGTGGATCCAAAAGACGATTCCACAATTAACGAAAAAGAAGTCTCAAAATTGACGATGTATCTTGGAGTAGCAGTTATCGGGGTCATTTCATTTTTATTTGGAAAATTTGCTTTTACGTTAATTCCTGTATTCTTAGCAGTACTAACGAAACCAATTTTTCCCTCGGATTTTGCTCAAGTATTGGTGGAAGGGTTCTTTAAGCTATTGCTGCTCCTTACTTATATATATTTTGTCTCACTTACCCCGATAATCAAAAGAGTGTTTCAATATCATGGTGCTGAGCATAAAGTAATTAACACCTTTGAAGCAGGGGTAGAACTGACCGTTGAAAATGTTCAGGCCCATTCCCGCCTGCATTACCGCTGCGGCAGCAGTTTCATCTTATTTACCGTTATCGTCGGTGTATTTGTTTATCTGTTAGTCCCGACATCACCGCTATGGTTACGAGTTGTCGACCGTCTTCTCTTAATACCGGTAGTATTAGGTATTTCGTTTGAAGTCTTACAAGTCACGAATAAGCTTCGTGATTTTCCAGTCTTAAAATATTTAGGTCTTCCGGGACTTTGGCTTCAATTGTTAACGACGAAGGAACCCAGTCATGACCAGGTCGAAGTGGCGATTCTTTCCTTTAACGAATTGCTTAAAAAGGAAAAGGAAACGGCGTACGACATGGAAAGTGAAGAAATTGTCTAAATCTTTGTTTTACAGTGTTTAAAAGACTAAAAAAATGCTTAAGATGCTCTTAGGGAGGTGGCATTCTTGAAAAATCGGACACCTATAATTATTGTTGGGGTACTTACCATTCTTGCTCTAGTGGGCCTAATTAGTTCATTTATAGCTAATCCAGCCGGTTTCATTCAGAGAATAGCTGTCATCACATTGATCGGTTTGGTGATTTATTTCCTTGTTCGAAAGTTTTCAAATTCGAGCCCTCAGAAAAAAGAGCAGCAGGCATTTCTTAAAGCAGCAAAAAAGTCAAAAAAACGATTACAGCAAAAGAGTGGAGATACCAATGTAAAAACCTCTTCTCTTGGAACGTTAACAACATTAAAGAAAACCAGCAAGACAAAAAAGAAATCTCCTGCTCACCTGACCGTAATTGACGGCAAAAAAGGAAAAAAGAAAAATCGAGCGTCCTTTTAGACACTCGATTTTTCTTTTTAATAAGGTTCCACTTTTGATTAATACCCCCAACTGTTCAAAAACTTTTTCGCATGTTCTCTCCCTATATCAAATAATTTCCGCTTTTTTTCTTCGGATAAATGGAATTCAGTTAATGGTACTCCTTCAGCAGTAATAAAAATAATATTTTCCACATGCTTTTTAGAAATATAACGTTGGTCATGCGCATCCTTCATAGTCTCAAATAATGCCCCAAATAATTGAATGCCGTTTTTTATTTTATGTTTTTCATGTTCATATTCACTAGGGCTAAGTTTAATTCCAAGCACAGGTCTGACTTTTTTTACATTATCCTTATCAAATAGCCACATTGGAAAATTACTGAGTACCCCGCCGTCCACCAAAATATTCACGCCATCTATTGAACGCAATTTGACCGGTTCAAAAAAGTAAGGGATACTGCAGCTCATTCTAATTGCTTTAGCAATTGGGAAAGAACCTGGTGAAATCCCGTACTTTTCTAAATCATCAGGCAGAACGACCATTTGTCCATTCGACAGGTCTGAAGCAATCACCCTAAGTGTATTAGGAGGCAAATCTGAAAAAGTTCTTAACCCTTTTGCTTCGAGCGTCTCTTTCATCCATTTTTCTAGTTCATTTCCTTTATAAAGTCCAAGCTTCCAATACACGAGCAGCCATTTAGCAATGGAAAATGGGATGATGGTTTTACGAGCATCAAGCATTTTAGGCAGATTGAACTCATCCACCAATTGATAAATTTCTTTACTCGAATATCCTGCTGCAATTAAGGAGGCAACAATTGAACCTGCACTCGTTCCTGCGACCCTTACAAACTGAAAACCCCTGTTTTCAATTTCTTCAAAGGCCCCAATGAGTGAAAACCCTTTAATTCCCCCTCCAGAAAAAACGCCGTCTATTTTCATGGTAGCCACTCCTAAAGATGAACTCATTGTTACATCTTTAATCAGCCCATTACAAAAATAGTACCAGGGACAGGCGTAAAATTCCAAAAAAATAAATGGACATTCTTTGGACCCATTTTGTCTACAAAATGTTCACCAGTGTGCCTTCTTTCTTCATATCATCAACATATCTTTTTCATAAACTTTACCTAATATTTTTTAATTCTCATTAATAAATAAAGGCAGGGAGTTTTATGAGTATTAGAAACCAAAGGGTTAAGGTGTACGATATGACCTGTACATCTTGCGAAAAGCGGATTGAAAGATCTGTAAAAAAATTGGATGGTGTTATCAATGTAAAAGCAAATTTTAGCGGCCAATATGCAGATATTAAATTTAATGATGAGATATGCAGCATAAACCAAATAACAGCAACGATTAATCGGATCGGCTACAGTACAGAAAATGCAAAGGGTTTTAAATTTATTGGAATCATCATTGTTGTTGCTGTTATTCTGTTGCTTGGAATAAATACAGGCAGCTTTAATATGGAAGACAAATTCAAAAATGCCTCCTATGCTCTTTTATTTTTTGTTGGATTGATTACTTCCATTCATTGTGTAGGAATGTGCGGTGGTATTATGCTTTCCCAAACCATCGGAAAGGAAAGTAAAAGCAAATTTGATGCAATGAAACCAGCTATTTTATATAACCTTGGAAGAGTTGTATCCTATACCATTATTGGTGGAATCGTTGGTGCCATTGGTTCCGTTTTTGCTCTTTCCCTAACGACAAAAGCTGGAGTGCAAATTTTGGCCGGAGTATTCATGATTGTAATGGGCTTTAATATGGCTGGCTTTAAAGCTTTTAGAAAGCTTCAACTCAAACTACCAACTTCTGTTTTGAAATTGTTAGGTAAACCTAAACCTAAAACACCGTTTTTTGTAGGAATATTTAATGGATTAATGCCATGCGGTCCATTGCAAACAATGCAGCTATATGCTTTAGGAACAGGCAGTGCAATTAGCGGTGCATTATCCATGTTCATGTTTGCCATAGGAACCGTCCCACTAATGCTGACATTCGGGGCATTATCAAGTCTTTTAAGTAAAGGTTATACAAAAAAAATCCTTAAATTTAGCGGAATTCTTATTGTTGTTCTTGGACTTGTTATGAGTAATAGGGGCTTTGCCCTAGCCGGAATGAATTTAAGCCCTGCCTCTTTGCTGGCTAATATTGGCCCCTTTGGTGACAATCCCACTGCCTCTAAGAATGCGACGAAAGCAACCCTCAAAGATGGGGTACAGGTTCTAAATATGACAGCTAATGTCAGCGGTTATACACCAACTACTCTTTATGTTCAAAAAGGGATGCCTGTAAAGTGGGTAGTTGATGCCGAACAGCTTACTGGCTGCAATAGTACAATTGTCATGCCTGATATGAATTTAGAGCAGAAACTCCAAAGTGGGAAAAACATCATTGAATTTACACCAGGTAATGATGATATTCATTTCAGCTGCTGGATGGGAATGAAACGTGGAACGATTAAGGTGGTAGATGATCTTAAGACTATATTTGTATCCAGCAGTGATGCAACTGGTATTGATTCATCGACCAAATCTACTGCTTCAGCTTCCAATCAATCACAAACAAATATTTATGGTACTGACATCAGCAAGGTTCCAACAAATAGAATAGTCAAAAAAGCGCAGTTAACAAATAATGAACAAACATTAGCAATTAAAGGAATCGGTTATGAATTAGAACCATTGATCATGGTGATTAATAAAGGGATAAAGACGAAGATGTCAATTGATTTAACATCATTTGATACTCCAGACGGATACTTCTTAATATTGAAATCAAATACAAAAGAAATTGTTACTGATTTTACCGGTTTAAATGGTTCGGTTAATGTTGAATTTAACATAGAAAAAGCAGGTTCCTACGGAATTTATTTAAACGAAAAGGAATTAATCGGTGTTATAGATGTTGTCGATGATATTAATTCCGTTAACCTAGAGGAAATTAGAAGTAAATATCTTCAATAAAAAATTTAAAGGCTATTTTCGCATAGATTGTTGTTTTAAACGATAAAGTTTGTCCGTTGATTTCCGCTCCAGGCACTTGCTTTCCGCGGGGAGAGATGGGAGCCCGTCAGCTACAGCGCCTAGCCCCTCGAGGTCGCTTCGGTCCTGACGCTGAAGTCAAAGAACGCCTTCAACGACAGGCCCTCCAGCGCTTGTCGGGGCTGGACAAGGCGCTTCCGCTTTTCCTTCTCCTCGGCGTTACCGCCTGTGGGGTCTCCCACTTCCCTCTTTTTCCCGCAGGAGGCAAGTGCCCTACGCTACAATCAACTCAGATAGTTAAAGTGAAATTACACTAAAATAACAACAAACTTTACGAAAACAGCCAATTTAAAAGAGCTTTGATAAGGAAAAATTCTTATTAAAGCTCTTCTTTATAAATGATTCTGTATTTCCATTTTTAACTGATTTCATTTTTGGGAAAATGAATCGTAAACTTCGTTCCTTTTCCCACTTTACTCTCTACATCAATACTTGCATTGTGAAGCTGCAGTATATTCTTCACTATTGTTAAACCAATACCATTACCTTCGATTTGGTGTCTGCTCATATCCCCCCGATAAAGTCTTTCAAATATAAAGGGCAAATCTTCCTGCTTAATTCCGATACCATTGTCACTTACTTCCACGACCATGTTTTTTATCTTTTCATATAATTTGACCTGCATCCTTCCTCCTTGTTCAGTAAATTTAAGGACATTAGAGAACAAGTTAATAAAGACTTGTTTTAGTTGATCTTTATCACCTTGTATTAGGTACAAATGATTAGGCTGAATCGTCAAATCCACCTTAATGCTTTTTTTATCTGCGTCCAAATAAAAATCCTTGCATATTTCTGCTATAAATTCATCAAGATAGATCGTTTCATACTTTAGCTTTGTACTTTCAGCTTCAAATTCCTTTAAAATATTTAAGTTATTAATTAATTTTCCAAACCTAATTACTTCTTCATTAAGATAATGCAATTTCTCTATTGTCACTGGGTAAACCCCATCAATCATTGCCTCTAGGTTGTTTTGCAGAACATTTAAGGGAGTTCTAATTTCATGCGATATATCAGATACTAATCTTTTTCTCAGTGTATCCTGATATTTTAATTTCCCTGCCAAAACATTTACGCTTTCTTGTAAATCTTTAAGTTCGATAATGTTACTTTTTATACTGGTTTTACTTTCAAAATTCCCCTTTGATAAATTTACTGACATCCTTGCAACTTCGCTAATCGGATTCGAAAATTGCTTGGAAAAATAAAGGCTGAAACCGCTTATAATTAGGAGAGTCAGAGCTCCGCTAATAACAATGCTTTTATTAATGGAGTCTTTAAAGTTCACATCTTCTTCCGTCATGAGTATAGATGAATACTGCCCAATATCGACATATCCGACAATCTTACTGTTTACTTTTATTTCAAATGATTTTGTAGTGTAAACACCCTTATCCTGAACTGGCATTGCATCCCTATTTAACTGGTTTTTTATAGTATTTGGGTCCATACCCCACACTGGTTTTTTATTTTGATCCAAAAGTGTTAAGCAATAGTTGCCCATATAAGCTTCGTGCATAAGCTCAACCCCGGTATCCTCTGTCCACTTACCTTCTCGTTTATAAACATCTTCTAAATAAGCGACGATTTTTTGATATCTTTTATTCTGTAAATCAACCATATATTGATTAAACTTATTCGTTACAGTAATGTTGACAAACAATGTAACTAGAAGGATTGCGGCAATGGTGCACATAATAAATAAAATACTTAATCTTTTGCTGATGGAATGCACTTAAAACACTCCTCCGAATTTATAGCCTGCTTTCATTACTGTTACAACATATTTAGGATTCTTCGTATCTGTTTCAATCTTTTTACGAATATTTTTAATGTGAACATCAATCGTTCGATCGAACCCGCTAAAATCTCCCCTATATAGTTTTTCAATAAGTTGTTCTCTAGATAATACTTTTCCTTTGTTTACTGCAAGTGACCATAAAATATTAAATTCATTTGGTGTAAAAGGGATCTCCTTATTACAAACTTTAACAGATCTTTTTTCACTATTTATCATTAGATTTCCATCGTCAAAAATAGCACTTGATGAATGAATTCTCCCATTTAGTCTTCTGAAAAGTGCATTTACCCTTGCAGTCAGCTCTCTAGGACTAAATGGTTTAATCAGATATTCATCAGCACCAATATTAAGCCCCTCTATTCGATCATTTAAAGACCCTTTTGCTGTTAACATAAAAATATGTACATCAGAGGATTGGCGGATAATTTTACAAACTTCTTCTCCACTTATATCAGGAAGCATTAAATCAAGAATCACCAAATTGATCTCTTCTGTTTTAAAAATTTCGATACCTTTCAAACCTGTTAAAACACAATAAACATGATATCCTTCTTTTTCTAGATAAGATTTTAAAACTGTAGATACACTTTCCTCATCTTCAATTAATAAAATATTAAACATGTATTTCACCCAGTTTTTTAAATTAAATACCCTTGTAAAGTCAGTATACTAGCTAGCGAAAGTGTAACAAGAGAAAAAGGCTGACAATTATGTGTCAGCCTTTTTAAACCTGATAAAGTTATAATTCTTTATTCAATTACAATTTAACTTTTTGTAATCTTAATGCATTTAGAACAACTGACACTGAACTAAATGCCATTGCAGCACCGGCAAGCCATGGTGCCAAAAACCCTAGCGCAGCAATTGGAATGCCAAGAGAATTATATGCTAGTGCCCAGAAAAGATTTTGTTTAATATTGGTAATGGTTTTTTTACTCATGAAGATGGCATCAGCAATACTATTTAAATCGCCGCGAATCAGGGTGATATCGGCTGCTTCCATTGCAACATCTGTACCAGTACCAATTGCCATTCCGATGTCTGCTATTGCCAATGCAGGCGCATCATTAATTCCATCTCCTACCATGGCCACTTTCTTACCCTTTGCCTGTAATTTCTTGATTTCATCTGCTTTCCCCTCTGGCAAAACTTCGGCTATAACATGATCAATTCCAGCCTGTGCAGCGATTGCCTTTGCTGTCTGCTGATTATCACCTGTAATCATGATCACATCAAGTCCCATTTTTTTGAGGCGGCTAATGGCTGTTTTGGAGGTTTCTTTAATCGTGTCAGCAACAGCGACAGTACCTGCATATTGACCGTCAATAGCAGCCAGCATCGCTGTTTTTCCTACCTTTTCCAATTCATCCATCTTAACAAGGGCATCGGCAATTTCAACCTTAAATTTATTCATTAGTTTTCTTGTACCAACTAAGATTTGTTTTCCGTCTACAATTGCTTTAATTCCAAATCCAGGGACAGCCTCAAATTCAGTGACTTCTTTTAATGGAATCCCTTTATCTTTAATACCTTGAACAATCGCTTGTGCAAGTGGATGTTCTGATTGCTTTTCAGCTGACCCTACTACTGCTAAAAATTCTTCCTCACCAAACAAACCTTCTGGGAGAACATCCGTTAAAACCGGTGTTCCATTTGTTACCGTACCTGTTTTATCCAATACCACTGTGCCTACTCGGTGGGTCATTTCCAGATGTTCTCCACCCTTAAAGAGTATTCCATATTCAGCTGCACGGCCGGATCCAGCCATAATTGAGGTTGGTGTTGCCAATCCCAATGCGCAGGGACATGCAATAACAAGGACTGCAATCATTTTTTCTAATGCACCTGCAAAATCTCCAGGTGTAACCCAAACATACCAAATAATAAAAGTTATAATGGCGATGGCAACAACAATTGGAACAAACACTCCAGAAATCTTATCGGCAAGGCGTTGGATGGGAGCTTTTGATCCTTGTGCTTCCTCTACCACTTTAATTATTTGTGCTAGTGCCGTATCCCTGCCAACTTTTGTAGCTTCAATTTGTAAGAATCCATTTTTATTAAGAGTTGCACCAATTACCTCATCACCTATACTCTTATCAACTGGGACACTCTCACCAGTCAGCATCGATTCATCAACAGCAGAACGTCCTTCAATAATTTTTCCATCAACTGGAATCTTTTCACCTGGCTTGATATAAAGAAGGTCTCCAACAACTACTTCTTCAATGGGAATTTCCAATTCAATACCGTTTCTCACAACTGTAGCTGTCTTTGCCTGTAGACCCATTAATTTTTTTATCGCTTCTGATGATCTTCCTTTTGCTTTTGCTTCAAATAGCTTTCCTAAAATGATCAATGTAATTAATATAGAACTTGTTTCATAATAAAGCTCTACTGCATGTGCACTTTTTTCCATTAGGGACATCATTGATAAATATAAACTATAAATATATGCGGCTGATGTACCTAAAGCAACAAGTACGTCCATATTGGCACTCTTATTTTTTAGTGCTTTATAAGCACCGATATAAAACTGGCTTCCGATGATAAATTGAACTGGAGTCGCTAAAGCTAGTTGAACCCAGGGATTCATAAACATTTTCGGCACCCATATAAAGGAGGTAAACGAAAAGTGGCCCACCATTGCCCATAAAAGCGGAAACGAAAGAATCGCTGAAAAGATAAACTTTTTCGATTGTTTCACAATTTCTTTCTTCCGATGATCACTTGTATCTTTCGTCTCTTCTTTTATTTGAGCCCCATAGCCAAGAGCTTCTACTTTTTTTATAATGTCGGTATTCGTAAGCATGGATCCGTTAAACTCAACAGTTGCTTTTTCAAGTGCTAAATTTACATTCGCTTTAACAACACCTTCTAACTTATTCAAACCCTTTTCAATTCTTGTCGCACATGCTGCACAAGTCATTCCAGTGATGTCAAACTCTTTTTTCTCAGTAACAACGTCGTATCCTAAATCTCTGATTTTCTTTTCTATATCATCCACATTTATTTGTGAAGGGTCATATTTAATTGCGGATTTCTCTAAGGCAAGATTAACATTTGCCGACTCTACGCCCTCTAGTTTGTTTAACACCTTTTCAATTCTTGTTGCACATGCTGCACAAGTCATCCCGGAGATTTGTAAATTAGTTTCTTTTAAACTTTGACTCATGATTATCAGCCCCTAATACCCTATAGAGGTATATATTTTTGTAAAGAAAACTCGCTGATTGGCGAGCCGTTAGGCGAAGACAGAAGCGTAGTTGCACTTATGCCTGATAGGAGAGTTATACTTTTCTATCGGCTAAAAATAACGTGCTAGCGACTAGCACGTCTCATTAACTATTTATTTTACATCGTATCCTTGGTCCTCAATTGTTTCTTTAATTTTGTCCAAAGAAACCTCTTGATTATTATATTCTACATCGACAGTAGCTGCATTTAAATTAACCTTCACAGAAGAAATACCTTTAAGTTCTCCCACATTTCCTTCTACCGCTTTCACACAATGACTACAAGACATACCTTCTACAGTTAGTGTGATCTTTTCCACAAATAAACACCCTTCCTACTTGAGTTTTGATTTTATTGTAATGATGTTAACAGTTTTCAAACTCATCTTACTATACCCCCCTACCCTATGTAAAGGGGTTGTCTTTTATTTTATTATAATTATTTTTTCGTTTTCAATTTTTGTTCACAAGTTACGGTGAGAAATTTAATAGTGAAAATATGATGAATAGATTTTAACTAAAAATATTTTCTTTTCCAAAACTGATGTCAAAGGTAAAAGAAAGCGCTGATTTTCTCAGCGCCTTCTTTTACCATACCAGGTTATAAGAGAGATGTATGTATGGCGTATAGGTTGTCAATTAAGGATCATGATTTATTTAATCATAACGACCAATAAGTCATTGTATCAAATATTCCTAAGAACAGCATAATAATTCCGGCAACTCTTTGAACTATAGTTCCAAATTTTCTTCCTTCTTTCATTAACACACCACTGCCGCCAAGATACCAAATTATGAAAATGACAATTAAAAGTGGTAAGGCTGTACCAAGAGCAAATATGGAAGGAAGAATAAAACCATATGGGCTTGACAACACGACCGGCATTAGGGTGACAAAAAACAGGATAAACATAGTCGGACAAAAAGCAAGAGAAAAACTAAGTCCAAGCATAAAGGAACCAAATCGATTTTCTCGTTTGTAATCCTGGGACCGTTTAAACAAATTTAAAGTTCCTCTCAATTTTATAAAGCCCAGCATATATATTCCCACAATTATTAAGATAGGACCGATAATCTTCCGCAGCCATGGAAAATACAGTGTTAAATTTTGTTCAATTCCTTTGCCTAACAACCATACTAATCCACCTAATAGAGTGAAGGCAACTACCTTCCCTAAGGTAAAACTGAAGACATCCTTCCACACAATTTTCTTTTGTATGGAACTGTTCCCATACAGCGTGATTGCACTAATATTTCCAGTAAGTTGGCATGGTGCAAGTGCTCCCACAAGACCTAATAATAATGCAAATACCATTGGCAAAGATTCTAAACTATTTGCCATAGTAAAAAATGGTTGACTTAGGAAAGAACTTATTTGGCTAAATAAACTATACATAAAATCACCCTAAGCTATGTTTTAATAAAATTACGATATCTAAAGTCTCATCACTACCTATCTTTATTCTAGTACATAATTATATAGAAATTTTGTATTTTAATAGGACAATGTGTTACAAAAAATTATTCAAAACCACTAAAAAGCAGAGAAATACTTTCTCAACTTCCAAATACATGTCATAACTTCTTTTATAAAAATAATCATTTTTCTTATTCTACTTTAATATTGTCGAGAAAGTATGAAGAAGTCATGTTAAATTGACAACCAATGAAAAATGGCAATGTGCATCCAAATGCTTTTTTCAATAAATTGAAGGTATTTTTTCATTATGTTAACTCCATTCGAAACTCACCCGACGTTTACAGTTTTTTGTTTTATTGTTTGTGGATTAAAAAAGAACATCGGTAGCCGATGTTCTTGGTTGGATATTATTTATAGAACTAATTAAATTCGTTTTGCACCAATGTATTTTGGTTTCCAGTAGATGTTATTAGTATTGGTAATCATAACTCCTTTTGACGATGATGCCATTATCATCTTGCCAGCTCCAATATACATCGCTACATGTGTTGGTTTGCTTGCTTTATTTGGTGCGAAAAACATTAAGTCTCCAGCTTGTAAGGAACCTACACGATATCCTTTTGTATAGTACATTTCAGCTGCTGTACGCGGTAATACTTTACCCGCCTTACCAAATGAATATTTCACAAGACCTGAGCAGTCAAAGCCACTTGGTGACATGCCGCCCCAGCGATATGGAACACCAATATTTGCTTTGGCAACTGAAATTGCTTTTGTATGATAATAGGCTGCTTCTACTTTATCACCCGTTGTGGCAAACACTGAGCTAAGTCCAATTGTAATCGCAATTGCTGTGATGATTTTTTTTAGCATATGTTTTTTCCCCCCATTGGTGTGATTTAATACCTACACTTATACTATACAAGGAAAGAATAACATGGACATCACGAAGAAATTACAATTTGGTTACAAAATTATTCTAATATAATATTAGATATAATAAAAAGGATGGAAAATTATCTCCATCCTTTTTAGGACTTCTATAAACCGCACCTTAATTGCGCTCCACAGTTGGTACATGTATTGCAGCCGCCGATTTCTTTTACTTTTCCTTTACGGCAGACTGGGCATGTGTTGCCTACCTCAGAACCGATTGTTACATCTGTTGAACGTAGGTCGGTGATTGTATCAACAAGAACAACATGTTGATTAGGTTTTTCATCAAACATAGATAATTGTTCATTTGTATTTTCTTCAGCTTTAAGTGTTAATACCTGAGAATCCCGTGATCCGTCCACATACACAGTACCGCCTTTAGCACCGCCACGATATAAGCGCTCATAAACCTTTTCCACCTGTTCTACGCTATAGCCTTTTGGGGCATTGACTGTTTTACTTATTGAGCTGTCAATCCAACGCTGAATCACACATTGGACATCTGCATGGGCTTCCGGTGCCAGTTCCATCGCTGTAACAAACCAGTTTGGAAGATTGTTTGCATCTGCTTCTGGATGCTGATCCAAATATTCTTGAACGATATCTGCTTTTACCTCGATAAATTTACCAAGACGTCCACTGCGGAAATAAGAGAATGAGAAATAAGGCTCAAGGCCTGTAGAAACTCCAACCATGGTACCAGTAGATCCCGTAGGAGCCACAGTTAGTAAGTGTGAATTCCTGATTCCGTTTTCTAATATAGATTCGTGGATATCTTCAGGCATTTTTTTCATGTAGCCTGTTTCAATGAAAGCTTGTCGTAATCGGTTTGTTTCATTTGGTGTATTACCATTTAAGAATGGGAAGCTTCCCTTCTCTTTGGCTAATTCAACTGATGTTCGGTAAGCAGTAGTTGCAATGGTTTCAAATACGTCATCAACAAGTTTGTTACCCTCAGGTGAGCCATACTCGGTTTCACAATAGATTAGTAAATCGTGTAAGCCCATTACGCCAAGTCCAACCCGGCGCTCGCCAAGGGCTTGCTTTTTATTTTCTTCTAGGAAGTATGGCGTTGCGTTAATAACGTTATCTTGCATTCTTACGCCCACAGAGACAGTTTTCTTTAGTTTCTCAAAATCAACAGTTTTTGTTTCCTTGTCCGCCATTTCTGCAAGGTTAACAGCAGCAAGGTTACAAACTGAAAACGGAGCAAGCGGTTGTTCACCACATGGATTTGTTGCAACGACTTGTTGTCCATATGCTTTTGCGTTTGTCATATCGTTTGCATTGTCGATAAAGAAAATCCCTGGCTCGGCTGAGTAGGTTGCACAGATGTTGATTAAATTCCAAAGTTCTTTCGCTTTGATTTTTTTGTAAACTCGCACTTTATTACCAAGTTTTTCCCATTCACGGACATCGCCTACTTGATGCCATTCTTCGTTGTAAACTTTCATTTCTTCTTCATTGTAGTGCTCAACATAAGGAAAACGTAATTCGTATTCACTATCATGTTCAACAGCTTCCATAAACTCTTTGGTTAAACAAACGGAAATGTTTGCTCCAGTTAGGAATTCTGGATTATGAACAGTATAATTTCCACCTGTAGCTAATTTTTCTTCTGCATCAGCAATGATACTTTCATCAAACCCACCATACCCTGGGATATTTTTATAATTTACTATTCCCTGATACATAGCAGTTTCCTGTAGGGTTAATGGTGTAAACTTCAGCTTATCTTTCGCATGTTTTTTAATCGTTTCATCATTGGTATTTTCAATTAAGAATCGTAGAATTCTAGGATTTTGCATTTTCGAAATAATAAATTCAATAATGTCTGGATGCCAGTCGGCCAACATGATCATCTGAGCCCCGCGGCGCGACCCACCCTGCTCAACCAAGTGTGTCAACTTCGCAATATCATCCAACCATGAAACCGAACCAGATGATTTTCCGTTTACACCTCTTGCCAAGGTATTTCGCGGTCTTAATGTTGAACCATTAGTTCCAACACCGCCGCCGCGACTCATAATTTCCATAACTTGCTTACGGTGGTCAGAGATACCCTCACGTGAGTCTGGAACAAAAGGCATCACATAACAATTAAAAAATGTGACGTCGGTATTTGCCCCTGCACCATACAAAACGCGGCCCGCTGGAATGAAGTTCATTGTGACTAGCTCTTGATAAAACTTTTCAAACCACTCAATTCGCTTCTCTTCCGTTTCTTCAACCGATGCAAGACCTGTAGCATTCCGCTTCGCGATTTGTTCATAAAAGAGCTCCAACGGCTTTTCAATGACATCTAAAGATCGGACAATGACTCCTGTACTTGCTTCTTCAGGATCATCGAGGACTCCTCTGAACTCTTCTTCAATCAAAACCTTCGCCTTTTTATTCTCCCAATCAATTTCCACGATAGTTCCTAAGCCTCGTGCTGGAAATTTCGGATCTTCTTTAATAGTTAAAACAACAAAGTCGCCATTTGTTAGGGTGATTTTTGCTGTGTCTTTAAAGGTGTAGCGGTCTAACATGACCAACCGTGAAACACCCTTATGAGTTATTTTCATATCTGGGGTAACCGGATGCACTTGAGGGAATAAGCGGATATCCTCATTTAACCTTTCAAAATCAATATTTATTTTTTGTCTAAAAACTACAGACATGAGAACAGCTCCTTCAATATGATAATCTCTATTTTGGGTTAAATTTTAGTATTCTTTGCTATATCTAGTTGTTTTAATAAATCTAAGTTACCATAAAAAAACATCATTAATCAACTAAAAAATCAATATATGGTATCGAAAATATTTTCGGTACCACTACATATTGTATGTTGAGCAAAAAACAATTATTTTGTCAAACTTAAAAAAAACTAGATTTGGGAGAAAATAAAAGCTATTACCTGATTTTCACCATAAAACAGGAGAATTTAACAAATTTCGCGGCTTGCCTCTTTATTTTAAGTAATAAATGCAAAAAGAAAAAAGCGGTCATCACCGCTTCCATCTACCTTTTATAATTCCATTCATCACTTTCATATCGCTCTTTAGCTATTTTTTGAACGTAGGCGATTTCTTCTTCCGTTAGTTGATATGGTTCAAGATCAATATTCAGTCCCTCAGCAAATCCCTTATAAAATGCCTCTTTTGCCTCCTCAAGGGTAATCCTTCTTGGGCTAATTGAGTTGATGGCAACCGCCTTATCCTTAAATGCCTTCTTCATCCGTTCCTTTACCCGTTCATTTGGATATTTGAACAAACTAAACAGCTTGTCCTCATCCAAATCCAATAGAATCGACCCGTGCTGTAGAATAACTCCTTTCTGTCTTGTTTGCGCACTTCCTGCTACCTTTCTGCCTTCCACAACAAGCTCATACCAGCTCGGGGCATCAAAGCAGACAGCAGAGCGGGGATTTTTCAACGCGTCTCGTTCTTCTGCTGTTTTTGGCACAGCAAAATAGGCTTCAAGACCTAAATGGTGAAAACCTTTTAAAATCCCTTCCGAAATGACACGATAGGCCTCGGTAACGGATTTTGGCATTTCCGGGTGGTCTTCTGAAACAATGACACTGTAAGTAAGCTCATGTTCGTGGAGGACGCCACGTCCACCTGTAGGTCTCCTGACAAACCCTAGCTCGTGTGCTTTCACTGCCTCCATGTCAATTTCTTTTTCAACCTTTTGAAAATAACCGACAGACAGGGTCGGCGGATTCCAGCCATAGAAGCGAATTACCGGGGGGATTTTCCCCTCGCTATGCCAATCCAGCAATGCTTCATCTAACGCCATATTAAAGGATGGTGAACAATTTCCAGAGTCTATAAATCGCCAAACTTCTTTTTTCATTCAAAAACCTCATTTTTATATTATTATTTCGAGTTTTAGTCTACCAAAATCAGATAAGATTTCAAAATGAGATGTTTCTGCTAAAATTCTTTTACAAAATGAAAAGAATTTTTCTCATTCATCTTTATCTTTATCCGAATGACTTATATAATAAAAACTAGTGCAAGAAAGCTTGAAAGGAGTAAAAAAAGTTGAGTTCACTTTATGTTTTGTTAATCATTCTCGCAGCAGTTATCATCTACTCCGTTTTCACCTATTTCTATCAAAAGAGGATTGTTAAAACGGTAAAAGAAGAAGAATTCCGTGCTGGATACAGAAAGGCACAACTAATAGATGTTCGTGAACCGAATGAGTTCGATGGCGGCCATATTTTAGGAGCACGTAATATCCCGATGTCGCAAATAAAAATGCGAATGAAGGAAATCCGCCCTGACATGCCAGTTTACCTGTATTGCCAAAGCGGTTTACGGAGTGCGCGTGCTGCGCAATTTTTACACAAAAAGGGCTATAAAGACCTTACCCAGCTTGAAGGCGGGTTTAAAAAATGGACAGGTAAAGTAAAAGCAAAAAAATAATGAATAAATTTAAGGTTTCCGGGACATTCCGGAGCCTTTTATTGTTTCAAAAAATTCATTTGGCTTATTTTTGACTTCTATTGGCTCATTTTTTTGAACTTCGGCTATTTATCCGTTATATACCAAAACCACAAAAGAATCGGAAAGCCTGCTATAAATTTAAAAGGTCAGATTCACTCGTTGAATCTGACCTTTTCGATGTATTAAGCCTTTTGATATTTCAAAATTGGTTTACGTGCCGCAGTTGTTTCGTCCAAACGGCCAACTACTGTTGTATGTGGCGCCTCTTGAACGACCTCAGGGTTTTCTTCTGCCTCTTTGGCAATTTGGATCATGATATCCACAAAAGAATCAAGCGTTTCTTTTGATTCTGTTTCTGTCGGCTCAATCATGATACATTCTTCCACATTTAACGGGAAGTAAATGGTTGGTGGATGGTAGCCAAAATCAAGCAGACGTTTCGCAATATCCAATGTCCGGACACCTAATTTTTTTTGACGTTTCCCACTAAGTACAAATTCATGCTTACAATGTTTATCAAAAGGTAAATCATAATATTCAGCCAATCTTCTCATCATGTAGTTGGCATTTAATACAGCGTACTCCGTTACTGCTTTTAAGCCATCAGGACCCATAGAACGGATGTAGGTATAGGCACGTACGTTAATGCCGAAGTTACCATAGAACGGCTTTACACGGCCAATTGATTGTGGACGATCATAATCAAGTACAAACTCATCGCCACGCTTCGAAATAATTGGTTTTGGCAAGTACGGAATAAGGTCTGCCTTTACTCCTACAGGACCAGAACCTGGGCCGCCGCCTCCATGTGGACCAGTAAAGGTTTTATGAAGATTTAAGTGAACAACGTCAAATCCCATGTCACCAGGTTTAGCTTTTGAAAGGACAGCATTCAGGTTTGCCCCGTCATAATAAACCTTTCCGCCTGCATCGTGAACAATTTCAGCGATTTCAAGGATTTGTTCTTCAAATAGTCCAAGTGTATTTGGATTGGTTAACATTAAAGCAGCCGTATCTTCTCCGACAACTCTTCTTAAATCATCAAGATCAACAAGACCACCATCTGTTGATTTAACAGTAATCGTATCAAAACCAGCAATAGTTGCAGAGGCAGGGTTTGTACCATGAGCAGAATCGGGAACGATTACCTTTGTTCGTTTCAAATCACCATTCGCTTCATGGTAGGCACGAATTAACATTAATCCAGTCCACTCACCATGTGCACCTGCTGCTGACTGTAATGTCACTTCATCCATTCCGGTTATTTCAATTAAATGCTGCTGCAAATCGTATAAAAGTCCAAGTGCGCCTTGAACAGAGCTTTCATCCTGTAGTGGATGCACATGCGCAAAACCATTATAGCGTGCGACATTCTCATTAATTTTCGGATTGTATTTCATCGTACAAGAGCCCAAAGGATAAAATCCTGAGTCTAACCCATGGTTCCTTTTTGAAAGAGCAGTATAGTGGCGCATAATATCAAGCTCCGAAACCTCAGGAAGCTCAGCTTCTTCTTCACGCAGATACCCCTCCGGAAGAAGACCCCCTAGATCTACTTCTTGCACATCTATTTCAGGAAGGCTGTATCCGATTCTGCCGGGAGTACTAAGTTCAAAAATGAGTGCTTGGTCTTGATTATGCATGCAGATCCCCCAATTCTTTCACTAAAGTATCAATTTCTTCCTTCGTTCTCTGTTCTGTTACGGCAATCAGCATATGGTTAGACTGTTCTGAATAGTCACGTCCCAAATCATAGCCTCCGATGATTCCTTTTTGTAACAGTTTTTGATTTATTTCTTTAATCGGTTTGTTAAATTTAACAACGAATTCATTGAAGGAATAACCATCATTAACGACTTCAAATCCAGCTTCTTTAAAAGCAGTTTTTGCATAATGTGCCTTCTGTAAATTTGCTGCTGCCATTTCACGGACACCTTTTTTACCCAAAGCCGTCATGGCAACAGATGCAGCGAGTGCGTTAAGTGCTTGGTTTGAACAAATATTTGATGTTGCTTTTTCACGGCGAATATGCTGTTCACGTGCTTGGAGCGTTAATACAAAACCACGACGCCCCTGATCATCTACTGTCTGGCCAACAAGGCGTCCAGGAACCTTCCGCATTAATTTGGTCGATACTGCAAAATATCCGCAGTGCGGGCCTCCAAATGCAGTTGGAATTCCGAACGGCTGAGCATCGCCAGTGACAATATCTGCACCAAATTTTCCCGGAGGTGTTAAGACTCCAAGGGATAGAGGATTACTGTTAACAACAAACATTCCTTTATTAGCATGAATGATTTCCTCAACCTCTTTTAACGGCTCGATTCTGCCGAAGAAATTCGGGTATTGGACAATTACTGCTGCGACATCATCATTTACTACTTTCTTTAACGCCTCTACATCTGTTACCCCATCTTTTACAGGTACTTCTACAACCTCAAGATACTGCCCTTTTGCATACGTTTTAAGGACGTCACGATACTCAGGATGTACCGCACTTGAAACGACGATTGTTTTGCGTTTTGTATGACCGGCACTTAGCATTGCCGCTTCAGCAAGAGCTGTACCTCCATCATACATAGAGGAGTTTGCAACATCCATTCCGGTTAACTCGCAAATCATCGTTTGAAATTCAAAAATGGCTTGGAGCTCGCCTTGAGAAATTTCCGGTTGATATGGCGTATATGCCGTATAAAATTCAGAACGAGAAATAACATGATCAACAATGACAGGCATGTAATGATCATATACACCTGCCCCTAAAAAAGAGACATTTTTTTTAAGGTCGGCATTCCGATCTGCTAACATAAAAAGCTCTTTCATTAGCGCGGTCTCAGACTTAGCTGCTTTAATGTTGTACTCACCCTTGAATCTTACTTTTTCAGGGATATCGCTAAACAGTTCATCAATCGAAGAAACACCAATGGTTTCAAGCATAGCCTTCTTATCTTGTTCAGTCATAGGTAAATAGCGATGTTTCATAAACCTAACTCCCTTCATGTTTTACTTTTCTCTTTTATAAAAAGGTGTTGGAACTACTGCAGCTTTTAAACGCTTTCCACGAATTTCAACCTCTACCTCAGTTTCAAGCCCGGCAAATTCCGTCTTAATTAGGGCTAGACCGATATTTTTCTTTAATGTAGGTGACTGTGTACCCGTTGTTACTTCGCCGATTAGTTCTTCCCCCTTATATACTGGGTAACCGTGACGAGGGATTCCGCGGTCAATCATTTCAATCCCAACTAGTTTTCTTGAAAGCCCACTTTCTTTTTGTTGTTTTAATGCATCCTTGCCAATAAAATCAGCTTCTTTATTTAATTTCACTGCAAAACCAATGCCTGCTTCGAGCGGTGAAATTTCTGGCGAAAGCTCTTGACCATAAAGGGCTAAATTCGCTTCAAAGCGAAGGGTGTCACGTGCACCTAATCCACATGGAAGAACGCCTTCTTCTTTTCCAGCTTGTAAAATGTCTCTCCAGAGTTCGACAACATTTTTTGCATCACAATACACTTCAAACCCATCTTCACCGGTATAACCGGTTCTAGATACAAGCGCCTTTTTGCCGTTTAAGTTTACTTCTTGTTGGAATTTGAAAAAGCCAATTTCACTTAAATTTGTATCGGCAGCAAGTTTCTGCAATACTTTTTCAGCAAACGGCCCTTGAATAGCGAGCTGAGCCGTTTTTTCTGATAGGTTTTCAATGCTAACATTACCGTCTAAATGTTCTTCAAGCCATTTATAATCTTTTTCAATGTTAGAAGCGTTCACAACCAAAAGATAATGGTCATCCTCGATTTTATAGACAAGTAAATCATCAACCGTACCACCGTTTTCATAGCACATAGCAGTGTACTGAGCACCACCGTTTTTTACTTTTGAAATGTCATTTGTCATCATTTTTTGCAAGTAGCTTAAGCTGTCGGCCCCTTTGACTTCAACTTCACCCATATGGGATACATCAAACAAACCAGCACGATTACGGACGGCTTCATGCTCTTCCTTAATGCTTGAGAATTGGACTGGCAGCTCCCAGCCTCCAAAATCGATAGTTTTCCCCCCATTTTCTTTATACACCTCGAAAAGCGGAGTACGTTTTAATTCAGTCATCCTAAAGTCCCCTTTCAATCTTTTACTTGGCCGAAAGGAAAGTATAACTTTCCTTTCAGACATAGGTGCAACTACGTCTCTGTCTAAGCCTAACGGCTTGCCAATCGGCGAGTTTTCTTAATTCATTATTTGTAAAAAAGAACTCTTAAAAAGAGATTGAACCCATTAACAAAATCCGGAAAAATTCTCTCTTTTTCAAGCGAAAAAGCATTTGGATGAGTAAAAATTCTGAAAAAAGGCATAAAAAAGGACAGAAACCTCCCATGAAATATAAGAAGGTCTCTGTCCTTGCACCTGAAAGTTTACCTTAATGGTTTTCCCCTTTGGTGGCTGCCCATATTGATCAGCACTCTCCAGAGCTGCGTCAAACAAGAGTTCTTTTGCCTGAGAGATTCACATTTCTGCTTGCTCCTTCGGCGCTACAAAGGTAGTCTCTCCCCTTGCTGTCATTCGCATTATAATATTTTCCAATTTGGTCATACTAATTATACCTATAAAATAATTTACCTTATTAAAATATTTAAAACTTTAAAAACTAACTTCATCCTACCATTAAAACAATGTATTGAGCAATAACTTTATAAAGAAAATCAGAAGTACTTTGATTTTGAGAATAATTGGCATTATGCAGATAAAAACAGCGTCTAAAAGGAGCTGAAATTATGACGGTTGAAATTGAATTTAATTCCTCTTGGCAGGATGATTTTTTACATAGAATTGAGAACGATGGGCCATGGGGAAATTGGGAGCTATTTAAGCTGGCAATCGGGGTTGAAAAACATTTGGTGATCCCTGAATTTGAAGGCCTGCAAGCCCCAAATCATTTGCCAAATTTAACACCCCTGCCCCACCAGCTCGAAACAGCAAAACAAGTAATTGAAAACATGAATGGAAAAGCCATCCTTGCTGATGAAGTAGGACTTGGGAAGACCATTGAGGCTGGATTAATTTTAAAAGAATACATGATTCGCGGATTAGTGAAAAAGGTCTTGATCCTCGTCCCTGCTTCTTTGGTTTCCCAATGGGCGATTGAACTGAATAGCAAATTTTTCATCCCTGCAATTACTCAAAGGAAAAGTTATGTATGGGAACAATGTGATGTCGTCGTCTCCTCGATTGATACGGCCAAACGAAACCCACATCGAGATATTATTTATAAACAAGACTATGATCTCATCATCATTGATGAAGCCCATAAATTAAAAAATAACAAAACGAAAAACTACGAATTTGTTCAAAATCTTAAAAAGAAATTTTGTTTATTGTTGACGGCCACTCCGATTCAAAACCGAATCGAAGAAATCTTTAATCTTGTTTCACTTCTTAAACCTGGCCATCTAGGCAGTGAGACCGCATTCTATGAAAAATACAAACGTGACGCAAGGTCATTAAATGATAACGAGCATTTAAAAGAATTAGTTAATAAAGTAATGATTCGCAATCGCCGTGCTGATACAGGAATAGAATGGACCAAACGGCATGTGGAAACGATTCCGATTGATCTTACACCTCCTGAAAAAGAGCTTTATGAAGCGATTAATAAACTTAAAAACGAGGGCGATTGGCTTCAGACAAGTGCATTCTCAGTTATGACACTACAGCGTGAGGCATGCAGCAGCAGGGAAGCGGTTTTTTATACGTTAAAAAATATGCTCCAGAAAAAGGAAAATCCATCGAATGCTTTCGAGGAACAAATTCAGTTTTTAATCCAAAAGGTGGAAGCTGTTCAGCAAAATTCAAAAGCTGAAAAAGCGCTTGAATTAATTCAAAAAGTTAATGATAAAGTCATTATATTTACTGAATATCGTGCCACACAGATGTACCTGCAGTGGTTTTTAAAACAGCATGGGATTTCTTCTGTACCGTTTCGCGGCGGCTTTAAGCGGGGGAAAAAGGACTGGATGAGGGAATTATTTCAAAAGCACGCACAGGTGCTGATAGCGACAGAAGCCGGAGGTGAAGGAATTAATCTACAGTTCTGTAACCATATTATTAATTTTGATCTACCTTGGAATCCAATGCGGCTAGAGCAGCGGATTGGACGAATTCACCGTCTCGGTCAGGAAAAAGATGTCATGATATACAATTTCGCCATTAAGAACACCGTTGAAGAACATATTTTAAAGCTTCTTTATGAAAAAATACATTTATTTGAAAAGGTCATCGGTGAGCTCGATGATATATTAACAAAACTGGAATTTGGCAATATTGAAGATCATTTAATTGATATTTTCGGACAATCCGCTTCTGAAGGTGAAATGAGAATCAAAATGGAGAATTTATCGTCAATGATTGAATTTGCCGAAGGCATGAAGAAAGGGGATTCACATGCAGCAGCAGGAAATTCATAATTTTCTTTTGGATTATTTTAAAGCAAATGAATGCCCAATAATTGAAGATAAGCCAGGCTTTTTAACTGTCCAGTTAACGATTGAACTGGATAAAGAACTGATGAACCGGCCATTTTACTGGCACTATTTAGAAAAAACAGGCGGAATTCCAAATCCAATGCGGCTTACTTTTATCACCAACAAAGAAAAAGCCCCCGATCAAATTAAGGGTGAAATCATTCATTTTGGTTCACCTCGGCTGCACCAAATTTTTGAATCAACTAAAAATCTTGCCAGCTACATTCGCCTTTATGAGAATCATCACCTTCAAGGGAATCAAACTCCATTAATGCCATGGTTGTGCATGAATGTAAAGATTTCTTATCAATGTGACCGTAAGCGCGATGTCTTTAAATCAATCGGCTTGCAGCTTATTAATGGACAAATGGTTGAGGATTTTCACGACCGTTTGCAAAAGATCTCGCTGACGCCAAAAATACCTGATTATTCCTTTACAATATCGCCATTAGTAAGGCCTAAGAGTGGCATGTCAAGGATTGAAACGTATTTAAAATCAGTGATTTCAGAAGATGACCATTCGTGGGCTAATGATGCTCGGAAGCGATGGAATCAGGATTTGCGGCTGTTAGATCATTTTTATGAAGATGTAGAAGATGAAAATGAAAGCTACGAGACCGAAAAAAAAGCTCTCCAAGAACAATACGAACCAAAAATAAACATCTCACTCATCAATGGAGGACTTTTCTATTTAACGGAAAAAGCAATATAAGAAACAGGGGTGTCAGGCACCATGTGAAAAATTCACATGGTGCCTGACACCCTAATTAAATTTATTGCCGAAAATAATAAAATTAATTTACAAATAAAGAAGGAAAAGAAAGAACCCTGTCGAATATATGCAAGGACAAATTAAAAAGGTGGTGTTACCTATTGTTAGTGCAATTGAAATTTTAGCTAATCGGATCATCACAGATGCGGCACGGAACCAAGCGACAGATATTCACATTATTCCTCGGAAGAAAGACACACTTGTTCAAATCCGTTTAACTAACAAACTCATACCCCGGTTATCCCTTCCAAAAGATGAATGCGACAGATTAATCTCACATTTTAAGTTCACAGCCAACATGGATATCGGTGAAAGAAGACGCCCGCAAAGCGGAGCCATTTTTTGTGAAGTAGATGGACAATTAATGGGTCTTAGGCTTTCCACTCTTCCCTCAAACAACAGAGAGAGCCTTGTCATCCGGCTATTACCCCAACAAGAACAAATTCCATTTCATCAACTCTCTTTATTTCCGGCAATGACTCGAAAATTACTAGCCCTTCTCAAACATGCACATGGACTTATCATATTTACTGGTCCAACAGGATCTGGTAAGACCACAACTCTCTACTCACTTTTAAATGAAACTGCCCACCTATTTCATCGCAATGTCATTACGCTTGAAGATCCAATCGAAAAAAACTACGACTCTGTTTTGCAGGTACAAGTGAATGAAAAAGCGGGTGTTACCTATGCGGCCGGTTTAAAGGCTATTCTTCGCCACGATCCCGACATCATCATGGTTGGTGAAATCCGGGACGCCGAAACAGCAAAAATTGCTGTCAGAGCGGCCCTTACAGGGCATCCAGTATGTACAATAGACACATACAAATTATTTAATTTCTTCAAACGTCAAAACCTCATGCCGAATACCTTTCAACCATTCTGTTAATTTTCTTTTCCGCGATTCAGTTTTTGTAATAAAATATAAGATTGGGGTTTGGTCTTTATAAACCGGCAGCACTTCACGATTAAAGCGGAATGTGAGCCGTTTGTGAGCAACGACAAAGAAAATGCTGGCAGAATCCTATAGTTTAAGGAGTCCACCGAACCCTTTAACGAGTGATGAAAAATGATTGTTATTTAACCCCTCTCGACCGCTTTCGACTTCTCACCACCCGAGGAGAAGTTAGGGGCTCGTTTATTTTTCTCTATTTATTATGATTGCGTGATATTTTTGTGGTCAGTGGTCATTTCCGACTCATTGACCACATTTTTTTCTTTTCTATATAGTTCAATTATGTAATCATAGCATTTTTGAAGTACTTCCTTAGTGTGTGGTCCTTCGATAATGGTTACTTTCATTTTATTCACCCCTGCTTAAATAATACCAATAAAAAAGGAGAATTGCTTCTCCTTCTTTCTAAATCTCTACCTTATTTTTACAACGTGTACAAACCTTCTTCGTCTTTTTATTCCCTTTGTGATATTTACCGCAATCGGTACATGGCACTAAATTTTTACCATTATTTTGATGTTCATCCTTGTTCCTCCTCAAATTTTATATAATCTCTCACCTTACACGGCATTTCCTACCTGTTTCAGCACATTTAAGATAAGAGGGGATACCTGGATAAGCACATAACCTAATCCGGCATTTTGAATTCCAGTCCACGCCTTTTCAGCTTTGCCAAACATAAAGAGAAAACACGAACCTACAATGACAACCGAAGCAATCGGCAACGATAAGACCACAAGAATATCTACCACCGGATCTAATACATGCGCCAAAGCTGACAATGCTTGCTCTCCCATCCATTCTTTAGCCCCAACTTCAACCGCTATAGGTGCAGTGGATACTGCAACCGCATTTGCTCCGGCGGTCACGGCGAAAGCCTTCATTGCAAATCCGAATGAACCAATCGCACCGCCAGTAGCCAATGGAAGAACAGCAGCACTCGCTAATTTGGTGGTTTTTTCGATTCTCCCTCGCCTTTTCGCTTTTTCCTTAACCTTGTATTCACCAGACATAAATTCATTGAATTTAATTACTTTTTTCATTTTGACCAACTCCTTATCGAATGTCGTCAATTGTATAAACCGCATATGGTAAGCCTTTGCAAAGGTCTATAATCTGTATTTTTCTAAAATTTGTAGTTGTTAGCCAGACTATTTTCGGAAAATAACCGTATTTTTCATGGATGGTTCTGCCGGCAAATAATCCTTTGTACTGTGTGATTTTCCCACGATTTGCCTTCATTTTTTGTAGAGAGTCAACTTCCAAGAATTGATATTTTCCGTTTACTTTAAATACTGCATCACAAATGACTGAGTAATCGTCATCACGGTATTTCATTTCATTTTTCCACTCGCTAGGAAAACCCAAGTAAATATAAAAATCATTTCGCATAAGAACGTGATTGACAAATTTATTCTTTTTTCTTTCCTTTTCGGAATTTACATATTCTCGGCCTTCTTTGTTTAAAAAATAGACATTAGGTGAATCGTTTTCTCTGAACGAAGATAAATAAGGAGACAACTCTCTAAGGATCCGATTTGTATTTTGCTTCTTTCCAAGTCTGTGAATTACGCTTAATTGATCTCTGTTAAGAAAGTCCAGTTTCTTCAATGACAAGAGTATTTTTTCTTGTCTCTCGCTCAACCTTTTCAATGGATTTACCTCCCTTATTCGGGATGATCTGTTGTGTAATGGTTGCTGTAATGATTTCAGGAGTGATAAGAGGGGTTTGAATGGTTACACGCTCATCTGCCATTTGATAAATCGCTCTACCTTTGATTTTTGGTAATGCTTCTGCACCTTCGCTGTCCAATACAACCCTGGAAGCAACCCCAGTTTGAACCCGGAAGCATAGTTTAGCATCACTATTTTGTTTACATTGACGGGGGATAATATCGCCGGTTCCGTACTGGGTCGCCAGTATCAGCCGAAAACCTAAGCCTGCGCCCAACCGTGAAATCTGACTCATATATTTTTGACATTCTTTTTTCAATGCTTTTTCCTCTTTCGATACTGCCTCATCAGGATTTAATTCTCCAACCTCATCGATGATGATAAAATGCCTTTCAGTGATACCTGCATCCTCTACTTTTTTCTTGCCTGCCTTCCTGAGTATTTCTTGCTTTGTTCTCATGAGATTATAGGCATTTTTTAACGTTTCTAAAGCTTCCTCCGGCTCGTAAGCGATTGATACGGTTTGTTGGATATTCTCGTAGTCGCAAAGCTCCACGCCGCCCTTGAGGTCGATTAAATGGAATTTCACGTTGTTTGGCTGCTGTCTAATTAGCTGATTAATAATGCAATTGATTAGATTAGATTTACCGTATCTTGTCGCGCCACCCAAGCAGAAATGAGGAATTTTTTCAAAATCGTGAAAGATTAATTTGTTTCTTTCACGGGTTGCGCCGAATGCTACTTTCCATCCTTTTCCTTCTTGAAACTTGATTTGAGAAGGTAATGGCTCATTGTATACCCGTATCTTTAATAATCCGTCGTAAGACAGCTCTATTTCCTTTCTGTCAGTCAGTTTTTTATTGTAGAGACCTTTGATATTCGAAATGATATTACGGTCTAATTTCAGCTCTCTAAGGTCTTTAATTCGAATCTTAACTGAACGGGTATTGATTCCTGATTCAATTACTTTTTGTTTGGCAACATAATCCTCAAAACTTCTGCCTAAAGGGATGCGATAACGATATTCAGTACCCCAATCATAATTTTTCTTTTTTAGCAGCTGGGTGGTTAATGTGCGTTCTCCATCCCTTACATTTAGGCCAGTTAGAGTAAATATTTTTTGAATTTTTTTCGAATCGTTCCCATCACTGTTTTTTGATAAAAAAGCTTTCAAAGAAATTGCTCCAAAAATTGTTGTTGTAACTGCTTCGAAAATCATTTTGATATCTTCCTCCTTCCCACGCCACCTCATTGGAACTTACAGAGTAAGTTATCCCTTAAAATGGATCACTTAAATACAAAGGAATTCAACCGCTAATATAAGATTTGTCGAGTATCCGGACACGCTAACAAGGGGCTAATAATGTGGTTATGTTAAAGGTTATTAAGGTGGATTTGTCCGTTATACATTGTCCTGTAAATATTTTTCAAATAAAATTGCAATTAAATTTTAAGAGGGATTGTCCAATTAATGGAGAATTATTACTTGAGGTGTTTATATGAAAAGTCGATTGAATGAACTTATAGAAAGAAGTGGATACAGAAAAAAGTACATAGCAAAAGAGATCGGTATTACACCGAATCAACTATCAAATTGGATTGGCAGCAGGTCATATCCACCATTAGATAAAGCATATAAATTAGCAAAATTGTTAAATTGTAAAGTGGATGATCTATATGTGGAAGAAACAAAGGAGGAGTAAAGATGTTTTGGGATTTGCTTGGAGGTTATGTTGGTGCATTTATTTATGCTTTTATCGTGTATAATGTTATTTTATTGACCTTAAATTTTGTAACAAGGTATAAAATATTTAAGAAAAAAGCAGTAATTATTTCTTTGGTTTTATCTGTTTTTTTAACCTGTTTCTTAGCAGAACTAATTTATAATTGGGGTAATGTATTATTGTTTCATCTACCAATGCTTGTTTTAGTATTTTTAATTGATTTTAGAAGAATCATGTATCAAAAGTGTCCTCATTGTGCCGAACGAATTAAGGCGGATGCTATTAAATGCAAACATTGCCATACAGTCTTATCTATACATGACGAAGAGGATTCAATAAAAGCAGGAGTTTAACATGACCGTAATCATACAGATACACTACACATCAATAGCTAATACAAAAGGGTATCAAAAAGCAGCAATCACACTGAAAGGCAGAAGCAAAGAACAGGCAGCATATGAATTTTGGAAGTGGATAAAAAGAAAAAATCCGTTGAAAGTGGAAATAAAACAAGTGCTTTGTGAAAAAGAAGATATAACAGAGCTGGTTTTGGAGTTAGAAAAGCAGGAGATTGATAAAATTATGAATGACAATTTACCTTTTTAAGCCCCACTCATAGAGTGAGGCTATTTCTTTACATCGTTTCCCACGTAGTAAGAGTATATCCCCTTGTTTTTAATTCCATTGATACGAGGCTGGCATTCTTATAGTCCGTTTCTACAACAAATCTATAACCATCACTGTCTTTCGGCGTTTCGAACGGTTTGTAATTGACCGGATCAGCATAGCACTTAAACCCTTTTGCTTGGTATTCTTGTACTAATGGTATTGCTTGCCAGTATGCTGTATTCGGGATGGTTACTTTATCCGTAAAGATTTTATTCACTTTAATCTCCTCTCCTTTTTGTTTTCCAAAAGTGTCTGTACCATACCCTTTGTAATTAAATTGCAAATGAGGTTTATCAACAAACCCTTTCCAATCTCCACCCCATTCAAACCCAAGTAGCTTAGCTTCAGCAATTGCCTTTTGCACTTCTGGACGTTTATAACCATTCCAGTCAGTATTTCCATTTCTAACCAAAACAAAGTCCAATGCCTGTCCTACAAGATGGTATGATTTCATTGTTTGAGATGCACCATTCTTAACGTTTTCTTTTTGTTTTTCCAACGACCGAATAGTTTCATAGATAAGGATATCGATATTATTAGCAACTAAGTAATCATGCCATTTTAATGCTGCAGCTCTCGTATTATCGGCAAGTTTTGCGATATTATCGATATTCCGCCTTTCATAAGTTAAGGCCATTATTTGTCTCCACCTTTACCAACTTTGTTTTTATCGAAATACTTTGTAAGAAATTTGATGTCAATTCCAATACGACTAAAATTCTCGATAATGCTCAAACCTTCATATGCCACGATCATGCCGACTCCAAGTTTAATAACGTAACCATTCGCTTGGATATACGCATCCACAAAACTAAGAAAAGCCAACGCTACGAATAGGCCGACTTTTCGAATTAACCCTATAAAATTAATGGAACTGTTTATTTTCCTTTCTGCTCCGGCAGCTAACAAACCTGTAATTATATCAAAAATAACAAATCCTAATGCCACATTCCACACATTACCGACCACGGCTGTAATATCAAATCCACTTATCGTTTCCATTCTGTACCTCCTAATTTTGGGCATGAAAAAAGGACTGAATTATCAGCCCTTTAAAAATGAATATTTAATTTAAATACATATGGGTAAGGATTTGCACCTTACATGACCTGCTATGCCTTGGGGTGGTATCGAAGCACCGACTTGTGGCTTTGCAAAAGGGTATTGCAATTGCGTTCCCCTCGGTATATTACTACCGATATTTACCACAGTTCTACCAACTGAACTACCTAGCGTCTACTTATTCCGCCACCACATGTATTTATTTCCATTATACCATTATTCCAATAAAAAGAGAGCTGGTATTAGCTCTCTTAACCTAAATATATATAGTAAATTACCAGGATGGCTAGTATCCACCCAAACAGATTGTAAAGAAAGTTGTAATACGGATCAATCTTATTTATTCTTCTTATGACTTTTCGGTCATACTCCAGGTCAACTTCTCTCCGCATGTTTGACTTTTCCACATAAATCATAGCCATAAAGAAAAGGATACAAACAACAGCAAATATTACAATAAACCAAAACAGGTTACTCACCTCTTTGCCTTCTAATCTCCTCTCTTCCTGCCTTGCCAGCATCGGTTAAAATTTTGTCCATTGCCTTTTTAATTCGTTCGTAATCATTAGAATTTTTACCGATTGCCGGTACTGCTACTTTCAATTCATTTAGGACATATTGACCCATAATCCGTTGCATATCTGCATACTGTTGACTTGTTAATGGTTCACCATCTAATTTCTTTTCAGCTAACCTTGGCGCTGCTGTTTTATCACCTGTAGCATTAATATAGTCTAACACAAATTTAGCTTCAGGTGACGGTTTATATTTGCTCACAAACGATGGATTTAAGAATACATTCAGTAAATTGTTAGTACCGCCTTGATAGGTTTCCTTTTGACTTCCAAGTGTATCATAGGCAGGAGGAAGTTTTGAATCTAATCCCGGTATACGATTTAACGCTTTATTCCCTACTTCATTCATAAATTTAGGGCTGTAAGTGCTCCTAGTTGTATTGTTATTAAGCTGCCTGAATTGGTTAGAAAGAGTTGGCACAAATGAACCTACTGAACCTTTAATAGCATCTCCTACCCTATCGGACATAGTACGGCCAGGATAGTTAGCGAGGAAATCATTTAACCCTTTTAATACAGATTGATTAATAATGGTATTAGCTGCGCTATCTACACCGCCTTTTATACCAGTATCCAATCCTAATTTTCCGTTCTCTTTGGCTGATTGTGCAACCCCTGTGCCTAATGCAACAGCAATTGAAATCGGTTGCGCCCAATCATAAGATATGAAGGTATCTCCCTCTTGTGCATCCGTGGACTTTGGATTAAATCCACTTTGAACAAAACGATTAAGAGCTGAAATGTTTACGCTACTCGGTTGTTTTCCGGCCATTTTTTCCAATGCCGCCACTTCAAAATCAGAATTTCCGGCAGCAGTTAAAATGCCTTTATCAGCTAAGAAGTAACCTAACAACGAAAATCCACCTGTACCCATAATTGCCCTAGTGAAAGCAAGTGCTGTTTCTCGTCTTTCAAATGGGTTCTTGGTCTTATAAGCACTTTTCAACAAGTGACCAGCACGAACTAAACCAGCAGGAGAATATTCTAATGCTCGCATGACTAAGTTACCTGGTGTTTTCGGATACTTTAGAACAAGATCCCCTAAACCAAATTCATCAGTCGTTCCAAGTGTAGAAACTTTATTCAAGCCTTTTTTCACTTTGGTTAAAGCATTAGAAAGAACCGTATTATCTTGGAAAGTTGCGTATTTCCCGTATTGGTCAGCAATTTGCATCATGTTTTCATCAACTTCACGGATATACTGTTGAATAGCATCCTTTTTCGCTTGACCTTTTAGACCTTGGTTAACCGCTCGTAACGTTGCCATTTCACCAAGTGTTTTATTATATGCTCTCATATATCCTGCATGGTCAAACGAGCGTAAAGTAGCCCCTAGCGACTTTTCAAGATAAGTTAAAGGATTAAACTTAGAACGGAACGCTTGTGGTCCTAAATCATAGGCAGTTTGTAAGCCCATTGGATTTACACCTTTCCATCCTGCTTTAGCTCCTGTTAACCAATTTTGCCAGTATTGCCCTTGGTTATTCGTTCGGAAGGTAATCGTACGTTCTCCGCCTGTAATCTTACTACGTAAAATGTCTACAGGTGTTGCTAGTAATTTATTCATTTGTTCGACACGGTAGAACATTTCATTACCTATGGCATTACGCACTATGGTTTTAGGATTTAACAGTTGAGCGATTGTTTGTGTTGAAGATATTTTTTGACCGAAAGTAGGACGATCTAAATTCATAAGTGTAGTTTGAAGCTCCATGCTATGCTCTAGTTTCGCATCTCCTGACATTTGTCCTACTTGTCTCGCAAACTCTCTGATGCTTTCTGCTTCATCAGCACTAATATTTTTGTCTTTTAATGCCTTGTTAGTGATTTTCTCCACTTCGCTCAGTCGTTGACGAGTCATAGATTCAGATTGCAAGTTAAATGTTTCAACTGCTTTGTTGTAAATCTGCTTGGCATACGGCCGAACTTTCTCACCAAATTCTTTTACTAGATCTTCGGTAAAATCAGCAACTTTAACAGTACCCTTCGCAATTTTTGAAGCACCAATATCCGCCAATGCGTAAAGTGCATCTACCGGCATGGAGTTTGCTCGCCCCATTATCTCTCTTAACCGTTTTCTTGCTAACTGTTCACGCTTGTCCATAAAATCAACAACTTTATCACGGTTTCGGACATCCTTAATAGGCTTAGGTTGTTTAGGAGGAGCACCAGGTTCAAGGTCAGCAACAAATTTTTTCGCATCAGATACAAAAGAACGGACAGTATCTAATTCGGCATCGGTTGCAACATTTCCTTTTTTGATGTTTTCCATAATCTTAATAACATTGTTTGCTTGTTCCTGCTGTCCAGTGAATCGTTGAATGCTATCTGCTGTATGGGTAATGTCTTGAATGTTTTGTTCAGTTAATTTGATTTGTTTATTAGGGTCAGTAATAGTTTCATTAATTTTATTCACTCGTCTTTGAGCCCTCAAAAGCTGACCTTCTGCAGATAAACGATTGTAAATGGAATAAGACTGGATTGATTGCCCGGCTTTTGTTCCTTGCTCCGCTAACCTCTCAACTACATCTAAGGCACGATCATATTGACCAGCTTTCTGTAATTCATCAATCAAACGGTGTCCGACTGTAATGTGTCTTGGATCAAATTTGCGAGCATTTTTCACGAACTGATAAGCCTTTTCCATGTCCTTTGTAACATATTTATTAGCGTAATTCACTAATTGTTCATTAGACATTGGCTTGTAAGTTTTGTCGAAATCGTTTAATAACTGTTCCATTTCAGGAGAAAGTTTCTCTGAACTTCCCACGGTGTTGTAAAAAGACCGTTCATTCGGTTGCTTTGGTACAGGTTGCAAATTTCTCACAGGAGTTTCTACTTTGTTTACGGTCTGTTCTACAGGCCTTAACGGTGTTTCTACTGCTGAATTATTCTTTGGTGGTAGTAATGGTGATAACGGCTCTTGAACAGCATTTTTCGGTTTTAAATTAGGCAACAATTCCTGACTTGGTGGAACGGGTTTTTGCTTTTGCTTTACCTCGCCTAATAAGATTTTCTTTGCATTTTGAGAGACAGGTGGACGGTTGCCCATCTTATCCCATACCTCCGCTGCATCAATTGTTTTAGGCTGTTTATATCCGTTGTATGCTAAATCGACAACCGTGTGTAATGCAGGTTCATCCGTTTTAGCGAAATGACTCCATAATTCATTGATAGATTCGTTATTTAGATTATTTTCATTATAGCCGTTTTCCTTTACATATTTAACGAAATCTTCATATCTCTTTTGCCAGTATTCAGGTGGGGCTGTTTCAACTAAATCACCTTTTGGTACTTCCACACCATATACATTCACGTTGCTAGGAGGTTCAATCACTGGTCTTGCTGTTGAAAAGTCAGGCAATTTCCGTTCTGCCCCGTCGAACATCAACGATCTATCCAATAAAGAAGTTTCGTCTAATGGTGGTAGTTCATCGATTGATTTACCGACTCTAGGAACGAGTGGATTATCGACGCTTGTTTTCGGTTTCAATGAAGGTAAGAAACTTGGATTCGTGATGTCGCTTCCTTTAGGAATTAGATCATCAAGCAATATTGGATTAGGCTTTGTATTCGGACCAGCATTATATGATTTATAGGCATTGGACAATTCACTTGCAACCGCTTCGTTTTTCGGTAACAAATTTCTCATAGTCCGATTAGCAGTAGATTCAAACCCTTTTGCAATTCCTTTACCAGCACCGTATAGTAAAGGATCTGCAACCGTACCTAAAGCAGTACCTAAAGCAATATGCTTGGCATTATCCTTGAATGAGTAATCATCAGGGTTAATTAGTTCTCTTGCTCCGACTTCTGCTCCTGCCATTCCGCCACCGATTAAACCACCTTTTGTTGCTTCCGCTAACAATCTCTTGCCTAAATTTCCTGCACCGAATTCAGTCAGTCCTTTGCCTAATTTTGAAGCGTTTAGTGCCCCATACAACTTAGAACCAGGCGCAAGATATCCTAAAGCATCATAGGCGAAATCTGCCGCTTTTGCTCCACCTTCTCGCTCGTTAAATACTTGGTTTTTATAATAGGAATCATTTTTACGTTTTGCCGCCTCTTTAATCGAACCAAGTCCAAATGTATTCGCTGCTCTAGTAATACCCCTCGATATTTCTTTTGTCGCATCGGTTGGAGCTTGCCCTTTTTTTACATAGTCCTTTGCTATATCAATATTTGCTTGCATTGGACTCTTTAGATGTATGGCAGATTCTAAAGAGGCTTTACCGATGTTCAACATATCGTTAAGAAAACTATTGTCCTTTTTCTTCACATTTGAAGAGAGCCTCCCCTTTGAAGAAAGGCTCTTTTTTGAATTCGAATTATTTAATGGCACCAGTTTTTGTGGTGTAGGCGATAAATTTTTATTGTACGGATTCTTTTCATAAATAAGTTGTCTGTTTCGCTCGTCCGCCTTGTTATTAAAGTCCGTAAGAAAATCATCTAAAAAATTTAAAGGCATTTTGACACCGCCTTGTTATTAATATCTTCCTCGTTTACCGTTACCGCTTGATGTATTAAAACTTGCAACATACTTATTATAATCCGATTGGTTTTTGAATTGACCGTTTGATGCCACATTATACAAAGCGTCAACAACGGATTCGAAATCATATCCTTGACTTGTAATAGCTTCAATTTGTGCAGGGTCATTTCTAAGACTCTCTGCCACACGAACCGCACCTTGTTTACGAACTTCATCGGCTTTTCCTGCCCAATAAGACATACCCTCACGATAGGATTGGTCTTTGGTTTTTGGCTTTACTGATCCACTTGAACTTCTGCCACCGGAGCTTCTAGAACCGCCTGATGATCTTGAAGAAGCAGCTTGACGCTGTAAAGCTAATTGCTGTTGTTCCATTTGTTTTTGCCATTCAAACTGTTGTCGTTGTAATTCTGAATTTCGCCAATCCATTGTACGCTGATAAGTATCCTGTTGGGCTTGATTATACGCTTCTGCTAATTTGCCTGACCGTTCCGCTTCGATAGCATTAATAATTGCTTGTTCACGAGCTGGGTCATTTTCATTGGCGATTTGGTCATCAATTTGCCTAACAGCATGAGATTCGTTGGTATTAATCTCACTTAAAGCGTTTTGCCGTGAGGACGCTAGATTTGCCTGTGTGGTTAAACTTTCACCACTGGCATTAATACCATTAGCCGCCATCAATTCACGCATTCTTGATGCACTCTGTGCGTTTACCACATCTGCTTGGTTTCGTTGGTTTTGGTATTGTGGGGCTAAGTCTTTTTTCTGTTGATTAAAGCCTGCTATGGCTTTGTCACGTTGTGCACGTAGTTGGCCTAACTGATTAGTTTTTTGAGCGTCATATAAAGAGTTAATTTTATTGCTCATGGTGTCATAAGGACTGGCAACAAAATTTTTATATCGATTCCCTTTTGTATCTGTTTCAATGGAATACCATTTACCATCACTGGTTGCGTTTAAATTTTCACCAATTCTCCAATCTGCCATGTTATCACTTCCCTATTATTAAAAAGTTTATAAATATATTTGCCGGACTGCCTGGTGTACCCAAGTTTTGACCGCCGGCTGTTTGAATGTCGCATTGAAACCCTGTTTTGGTCACATTACGAATGACAGGAAAACAAAGGGTATTTCCATATGACTGAATCTGTGAAATATCTCCGAGGAAAACAGAAGGTGCACTCTCAAAAGCTGACACAAAGTTGACCGATGCTGTACTTTTACTAGAGTTTCCATTTGTGAAAAATTGGCCATACACCTGCTCAATTCTAAGATTGCTAGCAAACCCTTGAACCTTTTTATCAGCATGTGTTTTAAGACTTTCAAGCAATGTTTGTATGGTTGTACCTGTCAACCCCGCGATAGCTGTAGCTCCGATATTATCGGCTCCCGAATCGCCGTCCTCTGTTTTTTTCAAGGCATCTATTAATTTATTGAGATATTCTCTTACTTCATTTGGAGCCGCATCGAACTGCGCTTTTAATTCTGCCGCTTGGTTAGCTGCTGGCGAGTCAGGTAAATCGGAAACGTCTTTTGTAAATGAAACTAATTTTTCAAACATACTCTCACCTCACTAACGTATTTTGGATTGATATCTATACTCAATTCCCATTGATAAAAGAGATAGGCTTTCGTCTAATTTGTTGTTTTGAATCATTAATTGAAAATGGGTAACTTGTTTCGCTTTGACTTTCGATTTGACTTCTTTCGGGAATGTCGATGAATAGAAAGTAAAGTTATTAAAATCCAAGTTGTTAAAATCAAATAAATTAAATTGAATCTTTTTGGTGTTTATTAAGACATTTTCCTTTTTATCTGACGAATAATAGATATCAATACTTGTCCTACTCGCTGGTTTCATCGCAAAATAAAGAGCTTCAATGTATTTCTTCAATTCCTCCGCTTTGAAAGTAAGTTGTTTTGACTTCCAGTACGCATTGATCGCCATTCCGTCGTCATTGTAAGCCGCGCCCTCATACTCCTTTTTAAAGCGATAGACTAAACCATCTGTTAAACTGCCAAAATATAAAAAACCGTCCTTCACTAAGAAGCACGATGCGTTAATATTGTTATAGACATACCACTCACCATACCGGTTTTCAGTGGATTTTTGAGTGTAATCCAAGACATACACATTTCCGTTTAGTGCAAGCCAATATTTTTTATCAAAGTCAACAGAAACGGCATTGTTTAATCCTGACTCTAACAATAGTTTTCTATCAATATTGGAAGAGACATGGACGACGTTTCGCTCGTCACGTACATTGGAAGCCACTAGCATGTAAACCCCGTCTTTTGAAAGCGATACAGGGTTATTCTCAATGATTTGTATACTTCCTGATGCAATTGCTCCCACTTGGTTATTAATCGGCTTAGAAGGGAAACTGACGTCTCCTGCTTCGGTGATTTGGAAGTTAATCATGTGTTTTCCGTTTGGACGTTCGACAATCAAATAATCATATTGCTTAGAAAAGCCCATAACTTTCTCGGATAATCGATAATAACCGTTTTCAAGCCAATAAGTAGGGTCATAGAGTCCGCTTCGAAACATGTATTCCGGCATATCGGGATTGCCCGATATAAATGTCCTGGTATCGTTCGACCCACCGAACCCGACCGCCATCGTACACTTTTTGATGCGTTCGGGATAACCTGATACCGTTTTGCCGGCCGTAATGATAACATTGTTTGTTCCCTTTTCCGGAGCTGTGGTAAAGGTTACTTTGCCATTTACTCGGTCAACTGTAAGACCCGTACCTTCGTTTATGGTTGCTGTTCCAACTACCGCAGAAACTGTAGTAGCATCTAGTCCAGTAAGTGACATCTGATAAACAGTTGCTTCGCCATCACCGCTGAAACTGTCTTTAAATTTGTTGCCGATTAAGTTGAAATCCTCGTTTGCTGAACCGCCACCGCTTGGGTTTTTGGATATCTGCAAGACCGGAACATACGGTTCTACTTGTTTAATTGTTGCCCCATCATAAACTAAGAAGTTAACCCCATCCATGATGTAACACTTACCTTCAACAGTGAATAAGTTGACTTTTCCGTTTTGCAACGTGTTGAAAATGGAAATAGGTTGCGCATTACCTGATTGAGTATAGAGATTGGTACCATGTGCAATTAAAAAAATCGTACTGCCGTCAGTACGAGTAAACAGATACATTCCATTGATTTTTCCAGTACCTAATGAAGTAGGAAACACTCTTGTATAACCTGTGCGTTTTTCTAATGCTCCCCTCTCGTTGCTGATCATATTTAACGTATCAGGCGAATGATGATCGCTTATTTGGGTAGCTGCCCCACTGACATCCATCCCTCTAAATGGCTCTAATCGAAAAGGTGGTAGCGATTTTGTTGTAATCGCTGGCATTTGTGCCATAACCATCCTCCTTTCCATAAAAAATAGGACTGAAAAATCAGTCCTTGCTACGTCACAATTTTCTCCAAATGCGTGCTAAATTCTAAGTGGGATAAAAAGACCATCAAGTGAGATATTAGCTAAACTACTAGGCGCACCAATTAGCTTAAACTCTCCATTTGTATAATTATATTGAAAACGAACAGGACTACCTGAACCAAAATCCGTAAATCCAGTTAAGTTTACATATGTTCGATTACTTGTATAAGCGAATGGTCTATAGTTATCTGTCAAAACAAACAAAACATCTCCGGTTTTATTTGTACCATTTACATGACCAGATAAAGTCAATCCATCTAAAGATAAAAATACACGTGGTACACCTTGTGTGTTATCGGTTGTATTCCAATTGTTTAGCAAAGTTGGAGTATGAACTTTTGAGAAAGATATTAAATTTCTGCCTAAAATCGGGTCAAAATGTAGATTATCCCCAAATGGATTATTCAGTGTAAACGCAGGTTGGTTATATGTTCGATTGTACGGACCCACACCTAGATCCTTGCCAAGCGTATCATTTACATTGAAACTTTTTAAGTTATTAGATGGGTTGTAAAGTCTATCTAAATTATTTCCTGAACTATATATGTGTATAAGATTTTTACTCTCTAATGATTTACAGTCGGTTACCGATACTACACGAAAAACCCCTCCTAATTGTAAATCATTGTCAATTAACTTAATAATAGAAAAAGCACCTGTAAATAAGATATTTCCACCAAATTTTCCAGCTAAAGCCCCGTTTGCAATCTGATTAGGGAAATTGGTTGGAAGGTCTATATTGTCATAAATTTCTACGTAACAGTCTTTCATCGTAATTATTCCAGCTTCCGCGCCACTTCCATTAACAATTGATCCATTGAATATCTCAAAAGAACATTTCGAGATAGTCAAATTTGTTCCGTTTACAATAATAGCGTTATGAAATTTTTGAAAACGAGTGTCTTTTATATCTAAATTATTAGCTGAAAAATTAACTAAACATTCTTTTGATTTTTCAAATCTGCTATTTGTTATTTTACTGTAATAACCGTTGTAATTTGACAAAATACATCGTTCAAACCCACTAATAAATAGTCCATCTGTCATAATTGATACGTTACCATCTGTTATATCTATCCCTATAGAACCGATATTGAAATAATCTGTACTTACAGCAGGAATACCTAACAGTTGTATGTTTTGTAGTTTTAAATAATTAACGCTACCCATTACTTTAATTGCAATTGCACTACCACTATATTGAAGCTTAGAACTACCGTTTAATTGGCCATCCCCCGATATAGTAGTTCCAAATCTCGTGACTGTTAATGAAGTGAAAGGGAAAGTACCTTCTGGAATATAAACATGAGTGTAATTATCTAACGCCGTTTGGATTGCTGTTGTCCAATCACCACTCAGAGCAAGTAAAGCATTCCATCTAATATTAAATCCTGACTCTTTTAACCGATTGTCACTTTCTGTCAATTGCGTATCAACTTTATTCAATCGAGCATTCAAATTTACTTCATTTCCGCGAGCTTGAACGACCTCTGGATTGTTAGAACCAGCCTCAGCCACCACACGGTCAAACTGATTTTGTACATCATTTGCTTTATTGACAGCGTCATTTGATTTACTGTCAACCTGAGTAATTTGGCTTTGTAAATCGGTGATTCCCTCGCTTACTTCTTCTTGTTTGGCTAACTCAACATTGCCTTGATCACTACCAACAAAAAACCGTTTGGTGTCCTTTGTAAATCCTAGTTCTGCTTCTTCAAATTGAAGTAAATCCCGTTCTAATCCCTTAGTTGCTTTAACTTTCGGTGGTCTGAATATCATTAAAATTCACCTCCGCCATAGATGCCATTCTTGTCATCCGTAAACGAACCACCGTCAATGTCAGGAGTGGTTGGATTGGCTACTTTTTCTTGTGTTCCCACAATTCCGTATACATCTTTGATAGGTACAATAGCAGCAGGTCGTTTCCTTTTTAACTCATCGTATCGAGCATTATAGAAAGCTGATTTTTGTTGGTCTTCATTCATTAATAAATGGGCAGCTAATCCATAAGGTAAGGCCGTTGCCGCTGTTCGATCATCTATTTGTATAACATCATTTTCATTCGTAATGCCTAATGGTTGCAGATATGGTGGTAACAATTCCGCTTGTAACATTGTGAGAACATTCCACGACTTCTTTTTGTACTCGTCAGGATACCCTACAAATGTACCATCTTGTGATTCTTCATCCATTAAGGTCATGGCCATCATAAACACATCTTGAGCAATCACACTCATGCAATCACCTCTTTCTACAAAAAAAGGGGAGCAAAGCACAATTGCTCGCTCCCCCGTTAGACTACTTCTTCTTTTTATTGGCTTCTTCGGTTACTTCCTCGAAACCCTCGTTTAGATAGGCACTTGCCTGAATATCGTTTAATGCAACAACACGAACTTTTTTGCCTTTATCGTTTTCAATTTCAAATACTCGTTCCATTCAAAAAACCTCCTTATACTTCTTTCCAAGAGTAAATGGATTTCACACGGCTAGGAAGGATAAACGCATCGTAGTAGATACGTCCTTCAACCAAGTTACCATTGATTCCTGGAGGATTTTCATGAATTTTGTAGTCTTGTAATTTCTTAGGCGCACACATCGCTGATTTGTGAACGATGATGAACGGTGTTTTAGCTGGCATGTAAGGCGTGATAACCTTAACAATTGCCACACCATCGATTTCACCAACTTGACCTTTGATTAACAAGTTTTGAGCGATTTCAGATGCTTTAATGAAAGCAGGATCTTGTTTAACTTTGTTAATGTAAGCTGGCGTACAGAAAGCAATACGACCTTCTGACGGTACTTTGTTATCATCAAGATATTGAGTTGCTTGCAAGAATGAACTGTAAGCATTAGAGGTCGTGATGTTTGTTGCAGTCGGTACACCGCTGTTCGCTACTGCTGCAGCATCCCATTTCGTTAAACGGTAAGTGTCGATTTCCGGCACCACTACTTCATCATGTTGACGAGCAAGTGCCTTTCCTGCTTCACGAACATTCATAGAATCCTTTTTGTTTCCTTGGTCAATCGTGAATGTGAAGGAACGATCCTTTGTAATGGTGAATGGTGTTACAGTATCATCAAGTTCTGCCGCTACACCGTAACGAGCTGTACCGGAACGTGTGTAGTCATTCATTGCTGATGTAGAAATGTTATAAATGTTTACGGTTTTAACGCCATCCCAATCATATTCTTGGTGGGTCGCTGCTTCTGTAAGTGATTTTAGTTTAAACCTTTCATCTACCTTATCTGAATATTTAGTGGCTAAGTTTACTGCCATTTAAATCATCTCCTTAGATTGAGTTAAACCCAGCTAAGAAATCATCCTCACTCGCAATCTCAGTGCCGCCATGTGCCGTTGTAGACGTCACAGGCGCCCGATTAGCGTTAGTTTCATTCTGCTTGTAGGTTTGGATTTGTTGTTGTAATTGCTGATTTTGGTGTTCCATATACGCAAATTTAAGAGGCACACCGTTTTGAGTTGCTTGCCATACTGTTTCAGGGATTTGGTCTTTGTTTGAGTCGAAATCCCGTCCGTTGGCTTGCTTGAAGTAATCAAAAAACTCGTTATACTCCGCATTTTGCTTTTCTTGCTGTGCCTTGGTTTGCTTTTCGGCTTCGTATTGTTGGCGGAATTTTTTATTCTCAAGCATTTCAGATGCTAATTCCTCAGATATGCCTTGTTGCACTAACTCGTCAATGCGAGCCTGTTCCTGTTGTTGTTGTACAGCTTGAATATATTCATCTGCTGTCATGCCATTCTGATTTGCAAGGTTCTCGATAAATGCCAAACGTGGATCACTTTCAAGCGCTTGTAAACGTTCTTGGACTTTATCGAAGTGCATGCCTTTTTGAATAAACGGAACAGCTTCGTCATAAGATAACTCCTGTTCCTCTCTATTGAATTTCACTTTGAATTTAAGAGGTTCAGTTGTATCTTGTGGCGCTTCTGTTGTTTCGTCTGCTTGTGGTTGGGCATCCGTTTCAACAGGTGTTTCGTCTGCGATTTCGTTATCCAGTGGTAGGGATTCTTCGAAATCATCAGGTAAAATCATATCTTCATTCATTTGTAACGCTCCTTTCCCAGGGGTAGGGGAAATATAGCCTTTTAATGCCTTGCTTAGGGCAAAATAAAAACACCTACATAACAGGTGCTTGTGGTTGTGCTAATTGTGCTAATATTGCTTGTTGCTTTTCAGGTGGTGCATTATAAAACGCTTGTTGCTCCTCTGGTGACAATTGAGCAATAGCATTCCGTGGGTCATTCGCCATTTCCTCTGCCATTTGCATTTGCTGTTTAATTTTGCTGATTAACTCTTGTTTTTGTGGGATGTATTCTTCTGGCACCCTCTCAAGGTAATCAACAAACTCTATTTTCTCGCGATCTAGTAAACTATCTAATGTTTGTAGTGAAGCAATCTCAGACCAATATGAGGACTCACCTACATCTGCCCGTACATTTAGCCACATATCTTTAAATTGACTGAAATCATATTCAATGATCTGTTTTTCACCATCAGCTTCAATGACTACCGGACGTGTACCGTAATAAGTACCCATCATGTCAAACAAGATCCGGCCGATATCCTCAATCCACTCATAAAGGTTTGCTCTTGGATTTTCAAGAGGAATAGCACTGGACTTTTGCACCGCTATAATGGCTGATGTATTCTTAGGGTTTTCGATTTGACCCATAGCCACATCACTAATGCCCAGCGTCTCTTTCGTGTACTGCATGGCTAACTCGATGGTTTGGATAATTTGATTACTCATGTTACCAGGTTCAAGATAACCAGCTACATTTCGAATAGGAGCTTCCATTGGCGCCCCACTGATGGGGATTGCCGCACCGATAGAGTTATCCCACACACTGATTAAATCAGCGTTATATACAGCTTTAGGAAAGGCTGTCATCATCAAATGGTACATAATCATAGCGAATGAACGATTGATAAAGATTTGGTTTGGCAATAGTCCAGTTGCTAACGCTCTGCCATGATACGTATTCTTTTGTTTTTCCCAGTTTGCCCATGCTACAGGATAAGTTGATAAACCTGTGTCGATGTCCTTATAGATATAAGCATTCTCAACACTCTTGGACGCTGTGATCGCTTCAACCTCTACCTCTATTTCATTGCCCATCTCGTCCGTTTGCTTTCGCTTAACCTTTTTCTTTCGGTACACAATAATATAAAGTGCTTTGCCGTATTCATCGGCATCTACTTCTAACTTACCATTGTCAGAGGATTGCTCACTGTAATTCTTGTCAGACTTAATAGCGTCAACGTCTTGATCACTTTTCTTAAAACGTTTCGCCTCGTCGCGAAGGTTCTGCACCATATCACGACCACTGATGATGATATAAGGCTGTGCATCAGTCCGGGGATTGTTGGCATTACCGAAAAATACATTCGTGCCATCTACCAATTCCATTTCGATTTCACCTTTGATCATTTCATACTGATTGGCATAAGGTTTTTTGCTCATATCAAAGTAAAAGTGGGCAGCATAATCACCAGTGTTAGCACCGTCAAATAATGCTTCTTTGATTTTGAAGTCCATCTTGAACTTTTCGAAGAGGTTTTCTACCTGTGCATTAGCGAATACAGAAGGAGAAAACACATCGTCACCGTTATCAACATTTAACAGTGGTTCAAAGTGTAATTTAGTCTTACTTGCCGTTAAGGATGCAACAAAGAAGGTAACAACACGTTTGATAATATTGAATACAGGTTGTGGCATGTCCTCGGCTTCTAAGTTCCGCCACTGGTTGCCGGCAAAAAACTCAAGGTTTGCATCAACCGTGTCATAATAGTTTGGCTTGAGACCGTTGTTATACTTCTTACCGGCCTCGTATAATTTCCAATCGGAAGTTTTCTCACTCAAATTATGTCACCTTCTTTCTTGCTGTCGCTTGAGCAACATCGTATTGCATCAACTTCATAAAATTCTCTTGTAATTTGGCTTGTTTATGAATCGTGCTTTCGTCTACTTCTTTATCAGGTGGTTTCTGCTTGGCATAGCGTGTACCCAAATAGAAAAAGAAAAGAAGGCATAAAAAAAAGACTGCTGCTGTGAGTAGTCCGTAGATAAATTGCATATTAGTTCACCCTATTCTTTACAGTTTCAACAACAATTCGAGGTTTTGAAGTATCTTCTCCACCGTAATCGTCACACGCTTTGTTTGGACAGATCATCGGTATATTTGTATAAGCGATTGTTTCTTTATCTGGTGTATCGTCATTCTCAAACGTCATTTGAGAGATACCGGTACGTAGTAAGCTATTGCACTTTGGGCATGTTTCCATATTATCACCACTTTGTATAAGCATTTATTTGAGGCTTTCCGCCTGTCATTTGTTTGATGGCCTTAGCGTGTTTCTCGGCTGGGGTTGGGTTGTCAGGGTCAGGTTCAATCGGTATATCTGCATTGAAGTAGAATAGTTTATTTAAAGCTTGGGAACCACCATCTACATCATCATCATTCTTACCTCTTGGAAATGCAGACCATTGATCGAGGTATTCATTTACCCACGGTTCATTTTTCGGCAACCACACATTACCTGATTCAATGTAATCGGAAATAGCGCTAACCCTAGCGATTTTACTTTCTTTAGGATTAACCGCAATAATTCCTGGTATTTTTTTTCGCAACATAGAGATAATTGCAGATCCGTTTGCTTTATCCTCTATATAAATTCCGCTTATATCTGGATAACGCTGTTTCATTTTCTTTATTTCTTTAAGCGTTGTAGGAAAATCCATCCGAGCGTTTATCCTATCAACTAAATAGGCATTAACTCCTCTTTTCCCCCACGCTTGAATAGAAACAAAATCCGATGTATCACTTTCTTTAAATGTAGCATCTACACTCATTATTAAACGAGGTAAGGAAGGGAGTGTATCATACTTTTTCCACCACGCACGTTTAACCATGTTACCTTCTGCCGCTGTAGGTCTGCCTTGATAAAGGGAATTGAAACTAGATGGATATCGTTTCCTTTCCGCAATGAAGGAATATCCATAACGTTCAGGCCATAAAGGTTCTCCCAGTTGTCTACCAAGGATATCATTTTCCTCTGCCTCCAAAGGAAAATTGTAAACTCGCCAATTGAGAGGTTCACCATACTCAGGATTTAGCAATCTACCTTGTAGATCATCCTCATGCCATCGGGTCAGAATTAATATAACTATCGCCCCAGGATGCAAACGAGAAGAAAAAGAATCAATCCATTCATCCCATATCTTTTCTCGATGGGTTTCACTGTCTGCTTCTTCACGGTTCTTGATAGGATCATCTATAATCATTAAGTCTGCACCTTGACCTGTAATACCCGATAACACCCCACGGCTAATCATACCGCCTATATTATTATCTAAAGCCCATTCATCGTGTGCTGAACTGTCTTTAGCAATTTCGATATTGAATAATTCCTTGCCATATTGACGAACTTTCTCTTTATTCTTCTTACCAAACTTTCGAGCAAAGGTATCGTTATAGGAAATCTCAATGATTCTATCCTCTGGAAACTGTCCTAAGTAGTAAGAAGGCAACGTTTCAGTTATCGTCATCGACTTACTATGACGTGGAGGCATGTTCAAGGCAATGTATTGATTCTCTGTTGGTATTAAACCGTCACGCATTTGTTTCTTTTTGTCTATTGCGTATTGAATCACATTTGCAATAAATTCAGTGTGTGGAGCTGTTTTGTATCTGCCCTCATGAGTGAATACTACATAATCAATGTAATTCTTTCGGGCCAATTCTCTTTTTATATCAATCAGTCTTAGTGAGGATGCTTTCAATTTGTTTCAACTCCTCAACTGACAGCTTGCTTAGATCATTATGAACCGTTTGAGTTATATCACCGGTTATTTGTTGTTTCTCGATGAAAGCAGCATTTGTTTTCGCTATATATTCAGAAGCTTTTAAACGGTCTTTAATCTCTGCTTCATTATCTCGCATGGTATTAGTCCAAAACTGTTTTACTTCCTCCATGTTGGCTACTCTGTCACTCTCAAGCTGTTTATTGCGTTGCTCTATATATTCCACTATCTTAGGATTTCTTAGTAATTTATGGGATTCTACACCAGCTATATTGTCGGAGGTCGCACTGTATCCTGCTCTCTTATAGGATTCCGTTGCATTCCCTGTTTCAATGTAATAATCAGCAAATCTCTTCTGTTTCTCTGTTAGCTTCACATCATTCACCTTCCCCCTTGCTGATTAGACTAATCACTCTAACTTTCTAATTATTAGACTGTTTTACTACTAAATCATAAAAGTCTTTGAATTCCTCATACACCCGAATGTACCGATTATTCTTTATTCCTGACATCTCAATTACTTTAATCCCAGTTACACCTAATCGATACCCTTTTGTTTTGGCATAGCCTGACCAACCTAATAAGGAATTCGTGTTTACAAAGTATTGTTTTCGTATGATGGGTTTTTGGTTCCTTAAATCTATGTCCACATAATATTCAGAACCGTGTTGCCTTCTATGTGTGTGTTCGCCCCATATAACATCGCATCTCCACTCTTCGCCCTTCTCTTGCAGCTTATTCAGATTCATTTTCTTTCCTGTGCTTCCTGTTATGTGGTGGTGGAAATGAGTGTATGCATTTTTTCTCACGCTGAATTGTATGAGTGCTAAATCACCAAAGTATTGGATGCCTAATATGTCACTTAACCATTCACCTGGTGACATATCATTAAACTCTTGAGATCGTGTTCCGTCATGATTACCATCTATTTTGCCTATGACCCTATCCTTAATAGGTTCTAAGTATTGAATGATTCCTTTTCTTGTGAGTTTCCCATATTCATACTGACCTTTTATCTGTTCTCGTGGTGTCATGTTTTCTTCAAACGGAGAGGACTTACTCCCTTTATTAGCGTGGTTGATTGTATCCCCACCCAAGAATACATAAAAATTCGGTATTTCTTTGATCACTTCGATTAGATTCTCAAATGTTTTTGTATCAAACCCTTTATGTCCTAGATGGATATCGGAAATGTCAGTGTAAAAGATACGGTCTGCATCTACTTTGATATGCTTGTAATGATTTAAAAGCATATCCTGTGTTTCCTGTAAATTATCAAATGTTTTCGACATTTCCTCACCGCCTTAATACCTTCCGACCCCGCCCACATGTCGATATGAAGGTTTGTTTTTCCCACTTATGACCATCGTATATAAATTTCATTGAACGCATAATAAAAAGACGACTACCACTTTATTAGGAGCTTTCGCTCGTAAGTGATAATCGCCTTATTTTGTTATTGTTCCTATAGCCTAGGACACACCCTCGTTATATTTCCGGGAGTGGAAGGAACAAATAACTTTATACACGGGTAAGGATTTGCACCTTACATAGCCTGCTATGCCTTGGGGTGGTATCGAAGCACCGACTTGTGGCTTTGCAAAAGGGTATTGCAATTGCGTTCCCCTCGGTATATTACTACCGATATTTACCACAGTTCTACCAACTGAACTACCTAGCGTCTACTTATTCCGCCACCGTGTGTGTTTTAAAAGACGATACCGCCCGAGGTTGCAGTACCGCCTTTTGAATACCTGTAGTACGGATAATAACGATCGAGGATATTTCCGTACCCTGTAAAACTTCTACACTATCATAATATCATGGAAAATGGTGCCATGTACGGCTTTTTTACTGCAATATTCTGCCACTTCGCTGTTTATTCGAATTGCGACATAATTAGAGTTTAATTTTTCTACTATGAATTATGTGGCTACCGAGTAATAACCCTTTCATATGTGCCAGTTCTTTTTCGGTCATTTCCGTATTATTTCTTGAAGATATTTCGGTATGAAATCCATAACTTATATCTTTAAATTTCTGTAATAATCCTTTAACCAGTTGAGTTGATTCCACTCTTTTTACTTCGTGAGGGTCTGCGTGATAATATTCTTCAGTCATAATATTAAATAGATTATACAAACCATTTTCTAAATGCCCGTGAAATGTATAAACATTTTCTTCATCGTCAACATAATACGTTTTTCTCAACTTTTTCACCCTTTCGTTATGTCACAATTTGTGTCTACTGTCCCTTAAATAAATCCAAATGCTTCCGCCACAACTGCAATCATTTCTCTTTTCAATCGGTAATAGGTTCTATCGGGTAAATTCAAATCCGTGTAAACATCTACATCGTACCGGCCTAATAAAAACTTATGATCCCATATCCTTTGTTGTACAGGTTTTAATGAATAGTACACTAAATCAAGTTTCCTCTTTGTCTTTGTGTATTCATCTATTTCAACTTTGTTTATGGCAAGAGTTTCTGTTTCACTGTGAAACTGATTACTTCTTTGTGCTTCGCTAGCTTGATAATTCACGACTAATTTAGGGGCATCCAGTTTCTTTGACTCAATGATTGCTTCAAGATTTTTATAGCTGCTCATAAGCTTTTCGGTTTTCCGTTTTACTTCATTGCTTAATCTGGTATCTAAGAAAGCTAATTGCATCATATACCCCCTATAAATCCGTCTGATATTTGCTAATCGTCTGCAATAGCGTAGCTTCCGTCCTCAACGTTTCCATGCTATCCCTTGCGCTGTCATACAACGACTTGGCTATATCTCGATTAAACTTTAAATCTGCTGTGTTGCCCCGTGCTGTATCAGGTATGAGAGTAGCTTGCATTCCATCAGCTTTTAGCTTGAGTATTTCCTGTGCTAACGCTATGCGATATTCTCTTTCCGCTTTATCCTTCAATTTAGCTTGCTTGTACACTTCGATGATGACTTTATCCATGCGAGTTTTCACGTTTCGCATTTCTTGGATGACTTCGGATAATTCAATTGTACGAGCCATTTACTTCACCTTCTTGTAGTCGTCAAATGAAATAGACAATCTCCAAATGTTCATATCCCAACCCAACGGAACTTTTCTAAAAGAGAAAAATTTAATATCTTCCTTATCCCACTCACTGCCGTATACAAAAGATAAATACTTTGGATGCATAGGACTTCCCCAACTAATCGTCACTTATCCACCAACTCCTTAAACTTATCCAACGTCATACAGACTAGCCATTGTTTATTGTCCGTTCTCAACGCTACTGCATCTGGCTTTTCTTGTTCATCCTCTATCCATTCGTATAATTGTTTAAAGCCGCTTTTCCGTCGTTTTACTTCCCATTCAAGACCTAAACCTATTACGTCATTTCCATATCCTTCTTGCGCCCCTGACAACGGTACACGATGACCGCCTATTAATTTAGCAAACTCTCTTTCGGCACGTTGCCCCTTATCTCTACTAGCTTTTCCCATTTTGACACCGCTCTTTATAAAGTTCGATTAACTTCTCGCTTGAGAGGTTATTTAAATAGTCCGGGCTGATATTCGTTTTCATTTCTAGTTCGAATAAGATGGTTTGTCTTTCTACTGGGTCTAGTTTACTCATTCCGGTTCACACTTCTTTCCTTGTCAAAACCATCTGGATATCGATTATTAAGTTTGTATATATTTGTTTCCAGCACCTCTTCTAACGTAATCCCAAATAACTCCATCAATCCGAACCTGTACCAAAAATCATCACCAAATTCTTTGATAAGTTTTGTCCTTTCTCCTTCTAATGGATGTCCTTGGAAAACAATCTTCTTAACTATATCCACAATTTCGCCTGTTTCTCCCGCACATCCCATTGCATAATTAGTCAATTTTTCTGGTATAGACTGTTCTTTGCTTTCTGTCCTCTTTCTTTCTTCCATATATTCGTTTAATCTCACGCTCCGACTCTCCTCTTATAAATCCCATATTGTTTTAATTTGTTCCGTACCGTATAGGGGTCTAAACCTAATTCCCACGCAATCTCTGACATGTTCATGCCTTTTGCGTACAGTCTGACTAAGTCAGGAAGAAGGTTTTCGCTCCATCGCATTTGTAATTCACGAGCCGCCCGATATTTGAAATCAATCGGGCAGTCCTCATGAAGGGCTATTTGTAATAGTTGACGTTTAGAAGCATCCTCAAAATGGAAGATTGTCATCTGAGATACCTACTCCGTTTTGAAATGGATCGTTATCAATTTTTGTGCTGCTAGTAGGAGCATATAGTCCACCATTATCCGGTTGCTTATTGCCATCTTTCTTCGGTTCTAAAAACTGTACCGATTCCGCTACTACCTCAGTCACATAAATTTTCTTACCATCCTGTCCTTCATAGTTGCGTGTTTGAATCCTTCCGTCCACTCCAGCAAGCGACCCTTTCTTTAGGAAGTTCGCGACGTTCTCGGCTGCTTTTTTCCATACGACACAGTTGATAAAATCGGATTCCTTTTCTTTGCTGAATGGACGGTTAACTGCTAGTGTGAAGGTAGCTACAGGCACTCCATTTGGTGTATAGCGTAAATCAGGATCCTTGGTTAATCTTCCTACTAATACGACTCTATTTAACATTTGTTTTCCTCCTAAACTTGTACAATTTGTGACATATATTTACAGCGATTTACTAAAATGGTAGTTTTGATAGGGGACTGTTACCCCAGCCCTCTTTCTACCCCGGTACTGCTGGCCAAGAAGCGTACTGGGGATTTTTATTCAACATAATCACTCTTGTGTTTCGTGTTTTCTCAAATCACGTTCATAAGTACGTTTTTTTACAGTGATAACATATTCTAGTCCAATTGGAGTATCGAGCCACGCTTGAACTTTCTTAAACCCGTTGATTGACTTAGTTACATTTAACTCTTTTAATTTTGAAAGATGTACGTTAACAGTCCCTTGGTATCTATCGTCTTTATCTGAAAGCCTCACTTCGAAAAAGCGATATCCATACACATTTGCACTTGCTATTACTTTCGCGGAGACAACATCATTTAAATTCGCAATGCATTTTTTTGTATTTTCGACCATTGTTTGACTCATTTATGTTCCTCCTACTGTTCCGATATTTTTACGATATGTTCACATAACCCTTTAGGGATTACTGAACGTTCAACCGCATTCGCCCTTCCTTGTGTACCTCTTTTACTTCCTCTTGGAGCCGCTTCATGACAAGGATCCCCATTCTTACACATTGGCTTGAATTGTGGGTTTTGGTGATTTCCCCAGACATCTGTTGGTTTCATTCGATCATCCCCATATTGACAATAAGTCACGGTATACCTTGGCAACATTTGCATGAAGTCCATTTTCCGCATACCACCTCTTGGATTTTCAATATACCAATACTTAGGTCTTAATCTTTGAATAAGATAAAGGGTGTGTTTTACTAATTCATCCGAAATCTTTGCAAAATCACTTTTCGGAAGTAAGTTTTCATTCTTTTCTCTGGACCGATGATGTGAGATAGCTGCAATACTATATGAAGTACAGGGAGGAGAAGCCCATATTATATCGGGCTTTCCAAACTGTTCTAAAATCAATTCCGGTGTCACTTCTAAAACATCTGCATATAAACTGATGTTTTTATGTCGCTGATCTATTTCAATCGAAAAAGTTTCATGACCAGCCTCTTCAAATGCTTTTGAAATGCTACGAGTGCCAGCAAACAATTCTAAGATTTTCATGTTCGCTTGTCGTTCCCCTTTCCTATTGTGTAATATGGATAATGGGTAATTTTATGCTTGTTTTGGTAAAAATTCATAACGTTGCCCGTCAAACTTTAAAATCTCATGCTTTTTACTAAATGGATTCTCTTTCTTGATCTGTTCTTTCTTTATTCCTTCTTCATAACATGTGAGGATAGATAATTCTTCTCCGTCCAGTGTGTGTTTTTGATGTTCTGTTACTCGTCGCATAGACGGTCACCGTTTTCGTCCAGGTTCTTTTCTACCCACGTTTCGAACCATTTCCGCACTTCTCTTAAAGCGTGTGCTTCTCGATGACATGATAGGCAAATGCTTACTCCGTTCCGTTTGCTGTTATCTCCCATCTGTGACTTGTAGATGCAGTGGTGTGGTACGGATTCGAGGTGATATGAACCGCATCTTATACACTGGTATCCATCGCGTTCAAAGATTTCCTTTATGGTCTTAGCTGAGAATTTCCCTCTGTTTCCTCGTTTCGGCACTCGGCGATTGAAGGACGGTTTTGGTACGTCTCTCACACTTAAATCCATAGGGCAATCAATTCCCTAAATGCTTTATTTTCTTTTTTGTATCTCACCAGCGTTTTACCAGCATTTTCAAGATGTTTCTTTTGGTTCTCAACTGTGTAGTCGCTTCGGATGAGTTTATCCCGTGTATCTAACAACTGATCCCTATAGTTGTCTCGCTCTTTTTTCAAAGTATCAGCTTCATTCTTTACATCCTCGCAAGCAGCAACGATATGTTCATATTTTTCAATTTTTGCTCGGAGTTTATGAATCAGTTTACTTTTATCATCACTTACTTGTTTAGATTGTTTTAAACGTCTTCTCAAATAACCAATTAATTGCTCATATTCGGCTGTTTTATCATCCTTTATCGTTGCCACTTTTTCTTCCTCCCTAGGTTATTTCCGATTTCTTTTAATTGGTCATATACCTGGCAACCTTTGCATTTTATTTCTGCTGCTTTTGTAGAGTTGTATTTCTCGCACCTTTTACACGTTTCCAGTAATCCGTCCATTTTATAGAGAAGGGATACTCGGTTCATAGGCTCTCATATTCCATTAATTTTTTTGTGTAAAACTCTGCTTTTTGTAAATCCTTTAATCCACCTTTTTCTTTGTACCGGGCTACATATTTATGAATAGAACCGATTGCAAATCCTTCAGCCACAGTAACCTTTTTATTAACGTAATGCTGTTCTAAAAATCCGATAACATCGATACCGCCTTTGTGATAGTGTGAAGGTTTGTTTATTTCATCTTCAAAAGTTATCGGTTCTAAACAGTCATCCTCATAATTGATATTTGTCAAGGCTTTCTCTTCCTCTCATATGCAGCTAGATATTCATTTAATTTGACCTTGAAACGGTCTTGAAGATAATATGTAAGCTTGTCCTCGTTGTCGTTCATCTTCAAGACTTTTCTTTCCAAGACTAGATAATCAATCAACAGTACCAACGAATAGTAACCATATTTCACCGCTTCGTTATAGTGTTCTTGTACTGTCATTGTTTCTGTATGTGGTAGTGATACAGGTTTTCTATCTTGTTGATCTCTTTTTTGTATAGGAGTTTTACTGTCCCCACTTCTCCATCACGGTTCTTGGCTATATTGACTTCCAGTAAGTTTTTCGTTTCGTCTGTTGGTTCGTTGTAATATTCATCACGGTACAACAACATAATGACATCAGCATCTTGTTCAATACTTCCCGATTCTCTTAAATCTGACATCATCGGGTGTTTATCCCCTCGGCTTTCTACACTTCTAGATAACTGAGCTAGGCAAACCACTGGACAATTGAAGTCTTTCGCCATTCCCTTTAAGTCAGCGCTTATTTCAGTTATTTGAGCGTGCATATTTCCCTTGTAGTCCTTTGATGGTTTAATCAACGTTAGGTAATCAATAAAAACAATAATCTCTTTAGTGGGATTTTCATGTTTAATTTTCCTAACTTTTGCTTTCATTTCCGCTACGCTCTGCCGTGGCTTATCGTATATTTTAGGAGCAACCTCTTCCATCTTTCCGATAGCCGTGATCCAGTGTCCTTTTTCTTCATCATTCAAATAGTGATAAGGGTTTTTTAACTTCATTCCGTTGATTTCTCCTAGTGAAGAAAGCATCCGTTTAATCAAGCTTTCTGTTGTCATTTCTAGCGAGAAGATAACCGGAATGACATTCTTTCCTGCATTGATGGCTAAATTAAGCAAGAAAGCTGTTTTCCCCATCGATGGCCTTGCTCCCACAATGATTAAGTCATTCCCGTGGAAACCATCCGTTTTACTGTCTATATCCATGAATCCACTGACGACTCCACTCCTCTGTTTAGGAGTAGGAACCGTCACTAAGTCGTACATGTTCATTAAATGTTCTTTGAGGTCAAATTCTTCTTGTGTGCCTTGCTCGTCCACCTGGCTTAAATCTTTAATCAATGTTTGTATGCCTTCTGTGTTTAACTCGCTATCCAAAGCCGACTGTAGTAAATCTTTTGATGTTGTAATCTTCCACCGGTTGATGACCATCTTTTCGTATGACTTGAAAGCATGGACAGAAGGAACACAACCTTTTAAAGCTAGTATTCTTTCATTTCCTCCAATAAAAAGGAATCCTGTATCACCTAATTCATCCTGTAAGGCAGCTCCATCAATCGGAAACCCTTTCTTCTTCACTTTTTTCATTGCTGTAAACATATTTCGATTTGTGAAATCTAAAAAGTGATCAGGTGATAAGGTTAATTCATCTATGATGGAATTATCTTTTAGGATGGAACCAAGTAACATTTCTTCAGCTTGTTCACTCATAATCTTCTTTACTCCAAAATTGAGCTAAGACAGATGGATCTTCTCTCCTTCTTGCTTCCCTTAAATCAGCAATTGTAGGAGCAAATTTATTTTCTAATACGTGACGTTCTGCTTTTTTCATAACCGTTGCCGGATTCTGATCTTTAAGCATTTCTGACCAAGTATTAATCTTGTATTGATCTACTTCAAAAGATGAATAAATACTCCGAATGAACTTGAACAATTCTGCGACTTCTTTTTTAGTCAAGGTCAAAACCCTCCCAGTCAATACCTTTAGAAGGTGGTTTTTTAAATTGTCTATCCAAGGCTTGTACATCATCAAGACTGGTAATATTCTTTTTATGCCAGTCTTTTAAGATGCCTTCACAATACTTCCAGTTCTTTTGTGACTTTAAGGTTATTTCCATGGCTTCTATGACTAATTCTTCGTTTAGATCATCTACCCATTCACCGATGGATTGAGCAATAAAAGGATTCAGTACACCGAAATTTTGTTGGTAAAAATCGAAGGGGCTAACTACTACATTATTTAAATACTTAGTATTATCATTATTTAGTAGTTGCGGATTTTCCATTAATGGATTTTCCACTAGTGGATTTTCCGTATATGGTTGTTCAAATACCAATGTTTCCCATTCGAATTTACCTTCTTCATTTCTTCTCCGTTCACGTTTCATGTATCCGTTAAGCTTTAATTCTTTTAAAGCTGTTTTTAAGGCATCTTTGCCGTCTTTAGCATGCTTTTCTAATTCTATATCGTAAAACTTCCAATCGTTGGGCATGGAAAGCATATATGCATGTAATCCTTTTGCTTTCCAGCTCAACTTTTTATCTTGCAAGGAAGTTTTATTCATAACGACATAGTTGGAAATTTTTTGTATACGAAATATACTCAAATTTTTTCACTTCCCTGTTCTAAAACTTGTCCAATGTGATATACTACTAGTAACTAATATTTTTTTTGCAACCGATTGTTGGCGCAATCGGCTTTATTTTTTTCTTTTCTTCCTTCTAGGTCTCTCAAACGTTTTACGATACCAATTGCTATTCTTTGAATGGTCATGATAATAAAACTCATTTTTCATAAAACCGCTTTTTATAAAACTCCTAAACATTTCAAACATCTTTATCCCTCCCTTCTTTTGCAATTTCCTCTATCATCCTACTAATAATAAGAACGATCATCACCAAACAATAAACTGCCGCTGTATTCATTCATGTTCATTCCCTTCTATTCATTCAGAAATTTCTTTTCTAAGCACTTTGTGCAGAACCATGGTGATGTAAGAATTTTGAGTTAGTCCTAAACTATCAGCCTCCCTTTCTACTTTTTTGCTCAACTCGGCATTAAGCCTTAATGTAAAACTTTTTCGGTTGTCTTTTTTGTCATCTTTGGTCATCAAAGTGACGTCACCTCCATAAGTAAATATTACCATAAAAATTTGTCGACGTCAAATGTCTTTACAAGTCATCACGTCATGGTTTATAATGGTGTCAAAAGGACACTGGAAGGAATGAAATAACATGAGTGAGCAAAAACGTTTTACCTTAAGAATGGATTCAGACCTGTTTAAAGAAATTGAAAAGAGAGCAGAAGTTAACAAGCGATCCATTGCTAAAGAGATTGAATTTTTACTCGAAAAGCACATTAAAGAAGAAAGCAAGGATTCCGACAACGCATAATTTCACCGCCTGTAATTATGTATTACAAATCATTTTAAAAAAAGGAGCGAACACAAATGGCCCACGCAAGAAGTAATTGTAAAAATCTATCAACTACTATTTCACTGGATGAACATTTATTGGTTAAAATTGAAGATTATCGCTTTAGTAAACGTAAGGACAATCGTTCTGCTGCTATCGCTGATCTGATTCAAAAAGGCTTAAAATATGAAGCTCTCGTGCAAAAGAAGAAGGAAAGGATGTTGGGATGATATCAACGTCCTTTTTTTCTTTGTCCTTTCCTTCAGGTTTTTATCGTAAGACGACCGAATTTAATCAATTTCTAAATCGTCAATAACCTTGTAAACTTTGTGATGTAATTCGTATCCTTCTTCGTAGATTTCATCAATAACTTTTTTAATTGCTGAGTTCAATCTATTATCTTTAGGCATTTTACTTTCTTTATTCCATTGTTGCGACACATACCATTCTTCCATTTCTCTAGCTTGTTCTATTAACTTTTGACTTTTTTCAAGGGCTTCTGTTACCTTCATTTAATCAACTCCCTCTATCTTTTTGTTCTCTTGTTCCTCTTCCGTCGAGGTTTAGAACACCAGTGATTTACGAATTCTTTATAGCTGTAACCACCAGTTGTTAAAGGTTTATAATATTGACCACTGCGTTCTGGATTCATCCTCTTTCCCTCCTAACGATATCTCAATCTAGTAAATAACCATTGTCTTTCATCATTTTATCTATGCTGCCGTCATAGAACTTGAAAAAATAGTGACGGTTTAATGCTGTTAGGCGGTCGTTTTCTTCAACCAATTCTTGTATGCGTTCTTGCATTGCTTGAATTTGGTCAATGAGTTCCTGGTCGTTCATGGCGTTACCTCCTTTGTAATTTGTTCGAACTACGCAGTAAAATCAATTTCTGATAAACCTTCGTCATGTGCTTTCTTTAATAATTCACTTATAGTTACTCTTGTTTGTCTGTCTGTTTTTATATGCCCCCAATAGCAAATATAATAAGGGACATTATTAATAATTATCATTTTATCTTTATACTTTTTTACTATTCCTTTCACTTCTTCTTCCATTTCTCTCCCACATAGACATTGCAAGTAAAATCACTCCTTATTTGCTACTATAAAATGTTTGCCAAACCATTCGTCCCCTTCTAATCCAACGTAATGATCGCCATCTAATTCGTTTTTCAGACAATATCCAAATTCATCATCTTTACTTTTCCATTCCACTTGATATGTTTTGTCTTTGATGAATTGAATTTCAAAATCTTCATCATCAAATTCATGAACGTTTCTTATACATTTTACAAACATTTTTAAACCACCCTTCAACTCCTATACGTCACAATTTCAGTCAAATATGAACCTACAGAGGGCAATTAAGCCCCCTGCTTTAAAGCTCCATTTAATATCTCAATTGCCTTACTAGCATCAGAAGGTGTATACCACTCCATATCCTTCTTCATGTGCTTTTGAAGGGTTTTATATGACTCTTCTTTAGAAATGCTCATAGCCTTAGCTACGTCCGTTACAAGCTTATTGATAAGGTTAAGTTGTTTGTCTGTTGCTAATTGAGGTTTTTGTGAAGGTGTGTTTTCAGATGCTTCGTTCCCGTCATCGTCCAGATCACTAACAATCCCAAATGCTGCCGACAAAGAATATCGTCTGGCATATGTGGTTGCTGAACCAACACCTTGTGCAGTTTTCTTTTCCAGTGGCAAGATAAAAGGGTCAAACTCAATGAATTGTCCGCTTTCGTGGAAAATAACCGTCACGACACCTACACCGTTTTCAGCACTTACTGGCATTTGTGTATAAGACAATCCGTGGGACGGTGCGCAATCATGAATTGCTTTAACAGTTCCGTCAAGAGTGACATATTTTGATTTAAAATGAGGATTGGCCCCATCTTTTTCAGGCTGTTTTACATTTGATTGAAAGGCTCCAAGCGCTTTAGCGATTTCGGAAATATTTTCGCTAGTTTTCATTTCCATCCTCCTTTGGTATACTTACCATGTAAATTGTTTTAGAAAGGGAGACTGTGAGGGCAGCTCCCTTTATTCCATTTTTAATTCAAATTTCTCCGGCTGTTCAACAACAACCACACCAGGCACTTGTTCTCCATTCGTGTCATACAATTTCCCATCAGCAACTACACATTTTTTCTTTAACTCTGCCCAATTCGTTTCTTCTTTCACTCGAATAAACCCATTTTCTTTGGCGTACTGGAATAACTCTGATTCATCCTTTTCAAATTTAGGTTGTTGAGATTTTAATGAAATTTTCCCATAAGGTAATGCGATCGTTTTCTTAGGTTTCTTTCCTGTTTCCAGTTGTTTTGCAACTTCTTGACGTAAGTAATGTTCTAAGTGATTAGAGTAATGAACCTGTTTTTCATTGAATTCAATTTTCGCTTGTTCGCCCCATTCTTTAATTTTTTCGATTTTAAGTAAGAAAGGAGCAATTTGTTTCTCGATGATTGAATCGATTTCCGTTTTCCTGTCTTCGAAATAGACAATTCTTCTTTGAGCTTCAGCTGCCGTTTCCAAATCCACAACCGCAAATACATTTTGCAATTCTTGCACTTCCTGTTCTTCAAGTTCAACTAACACATTTTCTAATGGAACCATGTTCTATTCCTCCTTTTTAAATTCAGTTTTTAAATTGATGCCCTGTTTTTCTTCCATAACCGATAGTGTATTTTGAAACAACGCACTGTCCACGCGAACCTCCAATTTACGTAATTGATGGGCGAAATCATACCCTAATCCGCAGTTTTAAATTCAAAATCCATGTGTTCCGATAAATACCGTTGTAAGTTATCCAAATGGATTAAATCACTATCATATTCTACGTAGTCTTCACCGCTAAGAATTTCATTACCGAAAATGTCCTTGCCAAAATACTCGGGTTGATTGACCACATTAGGGTAACCAGTGCGATTGGCTTGAGTTATTGATGGATGTTCAAGCAATCGCATGATCTTCACCACCGGAAAGGTCTACATCTTCAATCATGTAGCCTGATAATTGAGGAAATAATTCTGACATTTGTTCATTAGTTACGACACAGAATAATTTAATACCATCACAGACCGTGAAAACTTCAAATGGATATTCTACGTCATCACCAAGGAATTCAACTTGCAGATCAGGAACATCGACTAATAAAGTTTTTTTCACATGAACTGAATCACTATACAGATCCAAAGCAATTACACCAGCTTCGTATAAATCATTACGAATAGCGATAAACTCTTTAATTTTTTCAAGGTTCATTTCCGTTTCCTCCTTATGCGCTTTTGCGCTATTTGTTTGAATTGCCAATTAAGAATGGCTAGCTTGTTGAACAACCCAATTATTAAAATCAGTTTCTTCACCACGATAATGATAAAAAGAAGGTTTTTTAATAAAAGTGTTATTAAACCATCTTTCATACGATTTTTTAGTGAAAGAATTCCATATTCGAACTTTCGTTTTTCCTTTTGCAATAGCAATTACAACTCCGTTTTCCCATTGGTATGGATCACGTCGATTGGGGAAACAAATACGATCTGGAACAGAAACAGACATATTCAACTTAATTAATTTAATAGCCATCTTTAAACCTCCATACATCGTAATTTTCTTCTTATGCGCCTTTGCGCTCGTTTGATTTTACTGATTCTCTTTGAATCTGTTCTGCTACAGGTCGTATGAGTGTTAACAATAATTTCTTAGTTTCTTTTGATGGTTGGCTATTCAAGTCGTTTAGAAAAATTTGCATACTATCCACGTCCTTATTTCGTGATATAATCTTAATTAGCTTTTTTAGCTAAATCATCTTCAGAAAAAAGGTCTTCAATTTCAACGCCAAATATATCTGCAATTTTTTTAGCTTTAAAAACATCTAATTTTCTTTCACCTTTTTCAATCATGCTGTATGATGATACATAGTCATACCCTAGTTGTTTTGCTAAAAAAGTTTGGGTCATTCCCCTTTTCTCTCTAAGTTCTTTTAGTCTTAAAGTCATTTATCACCACCACCTTTTTAGTTGTTTTGTGTAACTTTCTATTTTCATTATAATTAGCTATTTTATCTAAATCAAGTATTATTTTAGATTTTTTGGCTAAATTATTTTTTATTTTGTGTAAATGTGTTAAATTGCTTATAGAATAAGGAGTGTGTGCTTATGACGCTTGGAAAAATATTAAAAGATTTACGAACTAAAAATAGGTGGACTTTAAAAGAGGTTGCACAAAAATTAGGGTTATCTGGTCACAGCACTTATTCTAATTGGGAATACGGTAGAACTGAACCAGATGTAGAAATGTTAAAGAAGATTGCAATTTTGTATGATGTTGATTTGAAATACCTTTTAACAGGTAGTAACGAGGAAGTAGATTACGAAAGTCACGATCTAAAAGAATTATTAGGTGCGAAGATACTAACTTGGGGCGACGAAGTACTCGACGAAGAAGAAAGAAAAAAAGCCATTGAAGTTATAAATATTCTATTGAAAAAACAAAAAGACACTAATTAGAAGTGTCTTTTATGTTTTCGTATATCTTTTGGCAATCTACATTGTTTCCGAATAGCGCGGCAATCAATTTTTTTAGATCCAATTGGTTGTTGCTTTCATTCGTCAATTGATTAATCACTCTTAACAAAACAACTACACCGCCTTTATATAGGAACATCTGTTCTTATTTCTGTATATAATTATAGTACCACCAATTATGTAATTTATAAATATGTAAAGAAAAGTTTTTACGACATTAACACATAAATCGACAAGATACGACAATAATGTCACAGGTTTAGAACATTTCCGTCTTTATCGAGGATGATTTTTTTAGAAAGAAAACGTTTTTTTCCTTGAAAAAGTGCGTAAAAAACATAATACTCTCCTTTCCTTTTTATACAAAATATATGAAGGAATATCGTTTTTGTTCTCATTTTTTTAAAGTGGTAGATTGCAATAGGTGTTAGCTTCTTGGTGGGCATAAAAAAATTGTAGACAAAAAAAATTAAAAATATCAATAGTAATTCATGGTAAGGATGGGGATAATATGAAGGTAGCTGCTTATATCCGTGTTTCTACTATAATGCAGGTGGAAGAAGGGTATTCTCTCTCCGCACAAAAAGAACGATTAAAAGCCTTTGCTTTTTCTCAAAATTGGGAAATTGTTCAATTTTATGTTGATGAAGGGTTAAGCGCAAAAGATATGGACCGCCCGGAACTCCAAAGGATGTTAAAAGGTGTACGTAAGGGAGTCTTTGATATTGTACTAGTTTATAAACTAGATAGATTGACTCGTTCTGTAATTGATCTAGATAAACTTTTAACAGAGTTTTCCGAGCATGATGTCATGTTTAAAAGTGCTACGGAGGTATATGACACAACTACAGCGACAGGAAGGTTATTTATCCGTCTTGTTGCATCAATGGCTCAATGGGAGAGGGAGAACTTAGGGGAAAGGGTTCGTTTCGGGATGCAAGAAAAGGCGCGTGAGGGAAAATGGACAGTAAGTACTCCCCCACTTGGTTATAACTCCGAAGAATCTGTTTTAAAAATTAATCCAACCGAAGCTCTTATAGTGAAAGAGGTTTATTCTTTGTACCTCCAGGGAATGGGTATGCACAAAATAGCTAGAAACCTAAATGAACGAGGTCTCTACACTAAGAAAGATAAACCATGGGCGCAAAGTACTATTCAATACATTCTAACCAATCCAATCTACCATGGTACAACACGTTATAACTATAGAGTGAATGCAGACCAATATTTCGAGGTAGAAGGTGCTGTTCCCGCCATTATTACGGAAGAAGAATTTAAACTTACCCAACAAATGATTGAAAAGAGAAAACATACACACCCACGACAAGCGACTTCAAAATTCATCTTTAGTAAAGTACTAAAGTGTGGTCGATGTGGGAAAACATTAATAGGAAAAACTTCGCAGTCAAGACGAGGCGAAAAAGTGTATTACTCTTATGGTTATTATTGTCCTAATCGGCAACGCTCCCTTTGTGATCTACCATTGATAAGCCAGACCCTTTTTGAACAAAAATTTATTCAAATGATTGAATTATGGGATTTACACCAAGAAGCAAATGAAATCCTAAATAATGAAGTTGCTTCGTCTGTTGAGGATTATGCTGAAACAATACAAAAGTTAGAAAATGAATTAAAAGAAATAGAAAATCGTCGTTCTCGTTGGCAATATGCTTGGGTGAAAGGAATGTTCTCAAAAATAGATTCTAAAAATGATGAAGAATTTCAAAAACGAATGAAAGAAGAAGACGAAAAAGAAAAGATAATTTCAAAAGAAATATATGAATTAAAGTCTAACGATATTACACAAGAAGATTCAAATATAAAAATTTGGACAGATATAAAATTAAATTGGAATCATATGAGTGATGAAATAAAAAAACAATTTATTTTAATCGCTGTTAATTTCATGAAAGTTGATAAAATAAATAAGGATAAAACGCCTGATTCCATTGAAATTAAAGAGGTTAGATTAAACTAACCTCTTTTTTTGTGCCTATTGTAAGTACAGGGCATTTGGTGCTATCAACGATGCATACGAGAGATGCCAAGGGGGCAGTATACCGTCTCCGTGAATTTGGCGTGAATTGGTTAGAGGTCGAGCAAACATTGATTGCAGTTACTGCCCAAAGACTGGTAGAACTTACATGCCCATTTTGTGAAGGAGATTGTTCGCCAATTTGTTATTCCTATGGAAGGTGGAAAAGAGCGAGTGTGTTTGAATTGTTATCGGGAAGAAATTTAAATTCAGCCATGAAAGCGGCAAAAGGTGAAAAAACCGAAACACATTACAGGACACTTAGGGAAGTGATTAACAAAGGGATTGCCCTTGGATACGTTCAAGAATCGGAATACGAACGGCTGGTGTATGACGATGAAACCTCGTAAATGGTCTGTAAATGAACAAGCAAGTTTCCTGAAGCGAACGGGGGAATTACTAGCACGGGGATATCCAATTGCCGAAGCAATTGAATCCATAGCATTACAACTGTCAACAAAACGAAAGGAGGAATTATATGGTTGTTTAGTAGAGTTAAAAAAAGGCTTACCATTTCATGATGTCTTAAACAATCTAGGCTTTCACAAAGACTTAATTGGCTATGTTTATTTTGCGGAACAGCATGGAAGCTTTGCCGATGCCTTATTAGAAGGAAGTGATCTCGCTCTATTAAAGGATAAAGATTTACGAAAGCTGCTAAAACTACTTCAATATCCGATGTTACTTATGTTTATTACTGGTTTTCTATTCATTTTCATCGAAAACACATTGCTGCCAAGGTTTACAACGCTTTTTTCATCACTCGGACTTGAAGCAAATTTTTTTACGAAGGTCATCTATGCTTTTGACCAATATTTCCCGATTGTTATAGGTGCTGTCCTTGTAATCCTCTTCCTGACAGCAATCTATTATCTTCTTGTATTTAGAAAACTCACTATTCTGCAGCAAAGGTCACAGCTAGTTCGTATCCCTATTGCTGGAAAAATCCTCAAAATGCTGTTTACACACTACTTTTCCATTCAACTTAGCTTCCTATTATCTGGTGGAATTTCAGTCTCTGAAGCCCTACTCCTATTTGAAAAAAATCAAAGACAACCGTTTTACAGCAAAATAGCTGAAGAGATTAAATATAAGCTTGTGACCGGAGAAAAATTGGAAACGATTTTAGCTGCCTTCTCATTTTTTGAAAAGGAATTTCCGATGATTGTTAAACACGGTCAAGAAAATGGAAAATTAGAGCAGGAATTACTATTTTTCAGCAAACATTGTGTCACCAACATGGAGGAAATAATTGAAAAAAGTTTAAAAACCATCCAGCCCATGCTTTACTTGTTTATTGGATTTCTCGTTGTTTCCATGTATTTAGCGATACTATTACCGATGTTCCATCTGCTTGATGGTATTTAAGAAAATGGAGGATTAATAAAATGAAGAAAAATGAAAAAGGTTTTACACTGATCGAAATGATGATTGTTATGCTTGTCATCTCAGTGTTATTAATTATCACCATTCCAAACATTACCAAACATAATTCTAATATCAACAACAAGGGATGCGAGGCCTACGTTAAAATGGTTCAGGCTCAAGTTCAAGCATATGAAATGGATAAGAACAAGGTGCCCACACTTGCGGAACTTAAAACAGAGGGATATTTAAAGGATGATGCCAAAGGGTGTCCAAATGGAAATACAATCGAAATAGATTCTAAAGGTAATGTAATAACGGTTGAAAAAGCAGCAACTAACGTACAATGAGCCAAAATCAAAAAGGCTTTACCTTAATTGAGTCCTTGATAGTTCTCTCGGTTTTTATGATTATTTCCTCGATTACAGTCTTCTACTTAAAACCTCAGCACTCTGTAATTGAAGATGAGGCCTTTTTTACTCAACTACAGGCAGACCTGCTTTACGCACAACAATATGCTATTTCCCACCAACATGAAGTATCAGTAGTATTTGTTCAAAATGAATATAGATACTATATGTTTTTGCAATATGGGCTGCCTCCGTTTATCGAGAGAAGTTACTCAACAAATATTAAGCTTAGGGAAGGTACCATCCCTTTATATTTAAAATTCCTAAGTGATGGAAATGTAAACAAGTTTGGTTCCTTTTTTATCTATACTAAAAAGAAGAACTATCGACTAACATTTTTGATTGGAAGGGGACGGTTCTATGTTACGGAGCAATAAGGGATTTTTTTTGCTTGAATTGCTTCTCTCGTTATCAGCATTGTTAATGCTTAGTTTATATTTATTGCCATTATTAATGGAGCTTAGAGACCAATCCCGACAATTGGAAATAGAGAATACGGCAAGAAAGCTTTTGTATGAAGAACTGCAAGCAAAATTAATTGAAAATCAAACCTTCAAAAATTACTCAATCATTCGAAATAAGGTAGAATACCAAATCATTTGGAATGATTTAGTATCAACTGGTCAAAAGGAGGTGTGTGTCAAAGTTGAAAAGAATGCATTCCTTCCAGAATATAAAGTTTGGGGTGTCCTCGAATGAAAAAGCTTTTACCCTTATCGAGGTACTGATCGCATTTTCAATTTTTTCCACCATTGTTTTCTTTATGACACCTATTTTTCAAATTATCCTTAATACGAAAGGGAATGACGCAGTACTACAGTCGATGGAGTGGGAAGTTTTTTGCAGCCAAATAAAAAAAGAGATCAGGCTGTCCTCCCGTGCTGAAGTAGTCTCTGGTCGCTTAATCTTAACAAAGGATACAGAAACGATTCAATATGAGAAATACGGGTCAAACCTAAGGAGACGTGTGAATTCAACCGGTCACGAAATCATCCTTCAAAACGTATCGCAATCCACCTTCTCCATGATAAATAATGCTGTTATGATAACTGTTACAGACACCTGGGGTAAAGAATATGCCGTTACATGTTATTCGTTAGTGAATTGGACTAGTGAAACATGAAAAATACTGAACAGGGATTCACCTACCCGCTAGTTTTGTGCATACTTATCCTTTTTCTGCTATTTTTCTCTATGCATATAGAACAATTACTAACTGAAAGAAAAATGGCACACGAAACGGCAGCTATCTTCCAACAGGAATATTATTTTCTTTCATCAGTAAAGAAAGTTGAATGGTTGTTTCAAACAGAAGGAAATATTCCTGACAAGGGAACGATTGTATATAGAAATGGAACCATGGACTACCAAACAGAACCAATATCGGGATATGTTCAAAAAGTGAATTTCACGCTTAGCTTAAATTCTGGCGAAGCGATCACTGGACGTGGATTTTTTGATACAGGGTCAAAGAAAATGGTCAAATGGGTAGAATTGAAATAATTAGTTTGAAAAAATAAAACCTGGATATACTTTTAGTGTATAAAGGCAGGTGTTTCCATGAAAACAAATGATTATGTCAAATACATGACCCAAACCATTGTAAAATATGCTGACCAGCCGAAAGATGAACGAAAACGACTCCGGTTAGAGAAAAAGCAAACAAAAGCCGATTTTTGGTATCGGTGGTTTGGAATTCTACCCTATATACTTTATTCTGAAATGAAGAGAAGACGTAAAGTCTAAAAAGCGGATACTAAATCTGCTTCTTTTTTTGCCAAAATCCCAATAATACTTACTTGACAAAACACAATCCTTTTAAAAAGTACAGCAATTATTTAATATTGTTACAATATAAAGACTGTAATTGTGAACATTTTCTAAACATATAGTGTTAACATTGTTAACATCATTCCCTTGTTATTATCCCTGTATTATAATGGAATAAAATTATGGGGGTCAGAGGTGAGCAGACATGGAACAAACATTAAAAATAACAAACGTTTTGTCAGATCCAACACGATACTACATTTATCAATACATTACCAAACGTCATCAAGAAGTAACCGTTCAAGAGGTCGCAGAAAATTTTAATATTCATCCAAATGTAGCGAGACTGCATTTATCAAAGTTAGAAGATGTTAACATGTTAGCATCTGAAACAAAGAAAACGGGCAAAGGCGGCCGGCCAAGCCGGTTATACCGTTTATCCGACGATGTTATTCAGCTTCATTTCCCGTATCGCGACTATATGCTTTTATCCAAAGTGGCAATCCAAACTATGATTTCACTTGGTGAAGCTGGTAGAGAAGCACTTTTCTTAACTGGTAAACGATTTGGAACTGAAGTGATAGAGCAGGAGATGGCTAAAAAATCACTCGGTGAGGAATTAGAATTCGACCAAAAGCTAACAATATTAAAAAGTGCCGCAACACTAGCAGGTTTTTACCCGGAATTTGAAGCAAATGGTGATAAAACAAAAATCTACTTCCAAATTTTCAACTGCCCATTTAAAGAAGTCGCTGAAGAACATACGGAAACGGTCTGCAGTATGCACCACGAATTTTTGAAGGGTATGTTCGGAGCACTTTTCGAATCCGTTGAATTAATTGAAAAAGAAAACATGATTTCCGGCTGTGAAACTTGCTCATATCAAGCACTTGTAACAAACTAATTCGAAACCATTATTTACATTACACCTCCTTTTACTTTATAATATTGTAATGATGGTATCGATGGGGTAAAAGGAGGGGTACATATGGATCGCATGTTTAGAGTCTGTGGGTTCTGGACGGGTATTTTTACTGTTATGTTTTATTTAGGTGATATGGATAAAACAGCAATGTTATTCTTAGCCCAAACAGGATTCTTCGTTCTGCTAAGCTATCTTAAACTTTCCGAGCGTATGTATTTATGGGTGTTCGGAGCATATTTAACTATTTTCTTTGCAGGCTTCACATATTGGACTACATTTATGATGCCGCTTGGTGGAGGACATTAAGAAAAAAGCCGGAGTGTAAGCTCCGGCTTTTTCATATATTAAGTGAACAAGTCACTTTCAGATAACTGCAGTCCTTTTTGCTGAACAATTACATGAAAATAAGAGCTCATTCCTGAGGGCATAATTAAGCTGCGAATCGCCCGATTCCGCTTACTTACCTCTGAAAAAGGATTGGGATCATAATGGTTTTCTAATTCCTTTAGAATACCTGCTTTTAATAAAAATTCATCCTGTCTAAGCTTTGTTAACAATTGCAACTTAACTTGCATACCTTTTCGAATGAGATAATCAAAATGGATGTGTGTTGTAATATCCATTTCTCCAGGATGCTGCAAGACATCATTTATCATCATATGTTGAAAATATCCTCTTAAACTCCCCTCTGCCCTCCGTGGATCCATCCATTCCTTATCCGTATAGCCATAATCACCTGTCACAACTAGGCCTTTAGTTAAAACAGTTGCAATCTCTTGTATCATCTTTTCCATTGCTAATGGTATTTCGATCCGCTGCTTTTCTTTTAAAACAATTTTACTTTCCTCTAAAAAGGAGAGAACTTCTGAATTAGTTAATGGAATTTGCTGTTCATACAATTTGTCTTCTTGAATCCCTACCATTACTTCAAATAGTTTACCATTTATTTTTTCAATCACATGGACAGGAAGTGCATCAAAAAGTTCATTTGAAAAAACCATCCCTTCAAAGGGGCCCAATTCGCTTAGACTCTCCACTTGGACAACAGAAAAATCGCCCATCAGTAATTCACTTTGTAATTTCCGATGATAAGGGCTGCTTTCTACAATAAAATATTGTAAGGGGGCTTTAATCGAATCATCCCACTCCTTCAAAAAGGCCTTTGCAAAACGGCCATTTCCTGCTCCTATTTCACAAAATACTGGCGGCAGATTTGTTTTTTCACAGGTTTGGAAAAACCATTTTGCTACCAGCCTGCCATATACATCAGAAATATTGCTGGTCGTAATGAAATCTCCTTGCCGGCCAATTTTCTGTTTGTCCTTCATATAATAGCCAAATTCAGGATGATAAAGAGCAGCCCCTATATAGTCTGAGTAGGAGATGGACCCATTTGGCGAATTTAAAATTAACTTTTGTAAATATGTAATCATTGGATCTCCTTCTTAGTTAACACTATTGACATAGTGTTAACTTTATTATATTGTTAGGATAGTAGCTTAACAATATCCCCTCCCATTATATGAAAAAAGAACTTCCCCCAGAAAGACCCTTCTCTTCGTTTGAGAAGGGTCTTTCTATATTTTTCAAAAACCATTCAAGAAGGGATTACTATCCATTTCCTCCCCAATCGTTGTCACAGGACCATGACCTGATAAGACATAGGTTTCCTCGGGCAATGATAAAAGCTTATCGTGGATACTTTTTAATAGCTGCGATTGATTTCCTCCAGGCAGGTCCGTTCGACCGATACTTCCCTGAAATAAAGCATCACCAGAGATAACAAACCCATCCTTTTCGAAATAGCAGGAAATACTGCCAGGTGAATGTCCAGGTGTATGAAAAACCGCAAACTCAAAATCCCCGATTTTCATTGCCCCTTCATTATTAATGATGTGATCGGCAGGATTTACACGAATTGATTCAACATGCATAAACAACTGTGAACCATTTAATGCCGGGTCGCCCAGCCATTTTTCTTCCTGTTTGTGAATATAAACTGGTATTTTATATGTATCTCTCACTACATTTACAGCACCAATATGATCAAAATGTGCATGTGTTAATACAATAGCACTTGGCTTTAATTTTCTTTGGTCCAGTAAGTGTATCAGCTTATTTCCTTCACCGCCTGGGTCAAAAATTAAACATGACCTATCAGGATTTTCAACAATGTAACAATTTGTTTGCAATGTCCCTAAAGGAATTTGCTGCCATTTCATAATAAAGTTCCTCCACTTCAAATGTCGATAATATTATTTTACAGTATAACACTAATACAGGGAAATCAACGCTATTACATTGCTCTATTTTTACCCTCGACAAATGCATGAAAAGAATATAAAATAGGAAAGGAATGTATATAATATAGTTACATAATTTTTTGAACACTTGTATAAGCATCTTGCCTGCTTATACTAAAAAGGGGGATTTATTGTGGGTTTAGTAATTATTTTTGCGATCGTAACCGTGCTTGCTGCCATCGGTGGATTTAGCGCACTAAAGAATAAAAACTTCTTAGGCGCTTTTTGGGGTGTAGCTTCATTCTTAGTTTTTGGCTGGTTTACAGTCATGACAATTCTTAAATCCGGATTTCCTACTGGAACGCATTAAAAAAGACTGTCAATCGACAGTCTTTTTTATTTTTCCTTTACTAGGTCATAAATTTTTTTAGCATTGATATCGATAATTTTTTCAAACTGATTGCCATAAAGAAGCGCTTCACCTGATGGTGAAAAATTGATTGGTTCATTTTCCAATCCTTCCATAATCAGTTTACTGCTCCCCTGCTTAACATCATAGCTTAACAGTTGAAAGCCGTCTGAATAAGAATCCGATTCACCACTAGTAAGCGGACTAAAGGTGATAAATTGTCTCATCTGCTCATTATAGTCATAAAAAGGCACTAACCAATCTGAAAACTTTGTTAGCTGCGGAATTGAGAATGCGGAAAGCTTTTTCATCTCTTTATCAAAAAATGAATAAGTCGCCTTCGACTGGTCTTGCTCATTAACAGTGATAGTCATGAGCAAATCTCGAAAAGCCGAAAAATGTATCGCTGAAGGTACCACAGTTTTTTCGGTTCCATTTTCAAATCCTTTCACAGTAAGCGGGGCAAATAACGATGGATTTTGCTTATCCCAATTTAAAAAGGCAACCTCACTTTCATTCATCCACTTAACAAAAGGCTGTGGCAAGAAAATCTCAGTAGTTTTGGCCTTTTTCATTTCAAGTAAAAATAGTTGAAAGCTCCAATCCTGATCAAATTTAGATACAAAAACCTCAGACTCATTATAAGGATTCCATTCAAATACTAATTCATAGGAAGCAAACGATTTCTTCAAATGTTCGGTTCCTTTTGGATCAATGATGGTGACCAGTCCTTCATATGATGAAGGTGAGGAATGAACCAAAAGGTATTTTTTGGAGGGACTGATTTGCACAGTGACAATTGGATTCCCACTCTTATAGATTAATTTACTTTTACCTGATAAAAGATTGTATCGAAAGATACTTGAGGTTTGTTCAAGATTAGTAATATAAAGAACTTCGGTATCTGAAAGCCAGCCGACGAGCTTGTAAAATTCACCTTCACCTTCTGGAATAGAAATAGGTAATTTCCATTCCCTTCCTATAGAAGTAATAGATCCTTTAGGCCTTTCATTTTTAGCAGGAATTTTATGCTTTGTCTGCTCCTTATTCGTACACGCACTTAAAAGGAGGGTCAATAAAAATAAAATGAATATAATAAAAGAAATCCGATTCGCTCGTTTTAGCCGGTTCAATTTTACAAATCCCCTTCTCCCTTTTCCTTCTCTATTGTTAGTACGTATATATAACAAAAATGTTTCAATATATCAAACATATTAAAATAAATAGGAAAAAAGCCGCACGATACCGGCTTTTTTTATAAAAAAAATGATGATACCTTATTGTAATGAGTATAGGGAGATATTACAAGCGGTCACATATGAATATTTAGTAATTTAAGGCAGCTATAAATATCCCTTCTGCACATTTAAGAATTTGGGGAAATTGAGAAAGCGGAAGCGGATTGATTCCTTTGCCCAGCTCAAGTGTAAACCCCGGTCGCTTAAACTCTTGAATAAACCAATCTTTATATCCGGCATGGCTGTTTACATAGCGAATTGCATGGTACCCGCTTACTCTTTCAAATTCCTTTGCCAGATTCTCTGATTCTGAAGGTTCAAAGCCTTCATACCCCCAATAAAATTCCTCCCCTTGGGTGTGAAAGGCTATTACGAAGTCAAATGAATTATTTTTCGCTAAATCAACCATGGCTATTGCCTCAGGTTCCGTTAGCGGTGCATCTCCAGGGAAGTCTCGCGGTGCTGGTGCCTTTTTCTGTTTGTTTTCCTTGCAAATATCCCAGTTTGCTGGAAATTGGTTATTCAAATCAATTCCATTAATATTGGCTTTCCAATGAATGAAATCATCGCTTCCCTCGTTGATTTCCATGACATGATCTCGTAAATTGGAACGTGGACCGTTTAAAACGAGATCTACCCCGTCAGGATTGACCATCGGTACAATCGATAGCTCGACTTCATTGTACAGATGAATGGCCTGAATACCATTCATTAAAGCTCCATTCGTTAAAGAGAGTAAGTACTTATTGACAAGGCTCATCAAAACTATAGTTGTAATCCATTCATTTGCATGGAATGAAGCATTCATATGTATTTTTTTTGCTCCCTTTCCAATCTTGATTTCTTGAATCGGATTACCTAGAACACTGCTGCCAATCGTATTGACGGCGATAAAAGGATATACCCTTTTGAAGTTATTGATCAATTTAACCAGACTTTTATAATCACAAGGAGATTTTGAAGTAATAAAAGGAGTCACCATTTTTTCTGGAACAAAAATGTTCTCACCCACCTTTAACTGATCTTCTTCCTTGTTTTGATTAAGTAATAGAAGTGTATCAACAGTTAGATTTTTTGCATCAGCTATTTTCCAAAGGTTATCTCCCTCTATTATCGTATATGGAACTTTAACATACCCTGGCAATTGAATTTTATCTGCCGCATTCAATTTATCTGGATTAATATTTGGGTTTGAATCTACAATGAGATTTAATGGCAGCCTAAACAAACTGCTGAAATAGGACAATGTATCCCCAGGACGTATAATAACTTCCATTTCCTTCTCCTCCCATCATAAAGAATCATATGAGAGATTAAAGAAAAAATGATAAAAAGAAAAGTCCGAATCTCAAATCAGACTTTTGTAAGTAAACCTATTGATTTAATTTATTTTTAATAAGCCAGGCAGCCCCAAGCACACCTGCATCATTTCCTAAAGTGGCCAAGGCTAAATCGGTGGAATTCCTTACTGCTGAAAAAGCAAATTTTGCAAAGTTATTATTTACTGCCTCTAATAAAATATTTCCAGCTTTTGAAACTCCGCCGCCCAAAACAATTTTTTCGGGATTTAATGTGTTGGCAATATTAGCTAACACGAACCCTAAATGGAAAGAAACTTCCTCCAAGACTTTTTTTGCCAACTGATCCCCATTTCTGGCACAGTCAAATACATCTTTAGCGGTGATTTTCCCATTTTCCACAAACAGTTTGCTTAATTCACCTGATGAATCATTTTTATTTAGTTCTAACATCGCTAAACGAACAATACCAGTGGCTGAAGCAACCGTTTCAAGGCATCCTGACTTTCCACAATTACAAGGAGCACCTCCAGAAGGAATCGCTGTAATATGCCCTATTTCACCTGCTGCACCATTTATACCTTGGACAATATTTCCATTAGCAATAACACCACCGCCAACACCAGTGCCTAATGTGACACAAACAAGATCCTTTGCACCGTTACCGGCGCCCTTCCACATCTCGCCCAATGCCGCACAGTTTGCATCATTTTCAATCGCAGCCGGGAGGGAAGATGCCGCTTCAAGACTTTCTTTAAGCGGATAGTTATCCTTCCAGCCTAAATTTACCACGTTTAAAATAATTCCAGTTTCATAGTCTACTGGCCCCGGTGCACCCATTCCAATTCCTACGAGTTTGTCTTTGGTTTCACCAAGTTGGGCAAGTTTTTCATCGATTGCAGACGCAATATTTGTGGTAATATTCTGTCCTTCATTGGAATTATCCGTAGGAATTTCCCATTTATGAACGATTTCTCCACCCATCGCAATAAAAGCTATTTTAGTAGTTGTGCCACCAAGATCGACACCGGTTATCCATTGTTCTGCCACAAATTCTCACCTATCTTTGTTTACTTTTTTCTTTTTGTATTTGTATTTCATGTCTTAAAATTAAAAGTGCAGTTTGAAATTCCCTCGTTTCAATCAACTGCGCCTGATATAACTCTTTTAATTCTGACTCCATCAGTTCAAGGTCTCCAACACGATCACCAACATAAATAAACGTTCCAAATTGCTTTAAAAATTGCTGAATCTCATAAATCGTTTTCATTTCTGCTATTCATTCCCTCCTACTCCGCCGGAAGATTGAAGATGTTGATTAATTTCACGTACCAAATCAGAATATTGCTTTTGCTTTGGTTCTAGTTTAGCCGCCTTCTCTGCATTTACTTTAGCACTTTCCACATCATTTTGCTCCAGGTTGATCAGAGCAAGATTAAAATAGGCTTCATCTAATTTAGGATCAAGCTGGATTGCCTTTTGTAAATGGTCCTTAGCATCGTTAAGCATCACCTTCTTGATTTCCACGAATGATAAAAGAAAATATGTTTTTTCAGAAAGGTTATCTACCTTGTTTTCGGATTCTTTTAATACCTTGTAGGCATGATCATAATTATCTTGTTTAATATATTCTTGCGCCATCAGTAAGTTAGCATTTTCATCATTCGATTGGGCTGATGAGCTAAATCCATAAGTTATTGCTCCGAATATAATCGCAGCAGAGGCAATAAAAAACAGCATTTGCCATAATAGTTTTTTCGCTTTTGGAAAATGAACAACACCAGCTGCCAGAAATCCACCTGCTAACCCGCCTAGATGAGCGTAAACATCGATTCCTGATGCTGTAAAACTAAAAACAAGGTTTATTCCAAGAACAACGATCAAATTTATGCCCATTGTCCGGGAAAATAATTTTGGAAAGATTACACCAAAATACAATAACGCACCGAAACAGCCGTAAATTGCACCACTTGCCCCAGCTGAGATAGTAGAACCAAAGATAAAACTGGCAATACAACCCGTGATGCCCGCAAACATATAAATAAATAGAAAACGAACATTACCAAATAATCTTTCGACCGTCGTGCCAAGAAAATACAATGCAAGGGAATTCATCGCCAAATGCACAAATCCAATATGCAAGAAAATGGGTGTAATAAATCGCCACCAATCACCCTCGTAAATTAATGGGCTTACCATTGCCCCATATTTTATAAGTGTAGAAGTATTGGTACTGCCGCCATGTAGTTCAAGCCAGAAAAAAACAGCTAACTGAATAATGATAAATACATAAGTAAAGAAGGGTTTTCCATTAGAAAAAATGGCCCTTTCCGTATTTTCTTTTTTAATAGCATAATCTAATGCTGCTTTTTTTAAGGACTCAACATCCTGTTCAGAATATTCTTCCTCAAAGGAAAAGTAAATCTCTTCCCCTAATCTTTCGGAAATTCGCCCAAAACCTGTATCATATTCTCCATTTGCTAACAAAATTGAGCTAACTGACGTTTTATTTCCTTCCGGATAAATAAATGGTTTTGATAATCGATATTCATATTCATCAACAGGAGGAAATTGACTGAAGTAAATATTCAACACGTTTACCTCAGGCCGGCCAAGTTGTTTACGGACTCTTTCCCCGTTGGAAGCCGTAAACTCAATATCTCTCTGCATGGCATTACTCCAATCTAAATCATGGAGCAGCATGCGAATAATGGGGGTCTTCTTATTTTCTAACTTTTCAAGCCATAATTCTTTTTGATTATCAAATAATTGAATAATTCGATAACCATGATCAGAGATGAAAGAATAGGCCAGTCTCCAAAAGATGTAACTCTCTCTATTATTCATTTCTCCCCCGCTTTCTATCATAAAGTGCCATTCCGAAATCATCCATAATGACAATTTGATTATTATTATGTACTCATTTTTACCGCATTACTTTCATTATAAACGAAGTGCGCGGTTTACATTACTGAAACCACCTAAAATGAAGATATTTAATAATTTCGACAAAGAAAACTCGACTGTCCTTAAAGACGGTTCATGTGGCGTGGTTCGTCAATAAACACAGCTTTTCGACTACGAAGTTATGCTCATGAAGCTTTCCTTAGTACACTTATACCTGAGGAAAGGTATACTCTCCCTTCGGCCAAAAAGTAAAAAACCATCTGTGGTTTTCACCATTCAGATGGTCTTCCAAATACAGATTGCATCATTTTATTTTTCACGCCAGGAATACTCATAATGGATCCAACAGCAAGCCGGCGCAGCCAGCTGGTGCCAAACAGCACATTGATTATACGATATCGGTATCGGAATGCTAAATAACCTATGGATCCAATCATAAAAATCGATGTTAACATTCGAGACATCATACATCCCTCCTGCTATTATTCTGTGATGGCGGCAGCTATTTTATCCAAAGTAATTGAAAAAAAGAGCGGATTCCATTCTAATTAGATATTTTTAAACACAGGCTCCATTGTCTTCTTTAATACTTGTACAGAATTCGTGAATTTTGCCATTTCCTCTTCATTTAAATCTAGTTCTACTACTTCTCTAACTCCTTTTCGGTTTACAACTGCTGGTACACCAATGTAAATATCGTTTTGTCCATATTCGCCTTCAAGATATGCAGAAACAGTAAGAACAGAGTTTTCATTTCGTAAAATTGCCTTTGTAAGTCGAACTAGGCCCATGGCAATTCCATAATAAGTGGCACCTTTCCGCTCAATTATATGGTAGGCAGCATCACGGACATTTAAAAAAATCTGATTAAGATCTTCTTGATTAAATCCATCTTTATTTTTTGTCCACTCAGAAATGGATGTACCTGCAATATCGGCATGGCTCCAAACAGGAAGCTCTGTGTCACCATGTTCACCTATTATATAAGCGTGAACATTTCGAGTATCAACATCAAAATAATCTCCTAGTAAAAAGCGGAACCGTGCGGTATCTAAAATCGTTCCGGAGCCAATTACCCGTTCTTTTGGGAGGCCGGAAAACTTCCAAACTGCATAAGTTAAAATGTCTACTGGGTTGGTGGCAACTAGGATAATTCCATCAAATCCACTTGCCATAATTTCTTCGACAATTCCTTTAAAAATCCTCGTATTTTTTTCAACAAGATCAAGCCGTGTCTCTCCAGGCTTTTGGTTTGCGCCCGCTGTGATTACAACCAAATCAGCCTCACCGCAATCCTTATAATCTCCATACCAGATTTTCGTTCGTGATGGAGCGAATGGAAGTCCATGATTTAAATCCATCGCGTCTCCTTCTGCCTTTTCTTTATTTAAGTCAATTAACACTAACTCTTCGGTAATGCCTTGATTTAAAAGGGCAAACGCATAACTTGAACCAACAAATCCTGTTCCAATAAGTGCAACTCTATTAACACGTTTTAACAAGTCTATTCCTCCAGTAATATGTTTTTTAGGTGTAATTAATCGTTTATTACTTCAACAATTAAATAAAAACCAATATATCAATATTATAACAATTAAAGTTAGTTTAATTTGTAACGAGAACGATCACAATTGCTACCATTGCGGAAATAAATCCGGAAAGAAAATTCACCAAATCATTATCCACTAGAGGAAGTCCTTTTATTCTAGTTGTTGGCAAATGACAATGATTCTTTTTTTCAGTCTCCAGGCCACAACGCTCACAAACATACACTTGTTGGTAAAAAGCACCGATTACGGTATCGATGATATTACCAATAAAACCAAATAGAAAAACAAGTAACGTTAAAAAGATATCTATATCAAATATCAAATAACTGATTAATGAAATAAGAAACGATCCTGCAAGTGCAGCAGCACTTCCTAATAAACTGATCGCTCCTGATGTCCCTCTTTCAATTCGCTTAAATGTACGGATGTAAATCGGATTCTTTCGGCTTAAGCTGCCGATTTCTGATGCCCATGTATCTGAATTAGCACTTGAGAGACAAACGATAAACCCAATTAGCCAAATAAGATCATGTTGAAGATAATAAATGATGCTAAAAAGTCCGGCTCCTCCCCCGTTGGCCAACACTTGGCGCCAATCTCTTGTAGAGCCACTAGCCAATTTTTCTTCGATGCTCACTTTAGCAGAACTTTTATATTTTGACCAAAGGCTGGAAGTGGCAAAGAAGACACCTAGTAATAGAAGCCCTCTTACACCAAAACCAGCATAAACAGCCAGTCCAACCAAAATTGCTGCCGTTGCACCCGATTTAGTCAAGGATTTAAGGAGGTAACCACTAATTCCAGTTACGAAGATCCCAATAAAAATTAATAATTCATTTATCATTTTATGTTAATGGTCGTATCGTTTGTAATAATTTTAGCAACCGGAATATCGTGCTCTTCCACGGGGAATTGCGGGATAATTTGTTCTTTAAAGGCGAGCGATAGGGTTTTACCGAAGTAATTGGGTAAGTATCGGTCATAATATCCACCGCCAAAACCTAAGCGATATCCATCCAATGTAATAGCCAATCCTGGAACAATTAAAAGATCAATCTGATCCGCTGATACTTCGGTGGTTAATGCTTCAATTGGTTCGAGTAAACCATAGTAAACAGATTCAAGCTGAGAAAAATCCATTAAAGTTCTAAATGTCAATCTTTTTTCTTTTGGATGACATTTTGGTACTACAACTTGTTTTCCCAGTTCCCATGCTTTACGGATAATTTGATATGTATCAACTTCTGGTTGTTTCGAAATTGTAATCCCGATTACTTTTGCTTTTTTAAAGTCTTCATCTTCAAAAAGCCTTCCTGCAATTTTGCAGGAAAAATCTTCGTAGAGGGGTTTAGAAAGCTGTGAGAGAGAATCCTTTACCTGATTACGGACCAAATCTTTATCATTCATAAATGGAACCTCCTAACTTTTAAATAAGAAAAGCGCAAGCGCCCGTTTAGCGGCGTATAGACTGGAGCGCTTCGACTGAGATAAAGGAAACACGGAGAGCGCAAGCGATCCGATGTTGACTTATCGTAGGGAGAAGAGTGAAGTCTACTAGCTGCTGGGCGCTGGAGCTGGCCATTTCTCAAAGTCGAAATTTATACTTTCTTATCTTATAAAGAAAACTCGCCGACTGACGAGACGTTAGGCGAAGACAGAGGAGTAGTTGCACTTATGCCTGATAGGAAAGTTATACTTTCCTATCGGCCAACAAAAAAAGCAGCAGGAAGCCCCACTGCTTATTTTGTTTCACGATGTGTTGTTGATTTCTTATCTCTTGGGCAATATTTCTTAAGCTCAAGACGATCTGGGTTGTTACGTTTATTTTTTGTTGAAATATAGTTACGATCTCCACACTCAGTGCAAGCTAACGTAATATTTACACGCATGTCAATTTCCCTCCAAACGATTAAGCTAGTTCGTGCATACGACTTTTCTATAATATCATTTTTCAAAAGGAAATGCTAGTGTTTTTAAAGAAAAGCGTACGCACCTGTAAAGGCGGCGTATGGACTGGAATACTATGAGTTATCGTAGAGAAAAGGGCAAAGTACACTAGACGCTGGAACTGGGCAGTAATTAATGTTAAATACTTACCAAACTTTTTATTAGAGCTTTTTCCATTGAAATCAATTCGTTTTTGCTTGAACCAGTAATAGTCCAAGTGTTCATTTTACTTGTTTCGTGCGGTGAAATTGACATCTTTACGGCAAAAATACTAGCAGCAGGCCCTTTTGCCATTGGCTGATACTTTAAGTTTCCCTTTTGAATTGAACCCCAAATTTGATCGGTGTAGGCATTCCATTGTGGAATGGCTGTGTATTCTATCTTATCTGTTTTATTGTATTGTGCGTTAACGAGAAAAACCTTTTGATTTGCGTGATGAAAGATGTGACGATCTATTGGAGAAACAAATACAAGATGGTCTTGTCCCACATATAAAAAATAGTGCATAGCTAAAACTTTTATCTCTTTCGTCTGATTGCCGTGATTACTTACATAAACGCTTGAAAAACGAATGTTAGAGTAAAGTTGTTCTTGCTTCACTTTTATAATTAATTCTTCGTCGTAAATGACCTTTTCCGTACAGTTTTGCAGCCAAAAATACTGGCCATTAACCCAGATGCCAGGAACAAACTGGAGTATATCTAACGGTAGTATTGGTTTAGGGGTCTGTTGATTTATTTGTAGATTAGTTAGGTTCATCATCATGTACACCTTTTTACATATTATTTGTTGTTATCTTTTGCTCATTCTCATTTACTCGTTTGTTTAATACTATATCTTCCATTACCCTGTTTGTTTCTGAAGCAATCCGTTTCCATCCATACAAGCTTTTAACAATTTCCCTTCCCTTTCTACCAATTTCTTCACCTTTCTCTGGATTATTCATTAGGAAATCAATTTGTTCCAGCAGGCTTTTGGCATCTCCAGGTACCATCAGCAACCCCGTATGACAGTGCGTCACAATCCCTTTCATACCACCCGTATTGGAGACAATCGTGGGTTTCCCAAGGATCATTGTTTCAAGTGCAACAATGCCAAATGGTTCATATAGGCTTGGTATGACTGCCATCTCACTTCCTTGTATAAACGCATTTCTTTGTTCATCGGTAATATAACCAACAAAAGCAACGTATTTGTCTAGATTTCTCGCAGTAATTTGTTTCTGATAGGTTTCGAGCATAGGACCTTTCCCTGCAACAACAAAAAAACACTCTAGTTCCTTCTCTTTGGCAAATGCTGCTGCCTCTAGAATTGTTTCAAACCCTTTCTCTTTTACAATTCTACCAATAGAAAAAATGTATTTTCTTTGTTTCAGGTCAGGAAAAATATCTTCAATAGTTCGTTCTATTTTCAAAGGTTCAATACCATTTGGAATGACGGTTATCTTTTCATCTTGGGCATTAAAAATGGATATTAGACTCTCCCTCATGTATTCACTACAAACAATAATCTGATCAGACTCTAGGATTAACTGTTGTTCCTTATCATGGATAAACTGCTGCATATCTGTATGAATACCATTATTCCTTCCATGCTCTGTGGCATGAATAGTCGTTAATAATGGGACACTGAGCGACTCCTTTAATGCAATAGAAACTGCACCAACCAACCAATCGTGTGTATGGAGAAAATCAAATTTAATCTCTTCAGTTAGTTGTTCAGCCTTGAATGCCATTGCTAAATTTAGGCCGGCAATCCATGAAAGGAAATGATCATCTCGGTCATTTAGTGGTTTCACACGATGTACATTCACTCCATTCATTCTTTCAAATGATTGAAGCCCGTTGTTTCCCGAAGTTAACACATGGACTTCATGACCCATCGCTGCCAAATGAGTGGATAATCCGAATACATGTCTTGAGAGTCCGCCAACAATATTAGGTGGAAATTCCCAGCAAAGCATTAATATGTTTAATGGCCAATTTATTAGCTTATTACAATCTGAGTCAACTTCCTCGGAAAAAATATTATTCATTGTTTTCCTCCAAGCTGTTTGAATTCAGGTAATAGCTGTAAGTACTTACATGCTTCATCCATTTGGGGGGCTGGTCTTCGTATCGCTGAAATTGTAACAAATCCTCTTTGTATACATTACCGTTTGGAATTCCTAGTGACGGTGTACGGATGCAATTAGAACGATAAAGTGGAAAAAATTCTGTGTCTGAAAAGTAAACACCTAATTCAGCAACATAGCAGCGATTTTCCGCCAATCCTTTAATAAACCAATGTCCACTGTCGTAAGGAACAGATATTCCATGATAGTGATGAGCATTTTTCCCATTAAAGAATATATCTGTTACATCATATATTCTTCCTACATGTACAAGCTCTTCAAACTTTCGATTAAAAAAGAGCTCAATAATCTTCTTAGGTAATTCGGAAACATCCCAGAAAAGGATCATTTTTCGAGGGGTAACAAGCTTTGCCTTCAACTCACCCTTTAATGGTATTACATCCGAAAAAGTAACATTTTCCGAGGAATTTAAATCCTTGGAAGTTTGGTTATTACTCTTTATCATTAGTTCACTTTCAGTAAGATCCATCCATTTATTCCAACGATATTGAACTTTAGCAACAGTTGTATTGAGCTCTAAGGCGATCTTGCTAAATGATAATCCATCCCCTCTTAATTTAATAATTTCATTTATCATTTCTTTCCTCCATTCTGTAAACAAACAATATATGCGTGATAAATTCAAATAATCCAAAAATAATTAATTTTATCGTATCATCAGAATTGGATGCATACAATATACACAATTTGTCGTATCTTGCTAGTCCCTTCAGCATACATGTTCAACGACTGGAAATTTTTTAGTATTTTAGGACAAAGGCATCTTTCTACAAAAGTCAACAAGCCTCATTTTTGGAGTATCCAACTTTTTCGACACTTTTTATCATGAAATAAAAAAGATGAAGCTAATGATTAGCCTCATCTTTTACAAACTATTTTCAACTCTTTAAGCATTCAAATTCATGCGTTTTCCAGTTGCCAGATAAATAACATTTTCAGCAATATTCGTTGAATGATCCGCGATCCTTTCAATATACCTACAAACAAATGCTAATTGGATAATCTGGTTTGTTGCATTCGGATTATGTGGGATACAGCTCAATAGCTCGTGTACTAAGTCTCCAAACATTTTGTCCACTTCATCATCTTTTGCCGCGCATTTCTTAGCTATCTCAATATCTTCAGAATAATAGGCAGTTATAGACTCCGAGACCATTTCTAAGGCCTTCTCCATCATTTTTGGTATATCAATGATTTCTTTAAAATGCTCTTCATTACCGATATGCAATGCTGATTTTGCAATATTTACTGCGATATCTGCCAACCGTTCCACTTCAGATGAAACTTTTAATGCTACACTAATTTTTCTTAGATCGGTTGCTACAGGTGATTCCCTTGCAATTAATAATAATGCCTTATTGTTAATTTCATAATCTAAATCATCGATTTCATTATCTCCGTTAATTACCTTCTTCGCCTTGTACATGTCTTGATTTAACAGAGCCAACATCGCTTCTTTGATTGCTAATTCCGATTTATGGGCCATATTTAAAAGCATTTCTTTTAACTCTTTTAAATTATTATCAAAATTTGCTCTTGTACTCATTTATGCCACCTCTTCATCCGAATCTTCCAGTAATATAACCTTCAGTACGTGAATCTTTTGGATTTGAAAATATAGTAGATGTTGAATCTAGTTCGATTAATTCACCCATTAAAAAGAAGGCAGTCTTATCAGACACGCGTGATGCTTGCTGCATGTTATGGGTTACAATAACAATTGTATATTTATCTTTTAATTCTAAAATCAATTCTTCTATTTTTAAGGTTGAAATAGGGTCCAACGCAGAAGTCGGTTCATCCATTAATAAAACATCCGGTTTTGTCGCTAAAGCTCTAGCGATACATAACCTTTGCTGTTGTCCTCCAGATAATCCAAGTGCAGGGGCAGTCAAACGATCCTTTACTTCCTCCCATAAAGCCACGTCCATTAGTGATTTGATCACAATCTCATCAAGATGCTTCTTTTTTTTGATTCCATGAACTCTCGGGCCATAAGCGACATTATCATAAATAGATTGTGGAAAAGGATTTCCCTTCTGAAAAACCATGCCAACATGTTTGCGAAGTTCGACAAGATCGATTTTCTCGTCTAATATATTTTTTCCGTTAAAGCTAATTTCTCCGGTCATTTTAATATTTGGAACCATATTGATCATCAAATTTAGCGTTTTAATAAAAGTGGATTTTCCGCACCCTGACGGTCCAATAATCGCCGTAACCTCTTTACTGTTAATTGGAAAGTTGACGTCCTTTAATGCATGATGGTCCCCATACCATAAATTTAACTTATTTATATCAAATACTTGTCTGGTCAATGTTAAAGCTGTCATACTATTCCCCCCTTATCCAAACCTTCCAGAGATATATTCTTCCGTCTTCTTGACGGAAGGATTGGTGAAGATTTTTTCAGTCGCATCGTATTCAATTAAATCACCGCTTAAAAAGAAGGCTGTTTTATCAGATATACGGGAAGCCTGTTGCATATTATGAGTTACGATTATGATTGAATAATCCTTTTTCAATTCAACAATCAGCTCTTCAACCTTTGCATTGGAAATAGGGTCCAATGCTGAAGATGGTTCATCAAGGAGCATCACAGTAGGTTTCATCGCAATCGTTCTAGCAATGCAAAGACGCTGCTGCTGTCCTCCTGATAGTGAGAGTGCGGATTTATGAATCCTGTCTTTTACTTCATCCCACAATGCTGCTTTTTGCAGGCTCTCTTCTACCATTTGATCAAGTTTACTTTTATTTTTAATACCTGCAAATTTTAGTGCATGGGTAATATTTTCATATATTGATTTCGGAAAAGGATTTGGCTTTTGAAATACCATGCCAATTTCTTTTCGTAATGCCACCACATTTATTTGTTCAGACAAGATATTAAGGTCCTCATAAATGATTTCTCCTTGTGCCCTTGCACCGGGAATCAGGTCATTCATCCGGTTAATACTTCTTAAAAACGTAGACTTTCCACAGCCCGAAGGTCCAATCAGAGCTGTTACTGAATTCTTTCCTATATCCATAGAAATTCCATTAACTGCTCGTTTTTCCCCATAGAATATTTCTAAATTATTTACTTTTAATATATTTTCCATTTGCAACTGGACGGTTGATTGTATAGTTTGTTCTGTCGTATCTTTTTCCATTAAAGTAGTGACCATCCGTTCTCACCTGCCCTTTATTTAGTTGCAGTAATTTTTTTATGAATCAAGCTGCCAATCCATCTAGCTAATAAGTTAAATAGTAAAACCGATATTACTAACACGGCTGCCGAACCACTCGATATTTCCTCAACATCAGGAATTAGCCCCTGTGTATTAACTGACCAAATGTGTACTGCAAGCGTTTCGGCAGGGCGAAAAATATTCAGTGGCGATTGATCAGAAAATGGGTTCCAATTTGTATAATCGAGTCTCGGTGTTGAAAGACCAGCTGTAAATAATAGTGCAGCAGCTTCACCGAATACCCTTCCCGCTGCCAGGATTACACCTGTTAAGATTGATGGGAATGCCGTTGGTAAAATAACGGTTTTAATTGTATGCCACTTGGTAATTCCTAAGGCAAGACTTGCCTCCTTTAAATCACGAGGCACTGAACGAATTGCGTCTTCACCTACCCGTACAATAGAAGGTAGGTTTATAATAGTTAGCGCTAAGGCACCACCTAAAATGCTGTACCCCCACCCTGTTAAGTTAACGAACATCAATAATCCGAACATACCAATAACAATCGATGGTAGAGAGGCAAGAACCTCAATACAGGAACGAATAATATCGGTGATCTTACCAGGCTTAGCATATTCGGCCATATAAATGGCGCCGCCTAAACCAAGTGGAATAGCAATCAACATTGTAATAAAAAGAACATAGAAAGAATTAAATAGTTGATCTCGAATCCCCCCGCCAGCTCTTACGTTACTAGAAGGAGTGGTTAAGAAATCAAAAGACACATGTTTAAGTCCATTCACTAAGATAAACGAGAATAATCCAACAAGAATAGAAATAATTATTATAGCAATGGCAATAAACACACCAGTGGCTATTCTGTCAGCTGTTTTGCTTTTCATTACATCTTCCTCCTTGATGAGAGATAACGAATCAGGAGAATAAACACAAAAGACATCACTAATAAAATTAAGCCCATGGACCAGAGTGTATTATTTTCTACACTTCCATATGTGGTATGACCCATGTTTAACGTGATAATTGTCGTTAAAGTTGCCGAAGCATCTAAAAGATTTGAAGGTAAATCCCTCACGTTTCCGATTACCATCTGTACGGCTAAAGCCTCTCCAAATGCACGTGCCATACCGAGAACGACCGCCGTAAGTAACGAAGGAAGTGCTGCAGGGATAAGCACCTTTCGAATGGTTTGCCAGCGTGTTGCACCAAGAGCGTAAGAACCTTCCCTTAAATTCTTTGGTAAAGAGCTCATCGCATCAGTTGCTATAGTGGTGATAGTTGGTAATATCATAATAGATAGGACAATGACACCTGAAAGTAAACTAAAACCAAGTCCACCAACATGTTCCCTTATAAATGGCACTAATACTGTAAGCCCGATGAATCCATAAACAACAGAAGGAATTCCAACTAATAGCTCAATGACTGGTTGTAATATTTTTCTTCCCCAGGAAGGTGCAATCTCTGTCATGAATATCGCGCCGCCAATACCTAATGGAGCTGCAACAATTGCTGAAAGAAATGTTACAGCAAATGAGCCGAAAATAAATGGGAAAGCACCATATTCCGGATTGGCCTTATTTGTAGGATTCCATTGTGTACTGGTTAAGAACTCAATAAGACTGACACCATTTTTAATAAATGATTGTAAACCCTTTGTGCCTAGAAATATGGTAATGGATATGGTTGCGGATATCATGATCACGGCACATATCGTTACAAGAATCTTTCCTCGTAATTCCCCGTCCTTCCATTTTTTTTCGGATTTTAACAATCTTTCCTTTGCCGGAATTATCTTTTCCATAATTCACCAAACACTCCTAAAAATACGTCATAACGGGGTAAATGCCTAACGCATTTACCCCGGTTTATTCATTTAAATCATTTTATAAATTCTTTTGATTTCCTTTTGCATCACGTTCTACTTTCATTTTTGTAACAGGAAGATATCCTTGTTCTTTTAATAAAGTATTTTGGATATCATCTGACATTAAATAGTCTAGGAAAGCTTTTGCTAAACCGTCAGCTTCACCTTTAGTATAAGAATGTTGGTACGCCCAAACCGGGAATTTACCGGATTGTACATTTTCTGCAGTTGGTTCGATACCATCAATTGAAAGTGGTGTTACAGAATCATCAGTGAAGTATGAGAAGGCAAGGTAACCAATTGCACCTTCTGTTTCGTTGATAATTTTCTTAACTGTGTTAGAAGAATCTTCAGTAATTCCTTCAGCTGGTGTTGCACCGTCTAGAGCAAATTTATTGAAAATAGCTCGTGTTCCTGAAGAATCAGGACGGTTTACAAGAACGATCTTTTGGTCTTTTCCGCCAAGTTCTTTCCAGTTAGTAATTTTTCCTGTGAATACTTTAATTAAATCTTCTTTTTTAATATCTTTAATACCAACTTTAGGGTTAACAGCAGCAGTCATTCCTACAACCGCTACTTTATGGTCAACTAACTGATCAGCTGGGATACCTTCTTTTTCTTCAGCAAATACATCCGAGTTACCAATTTGAACAGATCCTTCAGCAACTTGTGATAAGCCTGTACCAGATCCGCCAGCATTTACTTGTATATCAACGTTTGGATTTTCATTCATAAATTCTTCAGCTGCAGCTGCGACTAATGGCTGCATTGCGGATGAACCAGAAACGCTTAATGAGCCAGAAAGTTCTTTCTTTTCTTCAGTTTTTGATGTTTTGTCTGTTCCTTCCGTCTTATCTGTAGAAGCTCCGCCTCCACAAGCAGCAGTGAATACCATTAACGCTGCAAATAGTGTAAGTAGGCTAAATTTTTTCAAACTTTTCATTTCCTTTATTCCCCCTAAGGTTTTTGTTGGTGATGATGTTTGTCTGCCTTACATGTTTAAGAATAAGGCATGACTGTAAACTGCGTTTTAATGATTTGTAAAGGTTTTGTAAATATATTATTGTTCTTTTGTAAATTCGATAAATTACTTTTATTGACAAGCTTTTCTAACATTAATTCACAAATCCTCTATAATATGTTGCTCATAAAGAATGTACTGTATGTAAAAAAACCCGTCTCAAACGAGACGGGTTTTTAAAAATATTATTGCCCAGATTGCTGGCTGTTTTGAGTTGTGTCAATATTATCTGCTTGTTGGATGCTTGTTGCAGTTCCATCGTTTACCGGACGTGACTTCTTCAAGTCAAAATAGGCATCCAATACTCTCTTGCCAATTGTCATATTAATACTTGGTCCGGTATTTCCTTGATATGCCCATGGTACAAGTACGGCCATTGCCACTTCCGGATTTTCATACGGCGCAAAGCTGACAAGACTTAGGTTCATAACATCTGCGTTCTTTTGCGATTTAACAGGACCGTCATAAAACGCTTGTGCTGTTCCTGTTTTACCAGCTGGGCTATATGAAGCACCTTTAAATGTACTAACCCCAGTACCGTCACCAACCTGCATAACCATTCGGAAGCCCTCTTGAACACGCTTGATCCATTCATCTTTCATATCTAAATGATTTAGCACTTTCGGTTGGATTTCTTCAACTATCGGACCTAATTCATTATTTTCCATGATCGGTTCGCGAATTTCCTTGACAAGATGCGGCTGTACACGATTACCACCGTTCGCAATCGTGGACACATACTGTGCGAGTTGTATTGGTGTATACGTATCATACTGGCCAATCGCAAGGTCAAGAAGTAACCCGGGCTTATTCTCTGATCCTGGAAAGCCACTCATTTCATTTGGCAGGTCAATCCCAGTCCGGGTACCCAGACCAAATTGACTAAATGATTGCCGCATGGTATTAAATGTCTTTTCAGTGTCTAAAACTAGCGGTCCGTTTGGAACATATTTGCCATTTCCCATAGCAATAACAGTTTTCCACATATAAACATTGGATGATACTTGTAATGCTCTAAGATCATTAATGTTTCCAAATGTCTTCCAGGATTTTTTAGGTTTTGTTCCTTTGATTAGTAATGGCTCATCAACTAAGTATTCCCCTGGACTAATAGCGCCGGTTTTATAACCAGTTAAAATGGTCGCTCCTTTGACAGCTGAACCAACGGCATAGGAGGTGGTAATATTTCCACCAGCAAAATCCTTCATCACCGTTTTGCCGTCCTTATCCTTACCAATTTGCTTTCCAGCAAGTGATATTACTTCACCAGTATGTGGGTCCATTAATACCACAAAAGCACGATCCAAGAGGCCCGTACCTGGCTTTTGCTTAGCACTCCACAATTCCTCTTCAATAATTTTTTCTACTTGCTGCTGCAGGTCCATGTCGATTGTTAAGACAAGGTCTTTTCCACGCTTTCCCTCCGAAACGACTTCAGTAGATAGGATTTTTCCTGACTTATCCGTTACATTTTTTACTTTTGCTTTTTGACCATGGAGGACATCTTCGTATTGAAGCTCGAGATAACTTTTTCCAACGCGGTCATTTCGGCTGTAACCGCGTGCAAGATATTCATCGAGCTGTTCCTTAGGTATACCAGCCTCAGATGTAGTTACATCACCTAAAATAGATTTTAAGGTATCCCCAAATACATACATTCGTTCCCAGTCCGTAGTGGTATCAACTCCTGGGAGATTCTCTAAATTTTCACTGACCACTGCAAATTCTTCCGGAGTTACATCTTTATTTTTGACTATTTGTGGTGTTAATGCATAGCCGCTATTAAATTCCCTATAGATAGCAAGCGTTTCAAGTTCTTCGCCTTGAATACTTGCAACTTCTTCATCTGTAACTCGGTCAAGCTGCAGTTTATAAATCTGCTCATCATCTAATTTTTTTTGCTCATAAAGATCCCATTCTTTTTTAGTGATTTTTTCTTTAGCTTCTTTAGGGTGTTTAATGATCCAAAAATCCTTTTTATCTCGAACAGGAACTTTTGAGGTATCTTTGTATATTAGTTTTGCTAAAATTTCTGCTGTTTCGAGCATTTCCTTTTGATTGGTATTTTGGTCTTTAGTGTAAGTAATTGCATTTAACGGGGTATTATCCACAATGGTTTTTCCATTACGGTCATACATTTTTCCCCTTGGCACGGGGTTATTTACGGTAATATCCTCCGTCCGTTCAATTTCACGTTTAAAATCATCACCAAAAACAATTTGTAATTCGCCAAGGCGAAGAATCAGAATGGAAAAAAGCACAAATACAACAAAGAATACCATGTTCAAACGAAACGTGACATGTGTCTTCTTCTTTTTCTTTTTATTTTTCAAGTTCAAAATACACTTCCTTTTTTCAAAACATAAAATAACTTTCTTTATTTTATAAGATAATGTCCCATTTATCTATGAATAACCCTTACCAATTTTAAAAATGCGATGAGTAACTAGCAAACTCATCGCATTTTCACTTCTGGTATTTGTACCCGTTTTATAAAAAAATAAATTAAGGAATGACCAGCACCTAAAAACAATAGTAAGATTGGAATACTTTGCGCCTCATTAAACCAGGTTACCGCAGCGAGGAAGGCAAGGATGGATACGATGCGCCCGATATTTAAAAATATTTCACGGACCACTATATACTCAATTCTCATTTCTGCCGCTTTCCATCCGCTTCCAATAACATCATATGTAGTTGACATATATGGGACGAGTAAAAGTGGATAGCCTATTGCAATCATCCCTGCATAAATTAACAATTTAACATAATTGACATCCCATACAACCAACAGGACAGCAGCATAAAGTATGATTCCGCCAATAAGGATGGCTTTTTTTCGAAAGCTTTTTTTAATCATCCGTGAAGCAAAGTAATAAGCAATAAAGGATATTCCCGAATTAATGAGTCCAAATGTTCCAAGAGCCATTTCACTACCCGTTGATATATACACAAAGACAGAGATAATAAATAAGAACGTCCCTTCTCTAAGTCCCTGGAAAAAGTGGGCATTTGTTATGAGACGCCAATTTTCATTTAGTTTTCTTTCCTCTAATATTCGTTTAAAGCAATAGTTTCCAGATGCAGGTCTTGGTTTTAATGAAAAACTCATGAATACAGCTAGCGCGAATAAAGCTAATGACAAACCAAAAACAAACGTGTAGCCGGTGAATTTTTCAAATCGAGTGATGATGATGCCAGCAGCTATCGGTCCAATCATTCCAGCAGCCGAGGTTAAAATCCCCAAAAATCCATTAAAAAAATCTCTTGTCTCAGGTTCAGTGATTTCAAAGGTTAGTACATTATAGGCTAGCCAATAAAAACCATAACCTATTCCAAGCAGGCTCCCCAATAATAGTAAATAGGTGGAAGCCTTTGTACCTGAAATTAATACTGATAAGTAGAAAATCGCTAAAAAGATGACACCAATTCGAAGTACAATCACCCTGTCGATTTTCTTTGCCCACCGCCCTGCTAAAATGAACGTTAAGGGCTGTAAAACAACAATCGAAAGGTTATAAAGGGCAATATCCGAAAACTTTCCTGTTTGTTTCCAAAGATAAATATTTACAAATGTATTAGATAAGGAAACGCTTAATGAATATAAGCCGCCAATAACCAGCAAGAGCAACAAGTCTTTTGTTAATTCTACTTCACCTAAAATCTTTAATTTTTTTCCCATAAAAAAAACTCCCCTTTGTCTTAAGGGTAGTCTTTATCATGGGCGTGGTTCTTATTCAAATTTAAAGCAAGTGAAAAAGACAGCTGTAAGCTGCCTTTTTTCCCATTCAATTATTTTGCTTCATTGTAACGTTTTGTAACTTCATCCCAGTTTACTACATTCCAGAATGCACCGATGTAATCTGGGCGTTTGTTTTGATATTTTAGGTAGTATGCATGCTCCCAAACATCAAGACCAAGGATTGGAGTTTTCCCTTCCATTAATGGAGAATCTTGGTTTGCAGTGCTGGATAATTCTAATTCACCATTGTTTACAGACAACCATGCCCAGCCAGATCCGAAACGAGTAGTTGCAGCTTTAGTGAACTCTTCTTTAAAACCTTCGAAGCTGCCAAATTTGCTGTTGATCGCGTCAGCTAATTCACCAGCAGGTGCGCCCCCGCCATTTGGAGAAAGAATTTGCCAAAATAAAGAGTGGTTAGCATGTCCGCCGCCATTGTTACGTACTGCAGTACGAGCAGCCTCTGGAACTGCATCCAAATTAGAAATTACTTCTTCCACTGATTTAGAAAGTAATTCTTCATTACCTGCTAATGCGTTGTTTAAGTTTGTAACATATGTGTTGTGATGTCTTGTGTGATGAATATTCATTGTTTCTTTATCAAAGTGTGGTTCAAGAGCATCTTCTGCATAAGGTAATTTTGGTAATTCAAATGCCATAATAAACTCCTCCTATGTACAAATGTATTTTTGGGGCTTTAGGAATACTTAAAATCAAGATGATTTATAAGAATATTTCTAAAGCTTTGTTCTTAACATACCAAAGTTGGTTCATGGTTTCAAATAAAATGCTTAGATTCTAACATAGATACAATGCCCATTGAATAGCTTTTTATTCCCGTTTTCAATAGAAATTACATAACAAACTTGTATGAATGAATTAATTCGAAAAATTGTCATGTTTCACTAAAACAGCATGCTGTCAACGATTTTTGTCATAACCTCTTCAACCAACTTCCAAATCATGTAAATTTCATATTGACATGATGTTAATAATACATTTAAATCAAAACTGTAGAGGTATAAAGGAGTGAAAAGATATGCCAAAAAGCAGCATTTCATTATATAGCTTAATGCTCCAATTTTTCCAAAAAAGTGAGCCAATCCAAAAGTTTAAATCCGGTTCTGTTCTTTTTCAAGAAAAGGATTCTGTCGAATTTGTTTACTTATTGCTTAAAGGCAAGATTGCCCTAGGGAGAGTTCACTTAAGAGGGAAGGATTTTATATTAAAAATCTTAGACGACCAAGAAGTAATTGTCGAATACCAGCTTTTTAAAGCAAATCCTCATTATCAATTTTATGCTAAAACATTAACAGACTGTGAATTGCTGCTAATTAAAAAGGAGCAATTTGAAGAATTTATTTTAACAGACCCCGAAGCCATGAATGAACTTGTTACGTGGTTAAGCACTGGGTATTTAAAAGCACAAATGAAATGCCAGGACTTAATTATGAATGGGAAAAAAGGCGGCCTATACTCCATCCTCATACGCCTATGTAATTCCTATGGGGTGAAAACAGAGGATGGCATTCTAATTGATCTGCCTTTAACACATCAGGAATTAGCTAATTTAACCTATGGAACTAGAGAGGTCATTCAACGTGCTTTAAAGGATCTGCGTGAAAAGGATATTATTTTATATGAAAACCAAAAGTTCACTGTAAAAAATTTAAGCTTTTTGAAAGAAGAAGTAGATTGCCAAAACTGCTCATTTGAAATTTGCGGTCTTAATTAAAATTGAAGCCACCATTTCAGGTGGCTTTTTACTATTTTTGAAAACATTTGTCATCCTTGTATATAACGAAAACACAAGCTACAATAGAAATTGAATCTTTATAAAGGTGGTCCAGTATGAATATTTTCAAACAATTTTATAAAAGCATCTACTCTCCAAAAGATATTGCCTTATTTCGTTTTCAAGGAATTGGGAAAACTATTTTATATGTTTTTTTCCTAACTTTCATTTCTATTCTTCCGTTTATCATTTTTTTAAGTACCGATCTTTCTACTGGCATAGATTCTGCAAAATCCATTATCAAGGATGAAGCACCTGAATTTTCGATAAAGAATGGTCTGTTGTCAGCTAAAACAGAGGTACCCGTTACAATTAATAAAGATAATTTTACTATTATTATTGATCCAACTGGAGCCATTTCTGATTCGGATGTAGAGAATGAAGGGAATGCATTTGCTATGCTGAAGGATGAGTTTGTCCTTTCATCAGGCGGAAGGATTGATACCTATCCATATTCAATGCTACAAGGCTTAAACATTACAAAGAGCTCGATGCTAGATTTTATTGACACAATTGGTGGAATGAAGAGTATTATCATCCCTGTGATGTCAGTGTTTATTTATTTGTTTTCAAGTGCTGCAAGCTTTATTGAAGTATCCATATTAGCCATGTTCGGTCTGGCTTTAACAAATCTTTTAGGCAAAAATCTGAATTACCGTCAATTATGGAGAATAGCTGCATACAGCGAAACCTTGCCTACCCTATTTTTCACCATTATGGCAGCTATTAAAACATCAGTACCATACAGCTTTGCCATTAATTGGGGTGTGGCGATTATTGTCTTATTATTAGCTATTAACGAAATGCCAAAACCGAAAAAAGCGAACTAGAATTGCGCCCAAATATTTGGGCGTGTTTTTTTATACGGTTCTTTTTATGATTGGACAAGCATAAGAATGTACAAACATTCCATTATGGAGGCTTGTCCGATGAAAAAGTTATTTGGTTTTCTTTTTGCTATTTTAGTCATTTATGTCATTTATTTCGATCTTACCATCGGCACCCTTCCTGCCTCCAATATCAAGCAGGTTGGTGCAAAAGTCGAGACAGTTACAAAGAAACCTAAAACGGAAATTCATACTTTTGAGGCAGAAGTACAACCTGGTGAAACCGTAATGTCAATTGTTGAGCACAAGCTAAAAAAACCACTGCCTGTATCAATAACTGATTTGATCGAAGACTTTCGAAAACTAAATCCAGGACAAACTCCTGAAAAAATCCAAATTGGGACTACATATCATTTCCCTGATTACTCAAAATAAACAGGATAGAGCTTATTCTTGTCAAAATTAGCACGAGACTGATACAATTAAGGCGGATTGTTTTAAAGAACCAATTATTCGAATCCATTTTGAAGGAGAGCGAATTACACGTGAGTGAAATTATACATCGCACAAAAACCCGTCCAATTAAAGTGGGGAATTTAACAATTGGCGGGGGCAATGAAATTGTTATTCAAAGCATGACAACAACAAAAACACACGATGTTGAGGCAACAGTTGCTGAAATTAAACGTCTTGAGGAAGCAGGGTGCCAAATCGTACGTGTAGCCTGTCCAGACGAGCGAGCCGCTAATGCCATCCCTGAAATCAAAAAGAGAATCAACATTCCACTTGTAGTCGATATTCACTTTGATTATAAATTAGCATTAAAAGCCATTGAAGGCGGAGCAGATAAGATCAGGATCAATCCAGGAAACATTGGGAAACGCGAAAAGGTCGAAGCCGTTGTAAAAGCCGCTAAAGAACGCGGTATTCCAATTCGGATTGGCGTTAATGCAGGATCCCTTGAAAAGAAAATTCTTGATAAATATGGTTATCCAACTGCAGATGGAATGGTAGAAAGTGCCCTCCATCACATCAAAATTCTAGAGGATTTAGATTTTCAAGACATTATTGTCTCTATGAAGGCATCTGATGTTAATCTTGCCATCGAAGCATATGAAAAAGCTGCCCGTGCTTTCGATTATCCATTGCATCTGGGCATTACGGAATCAGGAACGCTTTTCTCAGGAACAGTAAAAAGTGCCGCAGGATTAGGCGCCATTATTAGTATGGGGATCGGAAACACACTTCGTATATCCCTAAGTGCAGATCCTGTTGAAGAAGTAAAAGTTGCTCGTGAACTCTTAAAAGTATTTGGTCTTTCTTCTAATGCAGCAACACTAATTTCCTGCCCAACCTGCGGAAGAATTGAAATTGATCTTATTAGTATTGCAAATGAAGTCGAGGAATATATTTCAAAAATAAAGGCACCGATTAAGGTTTCCGTGTTAGGCTGCGCCGTCAATGGCCCTGGCGAAGCTCGTGAAGCAGATATCGGAATTGCCGGTGCACGCGGTGAAGGTCTATTATTTAGAAAAGGGGAAATTGTCCGGAAAGTTCCTGAAGCAGATATGGTTGAGGAATTGAAAAAGGAAATTGATCAAGTTGCTGAGGAGTACTTCCGAAAAAAAGCGGAAGAAGAAAAAAATTTAACAAAATAATCATCAAGAAACCCGGTATCTTCACCGGGTTTCTTTTTTGACCGATAGGAAAATATACTTTCCTATCAGGCATAAGGACAACTACGCCTCTGTCTTCACCTAACGGCAAGCCAGTCGGCGAGTTTTCTTTGCTCCTATGCAAGATATGTTAAAAGAACGGAAGAATGAAGATACCAATAACAATTGATACTACACCAATACCAATTGCCCAAGCACCAAGGCCTGTGGCACCTCTATTTCTTGCAACGAATCCTAACACAATACCTGCGGCACCAAAAAGAATAGGCAAAACAAACAGTGATATAATCGATAGCGCTAATGCAAGGGTACCCATACCGGTTCCACCTGCTGTTAGTTCCCGGAATTCATCCTGTTCTCCACTTCGTGTATCAGTAATAGGTGCAGCTATTTCTGCAGCTGTTTCTTCCCTATATTCAGTAGTTCTTATCGGAACAGATGCACCAATTTCAGGAACAGACTCTTCTTTTTTCAATGAGTAGGATGTCTTAACAGGTTCAGCGACTTCCGACGCCATTTCCTCCCTGAATTCTGCAGGAGAATTGGGGATATCCTCACCAATTATTGAACTTCGAAGAGCTTCTTGCACTTTCGTGTCTCTTTCATCTACCATCCTAATCCCTCACTTTCAGCTATAGGAGCATTAATTATTGTTTGCGTCTCGCTACTTTTTTAATTATGTTAATGTTTGTCTTAAATAGTTTTTTATTTCAATTACCGAAAATTTTTTCTTACAAGACCCGTATGGTGTTTCACGGTAACTTTTTTCCTGGAAATATATAGCAAGAACCAACCTAACCTAATAAAGGCGGTGTGAGCAGAGCTAAGCTTCACTTCATTCATTATCTAAAATGTACATTTTCCTCTCAGCTTGAATATACTAATTAGCTTTTGCGACGCTCCGCCCCTTTTCCTAAAAAAATAAGTACTTCATTGTTCACACTACTTTGGTAAAATATAATGAGATACCCTAAAGCATGATGAAGGTGAAGACAAAATGAGAAAAAGATTTGGAATAGATATTGATGGTACCGTTACATGCCCAAAATCCATAATACCGTTTATTAATAAAGCATTTCGTATGAATATTTTATATGAGGATGTAAACCAGTATGAATTAACTCCATTTGTGAATGTTTCTGAAGAAGTGTTTGCAAAATGGTTTACTGAAAATGAACCGATAATATACAAAGAATCACACCCTGCGCAAGGGGCTGTGAACGTACTTAAAAAATGGAAACAAGACCATGAGTTGTTTTTTATCAGTGCACGCGGTCCCCACTTACTTGCTGTCACGGAAGAGTGGTTCTTTCAGCACGGATTGACCTTTCATCAAATGGAATTAATCGGCTCACACGATAAAGTGGAAACTGTAAAAAAACATAAGGTGGATATCTTTTTTGAGGATAAACATGATAACGCCGTAATGATTCATGAGGAGTGCCAGATACCTGTTATATTATTTGATACACCATATAATCAGGAGCCAATTCCTAAAGGTGTCATTCGCGTTAAGAATTGGAGAGAAGCTAATATCTGGGTAGAAAACTGGTTAAAGCAGGAAAAGAAAAAACGTGAAGCATCTGTCACATTCAACTAACATTTAAACAGCTTGTGCGGGACGCGCACAAGCTGTTTTTTAATGGCATTCCGGACAGCGGCCGTAAATCTCGAATTTATGCCCGGATATATCGTATCCTTTTAAATTTTCACTTAATCCATCCATTGGACATGTATCAATTTCTTTTGTTTTTCCACAATCTAGACAGATAAAATGGTGGTGATGGTGGTGTCTTGAACAAGTAAAGCGGAAGTGTTTTTCACCAGATAGCTCTGTCATTTCCAATATCCCCATATTTACAAACAAAGTTAGGTTTCGATAAATGGTGTCAAAGCTCAAACCTGGATAATCATCCTTTAATTGATCAAGAACTTCCTTTGCCGTTAAATACTTATCGCTATCTGCAAATAATTGGAGCATATCCTCCCTTTTCCCTGTCTGTTTAAATCCATTTTCCTTTAAGTATTGAATTGCTTCATGTACGTTCACTTTGCTTTTCACCACCTATAGCACTTGTAAATTTATTATAAAAGATCATTAATACTAAAATGAGGACGGAAATCATGACAATCGTTCCACCAGGAGCAAGGTCAAGGTAATAGGCTGAAAAAAGCCCTCCGAGCACAGAAATTTCACCAAAAAGGATAGAGAAAAAAATGGTCTGTTTAAAACCTTTGGCAATTCGAATACTTGCAGCAACTGGTAATGTCATTAAAGAAGAAACTAACAGAATCCCGACAATTCTCATTGAGGCAGCAATGACAAGGGCAACCATGACAATAAAAATGAAATGAATACTTTTGGCTGCAATGCCAGATGCCTTTGCGTGCTCTTCATCAAAAGAAAGTAAAAATAGCTCTTTATACAACATAATAATGACTGAAATAACCACAATACTAATAATAAAAATAACCCATAAATCCGTACGGCTAACGGCGGACACGCTGCCAAATAAATAACTAAATAAGTCAGTGTTAAATCCATTAGCAAGTGAAATAAATATGACCCCCAGCCCAATTCCACTGGAAAGAATAATGGGTATAGCTAATTCCTGATAGTGCTTATAAACCCCTCTTAGTTTTTCAATGAACAACGCTCCCCCTACTGAAAACACCATCCCTAGATAAAGGGGATTTAAGCCAGCCAATATCGTAAACTTTCTTTCAATAAGGAGGCTCGCTGCAATTCCAGCTAATGTCACATGGCTAAGGGCATCGGCAATCAGCGAAAGTCTTCTAACTACAATAAAAACCCCCAGCAGCGGGGCAACAATCCCGATCAGAATCCCTGTTAAGAAGGCATTTTGTAAAAATTCATAATGAAAAATTCCCTCAATCATTTTACAACGCCTCCCTGTTCGTGATGATGGGTAAGCAAATGGACTTCATGACCATAAATTTTAGATACGCCATCTCTGTTAAGCTGCTCAAATTCTGCTGTTTCTCCATGAAAGTGCAAATGTTTATTTAAACAGGCAACATGAGAGACCTTATCAGAGATCGTACCAATATCATGTGTAACCAATAACAGAGTAATTTCTCGCTTTTTATTTAACTCTTCTAGCATTTGATAAAAGGAATTAACATTTTCCGCATCAACACCAACAGTTGGTTCATCTAGAATTAGGAGACTTGGTTCACTAACAAGGGCACGGGCAATAAAAACTCTCTGCTGCTGTCCCCCAGAGAGATCACCAATATTTCTGCTTCTAAACCCCTTCATTCCCACTGCATCTAAGGCTTCGTTTACCTTTGTTGAATGTTCTTTTTTAAAAAACTTAAACAGGCCTAACTTTTTGGTTAATCCACTTGCGACCACCTCAAATACGGTTGCCGGAAAACCAGTGTTAAAGGAATTAGCCTTTTGTGATACATAACCAATTTTTTGCCAATCTTTAAATTTATTTATTTCCTGGCCAAATAAAAAGATATCCCCTTTTTGAGGTTTTAATAAACCTAAAATTAATTTTAATAGTGTTGATTTCCCAGACCCATTAGGACCGACAATCGCCAAAAAGGAGCCATCTGGTATAGTCATATTAATATTCTCAAGGACTGTGTCCTTTTCATAACGATAGAAAAGATGTTTTATTTCAATAATTGATCGCATAATTTGTACTCTCTCACCTTTAATTATAAGAATCATTCCGATTTAACATCAAGTAGTATACAATAGGAGTTTCTGATTGTAAAGGATGAAAAACTGAACATTAACTACTCGCCCACTCTAATTCTATTGTCACACTCCTGTTCCTTCTTCATACATTAGCATGGAGGAGTGGTGAGGGTGAAAATATTTGAAAACATCATTAATCATAAAATTAACACAATAACTGCTGAAGAACTGATAAAGTATGCGAATCAGTTTGATATTGCAGTTAATCGGCAACAGGCTAGGAAAATCGCCGAATACTTACGTGGTAAAAATGTTAATATTTTTGACGACAAAGAGCGTGCCCAATTAGTAAAACAAATTGCTAAAGCGGCTGGGCCGGAAACTGCACGTGAAGTAAATAAATTATTTATGCAATTTACAAAACAGTAAGAAAAACAAAAGCGCCCAGTCCTGGGGCGATAATGCCCCCGAGCAGGCGCTGGATCTAGAAAGAAAAAGCTGTGCAAAGTGGTCTTACCCCTGTCAAGTAGACAACATAAAAAAGCTAAGCTGCCAACGCGTGTCGATATTCAATCGGCGCGCGTTGTTTTAGTTTCTTTTGAATACGTTTGTAATTGTAATGATAAATATAATCCTCAATCGCTTGTCGTATCTCCACTTCTGATTTACACTGTTCAATATACAACTTCTCTGTTTTGAGATGCGAAAAGAAGGATTCAATGCAAGCATTATCCAGGCAGTTTCCTTTGCGAGAGTGGCTGCCCTTAATGCTGTATGCTTCTAATCGATTGTTGTATCCCTTAGACGTATACTGAAAGCCTTGATCCGAATGGAGAACAGCTTCAGCTACGTCTTTTTTCTTTGTCCATATTTCTACTGTATTCAAAACAAGTTCAAGGTCGTTTCGTTTCGAAAGTTCCCATGACACAATCTCATTATTAAATAGATCTTGAATTACCGATAGGTAATAGAATTGCTTACCATCTGAGACATATGTTATATCCGTTACCATTTTTTGATTAGGTCCTGTTGCCTTAAATTTTCTCTTTAGGCGATTCGGATGGATTACGGATGGAGTATGACCATGGCGCTTTCTTTTCTTTCGGATGACAGACTGGATGTTCATTTCTTTCATCAATCGGTACACCTTTTTATGATTAATCTTATAATCATTTTCCTTTAACAAATAGGTCATACGAGGGCAGCCAACTTCGGGATGAAGTATATGAATGCCCATCATGTGTTCACATATATCTTGGTCTTGTTTTGTTCTTTCATCGCGTTTAAATTGAGTGGACCTCCATTTATAGTAGCTTGCTCTTTTAATATAAGCGATTTCCAATAACCATGTGATTGGATAGACATCCCTTAATCCTTCTATGATTTCATACTTGCTCTGTTGGGGGATTTCTCCTCCTTTACTAGATTTGGATACTGCTTTTTTAAATAATCCACCTGTGCCTTTAGGTAATCTCTTTCTTCTTCTACTGACTTAAAATTAGTACGAGGTCGACCTTTTAATGGATTAGACACTCCACTTCGTTCTTCAAATTTCTCTCCCTTTTCCCACTTCTTTACCCACACTTTTAGTTGAGTACAGTTTAAAATTCCTAACTCATCCGCCAATACTTTATAACTTTTAGATCCTTTTACATATTTCATTACAGCATTTAATTTAAATTCATTTGTATACCTTTGAAATTGTTGTCCTTTTTTAGCCATAGAAATATCCCCTCCAAGTATTAGTGTAACACCCACGCTATACACATGGGTTTTTTACACTGTCTACTTAAAGGGGATAATATCAAAGGCACAGCTTTTTCTTATGATTGCATAATTTGATCTAGCAGATTGTCATTGAACTTCTGTTCGCGAAGCATGTTAATTTCAAATTGATATGGAGCTTTTTTATTGTTCTTATCTTCACCGACAAAAGGGGTTTCTAGGATTTTAGGCACGTCTATTAGTTGTGGATGATGAACAATATAGTTAATTGCCTTAAAGCCGATATGACCAAAGCCGATATTTTCATGCCTATCCTTTCGCATTCCTACAGCATTTTTACTATCATTAATATGAAGTACTGTTAATTTATCAAGGCCGATAATTTTATCAAACTCATTTAAAACACCGTCAAAGTCTTCGACAATTTTATAGCCTGCATCATGTGTATGGCATGTATCAAAGCAAACTGATAGCTTATCACTATAGTTTACGCCATCCATAATCATCGCCAATTCCTCAAACGATTTTCCACATTCCGAGCCTTTACCGGCCATTGTTTCCAATGCAATTTGTACCTGTTCTTTGCCGGTTAATACTTCATTCAAACCCTCGATGATTTTCTTAATTCCCGCTTCCGTACCGGCACCGACATGAGCACCAGGATGAAGAACGATTTGTTTTGCGCCAATGGCCTCTGTTCTTTCAATTTCACTGCTGAGGAACCTAACACCTAATTCAAAGGTGTCAGGATTGGTAGTATTACCAATATTAATGATATAGGGAGCATGGACAACAATTTCTGAAATCCCGTTTGCTTCCATATGTCTTCTTCCTGCTTCAATATTTAGATCTTCAATTTTCTTTCTTCTTGTATTTTGCGGTGCCCCTGTATAGATCATAAACGTATTGGCACCATAAGACACTGCCTCTTCACTTGCAGCAAGCAGCATTTTCTTTCCGCTCATGGAAACATGTGAACCTATTTTCAACATTCCGTTTCTCTCCCTTCACCAATTACTTTTTTCTTTGGTCTATTTTTCTTTGTCGTTTTTTAATTTTATCCATTTCCCATTGCATTTTCTTTTTATAGCCTGGTTTTACTTTCTGTGGTTTCTTTACCATAGATTTGGCTTTTTTATCTGCCTCGTCCTCTTTCCTTACCCTTGTCTTTCTCTTATTTCGTTCATCTGCTTCAACGAATTCGTTATTTTTCAGATCGACATACTTAAACTGAATCCCCATTTTTTCTAAACGGTTTAAGGCGTCTTCATCAGAAATTTCATAAACCGTAAGCGCAATCCCCGAATTTCCTGCTCGCGCAGTTCTTCCCACCCGATGGATATAAAAATCCAAGTCAGATGGAAGTTCATAGTTAATAACATGGCTGACCCCTTCAATATCAATCCCTCGTGAAGCAAGATCGGTGGCAACGATATATTGGTATTCTAAATCCTGAATCTGCTTCATCATTTTTTTCCGCTCACGCGGGTTTAAATCTCCATGGACACGGCCGACCTTTAAACCTTTTTCATTTAAAAAGTTGGCAACCTCCTCAGCCATCTTTTTTGTATTGGTAAATACAATTGCAAGATAAGGATTGTAGGCAAGCAATGCATCATGAACTAGTTGTTTTTTATTGCGATGCCTTGATGGCAGCAGAAAGTGCTCTAAATTTTCAGCAGCTTTTCTTTTGGATTCAATTTGAATTGTCTTAGGATTTTCCATATATTTTTTAAGAAAAGGTTTTAATTTCTCTGGAATGGTAGCTGAAAAGACTAGCATCTGCAGTTTTTCCGGCATTTTAGCAGCAACCTGATCCACATCTTCAATAAATCCCATATCCAGCATCATATCGGCTTCATCTATAACAAGAATATCCGAGGTATGAACGAACAGTGCTTGGTCAATCATAAGATCTTTAATTCTTCCTGGGGTTCCAACAACAATATGTGGCTGTATTTTCAATTTTTCGATGGTCCGCTGCTTGTCTGTTCCGCCAGTATAGCATCTGGCCATGATTGGGCTATCAGGGTTACATTGCTCAGTTACTTTCAGGATTTGTTGATAGATCTGCGATGCTAACTCCCTTGTCGGTGCAGTAATGACAGCCTGCACCTCTTGACGCTTCGGATTAATTTTCTCGAGGATCGGTAACACATAAGCAAATGTTTTCCCTGTTCCCGTTTGTGACTGACCAATCGCACTTTCTCCTTTTAATACTAACGGGATCATCCGTTCCTGAATTTCAGTCGGCTCATAATATCCAAACTGATTCAGTGATTCTATTATAAAAGGTTGAAACTTAAAACGTTTAAATCGATTTTCTTTCATATAATAGCTCCTTATTTTAAAAATAATCTAGTGATTATAGTGTAGTTTACTTCCCATAGCAAGAGCTTCCACTTTACTCCCGCATCATGTAATTATAGTAAAAATTCGCCTAAATAACCAGCTAACTTTCCTTTTATCCTCATCTTTTACTTTTTTTCCTCTTTTTAAAAACTAAATTTAGTTTCTTCCTTGTGTTTAATACCTAAACATAATTAGGGTAGATGCATACTTTAATGTATCAAGGATTGATGAAAGGAGGTGGTAGGGATGCAGCCAAGACCAAGAATGCCTATGCAAGGCAGGATGGGTCCAGGTCTGTTTGGCGGCAGAGGCTCAATGATGGGAGCTGGAGGGAATCCATTTGGCGGAATGGGTCCGATGATGAGGCAGCAAACGGGCCCATTTGGCGGAGGGAACCCTTTGATGCGGTCTATGATGGGACCCGCACAATCGAACCGGGGCGGCGGTGGTTTACTTTCGAGACTACTCGGAAGAGGAGCTCAAGCTGGAGCTGGCAGCCAGGGAGGAATTATGGGAATGCAAGGAGCAGGAAGAGCAGCAGCAGGAGTCGGCGGTAGCGGCAGCGGCGGCGGCTTACTCCAATCCTTAAGTAATCCAGGTGGATTATCGGGAATTTTAAATAACACCCAGAATGTATTAAAAACTGCTCAATCAATTGGTCCGATGGTTCAACAGTATGGCCCAATGGTCAAGAATCTTCCTGCGATTTGGAAGCTGTATCGGGGCTTCAAAAATGCATCAAATAGCTCGGATTCGACTTCAGAAAAAACAACCAAAAAGAAAGTATCAGTTGCGGAAGAATCTTCAAGCAATGAATCAACTGATATTCGAACTTCTCAGAAAAATACAAACCGGAAAAAAACTCAAAATACAAGTACAGGAAAAAAGAGACAAACGCAAAGTTCTAAGCGTAGTAGTTCATACCAAAAAGGGAGCTCGATACCTAAAATGTATATATGAGCAGGAGAATGCTGGGGCCACCGGCATTCTTTTAATTTTCAGGAAACTACACAGGAAGAATGTATCTTTGTATTATAACTATTAGTTTTATATAATAAATACATAGACTATAAGGAAAGCGGAAGCAGCCCGTTAGAAGTGTATGGACTAGAACGCTCTGACTGCCAGAAAAGCTGTAACGCCCTGCACAGGCGCTAGACAACGTGGTGAACGAAATCGAACCGATGTTGACTCATCGCAGAGAAGAGAGCGAATTCCACTAGCCGCTGAAGCAGATAGTTATCAAAGTTCAATATAGGGGGACTTAATATATGCAAATTATTAAAATTTCACCACGCGGATACTGTTATGGTGTTGTGGATGCTATGGTCATCGCAAGAAATGCCGCATTAGATAAAACACTGCCTCGTCCTATCTACATCTTAGGGATGATTGTTCATAATAAACATGTTACGGATGCCTTCGAGGAAGAGGGGATCATTACCCTTGACGGAAAAAATCGAAAAGATATTCTCGATAAAGTAGACTCTGGTACGGTTATTTTTACGGCCCATGGTATTTCTCCAGAGGTAAGAGAACTTGCGAAGAAGAAAGGTCTTGTAACAATTGATGCAACATGCCCTGATGTTACAAGAACACATGACTTGATTGAAGAGAAAACAAAACAAGGATATCAAGTCATCTATATCGGTAAAAAAGGCCATCCAGAGCCAGAGGGCGCTGTTGGTGTAGCACCAGGTATGGTTCATCTTGTGGAGACTCCAAATGATGTAGAAGCATTAACGGTTGACAATGAAAAACTCATTGTCACAAATCAAACCACTATGAGTCAATGGGATGTTGCTGATACTATGAAAAAGGTACAGGAAAAATATCCTCATGTCGAGGTTTATAATGAAATTTGTCATGCAACACAAATACGTCAAGAAGCAGTAGCAGAACAAGCAACCTCAGCAGATGTGACTATAGTTGTCGGTGACCCAAAAAGTAATAATTCCAATCGTTTAGCTCAGGTTTCAGAAGAAATTGCTGGAACTAGGGCCTATCGTATTGCCGATATTACTGAATTAGAAATTGATTGGATTAAGGATGCAAAAAATGTTGCAGTTACATCAGGTGCATCAACCCCAACCCCAATCACAAAAGAAGTTATTACGTTTCTTGAACAATTTGATCCAAATAACGAAGCAACATGGGAACGCAGAAAAAAGGTACAACTTAACAGAATATTACCTAGAGTAAAAAAGACTGAGGAATAAAGAGCAAAGAACCGCGTCAACTTTGACCGGTTCTTTTCATTTAGGTTCGATTTAAACATTTCGGAAAAAACTGAGGGCTTCTGGCCTTTTCCTAAGAGCTCTTTATGCGGTACGGAGCTTTAGTTTCTCGCTTTTTTGGTCGCTTAGAGCTCTTAATAGAGACCTAGCGCTTCGGTTTTTCACCTTTTTCGGTCGATTAGAACCATATAGAAAACTTTTTTATCGGTTTCACAAAACTCTATATAAATTGAAATGGGTCAGTGTTTACTTCTGATGGAAAAATGTCGACTTCATAACCTGATTCATGGCACAACTTTTGTAAAGCTGATGCTAGCCCTTTTTTCATTACTTTTTCGACGTTATGACCGGGATCTATCATATTCAAGCCTTGCATCATGGCATCATGGGCGGTGTGATAATAAATATCCCCTGTTACATACACATCTGCCCCTTTAAACTTGGCATTCATGAAGTATTTGTTGCCATCTCCGCCTAATACAGCCACCTTTTTTACTTTTGAGGTTAAATCACCCACTACACGTACTTTTTCCACTTCAAGTGCTGTTTTCACCTTTTGTGCAAATTCTGCAAGAGTCATTTCACTGACTTTACCAATTCTGCCAAGCCCGAGTACTTCTCCTTTATTATCCAATGGATATACATCATAGGCTACTTCTTCGTATGGATGCGCCTTAATCATAGCGGTAATTGTTTTTTTTAATAATGGTTCCGGAATAATTGTTTCAATCCGAACTTCATCCACTTCTTCTAACTTGCCAGCTTTACCCAAGTATGGGTTAGTATTGTCACCCGGCAAAAACCTGCCAGTTCCATTGGCAGAAAAAGAACAATGACTATAATTACCAATAAATCCAGCCCCTGCATTGCCAAGGACTTGTCTAATCTCTTCTGCATGGCTGGCAGGGACGAAAACGACTAATTTCTTAAGCTTTGTATCGAAAGTGGGCACAAGCACCTCTGCTTCTTCTAACCCTAACGCAGCTGCCAGCAGGTCATTAACCCCGCCCTTTGCTACATCAAGATTTGTGTGTGCGGCATAAACAGCAATATCATGTTTAACTAATTTTCCAATCATTTTACCCTGTACCGTATCTGTCAGCAAATTTTTAAGCGGCCGATAAATAATTGGATGGTGGGCGATAATGAGCTGGACATTTTTTTCGATTGCCTCATCGATCACATTTTCCAGTACATCAAGAGCGATCATAATCCGTTCTATCTTTTTGTTTAATCGACCGATCTGCAAGCCAATCTTGTCACCTTCCATTGCCAGCCCTTTAGGCGAAAACTGTTCAAATAGGTGGATAATTTCATGACCATTTGGATTCTTCATCTTGAATTACCTCCTTCACTAGCTTTATTTTATGTAATAGCTCCTGCTTTTTTTCGATTGTGTCAGGGGTTTGTACTGCGTTTTCAAGCTGTTGATAAATTCGCTGCAAATTTTTCTTTTCATTGATCCATTTTTTCTTAAAAACTGCATTCCGCTCTTTCACAAGATAAGGTCCTAATAATAAGCCTTCTTCTAAGCTTTGACCATATGGTATCAATGGGTCTATGGCATCCTTTCCTTTTTCTGCAACTAGTACTTCATAAATTTTTCCATCTTCTTCGAGTATTTCTTCAGTCACAAGCATCCAGCTATTGTCTAATAGCCATTGCCGGATGGAAATAGCACTGATATTAGGCTGTAAAATCAGCCTTTTCACAGACCCTAGCTTGTCTTTTCCCTTTTCTAAAATACTTGTAATTAAGGCACCGCCCATCCCAGCAATCGTTACATATTCTACTTCTCCAGGCTTAACCACATCAAGCCCGTCACCTAATCTGACAGAAATAATTTCAGATAATCCTTCCGATAAAACATTCCCTTTAGCAGATTGATATGGTCCAACAGCTACTTCTCCTGCTACAGCATATGTAATACCGATATTCTTCGCTAAAAAACAAGGTAAATAAGCATGATCAGAACCTATATCGACTAATATTGCACCCTTAGGAACATAATTTGCAACGGTTGCTAACCGTTTTGACAATCTATCTGAATTCATCAAAAAACACCACACTTTTTCCAACTTATATATGTATAGTATAAAAAAGACCCTTTACAGATGCAAAGGGCCATAGATAGAATAGTATAACTTTAACATTGAAACCTGTCAAACGAGTACACATGGCAATCTCATATTTCTTAAACTTACTTTAATTTAGAAACCCACTCTGCCATTGCGTCTATTTGTTCTGCTTTTACAAGACCTTGCGGCATACCTGTACCTTTACCATTAGTAAGAATATCCTTGACTTCATCTTTTGATAAACCAGTACCTTTTAATGAAGGACCCACTCCTCCTTGGTATTGATCACCATGACAGCCGATACAAGTAGATTTATAAATATCTTCTGGATTTGATGCGGCAACTTCTGTTTTTCCCCCACCTTTACCTTCGCCCTTATCTTTGGCTACTTCTTTCATATCCCCAAGACCTTTGAAAGATAAGAAAAACACTAGGACAATTCCAAAAACAAAGACGAGAATGTAAGGAATTACCGGATTTCGATTCATGATATAACCTCCCTTATGTACGTACCCCTTTAATTAAATTAAACTATACCTGCAAACAATTACTATTTTACTTGAAAAAGAACAGAAGGAAAAGCCCTAAACTTGTTTTATCACTATAATCTTTATAAAAATGATAAAAGAGGCGAAACAAAGTGAAAATTACACTTATAGCTCCTCCTCTTGGTATCTTCCCCTATTTACTTATTAACAACCAATTAATCGTGAAATAACCATTCTTTGAACTTCCGATGTACCCTCACCAATTTCAAGCAGCTTTGCATCACGCATCATTCTCTCAACATGATATTCCTTCATATAGCCGTATCCTCCATGAATTTGCACAGCTTGATCTGTTACTTCCATACAAATTTCTGAAGCATACAATTTACACATTGCAGCTTCTTTTGAAAAAGGTCTGCCTTTGTCTTTTAACCATGCTGCTTTATACACCATATTTCGTGCTAATTCAATTTTCATTGCCATATCCGCGAGCTTAAATTGAATTGCTTGAAAGGAGGAAATCGATTTGCCGAATTGCTTTCGTTCCTTTGCGTAGGCAAGGGCCTTTTCATACGCTCCTTGAGCAATGCCTACAGCCATTGCACCAATCCCGATACGTCCACCATCAAGCGTAATTAAAAACTGTCTAAAGCCCTCTCCACGCTTCCCTAAAAGATTTTGGGCAGGCACTCTTACATCTTCCAATACAAGCTCCGTCGTATTCGATGAATTCAAGCCCATTTTTTCATAATTATCAATGACAGTAAAACCATCTGCATTTGTTGGGACAATTATCGCACTAATTTCCTTTTTACCGTCTTTTTCACCAGTCACGGCTGTTAAAGCTAAATGCTTAGCAAAACTTGCATTGGTAATAAAACACTTATTACCATTTATAACATATTCACCGTTTATTTCTTTGGCAGTTGTTCTTGTGCCCCCTGCATCTGAGCCGGCATTTGGTTCCGTTAATCCAAATGCCCCAAAAGATTCTCCTGTACAAATAGGAGTTAAATATTTTTGTTTTTGCTCCTCCGTTCCAAACAAATAAAGAGGTGCTCCGCCTAAAGAAATATGGGCAGAATAAGTTATTCCGGTCGAGCCGCATACTCTGCTTAATTCTTCCACAACAATGGCAAAGCTAACCGTATCTGCTCCTCCACCTCCGTATTCTTCCGGAAAAGGCAGTCCCATAATTCCCATCTCTGCCAGCTTCTTAAATACCTCTACAGGAAATTGCTTAGTTCTATCACGTTCTAAAGCACTAGGTGCAACTTCTTCATCCGCAAACTGGCGTATTGTTCGTTTAATCATTTCTTGTTCAGAAGTTAAATCAAAATTCATTTTCATCCCCCTAGAGCATCATTGTATACGCTTTCTTTTTTATTATAAGAGAAGTTATCTAAATTTCTCAACATTTAAAAATTTTTAAAAGATTATATTTTATGAGTACAATAAAGCATCTTTACTCTGGGAATAAAAAAATTGAACGATGCTTAAATCCTATTAGCAAAGCAGACATTAGGTTCAATACAAAAATAAAATATCGAAACTCAGCAAAAAAAATCTGATGGATGTTTGCAAAATGAGAGACAATTCAGTAAAATAAAGAAAAAATACAGAAAGTGCTTTCATTCCATTTAAATGGAATAGCAAAAAAAATAGTCTACTCCTGTTAAGAAGTAAACTATTTGTAAGAGTATTTTATTCTAAGAAATCTTTTAAGCGTTTGCTGCGGCTTGGGTGACGTAATTTACGCAATGCCTTCGCTTCAATTTGGCGAATACGCTCACGGGTTACGCCAAAAACTTTACCAACTTCTTCGAGGGTACGAGTCCGGCCATCATCCAAACCAAAACGCAGGCGAAGGACATTTTCTTCGCGATCCGTTAAAGTATCAAGGACATCTTCGAGCTGCTCTTTTAATAATTCATAGGCAGCATGCTCAGATGGAGATGTTGCATCTTGATCTTCAATAAAATCTCCAAGGTGTGAATCGTCTTCTTCACCAATCGGTGTTTCGAGTGAGACAGGTTCCTGGGCAATTTTCAATATTTCTCTAACCTTATCAGGTGTTAAATCCATGTCCTCACCAATTTCTTCAGGTGTTGGTTCGCGGCCAAGATCCTGTAGTAATTGACGCTGAACACGGATAAGTTTATTAATGGTTTCAACCATATGCACAGGAATTCGAATCGTTCTTGCTTGGTCAGCAATTGCCCGTGTTATCGCTTGACGAATCCACCATGTTGCGTAGGTACTGAATTTAAAGCCTTTACGGTAATCAAATTTCTCAACGGCTTTTATAAGACCCATATTACCTTCTTGAATGAGATCAAGAAATAGCATTCCACGTCCTACATAGCGTTTTGCTATACTTACAACAAGACGGAGGTTTGCTTCGGCAAGACGTCGTTTTGCTTCTTCGTCGCCTTCCTCAATCCGATTGGCCAGTTTAATTTCTTCCTCAGCGGAAAGCAAGTCAACACGACCAATTTCTTTTAAGTACATACGTACCGGATCATTAATCTTAACTCCTGGTGGAACACTAAGATCATTTAAGTCAAATTCTTCGTCATCTTCTTTTGCTAATTTTTTAATATCTGGGTCTTCCTCATCATTATCACCGACCAATTCGATACCTTGATCACCTAGGAATTCTAAGAATTCATCCATTTGCTCAGATTCTAATTCAAAATTAGCCAGCTTTTCAGCAATATCATCATAGGCAAGGACACCGATTTTTTTACCCAGCTCAGTTAACTGGTCTTTTACTTGTTCAAGGGTTAATTCGTTTTCAACCTCTTTTGAACGGGCTGATTTTTCAGCAGCCATATGTCCCCCTCCTTCCAGAATCAACGACACTAAAATGGAATTTAAAGTAATTTACGTAATTGATTGATTTCAATACCAATTGCAGCAGCCTTTCCAAAGTCACTTTGCCGCTCTGCTTCTTTTAGTTCCACTTCTTTTTCTTTTATTTTTAACAATTTTTGATAATTCAACACCTGTTTGATATAATCAGTTAATTCTTGGTTGCTTACCTCATCATTTATCGACATCATTTCAATGTTAGCAACCATTCTTCTAAGATTATCATCTTGAATATAGGTTAAAAAAGCACTACTTTCTGGTTCCAAATGATCTTCATAAAATCCTAACAGATATGTTATTATTGCCTGATGTTCATCATTATTAAACGTATTCCCTGCGAGTAATTCCTGAACCTTATAAGTCACATCACGATTTTTAAGCATATGGGCAATTAAACATCTCTCTGCCATATAATGTGCGGGCTTTAATTCCTCCACCGGCTTTGTGGTTACCAAAGGTTTGTGAAAAGACTCATTTTTTCCATTTGACTTTCTTTTTTCAGCAAAGAAAAGCTGCATTTGCTGCTGCTTTAAAGCATCTAACGAAAGCGAAAATTCCGCTGCAAGCTGCCTTAAATAATGATCCCTTTCAACAGCTTTATTCAATTGGCTGATTTCTTTAATTATCACTTCGATATATGCAAGCCGATCTCCTTCATTCTGAAGATTTTTTCCCCTTCGAAAATAAAGAAATTTAAACGCCATCCAGGTTAAACTTCCACCAATCACTTCATTACGGAATTTATCAGCACCATCTTTTTTGATATATTCATCAGGATCCTGTCCATCAGCCATCATGGCTACCTTAATTTTAAAACCCGCTCCATGAAGATGGTTACCTGCACGGTAAGCAGCTTCTATGCCTGCTTTATCTGAATCATAACAGATAGTAACGGATTGAACGCTTTGACGCAAAAGGGCTATATGTTCATCTGTCAAGGATGTCCCCATTGTGGCAATACCATTCTCCACTCCTGATCGATCTGCTGCAATACAATCAGCAAAACCCTCAAATAAAACAGCATGCTGCAATTTTTTGATACTTGGCTTAGCCAACTGATAATTATATAAAATTTTACTTTTATTAAAGATTGCTGTTTCGGGACTATTTAAATATTTTGGCTCTTCAGCCCCTAGTGATCTCCCTGAAAAAGCAATCGTATTACCATGCCGGTCAAAAATGGGAAACATAATTCGATCTCTAAATCGATCGAAAAACGTCCCATCCCTTTCTCGTTTGATAATTAATCCGGCTTTCTCCATACATTCAGGTGAAAATTCCCTTTTAGAAAGGAATTTACAAACAAAATCCCATGAATTTAATGAATAACCAATTTGAAACTTATCAATCGATTCTCGGGTAAAGCCTCTTTCCAGTAAATACTCTAATGCATGCTGACCTTCTTTTGTATTTACTAGTAAATGATGGTAAAATTTCCGTAATAGCTCGTGAGCATCAAGCATGGATTGAAGCTCATTGGAAACTTTTTTTCCACCATGTGCTGAAGATAAATTAATTTCTAGGTCGATATTTACCTTCGCTGCTAATTTAATGGCTGCCTCTTGGAATGATATTCCTTCTAGCTCCATTAAAAAGGAAAATACATTTCCCCCAGCTCCGCAGCCAAAGCAATGGAAAATTTGTTTGTCAGGTGACACTGAAAATGATGGGGTGCTTTCACCATGGAATGGACATAATCCGAAGTAATTTCGCCCCTGTTTTTTCAGTTGAACATAATCGCTGATTACCTCGACAATATCAACAGCCTGACGAATTTGGTCAATCTTTTCTTCGGCAATACGGTCTGCCATGAAAACAACTCCATTTATACTACAGGTATTCGGCAGGCAATCATTAAATTCCTGCAAATTTCGACAAAATTTTCGTTAATTTTGTCATAAATCTTGCTCGATCCTCGGATAGAAAAGGCTTTGGTCCTTTTCCGTAGACTCCCCTTCTCCTTGCCATAGCATTTAAGAACCGTAAATCAAGGGCAGTCTGAATTCCACTTTCCTCAAATACAACTCCCTTTGGGGATATAACATGAACGCCCTTTAGCAGTAATGTGGATGCAAGTCCGATATCCTGCGTTATGACAATATCTCCATTACCCGCATGGTTCATAATGTGTAAGTCCGCGGCTTCCTTTCCTGAATCAACATATTTCCAAGTAGCATATGTACTTATGTCTTTCACATGATGATCATAGGAAGCAATAAAAAAAACTTCAACGGAAAATTTGGAAGCAATTTCGACAATCTCCTTTTTGACGGGGCAAGAATCTGCATCGACAAAAATAGCCGGTATGCTTTTTACATAAGTATTAATTCTACATCACTCCACATATTCCTTCTTAAATAGCTAACTTTTATAAAAGGAATTATGTCGAATTTTTTTAGGGTCCCTGACTTGACATCTAACAATAAATAGTTTATTCGTTCCCATGCAACTCTAAACCTAAAAAGATATATTTTTATCACAATTTTTTATTATAGTATATTCATTATCATTTTGCCATAACTTTTTCTTATTTTTTTCACATAGTAAAACACATAATCAAATGATTATGTGTTAGGATCTGCCCTTTTGAATATAATTTAAGATGACATTTGCTGTTTCCTCTACCGCCTTGTTAGTCACATCTATAACCGGACAATTTATTTTCTTTACGATATTTTCAAAAAAAGATAACTCTTCTCTTATCCGATCAATATTTGCATAACTTGCTTGATCATTTAATCCTAAAGAAATCAATCGCTCCCGTCTAATATTGTTTAACTTTTCAGGACTTATTTTCAATCCAAAGCATTTCTCGATGGGAACCTGATAAAGTTCTTCTGGCGGATCCACTTCAGGGACAAGAGGAACATTTGCCACTTTTAAACGTTTATGTGCCAAGTACTGTGATAAAGGCGTCTTGGAGGTTCTGGACACCCCGATTAATACTATATCTGCCTTTAAAAGCCCTCTTGGATCACGCCCATCATCATATTTTACCGCAAACTCGATGGCTTCTACCTTTTTAAAATAATCCTCATCAAGCTTCCTCACAAGGCCTGGTTCACATAAAGGTGTTTTCCCGCTATAAATCTGAAGTTGGTCCATTACTGGGCCAATTAAATCAACAGCAATGATTCTTTCCTCTTCTGCTCTTTCCTTTAAATATGTACGCATTTCTGGTTTGACTAATGTGAAGGCCACCATCCCTTTATCATGCGAAACAAGTGATAACACTTCATCGATATGTTCCTTATCCTCAACATACGGAAATCTTTTTAATATCATACCAGAACCATTAAATTGGCTAATCGCCGCTTTTGTAACTAATTCTGCTGTCTCCCCAACTGAATCAGATACAACATAAATGATAGGCAAACTCATTCTCCCTCAACAGCTCCTCATAAAAAAATCTACTACTTACTCATCACCTAATGAAACAAAGGCTTTTGTGATGTTTGTTTTCGTGACTCTGCCAATTACCTCATAACCTTTTTCTGATTTTTTAACAACCGGCAAGGCATCAATTTGTTTTTCTATTAATTTCTTTGCAATATCGATTAATAAATCTTCCCGTTCACACATAGTTATGTTTGGCATTCTTGTCATTATAATATTGACAGGTATACTTGAAAGCTCCTGTTTTCCAATACTTGCTCTCAGCAAATCCTTTCTTGAAAGAACCCCGACGAGGCTGGAGTTTTGATCAACGACAAATAATGTTCCTACATCCTCAAGGAACATCGTGCAAATAGCATCGTAAACAGAAACATTTTCATTTACGACTACAGGAATGGACTGATAATCTTTGACAAAGATTTTCTGCAGATTTTCCGTCAATAACTGTGCTCCCGATTTCCCCGTATAAAAATACCCGACACGAGGTCTTGCATCTAGAAAACCAGCCATCGTTAATATTGCAAGATCGGGTCTTAACGTCGCCCTAGTCAAGCTTAATTGATCCGCAATTTGTTCTCCCGTTATTGGACCATTTTCTTTCACTATTTGCAAAATATGTTCTTGGCGTTTAGTCAGTTCGATTGTCCTCACCACCTTAAAATACCCATTAACTATTTTAATTACTTTATAAAAATATTATATACTACTTAGTTTTTATTTGAAATGTATTCAATTCCATCTATAAAGAAAACTCGCCGATTGACGAGCCCCTAAGGGCGAAGACAGAGGCGTAGTTGCACTTATGCGTTAGGAAAGTATAAATTTAAAAATTAATACTTTCCTAATAGCTAAAAAAAGGTACGGAAATCCGTACCTTTTCAAATGTGCTAGCTTCAGCGCCTGGAGCTTCCGCTTTTCATTTTAAAATACTATTTTTTCTTGTAAAAAGCTGACCAGTTCTGTAATTGAGATTCGTTTCTGTTCCATTGTATCCCGATCTCTAACGGTAACCATGTTGTCTTCTTTTGAATCAAAATCATAAGTAATACAGAATGGTGTTCCAATTTCATCATGGCGGCGATAACGTTTACCGATAGAACCAGCTTCATCATAATCAACTGTGAAATATTTTGATAAAGTAGCAAAAACCTCTTTTGCCTCATCAGACAGCTTTTTCGATAAAGGAAGTATAGCTGCTTTAAATGGTGCCAGGGCTGGGTGGAAATGCATCACCGTTCTTGTCGTACCATCTTCAAGCTCCTCCTCATCATAGGCATCAATTAAAAATGCGAGGGTAACCCGGTCAGCACCAAGTGATGGTTCAATACAGAATGGTACATACTTCTCATTCGTTTCAGGATCAAGGTAATGGAAATCCTCACCTGAAAACTCCATATGCTGTTTCAAATCATAATCCGTTCTCGAAGCAATACCCCATAATTCCCCCCAGCCAAATGGGAACTTAAATTCAAAATCAGTAGTCGCATTACTATAGTGCGAAAGTTCATCTTCGGAGTGATCGCGCAGCCTTAGGTTTTCTTTTGTAAGGCCCAATGATAATAACCATTCTTTGGCAAAACCCTTCCAATAGTCAAACCATTTTAGTTCTTCACCTGGCTTACAGAAAAATTCAAGTTCCATTTGTTCGAACTCTCTTGTACGGAACGTAAAGTTACCAGGTGTAATTTCATTACGGAAGCTTTTTCCGATTTGAGCGATACCAAAAGGCAATTTCTTTCTCATCGTACGCTGCACATTTTTAAAGTTAACGAAAATACCCTGAGCTGTTTCAGGTCGAAGAAAAATTTCATTGGTGCTAGATTCTGTTACGCCTTGGAAAGTTTTAAACATCAAATTGAACTGACGGATTCCAGTAAAGTCATGGCTGCCACAGTCAGGGCAGGTTATATGATGTTCTTCGATCAACTCTTCCATTTTTTCGAATGGCAATCCATCAACAATCATTTCCATCCCTTTATCATCAAGAGCATTTTCAATTAATTTGTCAGCGCGATGACGAGCTTTACAATTTTTACAGTCAATCATTGGGTCATTAAAGTTACCGATATGCCCAGATGCTTCCCATGTACGGGGGTTCATCAGGATGCTTGCATCCAACCCAACATTGTAAGGGGACTCTTGAACGAATTTCCTCCACCAAGCTGCCTTTATATTGTTTTTAAATTCTACGCCTAAAGGACCGTAATCCCAAGTGTTTGCAAGCCCTCCATAAATTTCAGAACCCGGAAAAATAAATCCTCTGTGCTTTGCATGAGAAACAATTTGATCCATAGTTACATTCATCTTTTTTTACTCCTTTTCTATTAATAAAGAATACTCGCCGATTGGCGAGACCGGAAGGGCGAAGACAGAGGCGTAGTCGCCCTTATACCTGAAAGGAAAGGTAACTTTCCTATCGGCAAATAAAAAACTCTCGTCCCTATGCTTTATAAGCATAGGGACGAGAGTTACCCGCGGTTCCACCCTATTTGCTGCTAGAATTGCAGCCTCCTTAAATTGTGTTTCATCAACACGCGATTGCTCAGGAACGCCTTCGTTAGTGCCCTATACCCTAGCTCACACCATCCTAGGTTCGCTTTTATAGAGATGACCAAGTACTACTTTCCGTCACAGCAATTATTATTTTAAACAGAATTTTAACTAAAACTCCAAACATTGTCAACAAGGCAATTATAAGAGGTTGCGAAAATGATCCATGGAATTAAGAAATTTCTTAGTTTTAAGATGAAGACCTGAATACTCTTCATAGTAGGCAGTAATTACTTTTTTTAATTCTTCCTTCGTTTCGTCTTTAACGGAAATAGTTCCTAACCTTGAAAGATCAAAATAATAAAATAGCCGTAATAAATTAACCGAGGCTGGTGATATTTTAAAATGGTACGGATCCTTATCCAGGCATCGGTGACAAATAAACCCGCCTTCACGAATCGAAAAAGAAAAATGTCCGTCTGTACTGCCGCAAACGGAACATTGATTTAGGATTGGATATAAGCCCATTACATTTAACATTTTCATTTCATAAATATTCATAAGAATATTTGGATCATAGCCCTCATTCATATAATTCAATGTTTGATAAAGCAACTCAAAATGAAACGGGTTTGGTTTTTTTTCTTCTGTACATTTATCGGTTAATTCAACAATATAACTGGCATAAGCAGTTAAAAAGATGTCTTCACCAATTGAGCGCATGGAGGTATTGATTTCTCCTTGCTGCAGGCTTCCTAAGCCGGAACCTCTTTGTACGAGAAAATATCCATGTGTAAAAAGCTGTGTAATGGAGGAAAGACGACTGTTTGGCTTTTTAGCTCCCCGTGCCATAATGCCAACCTTTCCCCATTCCCTTGTATATAAGGTTACAATTTTATTAGTTTCACCATAATCTGTTGTTCTAATGACGATGCCTTCGCACTTCTGAAGCATTAAAAGTCACCTTCTTAAATCACACGCAAGACTTGCTTATGAAACGGGAAAATCGATTTGTGCTAGATCTTCATTCTGATTTCCGGGTATTTCTTGGTTTTCCTTCTCAAGCTCTTTGAAGAGAAGATATGTGTCAATATTACCTGTTTGAAGGAATACTTTCCACGTAAAATCCATCATTGAAAACCCCACCTTTCATTATTTAGACTAGCCTAAAGTTGCATCCCAAGCCTTACAATTATCATAGCCTGCCTTCGCCAAAATCATAAGACGAAATATTTGTTAATGTTGTCCATGCATAATCTTGTCAATAGGGTAATACTTTAATTAGGGTTACTATGTTAGTATTCATCTTCATTGAAGCCATAATCACGAAGCTGGGACATCTTATTGCGCCAATCCTTCTGGACTTTAACCCAAAGCTCTAAAAATACTTTTGATCCAAGGAGATTTTCAATATCTACACGAGCTCGTTTTCCAATTTCTTTTAGCATACTTCCTTGTTTCCCAATAATAATCCCCTTTTGTGAATCTCGCTCTACTATCACAGTTGCCATAACATGAATAATATCTTTACCCTCACGTCGTTCCATTTTGTCCAGCACAACAGCCAATGAATGTGGAATTTCTTCTCTTGTTAAATGCAGGGCTTTTTCTCTAATCAGCTCAGTAATGATAAACCTTTCTGGATGATCGGTCACCTGGTCAGCAGGATAATATTGCGGCCCCTCTGGTAAGAAGGATTTAATTTGATCTAATAAACGTTCGACATTATTCCCTTCAAGTGCAGAAATTGGCACAATTTCTTTAAAGGAATATTTTTCTTTATATGATTCAATAATCGGCAACAGATCATCTGGATGGATTTGATCAATTTTATTAATCACTAAAAAGATAGGGGTATTTACTGTTTGAAATTTTTCAAGAATAAATTCTTCCCCACGTCCAAATCCTTCCTCGGCATTTACCATAAATAAAATTAAATCAACTTCTTTTAGCGTATTTTGAGCTACCTTCATCATAAAGTCGCCCAGTTTATGTTTTGGTTTATGGATACCTGGTGTATCAATAAAAATCATTTGAGCGTCAGAAAGTGATAACACACCTTGAATTTTGTTTCGAGTTGTTTGCGGTTTATCACTCATAATGGCAATTTTCTGACCAATTACTCGATTAAGGAATGTAGATTTCCCCACATTTGGCCGGCCAATAATGGAAATAAACCCTGATTTATATCCGTTTTTAACCCCATTATTTAACATGTAAATCCTCCGGCGAAAAAGCACCAGGCAATAAATCTTTTACAGTAATTTCTTGAATATCTCCTTGCAGGTTTGTTAAAACCACCTTCATATCGCTCGGACATAATTCTGAAATTACTTGTCGGCATGCGCCACAAGGAGAACACGGACGTTCTGTATCGGCAATAACGGCTAACATTTGAAAATCCCGATCACCTTCTGAGTAGGCCTTAAAAAGAGCTGTACGTTCTGCACAGTTGCACATACTGTAGGCGGCATTTTCAATATTACAGCCATGATATATTTTTCCATCTGTTGTTAACAATGCTGCTCCTACTCCAAACTTGGAATAAGGAACATAGGCTTTTTCTCTTGCCTTTTTTGCTTCTTCAATTAATTGTTCGATGTTCACAAAACTTCTTCCCTTCCAGCAAGAACCTGCTGTTTCTTTATTTTACCTCAAAAACCAGAGAAAATCATTACTTGTAATATAAAAATTTAAAAAAGTTAGAATTTTCCCATAAATCAACTTGTCCTCAAATTGAAAGCTGATTAAATCATTTTACCGAATTAACAAATCCTTTTCAAATCAGTGTGAACAATTTCATACAAATACTAAAACAGATTTAAAACATACGGTAAAAAGATGACAATTCCAATTACAACTGAAAGAGCAGCATAAATTAAGACAGCTCCAGCCGCCAAATCCTTCGCTTGTTTTGCAAGCGGATGATACTCTGCCGTAACAAGATCCACCACTCGTTCGATTGCAGTATTCAATAATTCTAAGGCAAACATCCCCCCAATAGCAAAAAGGATGAATACCCACTCTATTTTTGTAATCGAAAAGTAAAAGGAAACAAGTAACACAAAAATCGAGCTTATAAAATGGATCCTCATGTTCCTTTCCGTCCTAAGTGCCAATAGGATCCCTGAGAAGGCAAACGAAAATGAGCTTATTAATGGGAAAGACTTATCTTGTGAGTCCATACTCATTTAATATTTCCTTTTGCAGTGTGAACATTTCCTTTTCCTCAGCCTCAGTCATGTGATCATAACCTAACAAATGCAGAAACCCGTGAACTGCTAGAAAACCCAGCTCACGTATAAAGGAATGACCATATTCCATAGCTTGTTCTTTTGTTTTCGGAACAGAAATAATAATATCACCCAGAACACGAGGCATTTGAACTCCAGTTAATTCCATTTCCCCTTCACCAAGCTCTTCCATTGCAAAAGAGATAACATCTGTTGGCATATCCTTATCTCGATATTCTCGGTTAATCTCCTGAATTCTTTCATTCGAAACAAACGTTATGGAAACTTCACTGCGCTCTTCAATCTCTTGTTTTTTTGCAGCAAAATTGATTAACCTTTCGATTTCAAGTATTTGCTGCTCTGATAATTCATTTGTTTCATCAATACAATCAATAAGTAACGTCATGCTTGCTTCACCTTCTTTGTCTTAGTCATTTCAGGGTACTCAATTCTCGAGTGAAAGATTCCCTTTAATGTCTCACATAGCGTGTGAGAAACGGTTTCAATTTCCTTGATTGTAATATCACATTCATTTAATTGACCATCCTGCAGTCGGTCAGCCACAATTTTCTTAACGAGAGATTCAATTAATTCTGGTGTTGGCTGAGATAAAGAGCGTACTGCTGCCTCGACACTATCAGCAATCCCAACCACAGCAGACTCCTTTGTCTGTGCCTTCGGGCCGGGATATCGAAACTCCTCGTCCCTTATATCAGGATCATCTTGAAGTGCTTTATGGTAAAAAAATTTTAGCAATGTTGTCCCATGATGCTGCTCGGCAATATCAATAATTTCTTTAGGCATATGATATTTCTTTAAAATAGCAGACCCGTCTGTGACATGTGCAATAATAATATTCGCACTTTTGTCGGGCGGCAGGCGATCATGGGGATTATCATGATGCATTTGGTTTTCAATAAAAAAGTTTGGTCTTTTAGTTTTCCCGATATCATGATAATAGCTACCAACTCGAGCCAAAAGCCCATTAGCTCCAATAGCCTCACAGGCAGATTCAGCTAAATTGGCTACCATAACGCTATGATGATAGGTTCCTGGAGCTTCCATTAAAATTTTTCTGAGAAGCGGATGGTTAGGATTCGAAAGCTCTATAAGCCTCATCGTCGAAAGAATTCCAAAACTAGCCTCAAAGAAAGGAAGTAATCCAATGGTTAAAACAGCAGAACTAATTCCAGAAACAAGGGCGGTAATAAGGTAATAACCATATTCTATCCCTGAAAACTGCCCATTTGGCAAAAACATTAACGCACATATTGTCAATACATTGACAATCGCAGCAAATGTTCCAGCTTGTAAAATCTTTGTACGATGATTTTGTGTGTTCAAAAATAGGATAGCTGCTAAGGCACTGAATAGGATATAAATTCCTTCAGAAAAATTGAGTGTCCCAGTAACCCCTTCGTTAAATAAAATGCTCCCACAAACCGCCATAATGATCGACATAAGAATTGCCAGTTTTTCATCAACTAAAATCTTAATTAACATTCCTCCCATTGCAGCAGGAAAAATATAACCGATACCAGCAAAACTAAATATTTGCAGCACACTAATAATTTTCATAATGGAAATGGTGAGAATGAAAATGATCCCAAACAATAACAAGAACGTTTGCCGTTTCTCAGGATGGGACTTCATTTGATAAAAATAATAATAAATCGCTGAAAGAATGATGGTGATCAGCACAACCAATCCAATAAATGGTTTAAAAGATTTATCATTATTTAATAGACCGACCAGTTTTAATTGCCGATAAATATCTTGATTAATTAACTTACCTTCCTCGACAATAATTTGCCCTTGAAGGATTTTTACAGGTTCTACGCTTTCTGCCGCCTGCTGCCTGAGTTCTTCTGTTGCATTAGGATCATAAAATTCATTTTGAATGACAGCGTATCTGCCTAGGTCAATTGCAGCCAATTTTAAATTATCATTTAAAGTTGTATATTTTAATTCTTCTTCGACCCTTTTTTTAGCATTTTCTACTTCATCAGATGAAATTCTTTTTGTCATAACATTGTTAATCGCTGTAACTGTTAAATCCTTTGCAATCGACAATTCATCATTACTGGATTGGACTAAAGAAGAAAAAACTTGATTTGAGAGATCCTTTGAAACATTTGCCGTCAATTTAGCTTTTAATCTTGTCACTTTATCAGTGACACTCGGTTCCTCTTTCGCCGTCTTACCATCAGCAGATACTTCCTCCTGCTTCTTCATTTCTTCTTTTATTTCATTATTTACCTCTACCGCTGCTTGAAAAATAGAGGTAATTAAATCAACCCGATTTTGCGTATACTCATTTTTCAATACATAGACGGGCTGCACCTGGTTGATGGCTTCTTTACGCTTATTTTCAGTACTTTTCTTATCCTCTACTGTTCCAGGGGATCGAATCGTTTTTTCAGCAACCGAAAACAAACTTAAATCCAATTTTTCAGGTTTTACATTACTATACATGGATCCAAAGAGGACAATCCCAAGTACAAGAAAAAATAATATCTGAAAAAAAGTAATATCGAGTAACTTTCGTATCCGTATGAAATGATGCTGTAGTTTATCCAACTAAATCCCCCCGGCCACGGCCCATGTATCATTGTTATTGCGAAAGAATATACATAATATGCTATATGTAAAATGATAACAGTTTTTTTAAGAAGTTTCACCTTATAATGTGAAACTTCAATCAGGAGAAAGAGTTTTTTTCATCCCTAACAGATTGATAGTTGAACCAATCAGGCTTTTATGGGAAGTTTATCAAACTTATCCTTATTAGTTCTTTCTATGTTTTAACTCAGTGGTCTTACTGCCCGTTAATCTGGGATAAAAATCAGAAGAACCATTGTCAATGAAAAAGGGATAAACCCTCCGAGGTTTATCCCAAACTTTAGTGCTGAATGGCTTTTTTCTCATAGGCTTCGATAATTCTGCCGACAAGTGGGTGACGGACAACATCACTTTGTTCTAAAAAGATAAACGAAATGCCGCTTATATTTTGCAAAATTCCTTCTGCCGCAATAAGACCGGATTTTGCACCTCTTGGCAAATCAATTTGAGTTTGATCACCTGTAATCACCATTTTCGAGCCAAAGCCGAGTCTTGTCAAAAACATTTTCATTTGCTTATCGGTAGTGTTCTGCGCCTCATCTAAAATAACAAAAGCATCTTCCAATGTGCGGCCTCTCATATAGGCTAGAGGAGCAATTTCAATTGTCCCGCGTTCAATTAACCTTTGAGTATGCTCTGCCCCTAGAACATCATGTAATGCATCGTACAAGGGTCTTAAATATGGATCTACCTTTTCTTTTAAATCTCCTGGGAGGAATCCAAGACTCTCGCCTGCCTCGACAGCAGGCCTGGTTAAAATAATTTTATTTACCTGTCCGTTTCTAAGGGCATTCACGGCCATAACTACAGCGAGATAGGTTTTACCTGTTCCTGCAGGCCCAATTCCAAATACGAGGTCATTTTTTTTAATGGCCGTCACATATTGCCTTTGTCCGAGAGTTTTAATCCGAATTGTTTTTCCTTTTACGTTTTTGCCGATTTCTTCGTCGTACAAATTCACAAAATAATCAAGCGTTCCTTTTTGCGCCATTTTGATGGCATATAGGACATCTCTTTGGCCAATGTTTATTCCTTTACGAATCACAAATATTAATCGGTCTAGTATTTGTCCAGCCATACTGACCTTATCTTCATCACCTGACAAGCTGAGAGATTCACCTCTTGTGATAATGGAAACACCAAGCTCTTGCTCAATCATTTTTAAATTTTGATCAGAATTTCCCAGCAGGTTAACGGCCTCTGCCGGATTTTCAAGCTGTACATTAATCGTTGTTAATTTCTCTGTCATTCAGGAGTCTCCTTGGAAATCGGTTGTCCGACTGCAATGTTTTCAATAATCTTAAAATGAATATCTAATATAACCTTACCATTTTTATACTGTTTGTGTAAAATTTTTTCGTCTATGATCATAGCATCTTCATCTAACTCACTTTTTATATCATTTTTCGCCAGCTCCAGCGCATTTTTTTCTGCCTCTTTTTCCGAATAGGTACGCTGGAAATCCTCACGTTCACGAATTGTTTTATTAATATAGGAAATTGGTAGCTCCCATTTCAGAAAATGAATTTTATGAATATTTTTTTCGGTTTCATATTTCTTGAATGTTGGTTTTCCAAACCCCCAAATAGGTATTTCTACATTCCACAGTGATAGTGAATGTTTTTCCTCTTCTTTGCCAGTAAATACTTTAAAGTTGGTTACTAAAGGGAGCTTAACACGGCTTTTATACCAGGTTTCCCCCCATATCTCACCTTTAGCAGCTACCAATTCGGAAGGACCACCTTCTTGCCCGTATACTCCTGAAACGAGTAATTGGCCTTCTTCTACATGGTCATTAATATCAACGACCGGTTGTCCTGTTTCCACAAACCTTTTAACAATAATAGCCTTCTTTTTGGCAATAAGATTTTGTGGCGCTAATTTCTCCGGTTTTTTCGGCTCATTCTTTTCGACAACCTGCAAATGATAGGTTGTCCCCTTTAATTCCACACCAACCCATGTCAAGGCACTAATATTATCAGTTAATCGTCTCTGAATACCTTCCACATTGTCGACAAAAAATTGTACCTTGCCAATTTTAACACCCATCTTGTCCAATTCTTTGCGAATTTGATATTCGGTTGCCGGCTTTGCCCCTTTTATTTCAATACCCCAAATTACATTCGATAAGAAAAAGATGATGAATAAAAAGGCGGCAGCTCCCAACATAACGCCGCTATTTTTCAACAATCTTCGTAGCAAAAATGGCGCCCCGCTTCGTCTTAAAAAGGAAATCTTACACTTACTTTTTCGTGCATACGGTCTAATTTTCAAGGCATCCTGAACTCTCATTTTAAATGTTATTGTCTCTGTGCCATGCCTTTTTACGTTCCATATATGTAGGCCATTTCTTGTTAACACATTTAAAAAGCGTTCAATCCCCTTTCCTAATACTTTCACGGTAACTCTGCCATATAGAAATTCGATCCACTGGTTCTTCATTTTGTTCCTCCCGAATTATCAGTTAAATAAATGACCTGATCAATTTTTCCTTCGAGTAATATTTCTTCAGGTAAAATCGTTTTAATCACAAATGTCTTGCCTTTAATTAATAATTGACCTTGCTTTAACAGCAAACGGAGTTCTTTATCAGTAAATGCCAGCAAGCCGCGGTGATTTTCTATATATACATGGATTTGTCCAATCATGGTAATTCGGGGCAAATCCATCATGACATCTTGAGGAAGATCCATTTTATTAGCCATCCAGTTTCGAACTCGTTGGCCCCATTTTTTTGCCATAAAAAAAGAACCCCCTTTCATCTCATATTTATGAAATGAAAGGGGGTTCTAGCACATCTTTTTCGTTTGATTTCTTAAGACCAAATTTAGCGTCTTTTTGCAAAATAAGGTTTTTTAGAGCGTGGCTCGCCAAGAATTTCTGACCAAACAATCCCATTTATTAAATTTTTTGGATCTGGATCTTTTGAAATAATGGTTTCACTTTCTTCCTGTCTAGCTATCGTTGTCTGTTCTTTCAACTTTTCTCTTTGCAGCCGCGATGCTGCCATCACCATTCGACTGGCTTCAGACTCTTGTCTGACTTGTATATTTTCTTTTTCAAGATTTCTATTATTATTTTGCGCCATTACCGCTTTTTGCTCGGTTTTAATGGGGGTGCTTTCAGCTGGTTCATTATTGGTAAGCTCTTTAAATAGTGTTCGAATTTCCTCCATCCCATTTGCTGAAAATGGCTTTTTTGCGGACTGTCCTGAATTACGTTTTGCTTTTCCAAATATAGTTGAAATGATAGCGACAATAATCATGAATAAAATTGTTTCCAAAATTGCACCCTCCTTATTTATCAAAGTGGGCTTTACTGGTCTTCCTTCTTCTCACCTGTCATTTTCCCGATAGAACCTCTCATATCAGTATCAGCGGAAATGTTTTTAAAGTTCATATAGTCCATTACACCGAAATTACCTGATTTAAGCGCTTCAGCCATCGCAAGTGGTACTTCTGCTTCTGCTTCCACTACCTTGGCCCTCATTTCCACTACTTTCGCCTTCATCTCTTGTTCGGAAGCGACTGCCATCGCCCGACGTTCTTCTGCTTTTGCCTGAGCAATTTTCTTATCGGCTTCTGCTTGTTCTGTTTGCAATTCTGCACCAATGTTTTTACCGATATCCACATCAGCAATATCAATCGATAGGATTTCAAAGGCTGTACCTGCATCAAGTCCTTTTGACAATACTGTTTGTGAAATTAAATCCGGATTCTCGAGAACCTTACTATGGCTATCCGACGAACCAATTGTTGATACAACCCCCTCACCAACACGGGCAACAACGGTTTCTTCACCGGCACCACCGACAAGGCGTTCAATATTGGCACGAACAGTGATTCTTGCTTTTGCTTTTACTTCAATACCGTTCATCGCAACACCAGCGATAAATGGTGTTTCAATTACTTTTGGATTAACACTCATTTGCACCGCTTCTAAAACATCACGTCCTGCGAGATCAATAGCCGCACAGCGTTCAAATGATAGTTCAATATTGGCACGGTGGGCGGCAATTAAGGCATTAACAACTCTGTCCACATTCCCGCCGGCAAGGTAATGGCTTTCAAGCTGATTGGTAGTAACATTTAAACCTGCCTTATGTGCTTTAATTAACGGATTAACCACCCTGCTTGGTGTTACCCTCCTAAGCCTCATTCCAATTAATGTAAAAATACTAATACGGACTCCAGCAGCAAGTGCCGAAATCCAGAGCATGACCGGTACAAACGATAATAAAATCCCTAACAAGATTAAACCAACAACAACTACAGCTATGATAAAAATAGTTCCGCCAGATACTGCATCCATTAACAACAACCCCCTAATGACTTATTTAACTTCTCTAACAACGATGCGGGCACCTTCAACCTTAATTACTTTCACTTTGGCATTCTGCTCAATAAAGTCCCCTTCACTCACGACATCGATTCGTTCATTATGAATAATAATTGTTCCAGCCGGTCGTAAAATGGTTAATGCGGTTCCTACCTTGCCCATAAGATCTGTTCGGTTAATATTCGAAACATAGCCATCTTCTTTTCTGGCTGAATCAAATAAAACCATTTTATTAAATAGAACAAGCTTTCTACCGAAGATCTTAATCATCATAAAGAAAACAAGAATAGATATCATGATTGCAATAAAGATTGAAACCCCTATTTGCATTGCATCCTCGCCTGCTATAAAAAGGCTTAAAATTAAGGCAGTAACACCAAGCGTTCCCGCAACCGCCCCCGGCAGAAAGAACTCCAGGAAGATAAGCAGGATTCCTACGACAAATAATGTTAATGTCCCATATCCTGCAAGCCCGGCTTGAAAATGCCCATAAAAGAACACAATAAGCGCAAATACACCAATGAATCCTGCTATCCCAAATTTCGTTGAAAAAAGCTCCAATACAATCCCAACTCCCGCAATTGTCAAGAGAACGGTTACAACAATTGGATCAGTAATAAATTCAATCATTCAAGGTCCCCCTTTCTTTCTCTTTCAACTGACTCTATGTATTACGTGTAAAGAGAAAAAAGGTTTCAAATTATTAAAAAACAACTTAAAAGACCGCCGGCACTAGAGCCCTGCGGTCTTTATGTCAGAATACTATGAAAGGTGTTGTTGTACAAATTTATTTACGAGTGACCCATCTGCTTTACCCTTTACTTTAGGCATAATCGCAGCCATCACTTTTCCCATTTCCGCTTTTGATTTTGCACCAACTTCAGCAATCGTTTCTTTAACGATTTCTGACAGCTCTTCTTCTGAAAGCTGTTTCGGTAAATACAACCCAACAATGGAGAGCTCGGTATGCAATTTATCAACTAGATCTTGACGACCAGCCTTATCAAATTCATGGAGGGAGTCTTTGCGTTGCTTTACTTCGCGAGAAAGGATTGTTAACTCTTCATCCTCGGAAAGCTCTTTTGTTCCAAGCTTGATGGCTTCATTCTGCAATGAAGCTTTGACCATCCGAATGACCGAGAGTTTGTCTTTTTCCTTGTTTTTCATCGCTTGTTTCATATCATTATTTAAACGCTCGAGAAGACTCATGTATTACACCCTCTCTTAAAACTTACGTTTTCTTGCTGCTTCAGACTTTTTCTTACGTTTTACACTTGGTTTTTCATAAAATTCGCGCTTTCTTGCCTCTTGCAAAGTACCAGTTTTTGATACTGTACGTTTGAAGCGACGAAGAGCATCTTCAAGCGATTCGTTTTTACGAACGACGGTTTTAGACATTCTCTTTCCCTCCCTCCGAAACACAACACACTTACATTCAATCCATGTACCTTGCAATTATAATATAACCTTGATACAAGGTCAACTGAATTTCACAATGAGTATCATCCAATCTAAAGAAAACTCGCCGATTGGCGAGCCGTTAGGCGAAGACAGAGGCGTAGTTGTACTTATGCGCAGGAAGAAAGTATAAACTTGGTAAAGTTTATACTTTCTTCCCAGCTAAAAAATAGCCGCCTGTCTAAAAAAGTGGCATGTCCCTTCCCTCTATGCCATAGAATTAAGCGAGGGGGGCCTAGGCATGCTGTACATATTATTATTTGTACTTTGTATCTTATTATTTATTTTTGGAATGACCATTATTAGGTTTGGATTATTTAATTTATCTGCAAATAAATTAAAAACATGGTTGATTAAACTAACAAGCACGCCATTAAAAGGGATGATTACAGGGACGTTCATTACAGCCCTCCTACAAAGCAGCTCAGCTGTTATGGTCATTACAATTGGATTAATATCAGCTAGAATTATGACCTTTCCACAGTCTATTGGTATTATTCTCGGCACCAATATCGGAACAACCTTTAAAACTGAACTGATTACGTTTGATCTAGATGCTATCCTTGTTCCCCTTGCTATAAGTGGGGCATTTCTCATTTTATTTAATAATAAAAAAGCAAGAAGTATCGGAATGCTCCTGTTTGGAATTGCCTCAGTTTTTACAGCTATGAAGGGTTTCGAATTATTAGCACACCCATTAACAACAATGGGTTTTATCAATAAATTTATTTTATCTATTAATGACAATCTTATCTTAAGCCTTTTAGCAGGCACTGTTATCACAGCGATTATCCAATCCAGTACTGCAATGACAGGAATTGCGATGGGATTTTTAACAGCCGGGCTTTTGCAACTCGATGCCGGCATTGCTATTGTGCTTGGAGCTAATATCGGTACATGCATTACTGCAATTATCGCAGCAATCGGTGGAGGAAAAGAATCTAAACTAGCCGCATTTGCTCATGTCTGGCTCAATGTATTTGGTGTTTTGCTGTTTATCCCGCTAATTCCGATGCTTACGGAAAACGCACCATTACTTGCCAGTAGAAAGGACGTTCAATTAGCACATATAAGTGTAATATTTAACGTGGCAACCTCATTACTTGTCTTACCATTTGCAACAAAGTTTGGTGAAATGATTTTATATTTACATGATCGACGGCCTAAACGGCCAGTATCGTGAGAAAAGACGGCATAATTTAGCCGTCTTTTCTATGGCATTAGCCTTTCAGAGTGACCGTTTTACGCTTTTTCCTTCTTTCACGGGCACTGTAACCACCCATTTATTTAATAATCTGAGATTACATTAAGCCCATTTATGATCGCAACACTTGAACTTGCCCCAATCCTTGTTGCACCGGCCTCAATCATTTTTTGGGCATCCGCTGTACTTCGGACTCCCCCAGAGGCTTTGACTCCAATCTCCGGCCCTACTGTTTGTCTCATGAGGACAATATCTTCAACAGTAGCTCCGCCTGTTGAAAAACCTGTAGATGTTTTAACATAATCTGCACCAGCTTTTACTGAAAGCTCACAGGCACGGATTTTCTCTTCCTTCGTTAACAGACTTGTTTCAATAATTACTTTCGTAAGTGCCCTGCCCTTCGCCACTTCAACAACGGCAAGTATATCATTTTCAACAAAGTCATCATTTTTATCCTTCAATGCACCAATATTGATGACCATATCCACTTCATCGGCACCATTTTCTATTGCATTCTTTGTTTCAAACGACTTTGTTTCTGATGTTGTGGCTCCTAAAGGAAAACCTATAACAGTACACACCTTTACAGCACTGCCTGCTAAAATTTCCTTTGAAGTACTTACCCAAGTTGGATTCACGCAAACAGAAAAGAACCCATTTTCCTTTGCTTCCTTACACAAGGATTCAATCTGTTCCCTTGTTGCTTCAGGCTTTAGTAGGGTGTGGTCAATCATCGCAGCAACATTTGTAGTTGTCATGTACATATGCTCCTTTCAATTTTTTATATGGAAAGAAACTTGTTGCTGACAATAGTTTGCCCCAAAAAAAAAGAACCCCGCGAGGTCCTTTTTCCTTATATAGCAGCTTCTTCTTTAGTAAAAACTTCTTCCTTAACTAACTCCGTATTGTCAACAACTCTTACAAATTGGCCTTCATTGTACGGGTAGCCTGCTTTTGTAATTTTCACTTTAACAATTTTGCCAACCAAATCTTCTGTTGCTGGGAATACAACTTTCAAGTAATTATCTGTGTAGCCAACATATTTTCCAGAATTGGCATCTTCTTTGTATTCCTCTTCAGGAATCACTTCTAATACTTCCCCTTCAAACAGTGATGCGTATTCTTTTGCAAGCTGATCAGATAGGGAAATTAAGCGATGAACACGTTCATTTTTCACTTCTTCATCTACTTGATCTTCCATCCTTGCTGCAGGTGTACCAGTACGCTTAGAATATGGGAAGACATGAAGCTCAGAGAATTTATGGTCTTTAATAAAATTATACGTTTCCATAAACTCTTCTTCTGTTTCCCCCGGGAATCCAACAATTACATCAGAAGTAACAGCAAGACCTGGAAGTACTTCTTTTAGGCGATCAAGTCTTTCTCCAAAGAATTCCATCGTATATTTGCGGCGCATTCTTTTAAGAACCGAATTAGAACCGGATTGGATTGGAATATGCAGATGACGGACAACGATATTGGAGCGGTTAATAACCTCAATCACTTCATCAGTTATTTGGCTGGCTTCAATGGAGGAAATGCGCAAGCGCTCCAAACCTTTTACATTTGCTTCTAAATCTCGAAGGAGCATCGCTAAATTATAATCCTTCATGTCTTCTCCATAACCGCCAGTATGAATACCAGTTAACACGATTTCCTTGTATCCCGCATCTACTAGCTGCTGTGCTTGATGGATAACTTCTTTTGGATCACGAGATCTCATAAGTCCGCGGGCCCATGGAATAATACAGAAGGTACAGAAATTATTGCACCCCTCTTGGATTTTTAAAGAGGCACGTGTTCTATCCGTAAAGGAAGGGACATCAAGTTCTTCATAAACGCGGTTCTTCATGATATTCCCCACACCATTTATCGGCTGGCGTTCCGCTTTATATTGTTCAATGTAGTCGAGCATTTTTACACGATCCTGCGTTCCAACTACAATATCAACACCAGGAATGGCCATTATTTCTGCAGGCGATGTTTGCGCATAACATCCAGTGACACAAATAACGGCATCAGGATTTTTCCTGACAGCCCGTCGGATCACCTGACGGCTTTTTTTATCCCCAGTATTCGTAACCGTACATGTATTGATAATATATACATCGGAATTCGATTCAAAATCAACCCGTTCGTAGCCTTCCTGTTTAAACAACTGCCAGATGGCTTCTGTTTCATAATGGTTCACCTTACATCCAAGTGTATGAAACGCTACTGTTGCCATTTGTAAACTCACCTCAATAGTTCAAAATGATAAGAAATGGCCGCAAGTGCATACAATGGGGCCGTTTCCGTTCTTAATATTCGCGGGCCTAACCCGCATAAGCCAAACCCATGTTCCTTTAAAAGCTGAACCTCTTCATTCGCTAATCCGCCTTCTGGCCCAAAAACCAAAAGTAATGATTCACCTTTGATTATTTTTTTGAGAGTCGATGAAAAAACAGATGTCTCACCATTTCTGCTTTCTTCCTCAAAGGCTGCTAATTTATAATTAAAATCCTTGCTTTTGGCAAGCATTTCTTTAAAGCTCATCGGACTTACAATTTCAGGCATAAATGCACGATGGGATTGTTCTGCAGCTTCTTTCGCAATTTTTTGCCATCTTTCTATTTTCTTTGCTGCTTTTTTTTCATCCCATTTAACGACAGAGCGGTTTGCTGCAAATGGTAGAAACTGATGTGCACCTAGTTCCGTACCCTTTTGGATAATCCATTCTAGCTTGTCCCCTTTTGGCAGCCCGCTTGCTATCGTAATTGAAATCGGAAGTTCTGTAACCTCATCTTTCCATTGTACAACGTCTACAACGACACTTTCATCGGTAATTTCTGCAAGCCTGCATACTGCTTGTTTTCCTTCCGGATCTACACAAATGATTTGATCGCCGATTTGCATGCGCATAACCTTCACAATATGATGGCGGTCTTCTTCAACAATGAAAAAACGATCATCATTCGCTTGTTTGTTCACAAAGTAGCGTTGCACACCTTTGCACCCTCTCTAAAACAATTTACTCCTTATTTTACATAAGATAAAGTAAGATTAAAAGAAAGAAATAATAAAAAGGGGTCCTCTTTAAACCCCTTTTTCATCATTATATCCTTTTAGCAATAATGGCAACCCAATCTTCCATCAGCATCGTTTCTGAAATTTCAAATCCTGCTGCAACAATGGCATCTTTCACCTGGTCCTTTTTCTGCTGAATAATTCCAGATGCAATAAACACCCCACCCGGTTTAACTACACTGGCAACATCATCAGTGAATCGTAAAATAACTTCCGCTAAAATATTCGCTACAACCACATCGGCTGAATCTTCTTCTACCCCATCCAGGAGGTTATTTTGGGAAATGGATACTATTTTACTTACCTTATTTAACTTGATATTCAATTTTGCTGATGTTACAGCCACTTCATCAAGATCATAGGCACTAACATCCTCTGCACCAAGCATAGCTGCAGCAATGCTGAGTACCCCAGAGCCAGTTCCAACATCAATCACTCGGTCACCAGGACGAACAGTTCTTTCAAGGGCTTGGATACACATGACAGTTGTTGGATGTGTCCCCGTACCAAACGCCATACCAGGGTCTAATTCAATAATTAATTCATCACTGTTGACAGGTTCATACATCTCCCAAGTAGGGACAATCGTGAACTTTTCAGAAATTTTAACAGGGTTATAATATTTTTTCCAAGCGGTTGCCCACTCTTCTTCGTTTACTTCGCTAATCGTTACTTTATTTAAACCCAAATCAATATCATAAATAATGAGGTTATTGATTGATTCCTTAATAGCTTCAACGGTTTCTCCTAAGAAACTGTTAACAGGCAGATAGGCTTTAACAATAACGCCTTCCTCCGGATAATCATCTGGATTGAGTTGGTAGATTTCGCCGAATTGATCTTCCCTTTTCTTTGTCAATTCAAAGGGATCTTCAATGACTACACCGCTCGCCCCAGCTTCATGCAATATATGTGAAATAGGTTCGATCGCCTCATTTGTTGTGTGGATACTAATTTCTGACCACTTCATTCTACCAACTCCAATCCTTACTCGCTTTTAAAAGCACGTTTTACTTTTGAGAAAAAACTTTCTTCATGGTCACCAATAGGAGATGAGCCGCTAATCTCTGCAAATTCTTTGAGAAGCTGCTTTTGTTTATCTGAAAGTTTTGTTGGTGTGATAATCCGGACGATAATGTACTGATCGCCTACCCCATACCCACGTACATTTGGAATTCCTTTTCCTTTCAAACGGAACTTTTTACCCGTTTGTGTACCTGCCGGGATTTTAAGCTTTACTTTTCCGTTTAAAGAAGGTACCTCAATTTCATCACCCAATGATGCTTGAACAAACGTAATTGGCATTTCACAATAAATATCATCGCCATCTCTTTCAAAGAACTCATGCTGGCGTACTTGGAAAACAACATAAAGGTCTCCAGCAGGTCCGCCATTAATTCCTGCTTCCCCTTGACCAGCCATACGAAGCTGTTGGCCATCATCAATGCCTGCAGGAATTTTAACATGAATTTTCTTACGCTTTTGCACTTTTCCTTTACCGCCGCAGGTAGAACATTTATGTTTAATTTCTTTCCCCGTGCCATTACAGTGATGGCATGAACGACGATTAACAATTCTTCCAAATGGGGTATTTTGTTCCACATTTAACTGCCCTGTTCCGTGACAGTGTTGACACGTCTCAGGTTTCGTTCCAGGCTTTGCACCGGAGCCGCTGCATGTACTACATGTTTCTTCACGTGGAATTTCAATATCTGTTTCTTTTCCAAATGCTGCTTCTTCAAAAGAAACAGTCATTGTATACTGTAGGTCGGCACCTTGTCTTGGCGCATTTGGATCACGTCTTCTAGAACCGCCACCCCCAAAGAATGTATTAAAGATATCTTCGAAGCCGCCAAAATCAGCACCACCGCCAAACCCCCCAAAGCCTTGGTTTGGATCAGTATGGCCGAATTGGTCATAATGAGCCTTCTTCTGATCATCGCTTAACACTTCATAAGCTTCAGCAATTTCCTTAAATTTATCTGCCGCATCCGGCTCTTTATTAATATCTGGATGATATTGTTTAGAGAGCTTACGATATGCTTTTTTTATTTCATCCTTTGAAGCGCCCTTACTTACACCAAGCACTTCATAGTAATCTCGTTTACTCATGATTACCACTCCCGAATCTGTCACATAAAAATTATTCTAACACCGATATTGGTGCTATTGCAATAAAAAAGCCAAAGCAGCTAAACTGACTTTGGCTTTTTCTATAAGAAATCAAAGAAATCCCCTTTTGACTTCAATAACTGTCCAGCTACAGCGCCTAGGGTCTCGGGGTCATAAGCCAATCCGTCAAGAAGGTTAAAAGCAACCTTCTCACCGGCTCGTCTTATGCCTGTCGACCCTGATCAAGGCGCTTCCGCTATTCTATTTTATTTATCGTCTTTAACTTCTTCAAATTCTGCATCAACAACATTGTCATCCTTAGGAGCAGTATTACCGCCATCTTGTGCGCCTGCTTGTGCTTGCTGAGCTTGTGCAGCTTGTTCATAAAGCTTCATAGTTAAAGCTTGAACGATTTCTTGCAAAGCATCCTTTTTAGCACGAATTTCGTTAAGGTCATTATTCTCAATCGCTTGTTTTAAAGCATCCTTCGCATCATTTGCTTTTGTAACCTCAGCTGCATCAACCTTACCTTCTAGGTCTTTTAACGTTTTTTCTGTTGTAAAGACAAGTTGGTCTGCTTCATTGCGAAGCTCTACTTCTTCCTTACGCTGCTTATCGGCTTCAGCGTTTTCCTCAGCTTCCCTTACCATTTTTTGGATATCTTCATCAGAAAGACCTGTTGATGACTTAATCGTGATTTGTTGTTCCTTATTAGTACCAAGATCTTTAGCACGGACATTAACAATACCGTTTTTATCAATGTCAAAGTTTACTTCAATTTGTGGAATTCCACGTGGTGCCGGTGGAATATCCGTTAATTGGAAGCGGCCCAATGTTTTGTTATTTGCTGCCATTGGACGTTCCCCTTGAAGGACATGGATATCAACCGCAGTTTGATTATCGGCAGCAGTTGAGAATACCTGTGACTTAGAAGTTGGGATAGTTGTATTTCGGTCAATTAGTTTTGTAAATACACCGCCCATTGTTTCAATACCAAGTGATAGTGGAGTTACGTCAAGTAATACGACATCCTTCACATCACCAGTAATAACACCGCCTTGAATAGCAGCGCCCATTGCTACAACCTCATCAGGGTTTACACCGCGATGCGGCTCTTGGCCTGTTGCCTTTTTAATCGCTTCCTGAACGGCAGGAATACGTGTTGATCCGCCAACTAGGATAACTTTATCGATTTGTGATGGTGATAACCCGGCATCACTTAGCGCTTGACGAGTTGGACCCATTGTTCGCTCCACTAGGGGTGCAGATAATTCATCAAACTTTGCTCTAGACATAGTTACTTCAAGATGAAGCGGACCAGCAGCACCTGCAGTGATGAATGGCAATGAAATTTGTGTTGAAGTCACACCTGACAAATCTTTTTTCGCTTTTTCAGCAGCATCCTTTAAGCGCTGTAAAGCCATTTTATCTTGAGAAAGGTCAATGCCATTTTCTTTTTTGAATTGGTCAACTAAATAATCAATAATCACTTGGTCAAAATCGTCTCCACCTAGGCGATTATCACCGGCAGTTGATTTTACTTCAAATACGCCATCACCAAGTTCAAGAATAGAGACGTCAAATGTACCGCCGCCAAGGTCATATACGAGAATCGTTTGATCTTGGTCCGTTTTATCTAAACCGTATGCAAGAGCGGCCGCAGTCGGCTCATTGATAATACGTTCAACTTCAAGCCCGGCAATTCTTCCGGCATCTTTTGTTGCTTGACGTTCCGCATCATTAAAGTAAGCAGGTACAGTAATAACTGCTTTTGTTACTGGCTCGCCAAGATAATCCTCAGCATAGGATTTTAAATATTGAAGAATGATAGCAGATAGCTCTTGTGGAGTATAGTCCTTACCTTCAATATTTTCTTTATAATTTGTACCCATATGGCGTTTAATCGACATAATGGTATTTGGATTTGTAATTGCTTGGCGTTTTGCCACTTCCCCCACTTGACGTTCTCCATTTTTAAATGCAATAACGGATGGACTTGTACGATTGCCTTCTGGGTTAGGAATTACTTTTGGTTCTCCACCTTCTAGTACAGACACACAAGAGTTTGTTGTTCCAAGGTCAATACCAATTATTTTACTCATTGCCTTTTCCTCCTAAAAAAATATGTAGACTTATTGATTTACTTTTACCATCGCCGGGCGAATAACACGGTCTTTTAATAGATAACCCTTTTGAAATTCGTCCGTAACAATATTGGATCCATAATTCTCATCCTCACCCTGCATCACTGCATGATGCTGGTGTGGATCAAACTCTTTTCCTACAGATTCAATTTGTTCAACACCCTCTTTTTTCAAGGTATCTAAAAGACTGCGGTACACCATATCCATACCTTGCAATAAAGACTTTGTTTGTTCATTATCAGCTTCTACATTCATGGCTCTTTCAAAATTATCTAATGAAGGCAGTAAATCTGTAATTAATTTTTGTGCTCTATATTTTTCGCTCGCCTCTTGATCTAATCTAGTACGGCGGCGGAAATTATCAAAATCTGCTTGAAGTCGTAGATATCGATTATCTGCCTCTTCTAACTTAGCCTTAAGTAGTTGAATTTCTTGCAGCTGTTCGTCGATGGGATTGGCATCTACTTTTTCTGTTGATTCCCCTTCATCAAAAACAGGCTCAACCGCTTTTTCCTCAGTAAGTTCAACTTGATCAGTACCTTCGATTTCTACTTCTTCATTTAGTGTATTATTTTTCTCATTCGTCAACTTACTCACCTCCCTTAAAGGATTTGTTTACTTTTATATTCATGTCATATCCATGGAAAAAGGGGTGAAACTTTAAAGGCATTTCACCCTTACTCAATATTACCAGTGCTAATTATTTTGATACAGCTTCGTTAATACCGCAGTCAAATCCCTGCTTAAAAATTGAAGCAGGCTAATTACACGTGAATATTCCATTCTCGTTGGACCAAGGATTGCGATAGTACCTAGTTTTTCAGCACCAACTGAATAAGATGCTGTTATTAAGCTGCAATTGTCCATTGCAGTAATATTATTCTCCGTGCCAATTTTAACATGAATACCTGCTGAATCTTTCCGAATTAAATTATAGATCCATTCTTCTTGGTCAATCATCATCAGCAGGGTACGGATTTTTGAAATATCATGAAATTCCGGCTGACTTAATATATTTGTTTTTCCGCCAAAGAAGAGCTTTTCATGTATTGGCATTTTCAAGGAATCAGCAATCGTATGCATCATAAGATCATAATTATGAATATGTTGCTTTAAAAGCATTGCCACTTCCTTATAAATCTTATCATTTAGATTTTCTAAAGGAACGCCTGCTAACCGGTCGTTTAAAATATTTACCGTCTTTTCTAAATCACTTGGATCTACAGAGGCAGGTAATGAAAACATCCGGTTTTCAACATGGCCAGTATCAGTAACAAAAATAGCGACCGCTGTCTCTTTGTTTAACGGTATGATTTGAATTTTTTTCAGCTTATTAATACTTACCGCAGGTCCAAGAACAATTGATGTGTAATTCGTTAGTTCTGATAATATTTTTGCAGATCTTTGAATAATCTTTTCAAACTCAAAAATTTTCTCAGCAAAAATCGAGCGGATAATCGATATATCCTGCTGGTTTAAATCCTGAGGCGACAGTAAATGGTCCACGTAATACCGATAACCTTTTTCAGACGGAACACGCCCTGAAGAGGTATGTGTCTTTTCAATAAACCCCAACTCTTCAAGGTCGGCCATTTCATTCCGAATTGTGGCAGAGCTTAAAGAAATTTCCTCTTTTTTCGACAAACTTCTTGAGCCGACTGGTTGGGCAGATCGAATAAAGTCATCAACAATAACTTGAAGAATTAACAATTGGCGATCTGTTAACAACATTCATCACCTCTGTTAGCACTCATAGTAACCGAGTGCTAATTATACTAATAAATTATCAAAAAAAGGGGGATGGTGTCAATCATTATGTACGAAGAAAAGCGAAAGCGCCTTGAACAGGCGCTGGAGCTAGACAACTCCTAAAAATGATTGAAAAACTTCATTACCTAAAAAACGGCCATTTTTAGTTAAATATATGTGATTATTCTTCACTTCTATCCATTGTTTAGTGATTAAATCCGTTAGCTCCTGCTCAAATATCTTTTGCGGATCAAGTTTAAATTTCTCAATAAAATGAGAAATTGAGACCCCTTCTGTTTTTCGTAATCCGAGGAACATCTCTTCTTCCATTTGTTCTGCTTTCGATACTAAGTGTTCTTCAAAAACAGGCAGGTTGCAGCTGCTTATTTGTTCGATATATTTTTTCAACGGCCCTGAATTTGATCGTCTTATTCCATTCACATAGCTATGTGCACCGGCTCCAAACCCATAATAATATTCATTATTCCAATAGGTTAGGTTATGCTTGCTTTCATAGCCATGCCTTGAAAAATTGCTAATTTCATATTGGTTGAATCCTCGTTTTTCCATTTCTTCCATCAATATTTCATACATAGCCGCTTCGATATCTTCACCAGGGGTAGGAAGCTTGCCCTTTTTCAATAGGTTATAAAAAACCGTTTTTGGTTCAATGATTAATGAGTATGCCGAGTAATGAGGTATATCGAGAGAAAATGCCTCTGTCAATGATTCTTTAAAGTCATTAACTGTTTGTGTTGGCAAACTGAAAATAAGATCGATACTGATATTTTCAAATCCTACTGTTTTGGCGTTTTCAATTGTTTGATATACATCTCTCGCTTTATGTACACGGCCAATTTTTTTTAGTAAATCCTCATTAAATGTTTGAACCCCAAGACTGATTCGATTTACCCCTGCCTCTTTTAATATTTGTAATTTTTCTTTTGTTAAATCACCAGGATTAGCTTCAAAGGTAAATTCACACGTGTTGCTCTTAGGCAAATTTCTGCTGATACTTTCACAAAACGACAATAGCTGTTTTTCATTTAATGATGTGGGGGTGCCTCCCCCGACAAAAATGGTTTGCAATGTATCTGTCGGAAATTGCTCAAGTGTCACCTTCATCTCTTGATCAAGTGCCTGTAAATAATCTTCAACCGGCTGACCCTTTAGAAATACTTTATTAAAATCACAATAATGACAAATATGTTCACAGAAGGGGATATGAATGTACGCTGCTTTTACCATGTTTTTCACTTCCTAATAAAAAGAGGCAGGATTTACCAAATATCAGGTAATCCCAACCCCCGGCTAGTTATTATTTTTTTGAATTATTGTCATCCATTTTTAACACTGCCATAAACGCTTCTTGCGGTACTTCAACGGAACCAACTTGTTTCATCCGTTTCTTACCTTCTTTTTGTTTTTCTAACAATTTACGTTTACGGGAGATATCCCCGCCATAACATTTCGCTAATACGTTTTTACGCATCGCTTTAATCGTGGAACGAGCGACAATTTTCTGTCCAATTGCGGCCTGGACTGGTACCTCGAACTGCTGTCTAGGAATAAGCTCCTTCAGCTTCTCAACAATTACTTTTCCGCGATCATAGGCAAAATCCTTATGGACAATGAAACTTAAGGCATCGACTTTTTCAGCGTTTAATAATATATCCATTTTAACAAGGCTGGATGGTTTATAACCAATGAGCTCATAATCAAAGGAAGCGTAGCCTCTAGTGCTTGATTTCAACTGATCAAAGAAATCATAAACAATTTCAGCCAATGGAATTTCATAGACAATGCTGACTCGATTTTCACCTTGGTATTGCATATCAATAAAGATGCCGCGCTTAAATTGGCACAGCTCCATTATTGCACCAACATAATCGTTCGGCGCCATCATCGTTGCTTTTACGTATGGCTCTTCGACACGATCAATTTTCTGAGGATCCGGCAAATTAGACGGGTTATCCACTTTTATCTCTGAACCGTCCGTTAAATGGACATGATAGATTACACTTGGTGCAGTTGTGATTAAATCAATTTTAAATTCCCGTTCAATCCGCTCTTGGATGATTTCCATGTGAAGAAGCCCTAAGAAGCCACAGCGGAAACCAAAGCCAAGCGCCTGGGATGTTTCAGGTTCAAATTGTAATGCAGAATCGTTTAATTGAAGCTTTTCAAGTGCTTCACGGAGGTCATTGAATTTTGCAGTATCGATTGGATATAGTCCGCAATAGACCATTGGATTCAGCTTTCGGTACCCCGGAAGCGGCTCTTCAGCCCCATTTTTCGCATTTGTGATCGTATCACCGACACGCGTATCGCCAACGTTTTTAATAGATGCTGTTAGAAAGCCAACGTCACCAACGGTTAACTCGTCAAGCAGTGTTGCTTTCGGTGAAAAAACACCTACTTCATTAACTTCAAACTCTTTTCCGGTTGCCATCATTTTGATCTTGTCGCCGACTTTAACAGATCCTTCGACAACACGAATATAGGCAACAACCCCGCGGTATGCATCATATAAGGAGTCAAAGATAAGCGCTTTTAACGGTGCATCCGGGTCTCCTGTTGGGGCCGGCACTGTTTTTACCACTTGCTCAAGGATTTCTTCAATGCCGATCCCGGCTTTAGCAGAGGCTAAAACCGCTTCTGAGGCATCTAAGCCAATCACTTCTTCAATTTCATTGCGAACCCTTTCAGGCTCAGCACTTGGCAAGTCAATTTTATTGATAACAGGTAATATTTCAAGGTCGTTATCTAATGCAAGGTAAACGTTCGCTAGTGTCTGTGCTTCAATTCCCTGCGCAGCGTCTACGACCAAAATGGCACCTTCACAGGCAGCAAGGCTCCTTGATACCTCATAAGTAAAATCGACGTGCCCTGGTGTATCAATTAAATGGAAAATATAGTCTTCTCCATCTTTCGCTTTATATTTTAACTGTACAGCATTTAACTTTATGGTAATCCCGCGCTCTCTTTCAAGATCCATTGAATCTAAAAGCTGATCTTTCATTTCACGAGATGTTAATGCATTCGTTTTTTCCAAAATACGGTCTGCCAATGTTGATTTCCCATGATCAATGTGGGCAATAATCGAAAAATTTCTTATCTTTTCTTGGCGTTTCAGTCTATCTTCTCTATTCATGGTAGTTCACTCCTACTATTCTCGCACATGTACACTATTTTTGATTATATCAGCAAAGAAAAGTGGAAATCAATGTTTTTCCGCTAAAAATAGCGGCACCAATAAGGCACCGCAAACCATTTAATCTGTTATCAGCTTAATTAATTTTTCGGAGGCTCCGGAAATTCCATCTGACATTTTCTTTCCCATCGATGAAAAGAAATTAAATGCGCCTATTTCCTCAAGCTTCTTCTTTTTCGCTTCGATATCATGACTGGAAATATCATTTCCAAGAAAGGAAGAACTTATATTATTGCCCGATTCTTGGATGGAGACAGCATTTTGAAAATTCGGGTCGTCATAGCCCTTTATTTTATGAATCCCATTATTGGCCAGTTGCATTCCAGTTAATACAGAGATAACCATGAGAGCCACAACGCATATGCTTTTTACGATAAACATTTTCATAGAATTGCTCCCTTACTGCTATTGTTTATCAGTGGATTGATCCACATCCTGATTCACTTTTTCTGCCTGCCAGTAATATTCACTAAACGCATCGGCAAGGGCGTCCGCGGAGCGATTTAATTCATCAAACGTATTATCAACACCGCCAAATTCGATTAAAATGGCATTTTCTGAGAGGTTTTGGTTATAGACGGCGTTTCCGGAAGGCTTCACAATGACCCCTCGACTTATACCTTGATATTTTTTTTCTAAAAGATTGTGAAGCTCAGTAGCAAGTTTTGCATTCTTTTCATAATTCGGATTCTTCCCACCAATGATAAAGGCTAACTTAGCGTATGTCTTTCCATTAATTGTTGTGGTTGTATGGTCTTTTCGTTGCGAATCCCTATGAATATCGATTAAATATTGTAAATCCCGGCTTGAAGCCATGGCATCTTGTACTAATAACCTGGATTCTTGGTATGACCTTGCGAAATTTAACCCTTTTTTCTTTAAGTTTGCCTCGACATCCGTTTTATCTATTGAAGTACCGATTCCCCTGTCTTCCAAGCTTGTTTTTAGCTGATCACCAATTTTAGTGACGTTAATTTGAGAATGGTAAGCTAGATTCGGGTTCGTCACACCTTTCAGATATGGTAAATAGGATTCCCGATTATGAGTGAAATAAACATAAACAACCTTTCGATCACCTGTTGTTTGTCCCGGAGATGGGGACGTTTTTTCATTTGACGGTTTATCTAAACCTTCTAAATTCTGCAATACTGCCTCGCGCTCAGCCTTCATGATTTCTATCGGCGGTGATGACTCAATCGGCATGTTTGTATAATTCGTGCCCTCACCAGCAACAAGAATTTTTCCATCAAATTGAAAGAAACCAGGGAGTTCCCTGCCAAGAAGGCTTCTGGGATCATTCAAATTAATATTGCTTGACAGTTTAAACACTAAACTGGTCAATTTTGGGGTCGATGCCCAATTATTCTCTGTCTTTAAAAAATGATGATTTTCCCAGCCCATTAATTGTTAAAGCAATTCTCCATTGACATTCGTAGCAGCTTGATTCACAGAAGATGACATAATTCTATATTGTGGCTTCAATGAGGTTAAGAGCCCGCTAATAGAAAAGACCAGGATCAAAAATAATGATAGAGCCGCGAAAATTTTAAGTAAGCTTGTCCCTTGGACAATCAAAAACATACCAGATGTTCTAGCATTTTTCATTGTTCCACCTCGCATTAACGATTCTAGTAAAACTTATGACATTACTAGAATTGATAGAACTAATTATTTGGTGGAATTAAAAAGGAGCCTTTGATTAAAAAAGCTGGCTCCTTTTAAATATTATTTTGTATAATATCCGGCATTCCCTTGGTCGACTGCATGGTGGAGAGAGGCATTCAACCCATTGGCTATTAGGTTTGCCATATCTTCGATGAAGACATCCACTTCCTTTGGCGTGACCATTAAATTATGTCCAAGTGGGGACAACACCTCATAAATTAGCTTTCTTTTCTCCTCATCAGATAAAGTGCCAATCATACCAAGAAATGTCTTCCGGTGCTCTTCTTCTGGTAAATCCTCGTCGGTTAGCTTTCTCTTTTCACCAAAGCTCATACCCGCTGGTGCAAGCGCTCTGGAAGGACGATTTCCTTCCTTCAGTTCCTTTCCAAAATGCTTTAGGATAAAATCAATCGTATCACTTGTAATCGAAACAGCGTCTACAACTGTTGGGACTCCAATTGCAATAACAGGTATCCCTAATGTTTCCTTGCTAAGTTCCTTTCTTTTATTCCCAACTCCTGAACCAGGGTGAATACCTGTATCGGAAATTTGTATAGTGGAATTGACCCTTTCAATCGACCGTGATGCTAATGCATCGATGGCAATCACAAAATCAGGTTTTGTTTTTTCGACAATCCCAAAAATGATATCGCTTGTTTCAATCCCAGTCAGCCCCATAACCCCTGGTGACAGAGCACTAACTGAACGATAACCTTCTTCAATATTTTCCGGCTGAAGCTGAAAAAGATGGCGGGTAATTAAAAGATTTTCACAAACCATTGGTCCTAATGCATCTGGGGTGACATTCCAATTTCCCAGCCCTACAACAAGACACGAATCTGTTTTTTTTATGCCTGAGCCTTCTAAAAAATATGCAAATTCCTTGGCAAAAATCTCTACTACCTTTTGCTGCACCTCGGTGTTTTGCTCCCTAATTCCTTGAACCTCTATCGTTAAATACCGGCCGGCTTTTTTACCAAGCTCCTGTTCACCCTGTTTTGTTACTTCAACCAATGAGATTTTTATATCGTTAACATCTTTTTCCTTAATAATTACGCCTTCAATTTGTGAAAGGTTTTCTTCTTGTCCAACAGACCTTCCTGCAAGTACCATTTCCCTTGCTTCAATTGCCAAATCTGTTCGAACGGAGTACTTACTTAAGTCAATCGAATCACCCATTTTCATTCACTCCTAACCCTGTAAATAGAAACTATTTTCCTATTTTTGCCCCTTTACACTTAAAACATGCAAATTAGAAACAAGTATTGCAATATAGGCTCCTGTTTGATAAAATACTTCTTGTTCTGAATTATTATGGATGAATGTATAGTCGAGTTCATATAGTCTCGATTCTTTGTAGGAGGTGAATGGAATGCCTAACATTAAATCTGCTATTAAGCGTGTTAAAACAACTGAAGCTAAAAATGCTCAAAATACAACTGCTAAATCTGCAATGCGTACAGCTGTTAAGAAAGTAGAAGCTGCTGTTACAGTTAATGACGCTGCTGCTGCAAAAGAAGCATTAGTTGCTGCTGCTAGTAAATTAGACAAGGCTGCTGCAAAAGGTCTTATCCACAAAAATGCTGCTGCTCGTAAAAAATCCCGTCTAATGAAGAAATCAAACGCTCTATAATAAATAAAAGCGTAAAATAAAAAAACGATTCCCTTAAAGGGGAATCGTTTTTTTATTTTTTCAACTGGAACAATAATATTTCAATCAATAATGATTTATTCATTCCGCCAGTTTTCATCTGATAGTCTGCCTCAGCTAGGCGCACCATTAGGTGGGATAATTCTTCATCGGTAAATTTATTGGCCTGTCCGAGTGCAAGCTTGACACGGAACGGGTGCGTTTTCAAGTAACCGGCAATTTGCTGCTGTCCATAGCCTCTTCTTGAAAGCTCCTTCACTTGATAGATAAGTCTAAATTGCCCTGCCAGCAAGGCCAAAATTTTAATTGGTTCTTCATTTTGCTTTAATAAATCATAATAAATACGTAACGCCTCATCGAGCCTTCGCTGCACTACTTTTTCAATCAGGGTAAAAATATTTTGTTCAAGTGACCTAGCTACTAGCTTTTCAACTAAGTGAACATCCACCCGCTTTTGCTCAGCAGCATATAATGCCAATTTATCGACTTCACTGGCGATCATGAACATATTTGTGCCTACGAGAGCAAGAAGTTGGTCAATCGCATTTAATTCAAATTCAATCCCAATGCTTTTTGCTCGTTCCTTTACCCAATTTTTTAATTCATGTTCATTTAATTTTTTTGCCTCAACCAACTCAGCGTTTCTTTTTAATTCCTTGGTTATTTTTTTTCGTTCGTCTAATTTTTCATACGGTGCGGATAAAACCATTACTGTATAAGGAGCCGGTTCCTTCAGATATGCTTCAAATTTCATTAAATTATGGTCAACCTTCTCTTTTGATTTCTCTGCCGTTAAAAAAATCGGATTATGTAAAAAAACAACTTTTCGTTCCCCTAAAAAAGGGAAGGTTTCGGCATCCTCTAATGCTACATCAATTGGTGTTTCCTCTAAATCATACGCGGAAAAATTAAAATCCTTCTCTTCTTCGTCTAATATATGGTTTAGCAGTAATTGTTTCGTTTCATTGATTAAAAATGCTTCTGTTCCATATAATAAATAAATAGGAGCAATTTCTTTTTGTTTAATTTTCCGCCAAATTTCTACTACCATTTTGTCCAGCGCTCCCCTTCATCTCACTCACATCTTATCGTAATGAAGCTTGGACGATTTGACAAGTACTTAATGAGAATTGGCACCTACCTAATAAGTGCCAATTCCCGATCTATAATGAACGCCTGCAATAAGAAAGCCCTAGGAACCTTTATTGCCTGGCGGAGTTCCTTTTGTAATCATAGTGTAGCCCTTAGCGAGTCTAACTATTTTGACAACTCTTGTCATTACAGGAAGCAGTTAAAGGGGTGCTGGATTTTTTTAGACAAATAGCTTATACTATAATTTGAAAATAGGAGGGGTGGACTGTGAACGAATTTGAAAAAAATCCGCAATGTACTCGTAACGATGCGATTGATTCTGGAATAGGATTTGGGGTTTCCTTCGGTTTCTTTGCTTTAATGTTTATTATCGCAACAGTCATTAAGCTAATCGGCTCATAATGACCGGCTACATACGTCTTATAAAAGAGGCTGCTTAAGATGCAGTCTCTTTTTTTAGAATTGCTATATCCTATGGTAAATAGGTTGAAAAGGTTCCTGTTCCACGATAAAAATGGAAGGTAATGGCCCCATGTAAATCAGTTCGATAAATGATGGTATTTGTAGCATTTAACCTTTTTAGTACTTCTTGATGGGGATGTCCGAAGCGATTTTTTTCACCCGCTGAAATTAAAGCAACTCGGGGTTTTATTTGTTGGATGAAACCCTCGGCACTTGATGTTTTGCTGCCATGATGACCTGCCTTAAGAACATCAATTTTCAACTTGGGGTATTTCTTTCTTATTTTCTCCTCTCCTTCTTGATCAAGATCCCCGCCAAAAAACCAACTGACTCCCCCTATATAGGCAATAAAAGCTATCGACCCGCTATTACGTTCACCGGTATAATTCTTTTCAGGCGAGAGGATAAAAAATTCACTTTCATTCATTTTCCATTGATCCCCCGCTGTCACCTTAATGACAGGAATTCCTTGTTTCTTTGCCACCTGTATGATAGCTAGTTCTGTTTCAGAAGGTTCCGTAACGGAAGGCAATAGAATTTGCTTCACCTCAAGCTCAGATAAAATCGATAAAGACCCGCCAATATGATCCATATCCCCATGTGTAAGAATGAGTTTGTCAATCCGGGTAATTCCTTTTCCTTTTAAGTATGGAACAACCACATCCCGCCCCACCTCAAACGGTTTTCCACGCTCTTTCCACTTTTCTTCAGCAAAGTCAATCCTCCCTCCTGTGTCGATGAGGTAGTTACCTTTTCCATGTGGAAGATGAATCAATATACTATCACCTTGTCCGACATCAATCATTGTCACTTCACCGTACGGTTTCAACCAATTCCAACAAGATTGAAAGGTAAACAGCGTGACAGCTAATACGAGCAAATGTAATCTTTTCTTCGAATAATCCCCAACCTCCCATATGATAAAAATTGCAACAATAAGAAAAAGGTAGACGCCCAACATTATCATGTTAGGTTTTCCAGGAATAAAACGCACAAATGAAAAATCAGCTAAAAAATCGATAAGGTGATTGGAAAATTTAATGATCTTTAATACAAGGTCAATAAGCATTTGAGGGGTTTTTCCAAACAGAAGTTGAATGAAAAACAATACATATAATCCCGGGAGATAGACAAACGAAAAAAGAGGGATATAAAACAAATTGGCTAGAATACCAACCATCGAAACTTCAAAAAAATGATAAAGCAATAATGGCAGTGCTGCAAGCTGTGCCGTCACGGATGTAAACAACATCCGTATCCCATTATTCTGATATCCTTTTAGGATATATGGGGCAGACAGAATTATAGCAAAGCTAACGGAGAAGGAGAGCTGAAAGCCAACATCAAAAAGCACCAAAGGAGAAATAAATAAAAAGAGGATAAACGCCAAGCTAATGGTATCAAGCAGTAAAAGCTTTACATGATAGTTCCATTTTACTGTGATTAATACAAGGAAAATCATTAGTGCTGCCCTGATCACCGATGGTGAACCGCCCGTAAGGATGACATAAATAGGCAGTAGAAACAGAAGAAAATTTGTCATGAACTGTCTCGTAAACCCGAATCGAATCCCAATATAAAAAACCATTCCAATTAACAAGGAAACATGCAGACCGGAAATGGCTAATAAATGGACAATCCCGGTTTTTTGATAATCTCCAAGTAATTCATGATCAAGCATACTTCTGTCACCAAAAATTAAAGCTGCAGATAGTGAAGCCATTTCAGGAGGGAAATTTTTTTCAAGATAGCGAATACCAGAAAAACGAAGTTGTTTAATTAACACTAGTGGTGAGGGTTTCAATGTGGAACAATGTTGAAGTGGATTATCCTGTATTTCAACAATCCAATAAATTTCCTTTGAGGCTAGATAATTACGATAATCGAAACCATTTGGATTTTTAGCAGCCGCTGGTTTTTTCATGGTGCCTGACACCTTGCATAAACAACGATAAAAGCTTTTACTCTTTAGTTTATCTTTTTCTATTTCGGATTTGATTTTGTACCGGATGAGGAGTTTTTCTTTGAATTGTTTATCGATTGCCTGCACCTGGAGTAAATCACCGTCAATTTTCGGATCTTGGCTATATTCGATCATAAGTTTTGAATTTGATTCAGGAATGACAGATTTATTTTTTGTTTTAGCCTGCCCTCCCACAAGGAAAAAGGCCGCAAATATAACCATAACCAAGTATATTTGAGCATTCCGGAATCGTTTATATTTAGTTAAAACATAAAAATAAATAAAAGTTAAAAGAAAAAAGGGGAGAAACGTAACAATAGCGCAAAGAACACCTAATAATGCAGCAAGAGCAAAATAAACATATTTTCCATTCATTTTTTTCTCCATTTTGTGGTTATAGTTTATTAGAGGCAAATTCGAAGTCAGGCAAACGCCGGAGTAAACCGGCGTCTTTCAGTGGAATATTTATTGGTTAATTTTGCGGAAATCAATAACTGATTCCGTCAATTCAACCTTTTCAACTTTTATATTTGCCTGCTCAAAAAGTTCGAGCGCGTATGGATGGTTTTTATAATCCTCCGCGTAATAGACTGTTTTTATGCCAGCCTGGATAATCGCTTTACAGCATTGAAGGCAAGGGAAATGAGTAACATAAATTTCAGCCTCGGCTGTTGGCACTCCAAACTTTGCACATTGCAGCAGTGCATTCATTTCAGCGTGGATGGTCCTTACACAATGATGATCGATCACATAGCATCCCTTATCAATACAATGGTCGCCACCGGCAATAGAGCCATTGTAACCTCCGGCAATAATACGCTTATCTCTAACAATGGTAGCCCCCACTGTCAATCGTGTACAAGTGCTTCTAAGTGCGAGCAAATGGCTTTGTGCCATAAAATATTGATCCCAAGAAATTCGCTCCATTTATCCCACTCCCTTGAAAATTCTTTTCTTTTAAGTTTACTTGTGTTTGTCCAATTTGGTCAATGAAAGATTCAATTCACTACAATCAAATCTTTTAATTTATCAAACGTCTTTTCACCGATGCCGCTAATGCTTTTTAAATCTTCAACCACTTTAAATGGGCCGCTTGCATTACGATATTCAACAATAGCTGCAGCCTTGGCCGGACCAATACCGGGGAGGTTTTGTAACTCCTGCTCATTTGCTTTATTTATATTTATTTTTCCTTGATTCTGACTAGTCCCGCCAGATACCGTGATGCTTCCTTCCGATTGGCCTTGTGTAGTGACACCTACCTCCCCCTTCGCAGGTATATATATCACCATTTCATCCTGCACATGTTCGGCAAAATTTACTTGAGTTTGGTCCGCTTGATCCGTTAAGCCTCCCGCTCGGCCTATGACATCAATTACACGTTCACTTGTAATTGATTGATATACCCCGGGCAGTTTTACCTGCCCCTTCACATCGACCATGATTTTTTCTGGCTGGGCAGCAGCTTGATTCGGTTGTTTTTTATTTTCTGTTTCCACACCTTCAGTTTGAAGCTTATTTTCACCAATAGTTGAATTAATTGGAGCAGGCTCTTCTTTATCATTAACATAAAAATAATACGAGCCGCCAAAAACAATAAAAACAACAGCAATAACGGTAAACTTATGTTCAATCAACCATTCTTTCAAGAGAATCCATCCTTTCTAAAGGTATATTTCAAATTTGATTTTCATATGGTTATAAAAGAATATTGCATGCGAAGGAGGGTCGAAAAAATGAATATAGGTATCATCGGTACCGGTAATATGGGGACAATGTTGGTTGAGGCTTTGATTGATGGAAAAGCTATTTCCCCTTCTTCAATGATGATTACTAACAGAACAAAATCAAAAGCCATTCTGCTTAAAGATAAATATAATGAAATTAGGGTTGGGGCAAATGCGGAAGAAGTAGCTGCTCAATCCGATTTGTTATTTCTATGTGTGAAACCGTTAGACATATATAAAATGTTAGAAAAGATTTGTCCGTATTTAAGCCCTGAAAAATGTCTCATTTCGATAACGAGTCCTGTCAGTACAAGCCAAATTGAAAAAAAGGTATCTTGTTCAATAGTCCGGGTAATCCCAAGCATCACCAATCGTGCGTTAGCCGGTGTGTCATTGATTACCTATGGAGAAAACTGCAGTGACCTTTGGAGAACAAAAGTAGAGAAATTAATTTCGAAGATTTCGGTGCCAGTTTGTATCGATGAAAAAATAACGAGGGTTGCCTCTGATATCGTAAGCTGCGGACCAGCGTTCTTCAGTTATCTTCTTCAGAGTTTCATACAAGCAGCAGTAAAAGAGACTGAAATTGATAATAAGACAGCAACTATCTTTGCAAGTGAAATGATAGTCGGTCTTGGCGCATTATTAAAGCAAGGGCATTATACCCTGCCGTCATTACAAGAAAAAGTTAGTGTAAAGGGCGGAATAACTGGTGAAGGAATTAAAGTGCTTGATAATGAGCTTGGAGATGTATTTGAACAAATATTTCAAGCGACGCATGCAAAGTTTAAAGAGGATTTGGATAAGGTAGAGATTCAATTCTCTAATCAATAATTCGAGTTTCTTTTACAAATTCCTGCAACTTTTTTAAAAAAAGCCATCTTTTTAATTTTTATTAAAAGTCAAGTTACTTTATTAATAACATGATAATGGGGAGAATTATATAATGTTGCACATTATATAAGACAGAAAAAGAAGGATAGATAAAGCAGAAAAAATTTGCTTTATCTATCCTAATTAGGAGTAGCGTCAGGAAAACATACAATGTTGTAGAAATTCCTTTATTAAAAGCCCAATTTCTCAGTGTTTACAAACGAGAAATTGGGCTTTCTTCTTCACAAGTGTTCCCGTTTACGTAATAAAGTCGAGTGTTAAGAGCTGATCTGTCCGACTTAACGTTGATTGAGGCTATCTATCTGTCTGTTTATTTTGGACAACACCTAGCAATCTTTTTCCCAATAGGAATATCGCCAAACCAGTACCCCACAAGATCAGGGCAGAGCCAAAACCTACTACAGACATAAATGCATTTATTTGATATTCCCCCAGCGTGACCTTCTCAGGTACAAACATCAATGTAATAATAGCGAGTAAACAAAGCAGTGTGCCTGTAAAATAATAGAGTCTAACCTGGAAAAGATGGGCCAATGGAAGAAAATGAACACCGACAATAATAGCGATTATGAGAGGTATAAGTTCAGAATGACGAGTAGCGTTACATACAGTGATAGTGATTACTATAGCCAAACCCTCTGCCGCGAAAATAATGTTAAACCAGAATCTCGTAATCTTCCCGCGCTTTAAATCTTCTTTTGAAACCTGATTCTTTAATTCTCGCGATACACGTATTAATAAAACACCGCCGAAGAACAGTGCTATACCTATAATAACAACAGCAACTAACAACAATGGAACACCCCAGCCATGCAATCCCATAACTCCCGTGTACGCCCAAAGAGTACCGAAAAACGCCATGAAAAATACGCCAGATGCCGTGTCGCGTACTGCGGCTCCAGGAATAGTGCTTGATGTTTGCGCCATATATTTCCTCCTTCAACTATTATATTTATGTAATTATATACGAATTCTCATAAACTATGTTACATTTTCCCTGCCCGTTATCTCAATAAGCCTTATTCCAATTATTGAAGGCTAATTCCCATAAAAATGGTTCTATAGTGACAGGAGTCATTTTATTGAACTTATACCAATTTTGAGTTGAAATTTAGTACGAAGTGCAAAACTGCGTGGGCAAAGATCACTTTAAGTAGACCAGCCAAATCGAATGGGGAGGCTACCGCATTAGTTGTGCGAAACACCGATAATAAGCGATATCATTGTGGTTCCACTGGAGGTAATGGAGAGATTAATATAGGGCAAACCTCATGTTATACGCCAATGGTTTATGACTTAGACCCGCGTAGAGCACAAGCTCAGGGCATACATGCTATCCCCAATAGTGACGCCTATAAGAAAGCAGTAACTTTTTGGTATTAGTGGAAAGTGACAATAAAGTTAATTAATATTAAAACATCGAACACTCATAACCCCGTTCTGATTTTAGGACGGGGTTAAAATATAGTTGTTTAATTTTTGATTTATAATACTTCACAGCATATAAAAATATGAAGTCTTTTATTTTCTCTTAGCAACAAAAAAGATTCGTTCTGAATGTGTTTGCGGTTTGGTATGTTCGAAATCTGAGGCAACCTCCAGCACTGCAAAGCCGGCAGCCTCCAGCCAGTTTATATATTGCTGTATAGGATATGTCCGCTGGAAATGAAGTTCATCAAACCGGTCATACTTTCCTGTCCGTTCATCCAAAACAAAAAAACTTAGCTCATGTTCGACACTATTAGGATGTTCACCAGGAAAGCTATTCCAAATATAAGAGACATCTTCCTCATTTAAAGAAAAAGTTTGATTAATGAAAACCTGAGTAATTTTATAGATAGAATGAACATCAAAAATGAAAATCCCTTTGTCGTCCAAATGTTCAATAACATTTGCAAAAGTGGCGATAACTTCATCATCTGTTCGCAGGTAATTTAATGAATCACAAAAAATACCGATGACATCAAATTGTCCCTGACCCTCCAAATCAACCATATTTTGCAAAAAAAAAGGAATTCTGATGCCTTCATCCTCAGCCTTTGCTTGTGCTACAGCCAGCATATCTTCTGACAGATCAACCCCGGATACTTGGAATCCTTCTTGCGCAAAACGGACGGAGAGTTCACCAGTGCCACAGGCTAAATCTAGCAGGCGAGGGGCACCTTTGATGTCATATTTTACAAGTATTTCTTTGACAAACTGTACCCATTCATCATATGGAGCATCCTTCATCAGCTCATCATACAAATAGGCAAACTGTTCATAACTCATGAATTCAGCTCACTGCGGATATCTTCAATAGGTGCATCGCCCCATAACCGTTCTAAATTGTAATAGCCTCTTTCCTCTCGATGGAAGACGTGGGCAACTACATCACCTAAATCAATTAAAACCCATCTCGCTTCATCAAAACCCTCGATTCTTTTAACATCATAGCCCTTTTCCTGCGCTTTTTCTTTCATTTCTCTTGCAATTGCCTGAACTTGTTTATCTGAATTTCCATGGCAAATGATAAAGTAATCCGCAATTAGGGAAATCCCTTTCATATTAAGGGCAAGAATGTCTTCAGCACGTTTATCGTCTGCCGCTTTAACGGTAATTTTTAAAAGTTCTTGATTATACATTCATCAATCCTCCAGTTTATTAATAAGGTCATTGTAAGTAAAAAACGTTTCAGGGTATACAGTTTGATTCTTTTTCATTAAAAATAGAATGGTATTTTGAACCGCTTTAATTAAAGCTCGATCTAGATTTTCCTTGGCCATTTCTCTTACTTCATCGACTCCGGGAAAATGTCTTCCAGGTTCAATATAATCAGCTAAATAGATTATTTTTTCCAGCAAGGTCATATTGGCCCTGCCCGAGGTATGGTAGCGAATAGCATTCAATACTTCACAATCGGTAATGCCGGCTTCTTTCTCCACCAGGTAAGCTCCAACAGGGGCATGCCACAATTCTGTATTAAATTCCAGCAAATCCTGCGGAAATCCCTGGGAGACAATAATTTCTTTCATTTCATCCTTTGGTCGAAACTTCGCATAATCATGAAAAATAGCGGCCACTTCCGCTTTCTTTTGATCTGCCCCATATTGTCCGGCTAAGGTAATGGCCGTTTCCATTACCCCTAACGTATGCTGATAACGGTGCTCTGTTAATTGTGTTTTGACCAATTCTAATGCCTTTTCACGTTCCATATAAATGTTTCTCCTCAATATAATCGATTACCGGATCGGGTAATAAATAACGAACCGTCCTTCCTCTTTTCATTCTATCCCTAATCATACTCGATGACACATCAAATGCTGGAACATCAACATAAAGTACAGGATAGTCTGTTTGATGACTATACGACGTCCTTTCAACCCCAACAAATTGGACCAGGTTGACGAGTTCATTAATTTTATGCCATTTCGGTAAATATTCAATCATATCGGCCCCGATAATAAAGAAAAATTGATGGTCAGTGTATTCCATATTAAGCATTTTTATCGTATCAACTGTATAGGAAGGTCCTTCGCGTTTAAGCTCAATCGGTTGAATCGTAAAAGCTGGATTTCCTGCGATTGCCAGATTTAGCATCTGCAAACGATCCGCATCCTTGACCGATTCCGATTTTTCCTTATGCGGCGGCTCATGATTTGGCATAAACCAAATCTCATCAAGCTGAAGTGCAAAATGAACTTCATTGGCAATCAAAAGATGTCCATAATGCGGCGGATCAAACGTTCCACCTAATATTCCAACCTTTTTCATGCTTTCGCCATCCTTTACTTTCATTAATTAAGGAAGAGTAATTGTTTTCTTTTCAACAGACTCCTTATAAAGAACAATAGTGCTGCCTATGATTTGCACGATTTCTGCACCAGTTCCTTCTGCCAATTGCTCGGCAACTACTGTTTTATCTTCTTCACAGTTTTGCAAAACACTAACTTTAAAAAGTTCTCTTGCTTCTAGTGCATCTAAGATTTGTTTTTTCATATTGTCATTTACGCCGCCCTTACCTACTTGAAAAATAGGATCTAAGTGGTGTGCCTTTGAACGTAAAAATCTTTTTTGTTTACCTGTTAACATGGGTTTCCTCCTAGTTGAACTAACACATTATTTCTCATTCTTTGTACATCAGGGAAAAATCCTGTCCATTTTTCAAAGGCAAGGGCACCCTGATACACAAACATGTTAATTCCGTTTTGAATTCTTGCACCTTTTAAAGCTGCAGCATGTAAAAATTGCGTTTCTAACGGATTATAAATTATATCACAAACGAATGACTGTTTACGTAAATTGTCCAAATTAAGGGGCTGTTCAGCCATTTTCGGGGACATACCGATCATCGTGGTTTGAATAATTAAATCATATTCCCCTATATTTTCGCTAGCTTCCTTTAAAGACAATGCCCTTGATGAACTATCATAAGGACAATCCTCAATGAGTTTCGCGGCTGTCTCTAAAGTACGGTTCGCAATGTCTAGTACGAGAGGTTTTTCCTTGGCCATGGTAAAATAAATCGCTCTAGCCGCTCCCCCTGCACCAATCATCAATATCCTTTGTTCCGATACCATAGGTACGATGGTATTTATCCCTTTTAAAAAGCCAGGGCCATCTGTGTTATAGCCAATCAGACTGCCGTCTTCATTGACAACCGTATTTACAGCACCAATGCTTGCGGCTAATTCATCTACCCCATCGAGAAAGGGAATGATATTACTTTTATGTGGTATGGTTACATTAAACCCGCCGGCACCAATTGCTTTTAATCCTTTAACCGCCGAGCCAAGATCTTCTGCCTTTACTTGAAAAGGGAGATAGTGGGCATCTTTCTGATAAAATGAAAATAAATCATTCAACATAACAGGTGACATGGAATGTCCAATCGGATCCCCCAAAACAGCATATAACTTTTTCACTTGTTTCTCCCCACCCATTTTACGACTTCAAAATTATATTAAAGATTTCCTGATCAACGTTTGCACACCCTTTGGAACGTAAGCCGCCACTTTTGCCCCTGGCTCGTTTACCGTGATCCAGCCGAGTCCGGAAAAAACAATATCCGTTTTCGCTTCTTTTATGATAAAGTCTTGTTTCACAAGCTCTGGAAACGTCTCTATTTGCTCTGGCCCTGGTGGGGTCAGCATTTCCCCGACATGCTTTTCATAAAGCTCGGAAGCATTTTCTATTTTGGTTCGGTGAATATTCAATTCATTGGAAACATAACAAACAAATGATCTTCTGCCGCCGCTAATATAATCGAACCGTGCTAAGCCACCAAAGAATAATGTTTGCCCTTCGTTCAATTGAAACACCTTTGGCTTGATTTCTTTTTTAGGGGTAATAATTTTTAAGTCCTTCTTATCTACAAAATGCGCCATTTGATGATGGTTGATAATCCCCGGTGAATCAATTAATGATTTCTCATCATCAAGTGGGATTTTGATAATATCAAGCGTCGTCCCTGGAAAGTGGGAGGTCGTAATAACGTCCCCTTCTCCTGTTACTTCTTTAATGATTCTATTTATAAAAGTTGATTTTCCTACATTTGTACAACCTACGACATAAACGTCTTTCCCGTTCCGCAACTCGTCAATGGCAGCTGCTGTTTCCTTCACATTTAAACCTTTTGCAGCACTGACAAGGAACACCTCTTCAGGTCTTAGCCCCAGGTCCTTTGCTTCCTGCTTCATCCAGTTAATCATTTTAGAATGCTTCACAGACTTCGGCAGCAAATCAACCTTATTTCCAACAAGTACGACCTTGTTTTGTCCGACAAACCGGTGTAATCCTGGAAGCCAGCTGCCATTAAAGTCAAAAATGTCGACAATCATGACAATCAGAGCATCCGTCCTGCCCATTTCATTTAAGATTTTTAAAAAGTCATCGTCAGTTAAATTTACATCCTGAACCTCGTTGTAATGTTTAAGACGGAAACATCTTTGGCAAATAATCGCCTCCTTTTCCAAAGCAGATGCTGGCGCATATCCTAGTATTTCTGGGTTATCCGTTTGCACTTTAACACCGCAGCCCATGCAAATATATTGTTGTTCACTCACAGATTAATCCTCCCACTGTAGCATGCCTTTTTTTCGGAACCAATTTAGAATTCTTCGTTCCACAAAGCGATTAAATTTTGTCCAGAATCCGTCCGTTTGGGCAACAGGAACAACGAGGATGGTATGAAAACCACTTCGGTTTCCGCCTAGAACATCCGTTAATAATTGATCCCCGATAACAACGGCTTCTTCCTTTTTAATGCCCATTTGTGAGATGGCTTTATAAAACGCCGGTCCCATCGGCTTTCTCGCCCGAAAAATAAACGGGATATTAAGCGGGTCAGAAAAAGCCTTTACTCTCTCTTCATTATTGTTGGAGACAATCGTTACGAGGATATTATGTTTTTTTATTTCATCAAACCATTTAATCAATTGTGGGGTGGCAGTTGGTCGATCCCATTCCACTAACGTATTATCCAAATCCGTAATAATCCCTTTAACCCCTCTTGATTTTAACTCTTCAGGAGATATATCCAAAATGCTTTTCACATGTTCATCTGGTAAAAATTGTTTTAACACTAAGCTTACACCTCATTAAATTCTAAATAAAATTGCTTTTTAAAGATATTGTTCTTCTGCACTCATCTTTTCTTGTACCATCATAACCAATTTTAACCTTTGTTTCAAAAGAAAAGCGAAAGTGCCGCTGACTGTAAATGGAGTAGAACAAATTATTATTTTATCTTATTTTTCTTCAAATCTCGACAATACATGATATTAAATTACGAATCCTTTACATATAAAACGAATTTACTTCAGAAATATGACAAATTAAAGAAAAAAATAAATATTTTTCGACAAACACTAGCTTTCCCAAGACCTGTGGATAACCTTATTAACATTATACCCATTGAATCATTTACATTTCGCTGATTTATAAACAAATTAATCACAAGTTATCCACTAGAACCTGTGGAAAAACAGGACGATTGTTGTATAAGAATAAATTTGGTAGATTTAGGGTACAACAATTGAACATACCATTATATGATTACAGTTCTACGATATAGAACAAATATTTTTTCCGGAGGTGGATTCTGACGTGCGGAAACTGTCAGATGAATTATTAATTGAGTCATATTTTAAAGCAAGAGAATTAAACTTAAGTCCAGAATTTATTGGTCTCATTGAGTCCGAAATTAACCGGCGTTCTTTATTCAAAAAAATTAAAAGATCTTCATAATTTTCAAACCTGCCCTTTAGGGCTTTTCTTTTTGTCTGGAAAAAGGGTCGGAACGCTGCAAGAATGAATCAGTGTTTCCAATCGAAGTGATAAATATCCATTTCTTTTTTTTAATAGTGAAGCCAAGCTCTGCTTACAGCCATTATTATGTTAGGCTGGTTCTTTCAATGGGTTCCATCGTAAATAACGGCGTGGTACGCTCAATTCTTTTTATTAAGGAAAAAGAATAACGGCGCCCTAAACGCCGTCAAACTGCATCTTATACAGATTTGGTCAAAATCCCGATTTTCTCCCCAACCTTTATATCTTTTGGAGACTGTAGCGTGGAATCAATTTGAAAGATATTCTTTTCAAATAATAGGACAACGGTTGAGCCGAAACTAAAATAGGCCATTTCTTTTCCCTTTACTAACTCGGAGCCCTTATGGGTGGTTTCAATCGAATTAACAAACATGGCTCCAACCTTTACAACTGCAACATGCCCAAATTCCGTTTTAACTTCCGTGATCACCCTGAAATTTTTGGCAAGTGTTCGAACACCATACTTTAATCCTAACTTATTTACTGGATATGATTTCGTCCCCAGTGTCCATTGCTTCGTTACGATTCCATCCACCGGACTATGAATGCGATGATAATGACTAGGGCTTAAATACAGAATCATGTATGTACCATTTAAATATTTTGCTAAGAGCTCTCGATCTCCCAGCATTTCTTCGATTGAATATGTCTTTCCTTTCACGATAATGTCACTTGTCTCATTAATCCGCCCAACATCCTCAATAACGGCGTCAACAGGACTGACAACAGCATCATTACTTTTATCAATTCTCCTTGCATCTTGTATCAATGTCCTCACAAATAAATCGTGAAGAGTGGGATATTCAGATAAGCCTTTCTCCATTTCTTCCAGATTCAATTGATAAACCTTGGCGAAGGATGGTACAACAAAACGACTAATTCTTGAACGTGAAAACCGTTTTAAAATGCCGGAAGTCAACCTCCCATTCGTTAACTCAATCATAAGACGATATAACCCTTGTAACATGAAACTACCCCCAAATAGTGTAAAAATACTCTTTACGAAAAGACATAAAACGCTTAGAATTAAATAATATAGTATAAACTAAAGAAATTGATTCCCTTCTGGCTTGAGGAAAGGAGTGCTGTGAAGAATGTTTTTATTGGACGTACTGGATCAGACATTAAAAAAGCTAAAATCCCAAACAGCAAATGTCATCACTTTAACTAATTTATCACTGGGCGGATTTGCGATCATATTCGGGCTACATGGAAATTTAAGATTAAGCCTGCTTCTCATTTTCATCGCAGCATTAGCAGATCGGTTTGACGGCATGATTGCCCGAAAATTTAATATTGAATCAGAGCTTGGGAAACAATTGGATTCCATGAGTGATATTATATCATTTGGAGTGGCACCTGCACTATTACTATTCCAAGGAATTTTACATGAATTTGGTGGACCTGGTTCATTTTTCACAGTATTCTACATCGGATGCGGTGCATTCAGATTGGCACGTTTCAATATTACGGAAAGCAATGGATATTTTACCGGATTACCTATTACGGCAGCAGGCTGCTTGGTAACCTTAAGTTTCTTGGCCATTCCATACCTTCCATCCCAATCGTTCTTATTTATTATCATCATTCTATCATTCCTAATGGTAAGTCCATTTAAACTGAAAAAAGTATAATTACTAACAAATTTGACCTCCTTTAGCGACCCACTAAGAGAGGTCATTTTTTATTTTTCAATAAAAAAAATTTCAGGACAGACACATTTTCTCTTTTTTTTCATAGGAATTATTAATAGGCTTTAGTCTAAATAAAACTAATAGGAAAGTTTACTTCCTTATTATTGGTAAAAAAGCATGGGGGTGGATGTGGATGTCTGGAATCTTAACAGCTCTCGGTTATTTAATGAAGGAATTTTTATTTCTTGTTTCCTATGTAAAAAATAATGCCTTTCCTCAGCCCCTATCTGCTGCAGATGAACGAAAGTACCTACGATTAATGGCAGAAGGGGACCCGCATGCACGGAATATGTTAATTGAACATAATTTACGGCTTGTCGCGCATATCGTAAAAAAATTCGAAAATACCGGTGAGGATTCGGAAGATTTAATCTCAATCGGAACAATTGGTTTAATTAAAGCGATCGAGAGCTACTCTGAGGGGAAAGGAACAAAGCTTGCTACGTATGCCGCCAGATGTATTGAAAATGAAATTCTGATGCATTTACGTGCACTCAAGAAGACGAAAAAGGATGTTTCCCTGCATGACCCGATTGGTCAGGATAAAGAGGGAAATGAAATACCACTAACATGTTATCTGTTTTAGAATATCGAAAAAGCCAAGCGCTTGGAAATCTAATTATCTTACCGAATCTCCTCGAACGTAAGAACCTCATGACGAATTCCTTTCAACCATTCCGTTAGCTTCTTTTTCCGCGATTCAGTTTTTGTAAAAAAATACAAAATTGGAGTTTGGTCTTTAAAAGCCGGCAGCACTTCTCTGTATGATTCAATTTTCTTTTTGTTATCAATCATTTTCCGTTCGTTGTCTACTTCGATTAAATAGAGATAACCATTTCTTTTAAATATAGCGTCACAGATGACTTTCTTTTTGTTTGATAATGATAACCCCTGAAAGGATATTCCAAAACTATTTAGTGCCTTCTCGTTCTTTTCTAGTAGGTGTTCATTCTTCCAATCATGCGGACATTTAAAGTATATATAAACTTCATTTCTCATTAACGAATGAAGTGTTTGATAGCTTACGGTTGTATCATTTTTTTCTGAGGCAATAAACTCTCTACCTTTTTTGTTTAGATAGATTACTTTTTCCTTGTGAAAATAGGTTTCGTGGATATACGGCCGAAGTTGAGTGGAGATAATACGGCAGGCGTTGCGGTAGTTTAAGTGGTGGATATTCTGTAAGTGTTTAATTTTTACGATTCCGAGTCGGTCGATTGTCTGTAGAATGGTTTCTACTCTTTCTTGAGTCGATGAGATCATCCTTTCTCTCCTCCATCATTTTGAACATCATATTGTCGTCAATATACGGTACCTGAACGGTTCTACACTTTTCCACCTTATAAATGGCTCTGCCTGGTATAGATGGCAAATCCTCAGCCCCAATATCATCTAATATGACACGACTAGAGACTTGCGAAGCTGCTATAAAAGAAATTCGAGAAACAATATTCATTTTTATGCTCATATTCACCGATTTTGAAGAAGGATACTGGGTGCCGTAAATGCATCTGTAACCAACCGCCCTACCAATACGGCAAATCTCACTTAAGGCAGCTTGACAAAATTGAGCGTACTTCTTTTCCTCTCCCACTTTTAGATCAGGCGATAACTCAGCTCCTTCATCAACAATAACAAATGTTCTCTTTTTAATTGGTGTATCATTAATGTTGGTATAGCCATTTTTTCTAAAATGTAGCTCCATCTTTTTCATTTTTTCTACAATGGCTCCGAGTACCTCTGCTGTTTCATACACATTGCAAGAAACAGCTTTAACCTGAGGTAACGAGGAATACTTATAAAACTCTAAACCTCCTTTTAAATCCAAAATATAAAACTCTACATCTGCAGGATTATTCAATAACAATGTATGGAAGATAGATTTCATGAAAACTGTTTTTCCGAATCCAGGAACACCACCAACTAAAAAATGGGCGTATTTATCAAAATCATGATATAAAATACCTTTTGGATTTTTCCCTATGGGTACTTCCCACGTACCAGGTCGGAATAAGTCCGCATCATAATCCCACTTTTTCGGCAATTGCTCATGAAACACCTCCATTTTCAAATAACCATCTACCTCAATTTCTACTTCTTTTTGCAAAGCTTCTTTTATCGCTGACAAAACATCCTCAATATCCTCCGTATTCAGTCCATACGGCATAGAAAACAAATATGTGGTATATCCTTCGCATTGGATTTTACTCTTTAAATTAGGGTATTGGAGTACGTCATTACGCTTAATGCAAACTCCTTTGTTCTCAAATATTTGTTTAATGATGGTTTCGTCTTTTATTTTCCCTTTTGGCAGGAATGCAGCTACACCTACGGCAAGGGGTAAAGCTAACCATTCGAGCATTTTGCACCTCCTGTTTTTTCTGTTGGAACAACAGGAAAAAGATTTATGATAATAAATCAAAGCCCTGAAACAAAAAACAATTTTGGACAAGATAAACAATATAAACAATAACCTTTGCATACTACAATGAATCCTTCGCCTATTCTATACTTCGTTGAACACTTCATTTCCTCATTCAAAGAAATAATTTGGCTACATAGTGCATTAAGTACAAGATTGTTCCGAATTTGCTTGTTTCCATTACTAGCTTAACCGCACTTTCATTAATTCGAATCTTTTTACCCAATGCTGCAAGTGCTAACAGTGTGCCACCAGTTGCCCCAGTAAACACGATGCCGAACGTAATTGGGTCCATCTTCTCACTCCTCCCTTCTTTGTATTGTTCATTGTATGGGTATTTGCCAAAATAATGCACGTACACGCGAAATTTAATGACCTATTATTTGAATTAATAATTCACAAAGGAAATGCCAGTTAATTAGAGAATTAATTATGTGGTGATGATTATGTTAAAACCTAATATTGAGGAATTAATCACAAAGAGTGGGTTGAGAAAAGGATATATAGCCGAAAAATTAACAATTTCAGTACGACAGTTAAGGAAATACGAAACTGGAGAAAGTTACATTCCTATTGAAAAAGCCTATATTTTAGCTTGTTTATTACAGGTAAAAGTAGATGAATTGTACACATATATTGAGAAGGAGTAAAACATGACTGTAATTATACAGATACATTACACATCAATAGCTGACACTGATGGCTATCAAAAAAAAGCAATACCGCTAAGAGGAAAAAGTCCTGAACAAGCAGCATATGAATTCTGGAAGTGGATAAAAAGAGAAAATCCGCTGAAAGTGGAAATCAAACAAGTTCTTTGTGAAAAAGAAGATATAACAGAAATGGTATTGGAGTTAGAAAAGCAGGAGATTAATAAAATTATGAATGACGATTTACCTTTTTAAGCCCCACTCATAGAGTGAGGCTCTTTCTTTACATCGTTTCCCACGTAGTAAGAGTATATCCCCTAGCTTTTAATTCCATTGATACGAGACTAGCATTCTTATAGTCCGTTTCTACAACAAACCTGTAAGCGTCACTGTCTTTTGGTGTTTCGAACGGTTTGTAGTAGACCGGATCAGCATAGCACTTAAACCCTTTTGCTTGGTATTCTTGTACTAAGGTTATCGCTTGCCAGTATGCTGTATTGGGGATGGTTACTTTATCTGTAAAGCTTGTACTCACTTTATTATTCTCTCCTTCTTGTTTTTCAAAAGTGTCTGTTCCATAACCTTTATACTTAAATTGCAAGTGAGGTTTATCGACAAAACCTGACCAATCACCACCCCATTCAAACCCAAGTAGCTTAGCTTCAGCAATTGCCTTTTGCACTTCTGGACGTTTATAACCATTCCAGTCAGTATCTCCATTTCTAACCAAAACAAAGTCAAGTGCTTGTCCGACAAGATGGTAGGATTTCATCGTTTGGGATACACCTTTGGCTACATTTTGTCTTTGTTGTTCTTCTGTCCGGATTGTTTCGTAAATTAGGATATCAATGTTGTTTGTAACTAAAAAAGCATGCCATTTGAGTGCGGCTGCTTTAGTGTTATCGGCAAGTTTTGCGATATTATCAAGGTTTCTTTTTTGATAAGTTAAGGCCATTACTTGCCATCTCCTTTGTTATATTTTTCAATCTTGGCATTAATCTCAGATTCTAAGATTTTAAATAACCACATCGGAAAATGCTTGTCCCATCCAAGTACGTAAAGATTCGCGACAAATGACTGTAAATTATGATAGATAAAAGACAGTGCTAAAACAGCGAAAACAAAAGCACCGGTACCTAAAAGCTGATCGAATATCCATCCAACACCAACAATGAGAAAGATAATCCCATCCCTAATAACTGCGTCTATGCCGATATTACTTTCATATACCTTGTTTTTCTTTGCTAATCTGTCGCCCACGGCATAATCAAGAATGAGAATAATCACTAAAGCTATTGCTATATAAATGTGCATTTCTTTAATGCCTTTTGCCTCAAATACAGCATTAAAAAAAGCCCCTACCGAACCGGTTAGAGCTCCTAATACGAGACTTTTATTAACAACCATTTTCTGAAAAACGTCAGTCATTTTATCAAACATAACCCACTCTCCTGTTTCAAAATAAAAAGAGAGCTGATATTCAGCCCTCTTACCTAATTATTTTAATATTTTTTCAGCTTTATCTTTAAATTCTTCGAATGCTTTATCATTATTAAAATTAAAAAACATTTGGCTTAGTGAATAGTCCAGCTCGTCTCCACGTTCGTCCAATGGCTTATTCATGTAAAAATCGTTTAGTGTCTGAGATTCTTTTTCTGTCAAATCTCTATTTTCCTTCTTAGCTTCCACCATCAGGTTGAACATTTTCTCATTTGTACTTTCTTTTTCTACCGTTTTTCCTTGAGCAGTACAGGCAGCCATTAAGAAAACCCCTAACATAGCAACAATTAATTTTTTCATATATTCCACCCCGTATTTGATATACCAAATTTTACTTATGTTGGTAATATATACGTTTGACTTTTTAAAAGGTTTCATCTTTAAGTGGTATAACTGCTTTAATATCTATTCTTGATAAAATGATTTCACCAAAGGCACTGTATAAATTTCATTGTTATTTAAATCAGCGTTGACCTGTAAAGCATCATAGGTTTCAACAGTTACTACATATTCACTGCCGCTGTGAGTAATGATTTTTAATCTCACCCTTTAACACCTCTCCTCCTCATTTGGTTTTCAAATGACTTAATATTACATTTTTCAAATATTCCATTAGGTTTAGATGCTTGAATCTCACCAACAACTGTAAGTGTGACATTCATGATAATAGGTGTATTCCCTACTAATTTTTTAATAACCCATTTTCGTATCAAAACGAACCACCTCCTCTTGATTGAATAAAGAATTGCGTATAAATTTGGGCATTGATACGGCCTAAGTCATTGGGTGCAATTGTAACTGTATGCCAACCTCTATTTACTTTTCCTTCAGTATCTTTTGAAAGATACTGAATTAAGTCGATATTATCACCACTGGTACCAGTGAAAGGAACGGTATTGCCATCCACCTTAATTGTTACCGCAGTTGGTGTTTTGTCTAGCTTGTAAATGCCGAATTGAATTTCATGAGTATGGTTTGGAATTGTTATTTCATGCGCATGATTAGGCACTGTCACGGTATGGGTGTGATTCGGTACATTGAAGTCATGTGTATGATTTGGAACTGCGACGCTATGAGAATGATTTAACTGTCCATCACTTAAAATTACAAGGTGGGTATGAAGCTCATAAGGTGGCGTTATACTTCCCCGTGGCACATCTGTTGCTAAAGTTGTTCCACTATAGTCTTTTGTACCGCTTGATATTGTAGTTCCGCCTCCACTTGCTGTTGACGTGCTTACACCTCCACCACTCGAACTGGTTGAAGTTGTTCCGCCTCCACTTGATGTACTAGACACCACTGCTCCTCCGCCTCCGATGGCTTTCTCATAAGCTCTAAATTTATCAGTCTTAAAAGATAACAAAAGCTTATTAATTTTCACTAATTCGTCCGGTAAATAAAAAGAAATTTCGGCAGGATTATCCGGGTCAGCATTGTCATTGTAATCATGACTGTCGATATTGGTTGCACCCTGGGCATATAACTCATTTATTTGTTGCCTACGCTCAATATCGGCTTGAGTTGTTGACAAGTCATCCGTTTTATTACCGATTTCTAAACTGATATCACCAGGATTTCCTTTCATATCTGACTTAGAATCTTTCATTATTCGCAAATCAACAATTTTTCCAATGCTCGTAACCACCAAGTGAACAATTCTCCCGTGCTTGAACTTATCAATATCCTCACCAGTAATTGAGGAAAGGTCAGCAGCCGAAATGTTCCAAGATACTTTTAATTCTCTCCATTTTTTTAATAGAGCCTCAGCACTTGCTTTTAATGAAGCTGCATCTTCGAACCGTTTATCCGGCCAAATGTATTCTCTTATACCAAATTCTGCAACTGATTCTGCATCTTCCACATAAGGAATTCCATTATTAACGGATTCGATGGTTAGTTGATTATCGCCTTCACCATAGCCCAACGGATAAATTCGGTTATAGATTCCCATTGGATCCTCTGTGATCTGTAACCCTATGAGATTTTTCCCTTCTCTTATCTCGCATGTAACAATGTCCTCAGGTGCCACTAAATTCAACGTCCAAGGATATGAGGTTGTATCCCACGTCCACTGGTATTCTTGATCAAATGGTTTTGGAACACTGAATAGAGCAGAAAGTAAATTATCATTTTCCCATTTATAAGAAAAATAACGAGTAAAATCCACTCTGCCTAGTTTCCAATGTTTCACCTTTTGTCTATCTATTAAATACTGTAATGACTCTTTTGTGGGTAGACCATCGATTTGATGGTATTTAAAAAGCGAGCTGTCTAGCAAGGTCGCTAGGACATGTTCGCATTTATAATTGATACTTTGATTGCTTTCATCCTTAGTCGTTGTTTTTGGGATAATCCGGAATAAACCGATATATTCATTGTTTAAATCGTCCACAATCTCAACATAATTTAGTGGTTTACAGTCCTCATTCTTAGGGTCATTCAATGGCAGTGTAAAGGCTGCCGACCACAGTTCATTGAATGCTCTTTCGTAAGATATTGAATAAGCATTTTCTAAAACGGCCACAGGTTGGAGCTGCCGATTAAGTATTTTTATGATAGTAATCACCGCCTTTCAAACATAAAAAAGAGGACTATTTCAGCCCTCTTGTTACTTTGTCTTTTCCTCCAATTGTTCATCTGCTAAACTAGATTTTTTCCATCATTTGAAATTTTTGTTGTATAATGAAAAAGCCATTAATACATAGGAGTGTCACAATGATAAAAAAACATACTATATTTCAATTGATTTTGTACTGCTACATAATATTCATCTGTCTAGTATCAGTATGGTTGTATCAGCTATCCATCCTATCAATAGGTTTAGCCATAATTGTTTTTCCATTATGGTTAATTAGAAGAAAAAACAAGGATTCAGTGCCTATTTTTTATTTATTTCTATTTATATTGGTATGGGCTTTTTTTACAACCATGTACCATGATTATGGTGTACCTAAACGATTTATTGTCATGCCAATTGTTTTTGCATTTATCACCATGCTTATACCATTTGCTTTTTCTAAACTAACTGCAAACAATAGCATTGATTATAAGAAACATCTATTTTATGTTTCGTTCATCATCACCGCCTGTACAGGATTGTATTCTTTATATTTTTACGCAACTACATTACAGTTTGTACGGTTAAACAGTCCACTTGGTGGTGCGGCTGTTCTTCATGTTGTCTTATTGCTCACCTTAACCGTATACTTGGCTAACTTGAAGGTAGGATTTAGAAAGATACCATCTGCTATATTAGTAGTAATAACGCTTTCTATGATTGTTCTAACTGGTTCACGTGCTGGATTGGTTACGACCATATTGTTATTGTTATCAGTAGTGATCACTAAGAAAAATATTATACGTAGTGTTGCTCTGTTATTATTTTTGGTTGTCATTGGCTATTTTATTTTTCAGTTTCTACCAACTGATAGATTTGGGGATATGAGTGATTCAATAAGGTCAACATCCTATAAAACCAGTTGGTATATGGCTACACAATCCATAGAAACAATTATTGCTGGTAATGGTTATGGGACAGTTTGGCCTTGGTACGCTTTTTACTCAAAATTCCTGAGTTTAAATAGCCCCTTTTTTCATACACCGTTTGGTGATGTGTTATTTCACCCACATTCCATTTTCTTTGGATTGTTTACTGAATTAGGTCTGATCGGACTAATTCCATTTTTAATCATCATATTTATTATAGTTAAACATTTCTTTAAGAATGTCAGAAAAGGGAATGCATTTAACTCGGTTATCCTGTATGGAATACTTTGTTCCTTACCAGCATTTGCGCTCGATTATTATTTATTCCACAATAACAAAATATCAATCATATGGTGGTATTTTGTATTCTCTGCTGTATCCGCAACAAATAGGAATGAAAAAGAAGAGGCATGATGTCTCTTCTTTTTATATTATAACTCCATTGTCTCTTAATTTTTTTATACAACCTTTACATTTGATTTGGGAAGTTAACTCAGCGTTAATTTGGTTAATTCAATTTCAAATCGGTCGTTCGCGATTCTGTTACGATAGTTGATATATCCGTTTGAGTCTATGAAAATAGTCAATTTGCCCGACACAGGCGTAACTCCTGATGAACCTATTACGATGTTTGCACCGCTGTTGATAACCTCCACTAAACTCCCGTTAAGGAGTCTAAATTCTGCATATCCACCTACTAAACTCCTAATCTTAATTATCCAGTTCGTAGTGTTATTAGCAGGAAACACAAAAGACGAATCATTACTACTCGACATTTTGTAGCTCATATTTTCGATATAGTTCAAGATGTTTGCAGATAAATTGTCTTTTTTATTGATTAAGATTTCAAATACAGTATTGGCTACGGAACGGTTAATGATTTTTGTTTTGAATTCCTTAGAACTTACCAATGATGTTGTTAAAAATGCCGAACCACTCAAATATGATATAGGGATATCCACATCATTTTCTAGGTATTTTACTGAGACGTTAGTTAAATCGTTAATATTGAAGACTCCCAAAGAATTACTTGGTCTTGCTCCTATTATTTGCACGTCACCAACTTTAAGATTCAAAAAAGATGGGATTCCTGCTGCTCCGTTAGTAATAAAACTTCTAAATCTTGTAGTATTGACAATTTCAATTATTACTTTTGGGAATGCTGACATTTTAATCTTCCCCGTGGTACCTGCTCTAAAGTTCATAAGGGCTGACTCGCCATCGTAAGTTCCTGATGTTTTATAAAAAACGTTGTTAATGTTGAATTCATCGGTATCACTCGAACCATTGAACTCAAATAAAGAACCCGAACCACCTACACGTTCTAAATTGTTAATTGTGATTTTACAATTGTTACCTGATATACTGATCGGGGCTAGTGCAAAATCACCTGAAAATATTTTAATGTTGTCATAATAAACATTTTCGCACCCGTAGATTTGACCAACGCTATCGAGAACGTCTGAATCTGTTCGTCTTATTACGGTAGTTCCTACATAGATGTTATCCACTCTTGGATCACCTAAATTGAAACCACCTACAAACTTCGGTGCGCCTGTATTAATGCTTTCTAGGTTATCTACATACACATCTGCACTTTGACAGTAAATCGTTCTTTCTATGCACCATTCACCTTTTATTTTGTTTATTTTAATACCTTTACCACCGATATCAGTTAATAATACATCTTTCCCGTTCGAACCTGTTCCTGTATTTTTTCCAATCCACCATTTTGATTGTTCTTTTGTGTTTTTAATACTCAAATTATCAACCACAGCATTTTCAAATGCGCCTAACCAAACTAAGGTTTCAGAGTTAATACCGTGTACATCTCTAATTTTTATGTTTTTTGATAATCCTTTAACCTGTAACGTCATAGCAACATTTTCTGTATTAACATTTTCTACCGAAAGCCATTTTGAACAAGGTGGTAGTGTAATTCCTGACCTCGCTCTTTTATCAGTGGCAACCAGTCCTTTAATATTAATGTTTTTAATTTTTGCCCATTCTATTTCAACTGTGCCTGTCTTTGGGCGAAACATTGTATCCCTATAACCTACAGTGTCTACTCCAGCTCCACCACCATCATCAGTGTTAATGGTGAAATTATCTAATTCAATATTTTTACTAATAGCAAAACCTAAAGAACCTGTAATGTTTATGATTGCACCATCGGATATAATCTGAGGGCAATCCCACTCCTCATTAGAGATTAACTCATATGGAATATCTTTTTTGGGAATACGCAGTTTGTGGTTGTTCTGAAACGCATAAGCAAAAGCACTTTTAAAAACCTCGGTGTCATTACCAACGCCTAATTTACCGAAAGATTTTATGTTTATTGCTATATCCTCCAATTGCGACGCGAAATCTTTTTCTTTTTTATCCAAACGATCCTTTAAAGTAGCATTTACGGTGCCGTCTTCTTCAACTCTTGCTTGTGCAGCTTCAACAGATGAATCACCTTCGATGATAACCTGATTAAACTGCTGTTGTACGGAATCAGCCTTAGTTTTCGCTTCATTTGCAGTAGTTACAGCAGCCACAGAGTTTGTCTCAGAAGTAGTTGACTTATTTAATGCTTCATTGCTATTATCAATAGCCTGATTTAATTTAGGATAAGTCTGTTTTAGACTATCCGTACCTAAAATTTTAGGAGCATCTGCCATCTCACATCCTCCTTATACATATTGGTAAGTTAAGCTCTCGCTGATTGTTAAATTTAAATTGCTACCTGAAACCGTTATTTGATTAGTACCAGGAAGCAATTCTAAAAAAATACCATTTGATATTGTTAAATCTGAAATTCCGTTAACTTTGACTACATAATTATCCGTTATTTCAAGAGATTTATTTGCAAAGTTTTTAAAGGTCATGGTTTTACCATTTGCTGAAAAAGAAACGTTATCTCCGCTTCCTTCCATCTGGAATGAAAACAGAATAACCACCGTACCATTGTTAATGATTTCAAATGATTGTGGACTGGTTATTTTTCGATCACTAAAACCTGTATCCCACAGCAAATCACTTAATATAGGAATATCTGATTCCATGACAATTTCATCAGATGGAACCATAAAGTTTTTACGTGGTTTGCTAGCAATCAATGGTAGGTCAAAGAAAGCAAATCCATGTATCCTCCGTGGCGTGAATCCATTAGCGATTTTCACACGATAATATTTATCTTGTTCATAATCAAATGACAATTTCATTTCACGGGGTCGCCCGTATGGATCCAACAAAAAAGCAACGAATTCATTGATCCTTCGCTGCTTTTCATTTTTATCATATTCGATAAAACCTAGGGGAAAATTAAAGGGTTTGGGACCTGATTCTGAGCCGAAATCCCATTCGCCATCCATCCCTGGTATGATCATTGCCTTACGTCTTAATTCCGGTACAGCAGGGTGATCATGCTCTTGCTGTATTTGTAAACCCCATTTACTGATTGGAATACCATCCAGAAATATCACAGCATGACCACTCCTTTGCCACGGGCATTTGATTTTGTCAGATTATAAAGTTCCCTTGCAATTTTTTGAATGTCAGCCTCTTCACGAACAATCATTTGCTGTACAACTACACCACCGCTATTTCCAGTATCCATCCGATCACTAATCATGTTTGCAATTGTGCCCAATACTTTGTCGCTAAGTGGCAAAGCCGCTTCGGGTACACTAGCGTCCCCTATTCCTACTAATCTAGGGCTGTTAGCTGGGAATAAACCTCCATCTTTAAACCAATCAACACTTATTTTAGGGACACTCATGTCAGGTGGTTTTAAATCGAACTTCCCAGACAATTTGAAATGAGGCAGTTTTAATTTTGGTAATTCCCAATCTATTCCTTCAAAAAGATTAGCAATTTTATCTCGTAATTTTCCAGCTTTTTCCATAATTGTATCCCAGTTTTTGTATAAGGAAATTCCGGCACCCACTAACGCTCCGATAGGACCTGTTAAACCCAATATTATCTCTTTAAATGGTCCTAATTTATCAAATAATTCAATTGCTTTTGACTTAACAGTGTCCCAATTTTTATGAAGTGCTACTCCTATTGCAATAAGTGCCGCAATTGCAGCCATTATTCCAAGTATGATAGCTGTTAATGGCAACATGCCAATATTTAAAGCGATGGCTCCTGCCGCAAGTGCTGTAAATATTGGAGCTAAAGCCAGCCCTAGTCCGATTAATATTCCTAAAACGGCAATTATGGATGCTATGGTAGCTGCAAGAGTTGGATTTTCTTGTATCCATTCAGCTACTTTTGAAATGACATCGGCTATCATCGTTAACAATGGAGATAAGGCGGTTTGCATTTCGGTCAGGGCCTGCTGCATCTGTATAGCAGGATCTGCATTAAGTTGTTCGACAGAGTCATTGAGTTGGTCTTGATTGGTTTTAAAATCTACTACTTTGTCTTTTGCATTAATGAGAGTTTGAGTGATATTACTCCCATTTTCTTCATAAAGAGTTCCAAAAAGTTTTATACCAACAAGGTTTCTAGTAGTTGGGTCCTCGATCCCCTCGAGAGCTTTTGCAACTTCTACCATGGCAGCAGAACCTTTTTCTCCACCTTCGGCAACAGCCTTACCCCAATTTTGTAATTGTTCAGCAGAAATACCCGTTCCTTTTAACAATTCCTTTGTTGTGTCATCAACCCCAGCGCCAAATTCTGCAAGAACAATCCTGCCTTCTTTCAGGCCATCTAAAAGTACATCAATGTTCCAGGTGCCGGTATCAACACCTGCAACGAATATAGCTTGGATTTCTTCAGCATTATATCCAGCTCGCTTCATTTGTGCCCCATACTCTGTGATGATGTCCAACTGGTCAGGTGGAAATCCAACTTTAAAAAGATTATTCACTAGTCCAAGTGCATTTTCTTGTGTCATTCCAAGCTCGTTTGCAATTTCATGAGTCTCTTGAATTAATTCAGTGAAATCAACATCACCGTAAGATGCAACAATGGCTGCAGCGCCTTTGACTATTGCCGAATTTGTATCATCACTAGCTGTTTTATTTAAAGCCCATTGTCTACGGACACCCTCAAGGGCCGCTTCACTCTCCACACCGTAGACTTCGATTATTTTAATTGCTTCCCTTACAGATTCTTTAGATTCATCCTGGACATCAAAGGTCAGATTAATTTTAGTTTTAAGAGATGAGGTATCCAAGGCTTTTTGGATAGCCCCGGCAATACCACCGCCAGCAGTTAATCCTCCCAACAGACCAGCTAATTCTCCACCTAGTTCCTTAACCGACCCTTCAGCTTCCTCTGTATCGTCTGACAGCTGCTGCATGTCTTGTCTGACTTCATTAACAGACGAATTATCACCGACTTGGGAAAGTCTTCGCCGTAATCCATTCAATTGTCCTTCTGTAGCGACGATTTCACGCTGGAAAGCACGATATTGGTCTATTCCTATTTCGCCACGTTCAAACTGCGCTTGTACCTGGGATTGGGCTTCTTTCAAACGGTCTAATTTCTCACTTGTATTGGCAACTTGCTCTGCTAAGATTTGCTGCCTTTGAGCAAGGAGTTCAGTATTGCCTGGATCAAATTTAAGCAACCGTTCTACACTCTTTAATTCTGACTGTAAGTCCTTGCTGCGTTTATTCACATCCCTAAGCGCGTTTTGCAATCCAACCGTATCGCCACCGATTTCAACCGTAATCCCTTTAATATTACTTGCCATGTTCTCACCTCACTTAAAAAGCATCAAAATCAGACTGAGATGCTTTGCGTATTTTGTCTTTTTCTGGTTTATTCATTTCAACAAATTCTTCAATAAAATCTAAGCACATTCCAATTGTCATGTTCTCTAAGTCCACATTAGTTAACCCACATCTATTGCAAAGAACTAAGAACGTTTCTGTTGATATTTCCTGTTGTTCACCGGATGATTCGACTTTTTTTTTGCCTGAAGTGAAGAACCGATTAGGTCTTGAACTTGAGGGACAATATCCATCAATGGGAATTTATTAAAACTATCAAGCCACTCAAGAGGCTCTGGTATAGATGAATTTGCAGTTTTTGCCATTACCCATGTAATGTTATAAAGGACATCGAAATCAACTAACTCGATGTCCTTTGCTGTTAAGTCTTCGCCTGTATTAAGTTTTTTAAGAGAGTTTAATTTTAAAATATCTACAAAAAAGTCTTTATGAAATTGCGCTTTATAACGTAATGGAGTTGCTCCAGTACTCTTAAACCGGACATGTTTACCATCTATTACAATTGTTTTTTCCAATAGATATCACCTCTTAAGCTGCTGTAGGATTATACACATTAGTGTACCAAGCATCATAAACGCCTGCAGTTGTATCAGCTGTAGTGGACCTTTTAACAATACTGTCAGATGGACGTGGTGCAGCCACAAGCTTTAATTCAGATGTGCCTGGTTCTGCTGATGTGGTTTTAGTTGATCCAGATAATCCAGGACGAGAAACGGTGCAATTATAGAGGACATGACGCGTTGCCTTTACATCCCCGTCAAACTCAAACATGAAAGCAATTTTTTTCGGTTTCGCATCGCTTTTTTCTGTTAATACTTTGTCGGTAGCCTCTAAAGTTTCTCCTAATACATCTGTACGAAACTTTTCCGTAATTGCAGCAACAGTAATCGTTGCGTCATATCCTTGGTTGCTGGATGTAGTAAAGTATAAAATATCATCTGCAAAAAAATCTGTCTGCTCGCCCTTAGGATCTAATGTCAGTGCTGTAATCCCTGGATAAGGGACTGGAGTGCCATAGGTATAAGTGCCATCTACCCCTTCAGTAATAACAGCATAATGAGCCTTTTTAATACCAAATTGAACTTTGTTTTCAGGCATATTATATCAACCTCGTTTCATAAATTTTTTGAAATAATTGTTCGGATCCAATCCATGTTTCAGAAGTTTCATAAGGAATTTCATTGTCATCTAAGACAGTTTCAAGTTTTCCCTCAGCGACTAAATCCTTTTTAGTTGTGTATAATTCGATTTGAACATTATCAATCTTTTTGTAAACTTTTCCATCGGCCATAAAATTAGCTGAATAAGCAACCAAATACGTAATATATGGAGGAGTAGGAATGGGCTTGGTGCTTGTCGCTGTAAAATGCGAATAAGCCACTGGATAACCAGTAGCATCAAGTATTTTCTTCAATTCAGTAAGTGTCATGGTCTCACCGCCTGTTCAACCTTAGTTAAAAATTCATCAACAGCTTTTTGCTCTGCCGGTGCAATGTGAACTTTGGCAGGTACACGACCGCCACCTCGTTTAACATGGCCTTTTTCTAACAGGTGGGTAAGCTGGTAATCTGTTTTGTTGTGGACTATCCTTTTTCCACGAACATTTTTTATTCTCCAGCCTTTACGATATGAGCCAGTCTTCTTAGGACTGATGTTTCTCAATTCATCTACCAAATCGTTCGCTACTTCTTCAGCTGCTGTATCTACGTCTTCAGAAACCACGTTAGCATATCTCTGTAATTCCCTCACAATTTCATTTGCTAAGTTTCCAACACTAGCCACCGGCCTTCACCTCGCAATAAAGCTCTGTATATCCATCTGGCCTGATGAAAGATTTATAAACGTAATAAGTCGTTCTTTCATATTCGACTCTTTTTTCCTCGTCGTACTCATCCGAATCCACAACTAAAAGCAACTGTGGTTTATGGCCTAGTTGCCCAGCCGTCGAAAATTCCGCTCGAGAAATATTCAGCTTCGAACAATAGCTGAGTGAAAGAATTTCGGTTTCAATCGATTGCCCAAGGTCATCTTCAGTGGAGATAGAAGAAATTAAAAAGCACACATCATCCAGTGATATGTGCTGAGAATTACCAATACTAGATTTAAGTGACGGCATCTGGTGTCCCCGCCTTTTTAATAATTCGATTATTGATTCTGATCTGAAGGTTTCTTGATAACGGAATATCTTCCTGACGTTTTCGGTAACTCCATGCTGCATAATCAACTACAAGCATTTGATCATCAACGTTAGAAAAATCCATAGTAACACCGGTTCTCTCTATTTCGTTTTGTGCGCTAACTAAAATATTATTAAAATAGGAATCTCTCAAATTATGAGAGATTCCTAAATCCAATTTTAATAAGCTAAGTAAAGTAGCTTTAGTTTGCTCATCCATCTTCTCACCGCCTATTCATTAGGCTGCTCGTCCGATTTCAAAAAACCCTTTTTCTGCAATTCCTTTGCTCGTTTGGTGGTTTTTGTTTCATATTCTGAGCCCTCTGGATGGAACTCACCGGTATCCTTGTCAAAGAAATCTTTTATTACTTCATATTTCATAAGTTATCCCTCCTATACAGCTGGTGTGATGGTAACTAGAACAAATGCATTCTTCTGCACTGGCTTACCATCAAAGCGACCTTTACCACGGAAAGCCGTTTGATCTTCGACAAACTTTACATGTTCTGAATTATCAATTGTGATACTCTCGCGTTCAACGAGTGTATATTTGTTAAAATCACCATAAAGAACAGTATCAGGATCCATATTATTGTTAAAAACAACTCGTAAACCTAATAAATCAGGGTTTTTTAGGTTTGGTAGTTTACCTACTACATCACCCTGAGCATTGGTATTAATGCTGAATTCTAAAAAACGGTCATAATATGTTTTACGTTTCATAACCGCCACTATTTCTCCGACGCTATCCTCTCCACTATCAACTAAGCCAATAGGTTTAACAAATTCAGCTAACTTGGCATTTGATGGGACATTTACCTTATTTCCAGCTGGCAATTGTGGGATAATTCCATCTGGTTGTTTATTTGCAGATCCAGTACCTTTTAGAATTGCGATATCTAATGCCAATGCAATAGCACGCGCAATTTTCTTAACAACATATGCATCCAGATTAATGATTGAATCCTGTAACAGGTAGTTATCTACAAAAGTTACTTTACCAACTTTAAAGCCGTCAAAATCAACATTTGTAATTGTACCTACATCTCCAGGAGTAAGTGCACCTTTTTGTTCGATCCAAGTAGCTGGAGTAGTATCAGTATCTACTAAAATACGTGTAGTTCCTTTTACTTGAATCTTATCAACTAGTGGATAGAGGGTAGTGAAATCACCCATGATATCCATAATACGACTTACAACAACCTCTGGAATGGTTAACTCTCCGCCAGTAACCGCACGAAGGTTCTTAAATTTATCATAGAATTCAACAACCTCGCTGCGCTTGTAGTATTCACCTGTTTTTAAAAGTTCTCTCACTTGGAAACGATTCATGCCTTCAACTTCTCCCTTCTCATTTGAACGTTTTTGTTTTTGTGGTTCTTTGCTGTTTAGTTGCTCAAGTTCACCTTCTAAATCTGCAATATCACCTTCCAACTTACTTTTCTTTTGCTCAAGATCTGCCTTCTCAGCATCTAAATTATTTATGCTTTCTTCCACAGCTGCGATTTCTTCGTCTGTTTTAGCTTCCTCTATGGCAGCTTCTAACTCAGCTGAACGAGTTACAAATCCTTCTTCTTGAATAAGTAAATCAGCTAATGAAGATTTTCTTTGCTCAATCTTTTTTGCCAGCATGATTTGTCGTAATGCCATTTTTTAACCGCTCCCTTAATTGATGTTTTCGTTGATCTAATTGTCTCTGTTTATGCTGCTCAATTTCAGCTTTCCGTGCTTGAACACCAGTTTCCTCATAGGCAGGAAAGGTGCAAACTGTAATTTCATGAAGATCAACCTTTGTGATGGTCCACTTAACAGTTCCGTCGTCCCGCCATTCCGTTTCTTCCGCACCAATATTAAATCCGAAAGAACATTGGTCGACATCGCCGCGCTTTACGCGCTCGTAAAGATTGACTGCATCGGAATCATTGGGATTAATCTTCACTCGTCCCCACAATCCATGACTGTCCGCTTTTAGTTCTAAAGTTCCTGATTTATTTCGACCGAGAACAAGCGTTGTATCGTGATTAATTAAAGCACGGATATCATTACCTAATGTCTCGTCAAACGCACCAGGTGCCAGCTCTTCAAATGCGCCTGGCCACAATTCAGTTGCTCTATTAAATACAGCAAAATAGCCTTCGATAAACATGTCTTGACTGTCTGTTTCTGCTCGTGTTTTAAGCTCACTTTGCAAGCTTCTTGTTTTCCTGTTGTCTCTACTCACACTTACTCACCCCCTTGATTTAATTTCTTTTGATCTCCAATCATGCCAGCAGGAATATAGTTTTCAAGGATAATTCTCTCGTTTAATCCTTCTAATGGAGACAATCCAATCCAATCTCTAACCTCGTTCCCCAGCATAAGACTACGGACGAATAAATTAGATCCTACCTCTGCTAACTCCTTAAGGTCATAGGCATAAAGAGAGCGTGGGTTAAATTTGAAATACAAGTCTGGGGCATACAAGAGTTTCCGTGTCATTTCTTGAACAATACCCGTTGCAAAAGGAAGAATAGTCGAATTGACAAAAGCGTTATGTTCATCTTTGTTAAAACTTCCAACACCAACATAAAAAGGCGGCACACCTATCATGCTCGCCACTGTTCTTTTATCCAGTTGTACTGCATCGTTTATTGCCAAATCATTTAGTGACAAAGGCTTTACTTGTTCTACCTTTACAAGGTCAGCTGGAATTACCCAAGGTTTGCCACCACTTGTTTCTGATACATACTTTTTAAGTATTTCATCCCTACCAGTCTCGCTTGCCAATTCTTCTGTCATAGCGTCCACTGCGATTATAAGGGATGGTTTCCATTTGTCAGACATGAAATTTTTCTTCGTGCCGGTTGCTTGTTTTAGATTGTCCGCTATGTCTTTGAGCACTACTTGATACCCACGACCAATAAAGGGACGCTCTGGATCCGGATTGATTATGAAGTGAAGAACTTCATCATGTTCGTACTTATTACCTCGGTATAAAATTTGATAACCATCATCCGTGTCTAAAAAACCAACACCAGACGGTTGTAATGGAACAAGATCATCAATCAAACCATCTTTTGTTTTTGGAAAAACAACACTGTTTCCTTTACCATCAAGTAGCATCGTGTAAACAATATTGTACATCCATGATTTTCTAGTCATAAGGCTATACGGATTAATATCGATTTTCCTAGACAATTGATTTCTTACCCTAATATCCCCTTCATCGGTATTTTGCATAAGATGAATGGTCATAGAAGAGATTAAATCAGCAATTTTGTGAACTGCCATTCTTACCTCTGGATTGTCGGATAGTCTAGTGTATCCAGGTACTAAAATCGAAGTATCTTCCCCAGCCATAAATAAACCAATAGATGATGTTGGTTCAGACCTAATTTTGTTTTTATTCCGATTTTTCTTACTCAATGGACATCACCCTCCTTTCAGCCAACTACTTGCATCAGAAGCTTTAGTCATATCTTCTAACATTTGAATAGAAGCAAAAACCGATGCATCAAATATATCAATTCGTTGGTTCGGCATGACCTTTTCGTACTGAATCATATCATCCGTTTTTTCTATAGCCGCTACATTCTGGACGCAGTATTCAAAAGCCTGTGAATGGAGATAGTAGAATTTCTCATCCTTAGCTTTTTTCTCAATTCTTCGAAACCCTTCAGATTTTTTATAAAAGTATTGTGGCTGGTCAACCATTTTAAACCCTTTCTTTTTCATTTCTAAGAAAAACTCGCGAGAGAATTTACGGTCGAATCCAACCTTCTTTATTTTGAATCCCATATTCTTCATCTTGATAAACCAATTAACAATATCAGAATGATTGACAGTTGGCGTGTTACACATATCCAACCATCCGTCATCTTTCCAACCAAACAAAGGAATATTATCATCCTCAGATTTTTGCGTAGCCGCGATGATCGGGAACCATGCGTGTGTAATTGTGATATCGATGTCCTTATATCTGCCATACAATGCCGCTGCAGTTAGGTCATGCATTTTCGATAAATCCGCGCCGCCATACCATTCGATATTTAATTTGATTAAATCATTTATGGTCCAGTTGTATTTCTTGTCTGACCTTTTAAATTCATCAATGTTAAAATAGGCTCTTAATGCAGAAGTGAAAATGTTCATTGACTTTGCAAGGAAATCTTTTCTTTGCTGTGGATCGTTTTGTGCTTGCAAAGCATCATTCATAATATCATCAGGTCGAATCGAAACACCGTATGCAGGGTTCGCTTTTTGCTGTTCAATAGGATTGGTATAATCCACATCGCCTTTTTCGTTCTCATCCGCTTTAGCTATAAAGACAAAATAAGCTTCATCCTTCACTGTACCGTCCAGTATCTTTTTACAGTACTGCAGTCTTTGATAACAAAAACTTGTCATATCATCACCAGCTGTAGTGATACCAATCATTAATTTATTGGTATAAGCTTTCATTGCTTCTTTGATGATGTTGTACTGTTTAGGAGTTTTGTAAGCGTGAAGTTCGTCGGCAATGGCAATATTACAGTTTAAGGAATCCTGTTTATCTGGGTTAGCAGCGAGAGCTTGGATAAAAATAGATCCATCTCCTAAATCTCCAGAGATGGAATGTTCTTGGTTGTTATCAATCACACGAAAATTTTCTTTCTCGCCCATTTGTTCCAAATTGAAATTGATGAAGTTGAAGCTTTCAAGCGATTGCTTTAATGCTGCTGCAACAATATAAACCTTACTTCCACTTCGTCTATTTAAAATACCAAGTGCCCAGGATAATGCGGCCGCAAAACTTGTCTTAATATTTTTCCGTGGAATAAAAATAAACGCTTCCTTGAAGCGCCTCATTTTTGTTCCTTTATGATAAAAGCCTAAAAGGTTGTAAACTTGATATTTATGAAATGTCTCCAATAAAAATGGTGTGCCTCTTAATGGTGTTCCATCTAGCATTTCCCCTTGAGCATGAACAAATGTTTTTTCAATGATACCAATTACGAATTCTGCATCCTTAGGATTAAAATCATAATCAGGATTTTTCAAATCATTAAGAAAACGTTGACAGCCTTGTATCTGTTCCTTGTTTGCAATCTTTGTACCATCTACAATGCTTGTCGCATACTCCATTACAAAATCATAATTTTTATGTTCCAAGTTGACTCAACGCCTTGGCTAAGTTACTGGATTTCTTTTTCGTCTGGTCCATCTCTTTGTTAATTTTTTTCAATCCGGCAGGTGTAAGACCTAAAATACTTTCATAGGAAACCATTTCTTTTCTGATCATTTTAATTTCTGAATATATAGCAGTCGTCATCGCATTGGTTGCTCCAGACTTATTTGTATACTCTTCAATAAATTGATCATTACTTTCTTCAAACTGCCTCATCAATATTTTATAGTCGTATGACATTTCAGCATAAGTTCGGACTGTTCGATCAAATTGAGGTCGATAAGTTCCAACATTTTTCATGTCCTCAATGACCTGTTTGATAACTTTACGAATCTGCCTTTCTTTTGGTGTAATTGCCAAGTTTTTTCACCCCCTTCTTCAAAAATGCCGCTCTATTGGAAAGAGTTCCCCCTCCCCGGTCCCCATTTTTAAAATTTTTTTTAAAAAAAGAGGGGGGTTAGAAAAAATAAAAAATTATTTTTCTAAATCTAATCCAGATTGAATTACACATTTTTTACAACTAAAATTCTTTTGAATAATAATATCATCAGCGAACAACGTTTCAATATCTAATGCAGAACCACAACTGGGACAAGCAATCTTATCAATCTCTTCTAACTCGTCCGCTAATGCACTGGTATAGTTACTTATTGCTCTTAACTTATCCACTAACTTATTAGTTTGAAGATCAATGTCTATGACTTTAAACTTCCCCATCATTACTCTCCTCTCAATCTATTAGCTCTATCAACCCATTGCTTACCTAAGTCTGTTAATTCATCAGTTAAACGATCGTGCATCTTCTCATGACAATCCCCACAAAGGCTAACCAGATTCCATGATTCCAAACGCAGATCCGGTCTAATCCTTAACGGGTTAATATGATGGACAGTTGTTGCCTCTTTGTTCTTTCCATATCTCTTACACTCTTGACAGCGATACTCATCACGCTTGAGTATCTTAGGTCTCTTTTTCTTCCAACGAGTTGTCTTATAGAAGTTAGTCATCAGCAGCAACTCCTAGCTCTGGACAACAATGGTCTTCTGTTAAGTACCTGGCTTTTCATCACAAATTTCTTAGGAGTATTCCATACAGGTTTGTCATCGAGGAATAAACAGTCATCAGTAATTTGTTTTGTGAACTCGACCATTTCATCCCATAACTCAATGACCGCATCAACTAACATCTGAAATGCCTCTTTTACTTTTTCAAAGACAACAATAAGAACTACTTTATATTCCTTCATACCGATATAGTCTTCAGATAAAATCATTTTCCTCTTTCAACTCCTTCTACGAAAAAATTAAGCCACATTTACTTCGGCATGTGGCAAGCCGTCCCGATCCAACCCTTGCACAGCTGGGATCACTGCCAGCCCTGGAGGAGAATAGGGTATGAGCTACAGCCAGACTATGAAGGATCTGCTGTAACCAGGATTGGAGTATCAATGAAATAGAAAATGGAATCAACCAAGAGTATTCCGTTAAAGGGATTCTCTTAATTAATTCCATACTACAAATATAACAGGTTATTTTTGTTCATGTGTCCGAATAGGGTATGAGCTACAGCCAGACTATGAAGGATCTGCTGTAACCAGGATTGGAGTATCAATGAAATAGAAAATGGAATCAACCAAGAGTATTCCGTTAAAGGGATTCTCTTAATTAATTCCATACTACAAATATAACAGGTTATTTTTGTTCATGTGTCCGTTTATTGTCCGCAAATCGTTCGTCAAAAGTTCGCAAATTGTCCGCGAAAAGTTCGCCAAAAGTTCGCAACCAAACAAAAATAATAGTGCTGCTCAAGTGAACAGCACTATATTGCTTTATTGTATATTCCCATCCATTAACAAAACTTTTTCATCACTTTTAAAAAGTGTAAATATCTTATCCAATAATTGCTCTGAATCCAGGTATGGATCTGACTCCCACATCTGAATAGCAATCGCAATAGTTGCTACAGCATGTTCTTTATCTATTTCTTTATATTTTCCCGGAATCCATTCTTCATTAGTTAATTTTTTTATACTTTCAAAGTAGATTTCCATTAATTCCTCTTCGTCTCCTGCTTTGATTAAAGCGTAGTAAGGTTCCTCAACCTCAAAATACCTACTGTTCAATTTCCCCACACCTTTTTCATATATTTATGACTTATTTAACCTTGTTTCTAAAGCTTATTTTCCCCTCTGAATTAGCTATAAACTATATTCTGTACAATTCGCTATGCCCAAACTAACCAAGCCGTATCAAGCCTTTTCTGTAAGTCTGATAACGAATTAGACACCACCATTTTTGTAGATAATTAAAATGAATAAAAATAAATAATGCTTTCTCAAATCTTTAACTTAGATTGATAGGCATTTAGATTATCCTGGGTAATACCAATGTATCTTAATGTGATTTTAGGGTCACTGTGATTAAGCATTTGCTGCAAGACAGCCACATCTTTAAACTGTTTATAATGATGATATCCATATGTTTTCCTAAATGAATGAGTACCAATTCTTTCAAGCCCAAACTCATCAGCTATTTCTTGTAAAATAATATAAGCCATGCCTCGTGTTATCGGTTTGTTTTTTCCTATCCTACTCTTAAAAAGGTACTCATTCTTTGGTTTCCCTTTGCAATATTCTCGAACTGCCTTTTTTAACTCTGAAGGCATTCTTACTTCTTTTGTCTTTTTTGTCTTTCCCTCGCGGACATAAACGCTCCAACCTTCTACATCTTTAACCCTAAGCTTTAAGATGTCTGAAATCCTCATACCAGTGTTAATACCAAAAAGAAAAAGAATATAATTTCGATCGCTCCTTGCCTTCAACCACTTTTTTATTTCCTGTATCAGATCTTTGTCTCTTATCGGCTGAACTAAATTCATGAAGCTTTCACCTCGCTCTTTTTATAAACTTCAATTTTTAAAGCAAAAGCAAGGCGCAACATGGCCTCTCCTTTTATTTGGGAGTACTTGGTTTTTCCTACTCCAAGGTCCATCATAATTTCACGATCGTAGCCGATTTCACCATCAAGCATATATTTTTTGATAATGATGTGACGTTCATCTTCTTTTAATGAATTGACAGCTTCATGAATCTTCTTTAGATATGCATTTCTCATAAGCTCATATTCAATTCTCTCTAGTGCTGCATCTTCTGTGCTGGAATGAAACGCATTTGTGGTTGATGGTGGAATAATAGAGTAAGCAGGAGTTACTTTAGGCATTAAATAATTGGGAAGTGTTATTAAATACTCACGATATTTAAATAACGCTTTTTCAAGTTCTTTCTTTGTTTCCTTATCATTTATTTTAGGTAGATATTGATGTTTTTTCATATCTCTTCACCACTTTCTTAATAGTCAAAACATAATCAATTATCTTTGTCTCATAGATCCACCTTTTCCTCTTCGATATGTGGGCATATTCATTCCCATTAATTCCTTAATATCATTTGCTGAAAGATTTTCAGTTTCCTTTGGTTTAGGTTCACTTTGGAGTTTTTCTTGAGGTAATTTCATATTGTTCTTTTTAGACGATTTTTTTAATCCTTGCTGTAAAGTTTTCAATATTGTTTCCTCTCCTCTCAAATAGAAAGAGGACACCGATAAACAGCTAAAATGCTGTAAAATCAGTGTCCTCAGGCTCTCCTATCTTGGACTTATGAAACTGCCTTTTCTAGCAGTAATCTGAATGTTTCTCTTCCTTTAGGGGTGATCATTGTTTGAACACCAGCCTTTCCATTCCGTTCGAACTCCTTCATTTTAAACAACTCAGGAGAATATTTCCCATATGGCTTAAGTTTTCCTTGTTGATCTCTATAAACAAAACCTTTTTCTACTAACCAATTTATAAAAGTCCGTTGTCCTATTTCTAATTCCTTCGCCGTATCTCTAAAATTCGTTAACAAATTACGATCCACCAGCCTATCAAAGTAGTCAGCCTTGGGCTGCATAATTGCCATTTGTTCATTTTGTTTTCGGACTGTTTCTAATGTTGCACGAAACATTAGCTTAGTCTGATTATCAGCATGTGGCAAATACGTCTGGATGAACATGTCTTCATTTGCTATGTACCCACCAGTCTTTCTAATTGTCGGAAGGACCTCATGAGTAATCCATCTTTTAAATTGTTTTGCTTCTGCCTTACGACTTGTAAGAATTAAAGAATATAGGCCTGATTCATTCACTAGCCATGTTTCCCGATTCTGACCTGATAGGAATAATGTTCCCATCAGCTTTTCATCATCGTCTAACCTCTCTACTGCCTTACTTACTTGGCTGTGATCTAATATTTCACAAATATCTTTTGCGACAAACCAAATTGCGTTATTCTGTTCAATCGTCCGTACCTGTTTGTGTTCGTAGATGAAGTTCACATTTATCCCTCCTTCAAATAAAAAGAGGACACCAACTAACAGCAATAATGCTGATTAATCGGTGTCCTCAGGCTCTCCTATCTTGGACATATCTAGTTAATTCAATTATACATATTTTTGATTAATTCAGCTAGAAAATATTCTCTTTTTTGTCAAATTCAAATTTTATTTAACGCTTCTACTTCAGCTCTGAAGTAAATATCCAGATCCACAAGTAGTACTTCTTTTTCTTTACTAGGAATTTTCCATGTATTAACTTCATCAATTATCTTTTGAGGAAGATTTATTAACTTTTGGGGCTTTTCGCTCATCGCATTTCCTCCTAGTTAACTGTTCCTACCTTTTGTTTACTTAAAATGCGGATAATCTTCAAATACTGGAATATGTTCATCATGGGATGCTGCATATTCTTCTTTGGTTATATCCCAGCAATGTTTGCACATCGAAGCTGAATCCCCCATAAATGGAGACGGCCTGACTTTATCAGTTAATTCACCGCAATAATCACATTCAGGTGGTTGCTTTACTCCTTCAAACTCAAGTCTTCCCATCCAATTAATAAGATCATCTGATAGTTCCTTTTTTTCAGTAACTTCAGCGTATTTCTTAATTGCGGCAATGGCAGCTGGATCTTCTGATGGTTTTAAAACAAAATATGGGCCCTCTTTTTCTTCTCTTGTTACAGCATCTAAAATGATATATTTTTCATATAGCCCTTGTTCCGGCATCCTCTTTCCCTCCTAATCAACTGATCTATCAATATGTTTCATACTTTATTCGAAATGCGTACTACCGATAATGTTTCCAACAAACTTTATGCTCTCTCATTTCCTTTGGCGTTGTTTTGTACTTATTAGCTATTGCCATCATGTCGTAATACCTCGCCTTATAAGGCAATGATTGAAATTCTCTCCATGCTTTACAAGCATTAATATCGTGCATTGAAGGTTGCGATAGCATCATTTTTGTAAATTCCACTTTTAAACCTCCTTCGCAATTTGTGTCAACTACGAACCTTGCGGGCTTGTTTGCTTGCCTCTTTCTTGCATTTGTGACAGATTCTTTTATGCTCGATTACAACCGTTTTATTGGAAGGAACTACAGATCCACACTTACTGCAGCTTACTAATTTCACACTTTCTCCTCCTTCTATACAACTGTTTGCTTAGAGTGTTTACCAAGCCAGGAGAATTCCTGGCTTTTTTATTTTTCATTTCCGCCTATTATCTGCTGCTTTCTTGCCGCGCCATTTATAATCGGTGTGAATATTATCAAACGCTTCTCGCTTCTTTTTTGCTTTCCGCCTGATGGGATACTTTTCGATATAAGCCAAACGTTCTTCTTCTGTCATATACCAAACCTCTACTTTGTTGATCATTTAATCAACTCCCACTATCTTGTGTTTCATAATTTCTTACTACCATGATTCAATGACAATATTTTCAATGTTTCGAAGTGCTGTTTTAGAATCAATTTCGGATTCTGTTAGCTGTACAGTACTATATATTTTTTGAAGAGCTTTGCCATATCGTTCAATACCCTTCTGAGTTCCTTCTAAGATAATCTCGAGCTCTTCTATTCTTTTGACAAGATATTTTTGCAAATCTGCAGTTTCCTCGAGTGCCATTAATGACCAGTTATAGCCATTTGCCTCATCGATCGTTACTCCGTACTTTTCTAAGCCCTTGGCATCCTGGGAATCTATAATTTTCGTAAACTCATCAATCACTTTTTGACTTGTTTTCGGCCTTTGCATTTTTACACCTCGCTTTTTGGTAATTAGCCAAAATACGCTAATTCCAACAAAATTCGACTAGAGAGTCTAATTATTAACTGCCGACTTATACCTATTATGCTTAACGCAATACTCAGGTAGGTTTGCTCGGACTAGAGCCTCTGCAAATGGTGGTGGAACTGAATTTCCAACCCTAGCTACTTGTTCTGTTTTCGGATATGGTTTGCCTGTAGAATCCCGGTCTATGATGTAATTAGGAGGAAACCCTTGGGCTGGATAAAGCTCGTTTGGTTGTAGCATTCTCATTCCAATGTCCATAATCTGATAATTTTGTCCATGAAGTGTAACCAATCCAAAACGATCTCTTGTTGTAATGGTGTGTAAGGGTTCTTTGAGTTTTTGTCCAATATCGCTACCGTAGTATTTCAATAAAAATGCTGATACTAAGCTAGCTTTATTTACTGTAGTTATTGCATTTAAAGGCTTATCTAATCTGTGTCCTGTTGATGTCTTATAATGTTGGGCAATGAAGGCTGTCACTAGCCCGAACCGGTTCGCTGTTGGAATCGTGTAAATCGGTTCTTTTAACGACTGCCCACGTACTTCATCAGGATTGGTTTCAGTATAGTATTGTGTTAAAAATGCTGCTGCTGTTTTATCTGACAAAATAAACGGGTCTGGATCTTGGATGACAAACTTTTGAATGCCTCGCGCAATCCGTCGCATTGTATTGTCTGCAAGAGGCTTTTTCCTATCAAAAATGGAGGGTGTACCAATACTCCAATCAATAATTTCCGAAGAAGTTCTCCATGGTTTTAACTTCCCTGCCTGTACACCTAAACTATTGGGATCCCCATGAGTAGGCTTCGGCCATACAATTGGTTTACCATCACACCTAGCAATCATAAAAAATCTTTTTCTGATTGTTGGAGCTCCATAATCACATGCTCTAAGTTCCTTGAATTGGACCTCATAACCAAGTGCCTCTAGTGACTTCACAAACGATTGAAACGTCTTTCCTTTTTGGCTTTCATCAGGATACCCATTTTCATTGAGTGGTCCCCAGGTCTTAAACTCTTCAACATTCTCGAGCATTATTACCCTTGGCTTTACAGCAATTGCCCACTTTACAGCAATCCAAGCCAAACCTCTTATGTTTTTATCAACTGGCTTTCCACCTTTAGCTTTGGAGAAATGCTTGCAATCAGGGCTAAACCATGCAAGTCCAACCTTACGTCCTTTAACCGCTTTCACTGGGTCCACATCCCACACTGACTCGCAATAATGCTCAGTATCAGGATGGTTTGCCTTGTGCATAGCAATGGCAGCTGGATCATGATTAATTGCAATGTCTACCGATAAGCCTGTTGCCATTTCTATTCCTGTACTCGCACCACCGCCACCGGCAAAGTTATCCACTATGATTTCTCGAAATAAATCTAGCTGCACCCATACCCCTCCTAATCTTGTACAATTAGTGACATATATTTACAATATTTTAATATAATGTTAATCTCGTAGTGGGAATAGGCAACAACTCTCCCCTATTCCCATTTAGTTAACCCACCCTTGGGCTCCGATACCTCCAGTTATCAAATGCCCAAGGGGTTATTTTGTTTAACTTAATTATTCAAATATCTAATTTAAGCTGCCCTGTTATTTCTTCAACATGATCTTGCCAAGCTATTTGAGGACTCTTATTCGAACCAACTGCTATAAAGTAAGCTTGTTTAACTCCGCATCCGTTGCCTGAAAGCCATTTTGAGACACGTTTTAACATTGTTCCTGGCTCCCACCCTCGCGTGACCTTATAATTTGTACATGTATTTTCAAGTAGGATATATTCTTTCTGCTCTTCTGGAGGAATTTTATCTTGCGCTTTCACAAAATCACTCCTATGAATCTTAATTACTCAAGAGTTAAGTAAATCTGGATTTTCGTAAATGTTGCCGATGATTTCTAATTCCTCATTACATTCATTGCCGCTAACCATCCCAGGCATGAAGATTATCCCGGTACCATCATTTTTTCTTAAGCCAAGCCAAATTCCATCTGCATAATAGAGTTCACCAATCACTGGTGGGGAGATTTCTTCTATTTCAGAACGACTGCAATCTGTATATTGAATCCTTTGGTAATTTGCGATATCTCCAATAAATCCCTCTCTACCGTTCTTGTCTTTTAAGCCAGTAAATTGACCAACTGTTGTATTATCAACTTTAGATTGTGGAATAGCATCAGCAATTAAATTTTGAGGAATTATATAATGCATCCCTAAACCTGTTTGAACATGACTACCGTAAACCCAATCACCAGTCATTACATCCAATCCACGAAACTTAATTTCACGCATTGTCTTCCCTCCCTATGAAACTTAATAATTCTTGTGTGTCCTAACTAATCACGTACCAGTAAAGCCAAATTATAATTCGATTCTATGAAGCGAATTGTTAATTGACGGTTAACGTCATTGCCTAAACGATCGTAAATGCCATACATTTCTTCTTTTGTGAAGTTGGTACCCAATAAATGATTGAAGCTTCTTAGCACTCTTGGTGACCAGTACTTACTCAAACCTTTCGCAATCGGTCTTGAAACCCAAGCGAACATTTTACATTTGAAATCTAATGCCGTGCTTACATCATCTAAACGAAAATAAACATTATTTCTAGGTTCTAAAATAATCTCATTACTATGGTTAATGAAAGACTTAGGAAACACCTGTAATGCATGATTAATTATGCTCTTTAGCGCAATTTCTTCGTTCAAAGCATTTAAATTTGCAACCTGTTCCATCTTTCTTCCTCCCCTATTTAGACCTCATAACCCGATATGCAACAGCTAAGGCATCTCCCATAGCATAGGCTTCTGGAATTTTATAAATGTACTTGTTGTAAAGCTCTTTATCTACGAAGTAAATGGACCTCATAATTTCATCTCTACCAGTGAGATGCTTTCCGAATAACTTATCGCAATAATCCTTATACGCTTCTGGATGGTTAAAACCTAGCAGTTCCCAAACCTTCATAATATGAGTTCGATGCTGACTAGCTGTATAAGTACTAATCACCATCATGCCGAACGCTCTATTATGTTGAATTATTTTTGTTAGATCAGCTTTAAACTCTTTTCTGATAGCTTTATATTTATTTTTTAATTGGCTCATTTCTTCACCCTTTCAGTTAAGGAAACACAATACAAATTTTGTTTACTCTATCAGCCCAAACAGGCCGCCTTCCCTATAATCAATCTTTCCGTCCTTCGCCAATTGGACAATCGCAAATATGATTTCATCTGGATCATCCCTGTCAAAGTAGGCAGCCATTTGTTTAGGGTGTTTTCCTTCGTTCCATAAAATTGCTAATTTATTTAAGTCTGACTTTTCCCAGAAAAAATTCATTTCTTCGCAAACGATTTTTAGGTTCCGCCATTTCATTAATCGGATCACCTACTTTGATTTTAAAAATCTGTACCATGATTCGCCTATTATTGGTACTTAACATCTGACATACTAAGACTAGGAATTAAACAGCTCGCTTTCCTCGTACCGAATTCTAGCTGTTTTCCCATTTGCCGTTTCGATAATGGTATAACCATGTTCCACAGCTTGACACATCTTTGCTTTTCCTTGAATCCCATCCAGGACAACAATTATGACTTTGCCTGGTTCTAATTGTTGTTGGACGGACATATTATTAATATCGATTTCTATTTCTTGTGATCTTTTTGCCAAATTGAACACCTCTTTATGTTATAATTAAGGTATTCAGTAATAATTTCTTTTTTTGCCGGGCGTTGCTGCGCCTGGCAATTTTTTTATTTATCTGTGTAATGAATAATCAATTTCCCTTGACCTTTGCTTACTTCTGCAATTTTCGGATAGTCTGATTCCCATCGTCGTTTCCATTCACTTAACGCGTTTGGATCTTCGTTTTGGCAGAGTTTGTGTAGTTGATAAAGTGGCATTGTTCGAAACTCTTTTTTGCTCATCTACGTATTCCTCCCTAATGACCTTACGCTGCCATGCCAATTGTTCTTTATCCATTTTTCCTCCTGTTCTGAGGCCATCTCCAATCTGCTGCTCTATGAGGTTTTCTAGGACTCTGTTTTTTGGTTTGATTTTTATATTTCTCTAACTCTTCTGGAGTTAAGCGATAAACATGAACCGGAGCTACCAAGTGCTTTTCCCTCTTTTCGTTAAAAAATAAATCATGCTCTTGTTCACACTTTGATGAACAATATAAAACATCATCAGACAAGACTTGAAAATTTAATCCGCAGCAGGAACATTGGCTCACCACTGATGTACCCTCCTATCTAACTCTTGCAATGCTCTGTTACGATACTTCTTGCAATATCTCGCTAAATAATTCAGTTGGCATAAAGTTAGATTTTTCATAGCTTTACCTGCTGAATAGGTTTACTAGCTTTCTCAGTACGCATACTTTTGTAAAGATCCTCTAATTCAACTAGTGGTAATTCGTAAAGTTGGCGACCATCTTCACACTTTGTATATCCGAGATTAATTAAGTCTCTAATAATACGACTTTTTCTCTTTTCGACTGCTTTTCTAAGTTGTGCTATTGCTATTCTCCTCCATTTCGAAATATTTCAAGTCTTTCTTGAATGCGTTGTTTTTTTATCTCAATTTCATTATCCTGGTCAAACTCTTTAAGCATTTCATCAATTTCCTGCTTTTTTGCTTCGAGTTCTTCAGGTGATTTTTGCTGTTCCTGCTGTTTATCTTGGTATGGGTTTTCATTTGTCCACCAATCCGGAAGAATTTCCGTTCGTAAAGGTTTAAAGCCTTTTGGTTTGTCTCTCGATTTGGTAAATTCTAAATCTAATGCTTGTACATCTTTTAAGCTATTAATATTTCGATTTGCCCAGTTTTTAAGGATGCCCTCAGCATATTTCCATTTTTTTTGTTGAGCTAATGCTCTTTTCATGGCTTCAATCACTAGTTCTTCAGTTAAATCTTGAACCCATTTAGAAATGCATTCTCCAATAAAAGGATTGAGGACACCAAAATTTTTCTGATAAAAATCAACAGCTGACATCGAACTTTGCTCTTCTTGTTCTTGTTGTTTTTCTTCTTCTTTTTCTTTTTCTTCTTCTTGTTGTTGTTCTTTTTCTTGTCCACTTATCGTTGACGTATCGCTACACGTTACGTAGTACGATTCGTAAATTTTTTTAATTTCGGCTCTTTCTACACGTTCACCAACCGTCTTAATCAAGGAAATATCCTTAACCATTTTTAATTCTGAAGAGACGCAATCCAATATAGGTTTGCCACCACGATTGAAGTTATATCTACCCCAGTTTTTAATAGCAAGTTCTCTTGTTTCTTGATTGTAGACAACAATCTTGTGGTGATTGATAAACCTTTCTAGCAAGGCGTTTACACTTTCAATTGAGTACCCCATATCAAAAGCAATTTGCTTTTTTGTAATTTGATAAATACCTATTTGTGTTGTATTTGAATTTGTTAATAGATAAAGGAAGAAGAATTTATCTTCTGGCGTCATTTCTTCCACAACTTTTGGATCATCCCAAAATTCTGTATGAATCATTCTAAATTTTGCCATTCCTTTTCCCCCTTTCTTCAACCTCGTCTACCCGATCACAGACGGCGAAAGATCCTTCTACTTGAATGAACTGATAATTTGGGTAGCGTAATAAATAATTGTGAACGATAAACAAAAAATTACGTTCGGTCCAGTTGGTTTTTTCTTTTACAATTCTGTGAGGCAATAGGACTCGACAACGAGTAACTTTTTGCATTGCCACTAATCCCCTATGAAAATATGAACATGTTGTTTTTTGCTTTGAGGTAGTTCATCACGAATCCCCTCAGCCTTGTCTATGCACTCAGAAACGCTGTCAGCAGACACAAATGCCGTGTGAATGGTTTGGTAATTGCCGTTAATTCTTAATGCGAAATCTACTTCAAAAAACATAAAACCACCCTTCTCATTTATTGGTGCGCACCGTAATGGCCAAGAACATAAAGGTGGGGAGAAACTGTTCCTGGACATTACGGCAAGAACCAATCTTGCCGCATTGACAAAACAATGCTAAAATAATGTTAGATTTCAAACATGCAGTAAGTAGGTGACCGCCTAGCTTGCTGCTTTTTCTTTTTTTAAAGATAGCTTGCGAAACATTACTGACTTTGCTTGAATCTCTTGTTGAAGAAGAATATTCTTGTTCTCCTTCATAACTTTGCACAACGACTTAACTTCACTGGCTTTCATTAAACGGCTTGCTGTAAGAATAAATTTCAAGTGGATCTCTCCTTTCACGACTCGAATTTTCTTTAACCTGGAATTTTAAGTAATTTAGACATCATGGAAACAAACATTTTGTTCTGTGAAAACTCGTGGATGAAAGGAAATCTTTCATGCTCTACATTGCAACCAAGCAGTGTGATGTAGGTATCATGATGATCAAAAGCTACGAATATCGTTTCAACCATTTCCCCTTTCTGTGGGCCCCATCTATGAACTTCTTTTTCACGATAAACCACAATATTACGAAAACTGTCTTTATCTTTTTCGAATTTTTCTTTTACCATTTCGATAAACTTGTCATAATGATTGGTCATTTGAGAAAGTTTGTCGAAATCGATTTCAAATTTAGGAAGATACTTTGAGCCCGTTTTTGTAACGATCCCTTTTACTTTTTCATAGTTTTGATTCCACATTTTCCTATCCTCCTAGCCCATATATTTCTTGAATAATGCAGGGTGCTTATTTTCAATTAGCTCAAACATCCGTTTTTTATAGGCCATTAAGCGCTCTTGACGGAATGTATACTTTGCAGGAAGCTTCTTTGCCGGATGATGTGATCCTCTTTCTGCAATCTTGCGTGTGTAATAGGCAATCCGGTGTGTAATATCCTTTTTCATTGATACCCATCCCCTTTCACTTATTAAATTTTCTTATTTTAAGAGATACATTCCATGCTCTGAAAATATCTTTCATTGAGAATTTGTACTCTCGACAAATACATGCAACAAGATTAATCATCGATGCAGCAGAATCAAGTAATTCAATTAATACTTGTTTCATTTGTTCGCGCTCATCATCTGTTTTTGAACGAGCTGGCTTGGACCAACAGGTTATCTCTAATTGCTCAAGTGCTTCATCTGTTTCTTTTTTTACTAGAAAAGCCAAACTTGCCGGATGTTGATCAATATTATCTCCGTTAAAAAAAGGAATGCTTACAAACCCGGTTGTCTCTTGCCAAGATTGAAAATATAACTCCGGATCATCAACCCCTTGAATAACATGAGGATAAATTTCCTTTGGCATTTTTCTTGTCCCATTTTCATATTTAGCAACAGATTCACGGCTGTAATTGATTTTTTGTGACAAATCATCTTGTGTCATATCTTGGCGCTTTCTTGCTATAGATATTGACTTGCCAAATGACATTATGCGTTCACCCCTTTGTACCAAATGTTCCCTTTAATTGTGACTAGAAAATATTTATATTTATTAATAAATAGTCAATACTAAGCATCTACCATATTATTTCTATTTAGTTCTTTAACAACTTCCCAAGCAGCTTTATAAAACTCATTGACTTTTGTCTGTTTTTCTTCTGCTGTCATTGGAGGAGGGGCAACAACGTGAATAACGGTATTTCCAATATGATATGTGGCCGCGTATTTCTCATTTTGATCATTCTTAGAAGTCACATTACCAACACCTTTCTTGTGTGTTGGTATATGAGTATGCGACCTTTCTTGCTGGACAAACTCTTTAATTAACGACATTATTTACACCCACCTAACTTACTCGAATTGCGTAACGGCTTACAAAAAAAATCTCATCCAAATTTTTTTGATATAGATCTGCAAGTTTTTTAGCACATTCTGCATCCAAAGTTCTTTCTCCTCTTTCGACACTTGCTAGAAAACTTGTCGATAATCCAGTTACTTTACACGCTTGTTCAAATCCAATTCCAGCTTCTAAACGAGCTAATCTTAATTTACTTGGTTTTTTCAATTTGCGTCCTCCTTTACTCGTTTTGCGTAATTTATACTTTTATATTAATACTCAATTTGCGTAATGTCAATTCGTTTTGCGTAATTTTAAAAATTAATTTTTTATTACTCGATTTGTGTAGTAAAATAAAATTTAGCCTAAAAATTCACCTTATTTAAAATCATTATTATCCGTATTAATTTCAATATTTATAAGAGGTGATTAATTTGAGTGATACAAAAAAAATATTTGGAGAAAGATTACGAAAGCTTCGAAGAGATAGAGGAATGGAAGTTAAAGATTTAGCTTTTAAGTTATCCTTAGCTCCTACTACAATATATGGTTACGAAAATGGATCAAGAGGACCTGACGTTGATATATTAAAAGTAATTGCTGATTTTTTTAATGTTACTACAGATTACTTATTAGGTCGTTCAAACCATCCAAAATTAACTGAAATTGAGGACGGGCAATTGGATAAAGAAACACGAGAATTAATGGAGACTGTTGAAAGTCTTCCAATTGATTTAAGAAAACAGTTTTGGCAGAACGCTAAGCTAATGAAAAAACACTTAGAAAATAAATAAACCCATAGGTTGCCTAATATCGGTAAAACCTATGGGTTTTATGTATTTATTCCTTTCCATACTCTAAAATAATTCGAATTAATTCTAATAATGTACACTCTTCATTCCTCATTTCCGTCTCTTCTTTTAACATAAATAATAGTTCTTTAGTTTCCTCGGTACTCATCTTCGACTCCTCCAAGCTGTAATAAATTATGTTAATTATACCAAAATGGGAACGTTTGTTCTATCATTAATTATATAATTTTCTCTCAACCATTCATATCACATTTTCTTCAAAAAATATCGGTTTGAATATTCTATAATGGTTATCACCTCTCCTCCATTGCCCGTCCATTATTAAAAACTACGCTAAATTCATAAGTTATAAGGGATGATTTTATCAATTTTTTCTGAACTTTTATTCACATTAGCTTTAATATCTGTTTTCCATTTCGTATAATGGATGTGAGGTGAATGTTAAATGTCAAAAACGGCATTGTATTTACGTAAATCAAGGGCTGATATTGAGGCTGAAGCACGTGGCGAAGGGGAAACTTTAGCCAAACACAAAAAAGCTCTCTTAAAGGTCGCTAAAGACCTTAATTTAAATATTATTAATGTTTATGAAGAAATTGTATCTGGTGAAAGCTTAATGCACCGCTCGGAAATGCTTAAACTATTGCAGGATGTTGAAATGAAAAAATTTGATGCTGTTTTATGCATGGATATTGATCGTTTAGGTCGTGGAGGAATGAAAGAGCAAGGATTGATACTAGAAACATTTAAAGAGGCTAAAACGAAGATTATTACTCCTAGAAAGACTTATGACCTTAATGACGAATGGGATGAAGAATACAGCGAATTTGAAGCGTTTATGGCTCGTAAAGAATTGAAGATAATAACTAGACGTATGCAAGGAGGCCGTGTTCGGTCTGTGGAATCAGGTAATTATATCGGAACAAATCCTCCTTATGGTTATATAATTAAAGAAATTAAAGATGGTAGAACATTAGAAGCTCATCCAGAACAATCAGAGGCCGTTAAGTTAATTTTTGAACTATATACTCATGATGATCCAAGTATTAGAGTTGGAGCTGCGCAAATAGCAAATAAATTAAATGCTATGAATTTTAAAACGGCGACAGGAAAACAATGGGCCAACTGGGGAGTGCTTAATATTCTTAAAAACCCGGTATATTGTGGAAAAGTTGTCTGGAAAAAGAAAGAAATAAAAAAATCTAAGGATCCCTCCAAAAAAAAAGTTGCTAGGACGCGTGATCAAAGTGAATGGATTATCGCTAATGGAAAACATGAGGCAATAATTAGTGATGATTTATTTCAGAAGGCGCAGGAAGTTTTAAAAACTCGATACCATGTCCCTTACCAGGTTAATAATAAAATCACCAATCCATTAGCTGGATTAATTGAATGTGGAAAATGTGGAAGGAAGATGATATATCGTCCGTACACAAAACAAAAGCCTCATCTTAAGTGCTATAACAACCCTAGATGCGATTGTAAGGCAACCAATTTCGAACTAGTTGAACAAAGACTTATTGAGTTCTTAAAAGGTTGGCTCCAAGCTTATAAAGATGGCCTAGAATCAAATAAACAAGAAAGTGATGAAAGAGTAAATATTATTGATATGAGCAAAGTAATTATTAAAAAACTTGAAAAAGAAATATCGGAAACGGAAGAACAAATTAACAACCTTATGGATTTATTAGAAAGGAAATTATATGATGAAAAAACTTATTTAAAACGATCTAATGTATTATCAAAACGTTTAGATGAATTACAATTAGAATATGATAAAGCAAAAAATCAAATGAATAAAAGTAAACAAGAAATAAAAGCGCAGGAGATTATCATACCTAAATTTGAAAATGTAATCGATCTTTATCAAAAATCGGAGGATCCTGGTATAAAAAATAGCCTAATAAAAAGCGTCCTAGATAAAGCTGTTTATACTAAAGAAAAGTGGCAAATTAAAGATGACTTTAAACTTGTTGTTTATCCTAAGTTTGAGTAAGTGCCTAAAAACGTTGGTATATCAACCTTTGCAGATGACAGATAACATGTTAGTGGTAATGAAATTTCATTAATTGATGTCCTGAAATCAGAATCTGAAGATGTCATTGATACGATACAGTTAAACATGGAGCTTGAGAAAATCAAAAAATATATCGAAGTGCTCGATAATCGAGAAAAGGAAGTTATCATTGGCCGATTTGGTCTTGATTTGCAAAAGGAAAAAACACAGCGAGAGATTGCTAAAGAATTAGGTATCTCAAGAAGTTATGTCTCACGAATTGAAAAGCGTGCGCTGATGAAAATGTTCCATGAATTTTATCGGGCTGAGAAGGAACGAAAGAAAAAGAATTAGCAATGGAAAATAAAAACTCGCCAATAAGCGAGTTTTTATTTTCGATCCAAAAGTTTTTTCCAATTTTGACCACCATCGATCGATTCATATACATCATTCTTATAGGTGGTAAAGGCGATTTGGTTATTGTTTTTTGGATTAACTGCCAAATAGGTAATCGGATTATCATAATCAAGGAAAGGAGACGCTATGACGGTTTGTTCACCAGTTACAGGATTTAGTGACTTTAAGAGAATTTTCTCGTTTTCGACACTAGAAAATAAAATGGAATCCCCGCTAAATGTAAGAGCAGTTACCATAAATGGATCTGTTAGCGGCTTCATCGTATTTCCATAATCATTGGAAAAATAAATCCCTGATCTAGTAGCCATCACCATTGTTTCACCATTTTTCGGGTGAACTGCCATCATTCCATACGAATCAGCGGAAAAATCCTTTAAAGCACTTTCTTTCCAAGTGTTACCGTTATCAGTAGAATAGTTTACACCTAAACTTAGCTCATCGTTTTGTTTCTCATTTATCACATAAATACTATTCCCTGAAAAGCTCGCTGCTGTGAAATGAAAATTTGCTTTACCATAAAAGGCTAATTTGTTCAGTGTTTCCCCTTTATCAACACTTTTTACCAATCCAAGTGGATCCCTCAAGTCCGTTCCTTTTTCTGGATGTCCGCTCGCGATAAAACCTGTTTCTACCGCTTGAAAGCCAATATAGTCATGCTGATTAGCTGTTGTTTCAAACCAAGTTGCATCCCTGTACATCTTTAAGCCATCATTTGCAGCTACATATAGGGCATTGTCATTCCCCGGATAGCCAATCCCGCGTATATTTTTCAATGTAACCTTTTTTGACTCGGCAATTTCAAACTTCTTTACTGTTTGAGCCCTATTTTCCTGCTTATTCTTCTTTGGTTCCTGACTCATGTTACTGCAGCCAGCAGCAACAAGTAATACTCCCATAAGTAGGGCAAAAATAACTTTTATTTGAATCTTCATTTTTCCCTCCTGAAAATCTTCATATTAAACTATGAGTTATTCGTTTATGAATACTTATCCATCCACTTATACTCCAGTCCCCATACAGTTGTCAAATAATTGGCCATATTAAAACAGAATATATGATTCTCACTCTATTCACCTTTTTCAGTATTTTTTTACAGTATTTCATGGACATACACTTTTGCCTATACAGTTAAAAATGAGGGCTCATAAGCTAATTTAAAAGGCTGAAGGGGGGAATGTTGATGCCTTATGGATATCCTTCATCTTATGGTTACCCAGCGCCCTATCCTGCTAGCTGTGCTCCATATGGCCTTAGCGCTGGTATATGGATTGCAATCATTATCGTTCTCTTTATTCTATTGTTTATCTTTGGGGCTTGGTGGTGGTACACCTGTTTTTGTTAAGAGGTGATGATGGCTTATGCACATTTGCATGAGCCATTTTTCTTGCGATAGGTATAAAATATAGAATTTTTTGAAAAGTAGACATATAATAGTTAGGTACATATATAAAGGGGGTACTTAGAATGACAGCCACTACATATTCAGAAGTTTGGAATCTCGATGTCTTTTTTAAAGGAGGCAGCGATTCCTCTGAATTACAGGAACACTTAATTCAAACCGAAGATCAAATTAAACATTTCGAAACAAGAGTAAACAACTGGACACCGATTAATTCACTTGAGGATTCCAATTACTTGCAAGAATTACTTGGGGATTTAGAAGGAGCCGCAAAAAAACTGATTCAGGCTGGAGCCTTCGTTGGATGTTTACTTGCACAAAATACTGAGGATAAAAAAGCATATTCGCTAGATGCCAAAATAACAAGCTTAAATGCAACTTTCCAAACAGCACTCAGTTCATTAGACAACCTGTTGACATCAATTGATGATGTTGTATGGCAGCAGCTTGTAAGCGCTGAACCTATAAAGGAGCTCGCCTTTGTGTTAACGGAAAGCCGTGAAAAAGCGAAGGAAAAGCTGTCAAAAGAAGAAGAGGCCTTAATCAGCGCTCTTGAAGTAGATGGATATCACAGCTGGGGACAACTATATGACTTAATTGTTAGTAAAATCAAAGTCTCTTTTAACGAGCATAGTGAGGAGAAACAGCTTTCTGTCGGTCAAGCCTACAACAAATTCTCCAGCACTGATCGCGAAGTTCGCTCAGCAGTCTTTAAAAATTGGGAAAAGTCATGGGGGGAACAGGCAGATTTCCTCGCGAAAACATTAAACCATCTCTCCGGGTTCCGTTTGAATGTGTATAAAAAGAGAGGCTGGGTAGATGTCTTGAAGGAATCGCTCAGCATTAACCGGATGAAAAAAGAAACACTGGAAACGATGTGGGCAGTCATTTCGGAAAATAAACAGAAGCTTGTTCAATACTTAGAGCGTAAAGCAAAGCTCTTAGGTCTTGAAAAGTTGAGCTGGTTTGATTTAGATGCACCATATGGCAAAACAGAAACAAAGGTTTCTTATCAAGAAGGGGCCGAATTTATAGAACGGAATTTTGCTATTTTTGGTGAGAAAATGGCTGCTTTTGCGAAGAAGGCATTCGAGGAGCAATGGATTGAGGCTGAGGATCGTCCTGGAAAAGCACCTGGCGGTTTCTGTACCGATTTACCTGAGAGTGAACAATCCCGCATTTTTATGACATACTCTGGGACACCATCAAATGTATCTACACTGGCACATGAACTTGGTCATGCGTTTCATTCTTTTGCAATGAGAGATATCCCGTTTCTTAATTGTAATTATGCAATGAACGTGGCTGAAACTGCTTCTACCTTTGCGGAAATGATTGTTGCTGATGCATCAGTGAAAGACGCAAAGGATGAAGAAGAAAAACTTGCTCTTTTAGATGACAAAATCCAAAGAACAGTCGCCCTTCTAATGAATATTCATGCCCGATTCTTGTTTGAAACACGTTTTTATGAGGAAAGAAAACAAGGAACGGTATCGGTAGAAAAATTGAATGAGTTGATGCTTGAAGCACAGAAGGAAGCATATTGTGATGCTTTAGAGGAATATCATCCATTATTCTGGGCATCAAAGTTGCATTTCTTCATAACCGGGGTTCCATTCTATAACTTCCCGTACACTTTTGGCTACTTGTTCTCTCTCGGCATATATGCTGAGGCACTTGAGGAAGGGAAAGGGTATGAAGAAAAATATATTGCCCTCTTAAGAGACACTGCATCCATGACAGTAGAGGAACTTGCCCGGAAACATCTTCAAGTAGACCTTACACAGAAAGACTTCTGGGAAAAAGCTGTTCGCATCTGTCTTGAAGATATTGACGAGTTCTTAGAGCTTACAAAATAAATAATATAAAAAAGCATCGGACTATTAATTAGCCGATGCTTTTTTCCCTTTAACGGGTAATAAAACTCACACTGATTGAAGTTCACTTTATTCTACACTAATTTCGGCTGAGATTACGCAGCCAATCGCCCCAGTAATAATTAATGCCATCACAACCATGAACATATTCTCCACCCCTTAGATAGATCATGCTTTTCTTTCCTTTAATTTATCATGTTTTCACAGTAACTATCTTAGGGAAAAGTGAACATTTTGTTAACAAAGCATCAATAATATTAGAACACTAATTATCATTTAGATTCTTTTTTCCTTGGTTTAAATATAAGCGACAAAAATAATATATGCAGCGGCATTTTCGTTACCTCCTATAATAATGTTCGGCTAGGTGGTATCCTTCATATCCCATAAGCTAGCCCCTCGTCCTTGCATTAGAAAAAACATCATTCTAAAAACCACCTTTCTTCACATTGAATTTTTTTACTGCTTACATAACCCGGTACATGGATGCTTGACGATCCTTATTTTTTTCATAAAGCTTTTCAACCATTTCTTGATGAACAGCTTCATTAAGACTGATTTTACGCTTATTAATGGAAATCGTTAAAAAGAAAATATTAAGAGTCATTTTGATTCACTTCCTTTTATAAAGGATTTTTAAACGAAATGATGCATGGATATTTGGCGGTCCTTGTTTTGATTGTAAAGCTTTTCAACCATTTCCTGGTTTACCGCTTCTTCAAGACTTACTTCTCGTTTTTTAAAGGTAATTGAGAAAAATAAGATATTTAAAGTCATTCTGATTCACTTCCTTTTTTAATAACTGGTTTACATGAATTGGTGCATGGATATTTGGCGGTCTTTGTATTGATCATAAAGTTTTTCAACCATTTCCTGGTTTACTGCTTCTTCAAGACTTACTTCACGTTTTTTAAAGGTAATTGAGAAAAATAAGATATTTAAGGTCATTCTGATTCACTTCCTTTTTTAATAACTGGTTTACATGAATTGGTGCATGGATATTTGGCGGTCTTTGTTTTGATCATAAAGCTTTTCAACCATTTCCTGGTTTACCGCTTCTTCAAGACTTACTTCACGTTTTTTAAAGGTGATTGAGAAAAATAAGATATTTAAAGTTATTCTGATTCACTTCCTTTATTAATAAATGTTTTACATGAATTGATGCATGGAAATTTGGCGGTCTTTGTATTGATCATAAAGTTTTTCAACCATTTCCTGGTTTACCGCTTCTTCAATACTTATGTTTCTTTTTTTAATTGTAATTGAGAAGAATAAAATATTTAGGGTCATTCATACCACCTCCTTAAAAAAGATTATTTAGTCATTTGGTTCAGCAACATTTCTAATTTATGCAAGATATATCCAAATTGCGCGAAAAAAGGGCACAAAAAGGCCGCAAGAAGAAAAGAGTCCCCCTGCGGCCAGCATTTTTTAGACACAAAAATACCGCAAGGCGTCATTCTCCCTGCGGCATGGATATGTATTGTAACAAATTGTTAAGCAACCCATTCCAATCTGGTCGAATGCGTGATATTCAAATATACAGTTTTCATGCCAGTGCCAGCTGCAATTGCCCATAACATCATTTTCTTCGACCTCCTTTGGAATTTTTTACTTACTACGGTAATTATATCCACGCATATGTACTTTGTAAACCTTTTTGAATAAATTTTCAAAAAAATAATTAAAAAGCCTTAAAGATTGGCGGTTTATTTGCGAAACCATATATAAAAGAGGTTTGACCCAATGGTCAAACCTCTCTTTACTTATTCTAATGCCTGGGTGAGATCCTCAATTAGATCTTCAATATCTTCTAGTCCGACTGAGATACGTACTAAGCCGTCTGTGATGCCAAGTTCTGCTCTTCGCTCTGTTGGAATAGAGGCATGGGTCATTCTTGCTGGAACGGAGATTAAGCTTTCTACAGCTCCAAGACTTTCAGCTAATGTAAAATATTTCACCTTGCTGAGTAATTGGTCTGCATTTTCTGCACTGCCAACATCAAATGAAACCATACCGCCAAAACCTCTTGACTGGTTCTTAGCAATGTCATGATTTGGATGTGTTTCTATGCCAGGATAGAATACTTTTTTAACCTTCGAATGACCTTGTAAAAACTCAACTATTGCTTTCGTATTCGCTTCGGTTTCCTCCATCCGTATCCCCAATGTTTTGATCCCCCTAATTAACAGCCATGAATCCTGAGGCCCCAAAACACCGCCAGTAGAGTTTTGCACAAAGTGAAGATCTTCTGCGAGCTTTTCACTATTTACAACCACTAATCCAGCCACTACATCGCTATGGCCGCCAATGTATTTCGTTGCACTATGCAGAACAATATCAGCGCCAAGCTCCAGTGGATTTTGCCAATATGGAGTCGAGAATGTATTATCAACAATTGTTAATAGCCCATGTTCTTTTGCAAGCTGTGCAGCAGCTTCGATATCTGTAACCTTTAAAAGTGGATTTGTCGGTGTTTCTAAATAAACAGCCCGGGTGTTTGGTTTAATTTCACTTTTAATTTTCTCTAAATCACTAGTATCAACAAATGTTGAATCAATTCCGAAACGATTCAAAACCTTAGTCATAACACGGAATGTTCCACCGTAAACATCATCCGTTAAGATGACGTGATCACCGCTGTTAAATAGCATTATGACAGCCGTAATTGCCGCCATCCCAGAGCCAAAAGCAAATCCTGCTTTACCGCCTTCGATATCTTTTATCAGCTCTTCAAGTGCATGTCTCGTAGGATTTCCAGTACGGGAATATTCAAATCCTTTATGCCCGCCGACACCCTCCTGTTTATAAGTACTAACTTGATAAATCGGGAATGAGACAGCACCGGTTGCTGGATCTTCACTGATGCCGCCATGAATCAATTTCGTCTTTCTTCTCACCCTAAATCCCCCCTTCAAAGATCTTTTTGCTTAAATATCGTTCACTACCGTCTGGAAAAATAACCACGATGTTCGTATCTGCCTCTGCTGTTTCAGCCTCTTTTAGAGCTGCATAAAAGGCTGCACCGGAAGAGCTGCCCACAAGCAGTCCCTCTTTTGCGGCCAACTCTTTAACAAAGGAAAAGGCATCATCATCAGCAACGGTATGAATGGCATCAAAATAGGCGGGTTCCATAAATGGAGGCAAGAATTCCATGCCAATACCCTCCGTTTTATGCGGGCCGGATTGACCACCATTCAATATTGACCCTTCTGGCTCGACAATGACCGTTTTTATTTGATTCTGTTGTTCTTTCAAATAACGAGCAGTTCCCATAAACGTACCTCCAGAACCTGCTCCAGCAATAAAAACATTAATTTTACCATCGAGTTGATCCCAGAGCTCAGGCCCTAATGTTTTATAATAAGTAGCAGGATTGGCAGGATTGGCAAATTGCTGAGGACAATAGGAATTAGGAATTTCTTTAAGCAGCTCCTCTGCTTTAGCAATCGCCCCCATAATGCCTTGCTCTGTTGGAGTATGAACGATTTTAGCACCAAGTGCTTTCATGATTGCCTGCTTTTCCATACTGAATTTTTCAGGCACACAAAAAATAACTTGAATCCCTTTATTAATCGCAGCAAGTGCTAAACCAATTCCAGTATTTCCGGCAGTCGGCTCAATAACCGTTCCACCCTCTCTAAGTTTCCCGCTCGAAAACGCCTCACTTAACAGCTCTATTCCAAGTCGGTCTTTGACACTTCCCCCAGGGTTCAGGAACTCAAGTTTGGCAAATATTCGAACCCCTTCCGGCAAAGGAAATTGGGTAATTTCCACGATTGGTGTGTGCCCAATTAGCTCATGAACATTTTTGTAGACCTGCATCTCTCCACCCCTGTAAACCTATCGTATAGCTGCCACCATTTTCATCACCAATGTAGCCGAATTAGTCGCTGCCTTATCAATAAATTGATCAAACGAAATTTCTGATTCTTTTCCGGCGATATCCGACAGAGAACGGATAATTACAAAAGGTACAGCGAAGCGATGAGCCACTTGTGCAATCGCAGCAGCCTCCATTTCAACCGCCTGTAAAGCCTCAAATTTTGACCGTACAAAATCGACACGTACCGGATCTTCCATAAAAGAATCACCCGTCACAATTAAGCCCTTCACAATTTGGAAATTTTCTAATTCTTTTGCAGCTGTTTCTGCGACAGAAATTAATTTTTCATCAGCTAAAAACGCTGCCGGAAGCTGGGGAACCTGACCATATTCATAACCAAATGCGGTTACATCGACATCATGATGGCGGACTTCCGTTGAGATAACAGCATCCCCTACATTAAGTGAAGGATTAAAGCCTCCTGCTGAACCGGTATTGATAATACAATCAGGCTTATATTTTTCAAGCAGGATGGTTGTTGACATAGCCGCATTTACCTTCCCAATCCCCGACCGCAGCAGGATGACATCTGCACCGTGCATCTTTCCAAATGTAAATTCACAACCTGCGACTGTTTCTTGTGTTTGTTCCTCAATATTGTCTCGTAGTAAAGTTACTTCTTCTTCCATTGCTCCGATGATGGCGATTTTCATTGATTAACCTCTTTCTTATTGTTTTACACCTTCCATTAACCAGACAAAATCGTTTATCCTTGTGAACGTGGCGCTAAAACTATTTTTTTCTAAAATAGATTTTAAAAACGGAATCGTTGTATAATATTCAGTTTCCAGATCTTTTGCCAGGTTATGAAAGCCGTCATTTTTTGCTTTTACGATCGCATTATAATGATCTTCCTCGGATTCATACATCGTATCCGCAAACACTATTCTACCATCTTTTGAGAGGAGCTTGCCATAGTGAGTAACAGCTTCTGCTTTTTCGTTATCGGTAAGATGATGGAAGGCATACGAACTGACAAATGTATCAATTTTCTTCACTTCTGGAAAATGAAGAAAATCACCATCGAGAATTACCGCATTACCAGCAAGTTTTTGCTCAGCAATTTTCCTCATTGATGGTGATGGCTCTACTCCAGTCACCCTAAGCCCTACAGCCAATAGCTTTTGTGTCAGGTTCCCCGTACCGACACCAAATTCCACTACATGACCAATTGAACGAGCAGCAACAGCATCTAAAATTTGTTCATAATGTGAAAAAACTTCTTTATATTCTAAATCATGACCAACGACTGTATCATCATATGAATCTGCCCATTGCTCAAAAATTTCAAGAAACTCTCTCCCCATATTTTCCACTCTCCAAAATAGCATATAATTCCTATGAGTATACTATGAATTGAGTTGAAATTATGTTATCATACTTCTCACATTTATTCAAATGCATTGCCAGTATGGTAAGAAATAACTAAAATGGATGTATAGAAAGGATGATCTAAGTGAATTTTCAGTTTGATTTGATTGAGGATAAAATTGAATTTTTCGAGGCCAATAATCTTAAAACATTGCAAAAAAAGATTGAATCACAGGTTGATGAGAATAGAGCAATCCTACTTGGGGTCCAATCCGTATCCCACCAAATGCATGTGAACGAAAATGGACAAACATACTTTACGGCGGTTGTTCATTTTAAAAAGAAATAGGATGGTGCCCCTTATTGGCCCATCCTTTTTCCTTTATTTCTCAAGTTCAGCTAGTTCTTCGACCTTTGTCGGTATCCAGCCTTCACCATCAACCCATTTAATAAAAACTCTATATTTTTGTTGTTTATCATTAGAGTATACTGTACCGGTTGATGCATTGGAGGTAGACTTATCACTACCTAGCCAATAAACCTTCATATTACTCTGGTCAAGTCCTGTTGCATAGGAGATGGCATTCAGCATTTCATCCCAATCAACACCACTATAAGTTGGCGTGTGTTCTCCTGATTGGGTGGTACCAACAGGCTTCCAACTCGGATTCTGGATTGTTTTAAGAACATTCGAAGAACTGCCCCCGTCTGAAACTACCGCCTGTGATTCATCTGCCTTTTCAGGAGTGGAGGCTTCCTCACTTTCTTGATCATCTTCTTTTGCATTGTCAGTAGAACGATCATCCTTATCGACCTTTTTATCCACTTTGGCCTTTTTCTCTTTAGTTGCTGTTTCTTTTTGAGTTGTTTCTTTTTGTTCTGTTTTTGGTTCTTGTTTCTTCGGTGCTGCTTTATCATCACTGCCTGAGGCAAAAATATTATAAGCAACAAAAATAATCAATAGCAGGACAATGACGATTAAACTATTTAAAACGATATTCGTTTTTTTTCTTTTCGCACGATATCCTGAACGCGAATTAGAATTGAAATCATTACTCAAATTTATCCCTCCGTATAAATAAGGCTCTCAATATTTTAACATGATTTAAAGAGAACTTGAAGGGAAAACCATTTTACTCCTCATTGCTATGATTTTTTTCATACAACATTTTTACCATATCAGCAAATAACAAATTAACCCCACCCTCCGAATCCACCACATCCAAATTCGCGGCTACAAGGACGTATTTTGGATTTTGATAGGGGAAATAACCAGCAAACCATTTATTATGCAGTTGCTTCCCATCTTCATATTTTCCTGTTTCGGCAGTCCCTGATTTACCTGCCACCTCATACGGCAAGTCTTTAAACCACCTTCCCGTACCATTAGGGTTTAATACCACTTCCCGAAGCAGCTTTTGCAGCTTCATCGCAGTGTAAGGAGAAATGGTATCTCCTTTTATACTTTGTTCAGGAAAATCAACCATCGTTGTTCCGTTTTTATACTCAATTTTTGAAACAGCTCTTACTGCCTCTTTTTTACCGCCTCTAGCAATCGTTGCCATCATATTGGCTACAGCTATAGGGGTGACTCGGACTTCATGCTGGCCAATTCCAGACATTGCAGCAAAGTTAGCATCTTTTCTTGCCTCATCAGACAAAAAGACCCTGCCTTTATCTTCATCTGCAAATTGTTTGAAGTCACTTGTATGATAAACATCCCCCTTCCATCCTACAGAGCCAGTAAGTGATAATTTAGCCGCATAATCTTCAAGAATATGAGGATTTGTCTTTTGTAGTTCCTTTGCCAGCTCTCCAAATGTACGATTACAGCTTCTGGAAAAGCTAGTCACAAAATCCAACATTCCATAATTGTACTTAAGTTCCGGTTTGCCATTAATTTTTTTACTGCAGTCAAAAAAGCGGGTTGGGTCATCAAAATTTTCGTCGATTGCGGCTGCAGCAACAACAGTTTTAAATACGGAGCCGACAATCTGCTGCTTCACCATCATATTTGTAATCCCCCCGCCGCTATAGGGGTCCTTTTTATTAATCGATGGCCGTGATACCATCGCGAGCACACTATTGTCCTCAATATCGAGAAGAACCAGGCCGCCTTTTTTTATTTGATACCGTTCAACAAGACCCTCTGCTTTCTGCTGGAGGTTTTTATCAAGGGTTGTCCGCACATTTACAGGATAAAATGGATTTGCGGGATCAACATATTTAACATCGATCCCGAACAGTGGTCCTCCAGAGCCATCTACGTGGTATACAAGCTTTGATTTCCCTTCAGGGAGAAGGAATTCATCAAAACTTTCCTCAAGCCCTGATACACCAAGCAAGGTCTTCTCCGATAGGTCCTTGTTTGGATAACGGTTCTTTAATTCCTTTGGATTTTCGCCTGTTAGGCCAATTAACTGTTCCGCTGGTACTTCAGAGCGTTCAAACTTCTTTTCAATTGCAAAAACTCCAGGAATTTTTAAGCCATTAATTCTCTCCATTTGGGACGAAGTCAGTTCAACTGGCTGCGGATCACCGAAGGCAAAGGGCTTTTTAGCCCCTTCTACAGCGATTTTCAGCACATCTTCCGAGATTCCAGAAATCTCAGAAACCTTTTTAGCCTCCCAATCCATCTTTTTTAAAAATGGAAAAAGGACTAGAACAGCAACCTTTTTGTGCGTCAGCATGACCCCATTTCGGTCAAGGAAATTGCCTCTGCCATTATCAATCACCAGCTCCTGTGTTCTTTGTTTGACACTTTCCTCAAGTAAATTTACATTATGTTTCGAAAATGTCTTTGTCTCGATCAGTTGAATTTGCATTAAGCGCACTAGAAGCAACACCAAACTTGTTATACAAATGAAAAGCCATCCAAGTGCCCGTCTTCTCCACATAAAAAACACCTCGTCAAAAGTTTTGACGAGGTTTCTAAATTTCAAACAATTATCTTAAATATATAATTTCAATTATTTGATGCTGACAATACGGACGCTCATTTCACCGCCTGGTGTTTGTACAGATACTTGATCGCCAACCTTTTTACCTAAAAGGCTTTTAGCAATTGGCGAGTCGTTCGAAATTTTCCCTTCAAACGGATCTGCCTCAGCACTACCCACAATAGAATAGGTTTCTTCTTCCCCATCCGGAAGCTCAATAAATGTAACAGACCTGCCTAATGTTACAGAATCGCCTGCCATTTCTCCTTCAGCAATAATCTTAGCATTGCGAATCATATTTTCTAATGTTGTAATTCGGCCCTCAACAAATGCCTGTTCTTCTTTCGCAGAATCGTACTCAGAGTTTTCTGATAAATCACCAAAACTTCTTGCGATTTTAATTCTTTCTACCACTTCTTTACGTTTCACTGATTTTAAATATTCAAGTTCTTGTTCAAGTTTGTCTTTTCCTGCTTGTGTCATTGGAAATACTTTCTCTGTAGCCAAAACCTTCACTCCTTCTAGTCTTCACAACCCCCATTAGAATTGTGTATGTAGTATATGTAGATTGTTTGCCTATGACAAATACATAGGAGCGCGTCCTTGTATAAGGGCGCGCACTTTAAATATTTATTAAATCCTTATCTTTTGATATTGTGTCATAAAAATGACTTTTGTTCAAGAATTGTTTGAATTTTTGTGACCATTATATCAATTGCAACATGGTTATGTCCGCCTTCTGGGATGATGACATCCGCATAACGCTTAGTAGGTTCAATAAACTGATTATGCATTGGGCGAACCACATTTAAATATTGATCAATTACGGAATCAAACGTCCGCCCGCGTTCTCTAATGTCACGGGTTAAACGGCGGATGATTCTCAAATCTGCATCTGTATCTACGTACAATTTAATGTCCATTAAATTACGCAGACGCTCATCTTCAAGTACTAAAATTCCCTCTAATATAATAACATCTTGCGGTTCGACGGGAATAATCTTGTCTGAACGGGTATGGATGGAGTAATCATAAACAGGTTTTTCAATCACTTCATAGCGTAACAGCTTTTGGATATGTTCTATAAGTAAATCATTATCAAAGGCAAGTGGGTGATCATAATTTGTTTTTAATCGTTCTTCAAACGGCACATTAGTTTGATCCTTATAATAATAATCCTGTTCTAGTACCAAAATGGAATGATCTTTTAAACTTTCATAAATGGCTTTTGTTACACTGGTTTTTCCGGAGCCAGAGCCGCCGGTTACACCAATAACAACCGGTTTGCGCATCATACTAGTTCTCCTTTCGCATCATGTTGTTAGGGTATACCGGTTTGTCCAATTTAAATTGTACAATTTGAAGAGGATGCCTAGCTGCATCCAATTCATTACCTTTATCATCCCAAATTTTATTAACCACATGTGTAAAGTTCTGAATTTCCGGTCCGAAGAATTCGACTTCGTCCCCTGGTTTAAAATGGTTTCGCTGCTGCAATGTAACCATTTGAGTTTTTTCGTTGTAATCCAGCACAAGACCGACAAACTCAAACTTTGTCTTTTTGCTATGATTACCAAACATTTGCTCTTTATACCCCGGCACTCCTTCAAAAAATGCAGGTGCAGTCTCACGGTTAGCGCATTTATCAAGTTCCTCTAACCATTCACGCTTAATCACAAAATTCTCTGGATCAGCGCAATAAGCGTCAATAACTTTCCGATAAACACTTACGACTGTTGCAATGTAATGAATCGATTTCATTCGGCCTTCAATTTTCAAACTGTCAATTCCTAGCTCAATCATTTTTGGAATTGCTTGAATTAAATTAAGATCCTTTGGGCTCATCGCAAACGGGTCATCCCCATCTTCAAAAAGAGTTACTTCCTGATTACTGTCCTCGAGTTTGTAAAGATCATAATCCCAGCGGCACGATTGGCAGCAACCACCGCGGTTAGAATCCCTTGCAGTCATATGGTTGCTCAATGTACAACGTCCGGAGTAAGCAATGCACATTGCTCCATGAATAAAGGTTTCGATCTCAACATCGACCTTTTCCTTCATTTCTCTAATTTCTTCCGCACTTACCTCACGTGCTAGTACTACCCTTTCTGCCCCTGACTCTTTCCAAAACTGGGCGGCTTTCCAGTTGGAAAGTGATTGCTGTGTACTAATATGGATTTCAATCTCTGGAGCAAGACGCTGGCATGTTTCAATAATTAGAGGATCGGCGACAATAATCCCTGCAATTCCTGTTTCCTTTAAGCCAAGTATATATTCCTCTAAACCGTCAATATTTTCGTTATGAGCAAAAATATTTGTAGTTACGTAAATCTTTGCACCAAATTTTTTGGCGAACTCAACGCCTTCTTTCATTTCTTTAAATGTAAAATTATCCGCGTTTGAACGAAGTCCGTATTCTTGACCACCGATAAACACAGCATCGGCTCCATATTGAACTGCAATTTTTAATTTTTCCAGATTGCCTGCTGGAGCAAGGAGTTCCGGCTTCTTCACAATGACACGTTTCCCATCGATCATCTCAGAAATTTTATCTATACCTGTATTCACGATTGAACCCCTCCTATAATAAATGTTTAGCTGCAGCGCATAGAGGCTCGGGAACTTAAGCCCCTGAGCAAGGCGCTTTCGCTTTTTAAGTTAATAAACTGTCTCTTTGAAAAAGAATCCTGTATCTAACGAACGATTCTCTGGTTGAATTTTCTCGATTTCCGCAAGCAGCTCGTCCTTTTTGTCATCATAAGCCTCTGGATCTTCGAAAAATAAATCAATTGCTTCACGATAAATTCTTGTCACAGCCAGAATATATTCCGGGCTCTTTAAGATTCCATCAATTTTAAAAGAATCAACACCGGCTTCTAGCATTTCTTGCAGCTCATCAATGATACAAATATCATTTGGACTCATGATATGCGTACCGTTCTCATCTTCAAAGATCGGATATTTATTCTCACGTTCTTTATCGTGCAAAAACATATTTTTTTCCATCTTACGATTTTCAATCTCCATGACTTTCCCTTGGTACTCATAATAGTTACCAAGGAGAGAGCGTTTAGATTGGAACATACAGCTCATTCCATGAACCTGTACTTCAATTTCCACTTCTGCATTTTCCTTTATTTCGACAATGGCATCCATGTTGATTTCACGAGCTAGAACCGCCCTTTTCGCACCTTTTCTGCCCCAATAATTACACGTATACCAATTCGTGCCAGTTGTCTCTGTACTCCAATGAAGCTTCATTTCTGGTGCCACTTCTTTTGCAGTCATTAATACAGCTGGGTCACCAAAAATAATTGCATCTGCCTTTGCAGCTGCTGCAAATTGAATATAGCCAGCAAGTTCGTCTATTTTTTCATTGTGAAAAATGGCATTCATCGCAACATAAACTTTTTTCCCCTTGTTGTGGGCTAGGTCAATCGCTCTTTGAACATCCTCACGGTTGAATTCTCCAGCAAGTCGTAATCCATATCGCTGCTCACCGACAACAAAGGCATCTGCCCCTGCTTCTGCTAGTGGCAAAATATCGTCGACTGTTAATGGAGTGACAAGTAATTCTGTTTTCTTCATTTTCTCCCACCTCTTCTTTTGCTAATTGCGACCCCATCCCCAACAGGCAGAATCACGGTGTGATAATCCGGATGATTCATTAACCAATGGTTAAATTCATCAATTTTCTTTACAAGATTACGAGTTCTTTTTGATTCAATCTCTTGTTCAGCAACAAGACCTTTAAACAGCACATTATCCGTAATAATCATTCCATCGTGACTAAGATATTTTTCATATATCTCAAAAAACTTTTTGTATTGTCCTTTAGCAGCATCAATAAAAATGGCATCGAATGGAGCCTGTCCCTGAACAAGATCTTCAACCTCCAAGGCATCACCTTCAATTAAGGTAATTTGCTCACCATTCTCAGATCTCTCGATAAATTCTTTAGCAACATGAAGCCGTTCCTTATCCCGTTCAATTGTAACAATTTGTGCCTTTGGGAGAGTATTTGCCATTCTTAACGCCGAATAACCAATCGCTGTTCCCACTTCAAGAATCTGTTTCGAGTGATGAATTCGCAATAATTGCAGCATGGTTTCGATCCCAGCTAGCTCCATAATAGGGACATTATGTTTTTTTGCATAACTTTCCATTTCAGTAAACAACGGGATGCGTGCTGAAATTAGACCTTCAATATAAAAATGCAGCCTCTCATTCAACAAGCTGCCGTCACCTCAATTCTATAAAGTGAAACTTCAATCAGTGGGGGTTTTTCTCATCCCCCACTGATTGTTAGTTGAACCAATCGGGCTTTTACGGGCAGTTGATCCCCTACTTATCCTTCTTGTACCTCGAAGTAATGAAGTGGGGATCTTACTGCCCGTTAATGCGGGATAAAAGCATTTTTGATAGAAAAGCGAACACATCGTTTAGCAACGTATGGCCAGAGGGCCAGTCCGACTGAGATAAAGTAATCCGATGTCGACTTATCTTAGGAAGGAGTGATGACCAATAGTCGCTGGGCGCTGCAGCTGGACAATTCTAAAAGTCAAATACTATAAATTATCTACCATCATTATGCTCTTTAGACATGAAAAAATAGCGTTCACAGGAAATAACGAGCTGAAGGATTCAACTCAGTACGTTTTTAGGCAGATACACCCGCAAAATACACTACTGTGAGGTACGCTATAAAATACTTATTAAAACACCTGAGTTATTTTACCATAAAAAAAAGGGGAATGCTAATCTTTCCCCATGAAATAATTATTTTTTATTGGAAATATGCTTAGCTTTTTCCTGATTATGTTCATCCAATGTTTTTGTAAAAATAACATCTCCGTCAGCGGTTGCTAGGAAGTAATAAAAATCTGTTTCCGCTGGCTCCAGTGCCGCCTCAACCGACATCTTTCCAGCATTTGCTATTGGACCTGGTGGAAGACCTTTATTTTTATACGTATTATAAGGTGAATCCACTTCTAAATCCTCATATAAAACCTTGTCTTTATGTTTCCCTTGGGCATATAAAACAGTTGGATCTGTTTGCAAGGGCATTCCCTTTTTCATACGATTGTAGAAAACACTTGCGATCATTTTACGGTCGGCTTTTTCTGTAGCTTCTTCCTCCACTAATGAGGCCATTGTTAATAATTGATGAATTGACAGCTTTTTTTTGTTACTTTCTTCTGTGTAATCAGATAGAACGTTCCTTGTTTTATCTAACATTGCCGTGACCATTTCTTCAACAGATGGATTTGGCTTATAAAATGGATAGGTTGCCGGATATAAGTAGCCTTCGAGTGGATATTTCACTGTCGAATGCAAAATTTCATCTGTTAAAATATCTGGGTATTTGGCCATTAGTGTTTTAATAAATTCTTTGTCATTTAATTTATTAAACACATCATCTTCCTTTTGGTTTGTAGCTTTTGCCATTATAGCGGCAATTTCCTTAAGCTGCTGTCCTTCTGGAACCGTAATTTTAAAACTAGCTTTCGCCAGCACTTTGCCCGTTTTTAAACGGCTGACAATTTCAGGGACATCCATCGATGGGCTTAGCTGATAATCCCCAGCCATAAATCCGCCTTCATTTTTCAGTTTTACATAATACTTAAATACTTTTGCATTTTTTATTATTCCGTTTGCTTCTAATTTTTCAGCAATTCCTGTAACAGATGACCCTAGTGGAATTTCGACTGTTTTCTGTTTCTTACTAGAAGAGTCAAGAGGTTTAAGTGCTGATTGTATATAGAAATATCCTCCGCCACCAATTAAGACTATGAATAATAGCATTAAGATAGATATGATCAAAACAATCTTGCGGACAATTTTTGCTTCATGGTGCTGCTCAAGCATTTTTTGCCGAATAACATCTTTTTTTGTGCCCTTTTCGTCTGTCGTCATCTTTTTCCCCCTTCCCCTGACCTATCAAACATATCGCATTAATTTTTGTAAAATATTAATAAAGGTATGTATCAATTTCAGCATATAGTAAGAAAAATGTCAATTTATCATTGGATTTGTCAAATAATAGGAGGTGCGAGCAGAGCTAAGCTTTACCTATCAAAAGGAAAGAAATGTATATAGTCACTTCGACCGGATAAAATGATTCGTTTTTGCGCCGCTCCGCCCCTTTTCCACAAAAAAAAAGAATCGGCCAACAAGCAGCCGATTCCTGAAATATTATTGTTCCTCTTGTTCCTCGTTAAAGGTATTAAAAACCTCTTCCACCATGTCCCATTCTTCATCAGTTTCGATTTCCATTAATTCGCCGAAACCGCCATCTTCTGTTGGAATGTATGCATATGTGAGAATGTCAATTTCTTCTTCTTCATCTTCATTTTCACCAACTGGATAAAAGAATACATAGGACTTTTCAAATTCTTCTGAATCAAATGTGAAAAGTATTTCAAATAATTGTTCATCGCCATTATCATCGATAAGAGTAATATAGCGATCCTCATGATCATGTTCGTGTGTCATTTCTTCACCTCATTAATTTTTACTGTCAAGATAGCCTTGAAGAATTATCACTGCTGCCATTTTATCAATGACCTTCTTCCGCTTTTTACGGCTGATATCAGCCTCAAGTAAAACACGTTCAGCAGCCATTGTTGTCATCCGCTCGTCCCATAAAACAGTTGGCACATCAAATCTTTCCGCAATTTCAGCAGCAAATTGCTGACTTGCTTCCCCGCGTGGTCCAACCGTCCCGTTCATATTTTTAGGAAAACCAATGACAACTGTATCGACTTGATACTCTTTTATTAATTGACCAATTTCCTCAAAACCAAACTCTTGCTTTTCTTCATTGATTTTGAGGGTTTTGAGACCTTGTGCCGTCCACCCTAGTTCATCACTAAGGGCAACACCGACAGTTTTTGAGCCTACGTCTAAACCCATTGCACGCATTACTTAACCCTCTCGTTGTTGTTTTAGATAGGATTTGACTAATTCCTCAATAATTTCGTCCCGTTCGAGCTTACGAATAATGTTACGGGCATCGCGATGACGAGGAATATAGGCAGGATCACCGGATAACAGGTAGCCGACGATTTGATTTATCGGGTTATACCCTTTTTCCTGTAATGCCTCATAGACTTGAAATAGAACATCCTTCACGTCATGTTCAAATGGCTCTTCAGGAAAATTAAATCGCATCGTTTTGTCAAATGAACTCATTTCATGCACCTCGCCTTTCTAATAGAGGAGAGAATTGTAAAGTCTAGCTACAGCGCCTAGGGGTTCGCAGGTTTATATCCCATCCGTCAAAGAGGTTACAACCTCTTCGCCGGCTCGTCTTATACCTGGCTAGTATCGTTCCCGTTAAGGAAGACTAATCTCCGGCTTCGCTTCTCTTGCCAATCGATAAGTCATCCATTATCGCCCCTGGTCAAGGCACTTCCGCATTCTAGAATTGTTACCTACATTTTACACTACTTTGTTCCATTATCAAATGGATTTTACCCATTCATCTACGAATTGAAGTGCAGACTCCAGTTTTTCAGGATCTTTACCGCCTGCTTGAGCCATATCTGGGCGTCCGCCACCACCTCCGCCGCAGCGAGAAGCAACTTCCTTAATCAGTTTCCCTGCATGGTAGCCTTTTTCAATTAAATCCTTCGTCACAGCGGAAATTAAATTCACTTTTCCTTCATGGACACTACCGAGGACGATGACAACAGATCCAAGCTTTTGCTTCAGGTCATCGGCCATATTTCTCAAGTTATTCATATCTGCTGCCTGAACCTTCGCTGCTAAAACCGTTACACCGTCGATATCTTTTGCCTTTGATACGAGGTTGCCAGCTTCAATATTTCCAAGCTTTGTTGCAAGTGATTCGTTTTCCCGCTGCAGCTGTTTAATTTCAACCATTAAACTATCAATACGGTTAACAATATCTTTTGGATTTGTTTTTAGTTTTTCAGCAGCATCCTTTAACAAACCTACTTGATCATTTAGCGATTTGTATGCAGATTCACCAGTTACAGCCTCAATTCTTCTTGTTCCAGCACCAATTCCGCCTTCTGACACAATTTTAAATAATCCAATGACAGATGTATTTGGAACATGACAACCGCCGCAAAGCTCAAGACTATAATCCCCCACTCTAACTACGCGGACAATCTCACCATATTTTTCACCAAACAGCGCCATTGCTCCCATTGCTTTTGCTTCGGCAATTGGTTTTAGGCTGATGTCTACTTCGATGTTTTGCCAAATCTTTTCATTCACAATTCTTTCAATCTGATCCAATTCTTCCGGCTTAATTTGACCAAAGTGCGAAAAATCAAAACGAAGACGGTCGGGCTCTACTAAGGAACCTGCTTGATTTACGTGCTCACCGAGTATATCTTTTAATGCCTGATGAAGTAAATGGGTAGCGGTATGGTTTTTAATAATTTTTACACGATTTTCAGCATCCACTTTTGCCGTTACCTGATGATTCGTTTTTAACATACCGTTCTTCACTACAACTTGATGAAGGTTTTGACCATTCGGTGCTTTTTGAACATCCTTAACAGCAATGGTTACGTCTGCACCTTTAATCAAACCGCGGTCAGCTATCTGTCCGCCACTTTCCGCATAAAATGGTGTTACATCCAGAATTAGCTGTATTTCTTCACCGCTTAATGCTTCCTCAACCAGTTCGCCATTTTTAATAATTGCCACAACAGTTGAGTTAGTCTCTAGCACATCATACCCAACGTATTTACTTTCAACGGTAACGTCGCGAAGCACACCGCCTTGAACCTGCATCGAATCGACATCATGACGAGCTGCCCGGGCACGCTCACGCTGCTGATCCATTTCTACCTCGAAGCCTTGATGGTCAACCTTCATACCCTCTTCTTCCGCATATTCTTCGGTTAGTTCTACCGGAAAACCATAAGTATCATATAGACGGAACACATCAGCACCAGTAATGGTATCGCTGCCTTTTTCTTTTTCCTTTTTAATGACACTAGCTAAAATAGCTAAGCCTTCATGAAGGGTTTCATGGAAACGCTCTTCTTCATTTTTGATGACCTTTTGAATGAAATCGGTCTTTTCTTTTACTTCCGGATAGAAATCTTGCATGATTTCGCCTACGACAGGTACAAGTTCAAACATAAATGGACGGTTAATATTGATTTGTTTTGCATAACGGACAGCTCGGCGCAGCAACCTGCGCAACACATAGCCGCGGCCCTCGTTTGATGGCAATGCCCCGTCCCCGACAGCAAATGCAACGGTACGAATATGGTCAGCGATTACTTTGAAGGCAACATCGCTCTCTTTATCAACACCATATTTTCCGCCGGAAATTTCCTCTGTTGCCCGAATAATTGGGATAAATAAATCAGTATCAAAGTTAGTTGGAACATTTTGAACGACAGATGCCATTCGTTCAAGTCCCATTCCAGTATCAATATTTTTCTTTGGCAGCGGTGTATAAGTGCCATCAGGATTATGGTTAAATTGTGAAAACACAAGGTTCCAAACTTCAAGGTAGCGCTCGTTTTCACCGCCTGGATATAACTCAGGGTCGCTTGGGTCATTTCCGTAGGCAGGCCCTCGGTCATAGAAAATTTCGGTATTCGGGCCGCTTGGACCTTCACCAATGTCCCAGAAGTTACCCTCAAGACGAATGATTCGTTCTTCTGGTATACCAATTGTCTTATGCCAAATTTCATATGCTTCATGATCCTCTGGGTGTACGGTTACAGATAGAAGCTCTGGGTTCCAGCCAATCCATTTTTCATCGGTTAAAAACTCCCATGCCCATTCAATGGCTTCTTGTTTGAAATATTCACCGATGGAAAAATTGCCAAGCATTTCAAAGAACGTATGGTGACGTGCTGTTTTTCCGACATTTTCAATGTCATTTGTTCTAATTGATTTTTGTGCATTTGTAATCCTTGGATTCTCAGGTACAACACGTCCATCAAAATACTTCTTTAAGGTTGCAACACCGCTATTAATCCATAACAATGATGGGTCATCGTGTGGAACGAGCGATGCACTCGGTTCAATGGTGTGTCCTTTTTCTTCGTTAAAAAACTGTAAAAACATTGAGCGGATTTGTGATCCTGTTAAATTTTTCATATCTTAGACCTCCTCCTTTTTTTAAAAAGCATACAAAAAAGCCCTCATCCCAAAAACAGGGACGAGAGCTTGCCTCGCGGTACCACCCTGATTATGAATACAAAAAAGCATGTATTCATCTCTCAATAAAGCCTTAACGCGGCAATGACGACAGTGATTAGCTGCACTCCGGACTAGCTTTCTGTTATTCTTCATCTAGAACTTCTTTCAGCCAAGGAAGCTCCTCTCTTCTGCGCTTGAACGCGTTACAGATGGACTACAACATACTCGATCCTTCTACATTTTCTAACAAATATTCTATATGACGAATTATAGCCACCACATTATTGTTTGTCAATTTGAATCAGTGATAAAGTGAAGCTTCCCAGCAGTTGGACGCTTTTTTTCCCACAGTTGGTTAGTTGAATAAATCGTGTTTTTTACCGGCGGCTTTATTTTACAAAATATTTTTTCTTACCTTAAAACAATGGTTTATTGCCTGTTAATGCGGGCTAAAATGATTTTTTGCATGAATAATCCCAACTTTTAGCACAGCAAGTACCGGGACAGCTAAGATCAACCCTAAAATCCCGCCAATTTCTCCTCCGGCAGTTAACGCAAACATAATGACTAATGGGTGCATATGCAGGCTTTTTCCGACAATATAGGGAGACAATATATTCCCTTCAAGAAATTGTAGTCCGAAAACTATCACTAAGGTAATAATCACTAATTTTACAGAAGTAGTGGCTGCAATTATGACTGCCGGCACAGCCCCGATAATTGGGCCGAAATAAGGGATTACATTTGTGGCACCAACAATCAAACCTAATAATAAGGGATATTTTAAATGAAAAACCCAAAATAACAGGGCTGAGATACTGCCAATAATGACACAAACAAGGAGCTGCCCCCTAATATAGCTTCCGAGGGACTCATCGACATCCTTTAGAAAAAGAGAGCCCTTCTTACGCCATTTTTTTGGGGTAATATACCACAGAGCCCGTTTAATCAAGGCAAAATCCTTTAACATATAAAAAGCAATGAATGGGATAATCAGCATGATGAGCGCTGAATTTAAGAAGTTCATTAAGATGCTCACGATGATGGTCAGTAACGCGTCCATCTTTTTTTCAAAGGTATCAATGCCGTCATTAATGCGCGTCTGCAGTCCATCCGGCCAGGCTCTTGTGTGTGATTGGAGTTGATAAATCCAGCCTCGGTATTGCTCTGCAAAAACAGGTGCACTCTCAGAAAGGTCCTTTAATTGATCAATAATGGCTGGAATTCCTTTATATAGACCTACGCCGATTCCGCCAAAAAAAATAAAATATATTAAAATGATCGAAAGCCCACGATGAAGCCCTTTTTCATGTAGTTTTTCGACGATTGGGTGAAGTAAATAAGTAATAAATGCGCCAATAATAAAGGGGAGAATGATGATAGATGCTATCCTTACAATCGGCATCCATACGAAACTAATTTTTAGAAAAACAAATATGGCAATTAATAAAAGGAGCAAAAAACCAATTCGGTAATACCATTTCATACGAATATCCACTGCCATGCCTCCTTTTGGTTAGTTTTCGAGACAATTGGAGGAAATATACAACAAAAAACCCCCTCGACTACTTGAGGGGGGTTGGCATTAAAAGATCGCTCGTCTGACTTTCCTTTGCATTCTTTTCACATTGCGGGCTGACATCATATTATTTCTTTGGACAATATTATATGCTGCCATGCCAGCACCAAAAGCAATCATTGTCGTCATCATTTTATTCATCCGTCTCACCTCTTCTAGGTATTGACTAGTTTCAGCAGCTAGTGTACTATGCCCTTCTCCCTACGATAAGTCAACACGGAAAAGTTTTGCTCTCCGTGTTTTCTTTATTTCAGTCGAAGGGTTTCAGTCTATACCCTTCTACACATGCGCTTCTGCTTTTCTTCTAAAGGGTGTAACGACGCTCTTCTTCTTCAAACAAGTCATCTAATGAACTTAGTGACCCGTCTTCTTCGACTTGATGGGTATTGATTATACCTTGGGAAACGGTGAGCTCAATAAAACAGTTCCAGCAATAATATTGGTTGATACCAATTTTACCGATATCCTTACTTTGACAATTAGGACACTTAAACATGGAAAGACACCTCACGTATCATTTAGCTAACAGAACTTATTTCCTAAATTCTGAACGCATAAATTCAACTATGCCTCTGTCTTAGCCCTCTTAGGCTCGCCAGTAGGCTAGTTTTCATTTACATCTACGATAATGGCATCCTTTCCAATCGCTAAGGGCTTCCTGGATTGAATGACCTGTTTACCTTCCGTGATATCCGAAAAGAAGCCATCCGTGATTTCATACCCTACGATTGTGCCCACTTCTTCTTGAAAATATACATCTTTCAACAATCCGAGCGACTCACCGCTCTTTGAAAGCATCAGCATTCCGTCTATAGAATGTTGATGGTTAAACGTATATTCAGGAGTCTCATTCAGTTTTTGCAATTGCTCAGTATCCTCAACCATAACGCCATCCCAGCCAAAGGAGGCTACTTTTTGAATGTCCAGAAAAAAAGTTTGTTTGAAGAACACGCCTTTTTTTACAAGCAGGCCATTTACTTTTCCGGTACCTGAAATACATAAGTCACTAATCTCACCGACTTTTGTTCCACTTCTTGTTTCAAATACGGGCTGCCCTTTTAATAAAGAAAATGTCCGCAAAAAGTGTCCCACCTCCTGTGAACATTTATAGTTTCAGTCATTTACCATAAAATCATAAGGCGAAACGTTTTCCATCCCTACCATGGGATTAACATGCATTAATTCTTCCTCATACGACAATCCATTGGCAGGAATCACTTCTTGTGGCCGAACATTTTTTACGGAAATAGTTTCTTGCAGCTTTTGGCATAGCGTCGTTTGCCTTAAAAGCTCGTCTGCTCTTTCTATACCCTTTCTGAGAGCGTCCTCTTCTCCACATATAATTAACGATTGTTTACTTCTCGTAATCGCGGTATAAATTAAATTTCTCCGCAGCATCCGGTAATAACTTCTTGTTATGGGTAGAATAACAATTGGAAATTCGCTTCCTTGTGACTTATGTACCGAACAGCAGTACGCATGGGTAATTTGATTCAAGTCCTGCCTCGTATATTCTACCTCATTGCCTTCAAAGGAAATATAGATCATGTCCTGTTTTTCGGTGTTTTCCTTTGCATAAATAATCGAGATAATTTCCCCAATATCACCATTAAAGACATTGCTTTCCGGCTGGTTCACAAGCTGGAGCACCTTATCACCGATTCGGTATTTTACCTCACCAAAGATAATTTCCTTCCGCTTTCCATCAGGGTTCGGATTAAAAATTTCCTGAAGCAGCACATTTAAGCGGTCGATTCCGGCAGGACCTCTATACATCGGTGCCAACACCTGGATATCTTTTGCTGAATACCCTTTGTTTTTTGCATTAAGTGCTACTTTTTCGACCACTTGAGCAACCTGTGCCGTTGTACATTTAATAAATGAACGATCTGCTTGCTTTGCGGTAACATTTGCAGGCAGGTATCCATTTTTAATATCATGTGCGAGTTCAATGATAGAAGACCCTTCTGCTTGCCGGTAAATATCGGTAAGGCGGACAGTCGGAATCTGCCCAGATAGCAGCAAATCCTTTAAAACTTGTCCTGGTCCGACAGAAGGCAGTTGATCTTCATCACCAACCATTATGACTTGAATATTCTCAGGCAGTGCTTTAAACAATTGATTGGCAAGCCAAATATCAAGCATCGACGTCTCGTCAACAATAAGGATTTTTCCCTCTAAGGGGCTTGCATCATCACGGTCAAAACCTTCGGACCCGTTAAAGCCAAGTAATCGGTGGATTGTTACAGCAGGCAGTCCCGTCGACTCTGTCATTCGTTTAGCAGCCCGTCCGGTCGGTGCTGCGAGTAAAAACGGAAACGGCTCATCCTTTTTGTGATAATCCTTCAGCTCTAAGGAACAGCCATGCAGTTCTGCGTATAGTTCAACAATTCCTTTGATAACAGTCGTTTTACCCGTACCAGGTCCACCCGTTAAGATAAGCATCGGGGACATAAGTGCTGTTTGAATCGCTTCTCGCTGAGTAGGCGCATACTGTACCCCAAGACGTTCCTCTAAACTGCCTAATGCCAAGAGGAATTCCGATTCTGGGAATTGGTCCTTGTATTCCGTTTGCTGCAAAATCCGGTTTATGCTCGTTACAAGGCCTTTTTCTGCAAAAAATAAGGAAGGGAGATAAATTCGTTTTTCTTCACCAATTAATTTCCCCTCTTCCTCTAGCTTAATGACCTCATTTGAAATATCTATGTATTCAATTTGATCGCGCTTGTTGTCCTCAAGGAGTGCCTTTACCTGCTCAAGCAAATCTTGAGCATGCATGTATACATGGCCTGTTTGCATACTTTCACTTTCAAGTATGTAAAGACAGGCAGCTTTTACCCGATCTGGATGGTTACCGGAGATTCCTAGCTGGTAGCCAAGCTCATCTGCACGGCCAAAGCCGATGCCCTCGATATCTTCAACTAGTTTATATGGATTTTTTTGAATTAGTTCAAGCGTTTCCTCTTTATAAGCTTGATAAATTCGCATCGAAATCTGTGGACCAAACCCATATTGATTTAAGGCGACCATGACCTGCTCAAGCCCTTGATGCTCCATCAGCGTATCGTAAAGTATCTTTGCCTTTTCTGGAGGGAGTTTTGGAATGGAATCAAGTAAGGATGGCTGATTGAGTATCTTGGAGATGGCATTTTCTCCTAATGTATCAACGATGTTCTGTGCCGTTTTCTTCCCAATCCCTTTAAACATTTCGCCTGACAAATAAGCGACCACTCCTTGCTTTGTCTGCGGCATGTCCTTCCGAAAATGATTAGTATGAAATTGGACCCCAAATTTTGGATGCTCCTTAAATTCCCCGAAAAAAATATAGGTTTCCTGTTCATGGATTTTTGGGAAATAGCCGGTAATTACCGCTTCTTTGTCATCATATTGATCATTCGTTTCATCGACACGGATTCTTAAAACGGTATATAGATTTTGTTCGTTGTGAAAAATCGTTACAATCGGCCGACCTTTGACGAACTTTCCCTGCTCCGCGAATAAATCGAGCGAGTCTTGTTTTTCCATTATGGCTCCCTCCTTTCAATTAAAAGCTAACAATTATCGGTTATTTTCGATAAGTTTTTTTGCGTGACTTGCAAGTAGATGGTCTGGTTGAATGTCGAGTGCTGTATTTAACATTTCCAGTGCTCTTACGGCATTTTCTTTAAAGGCATATGAAACGCCTAAATTGTAAAATGCATCTGAATGGTTTTGATCGAACTCAATACATTTTTCGAATTGAATGATAGCCTCGTCAATCATTTCTAGCTGGGCCAAACATAAGCCATATTGAAACCGTGCTTCTGCATCATTTTCATTAAGTTCAACACTTCTTTGTAAATATGGGAGTGCGAATCTGCCTTGATCAAGCTGGACGAGTGTCAATCCTAACATAAAGTAATTGTCGCTTGATTCCAGACCTTTTTTCATCGCCATTTCAAACATATTTTTAGCTTCGTTGAAAAGGTCTTTTGAAAATAATAAATTACCGATACTATAGTAAGCAGCTGCTGCGTTTTCATCTAGTTCAAGCGCTTTTTTATAAAAATTAAGCGCCTTTTCATCATCTCCAACAGCAGAGAGGACATTGCCAAAGTTTATATAAGCAACAGGATCTTTTGGATTTAATTCAATGGCTTCATTAAAAGCCTTTGCCGCCTCCTCCCAGTTTCCTTCCTGCATGTATTTAACACCTAATTGGTTATTATCCATGTTTTCAACTCCAATCCTAAGAGAAAGTATATCATATTTTATTTAAAAATTACTTTAAGAGCTAGAATAGGTTACGACAGTGTTTTTAGTTTCAGGAATGCAAGGAATTCCGCCGATTTTTGGAGTTATTCCGCTAAACAAAGTTCAGATTCCGCCAAACTAAGCCTTGATTCCGCCAAACTTTGTATTTTTTCCGCCAAACTTCAAAAGAATTCCGCCAAACGCATCATTTCGAGGGTGACCCACTGGATTATAAGAGCGATTCCGCCGATTTGGTCAGGAATTCCGCCAAACCATTCATTTATTCCGCCAAGCTTCAAAAGAATTCCGCCAAACGCATCATTTCGAGGGTGACCCACTGGATTATAAGAGCGATTCCGCCGATTTGGTCAGGAATTCCGCCAAACCATTCATTTTTTACCGCCAAACTTCAAAAGAATTTGAAGCTAGTATAAAAAGTGGACACCGGTTGTGGCGTCATGTTTAAATCAATACAACAATAAAAGGGCGGGTTTAACATGGCGAAAAAGTATCCTAAAGAGTTTAAAGAATATGTTTCTAAATTAATTGTCATCGACGGAAAGAAAATGGTAGATATTTGTAATGAACTAAAGCTTCCATATGATACGGTTCAGAAATGGGTAAGCAGTTACAAAAAAAGGAAACAGGATGCTGAAAAGGCTAAACAAAATCAGTTACTAACAGCTTCTGAATACAAGGAACTTTATGAAGCTGAGCTATTAAAAAGATTAGAGATTGAGGAGGAGAACGCAATTTTAAAAAAGGCCATGCACATCTTCACGCAAGAAAAGTAGAAAGGTTTGCCTTCATTCAATCCAATAAAAAGGATCATTCTATTGTGAAGATGTGTAAAGTGTTAGGTGTTTCAACCTCCGGTTATTATGTTTGGGAGAAACGTCAGAATCAGGATGAAACCGAAAAGGAAAAGTGGAATCGTCAGCTAGACGAACGGATAAAGTTCCACTTTTATGATAACCTTTCGGCATTCGGCAGCCCCAGGATTCATGATAAGCTGGTAAATCAGGACAAAATTAAGGTTTCTCAAAAAACAGTAGCTATCCGTATGAGGGCATTGTTCTTTTAGGCTGAGGTCTCCAAGCGAAGTGTGAACGAAGCGCGGAAGAAGAATAATGTGCCACTTCTTGGCAGAATAATGTCTTTTTTATTGACAGAAGTCCAAATTCCGCCAAACTGTGGTAGATTTCCGCCAACTTTCCGATTAATTCCGCCAAACAAAAAATTTAAGCACAAAAAACCCCGACTCCAAAATAGGAATCAGGGTCAACTATTAGCCAACATATGTTAAACGTTCACCATTTTTAAACACTTCATCGATTGTTCCGCCGCCAAGGCATTCGTCGCCATTGTAAAAAACAGCTGCTTGCCCCGGGGTAATAGCCCGAATCGGTTCGTGAAATAAAACTTGGACCTTCTCTCCTTCTAAGAGACGAACGGTCACTTTATGATCTTCCTGGCGATAACGGAATTTGGCCGTACAGTCAAACTCTGCTTGTTTTTCACGATTTGATACCCAGCTTACATTTACAGCGGTAATCGCATCAGAATACAATTTTTCATGATGGAAGCCTTGTCCAACATAAAGGATATTTCTTTTTAAATCCTTGCCTATGGCAAACCATGGCTCGCCAGAACCGCCAATCCCTAATCCATGGCGCTGACCAATCGTATGGTACATAAGACCCTCATGCTTTCCCTTAACTTCACCGTCAAATGTTTCCATATTTCCTGGCTGGGCAGGTAAATATTGACCTAAAAACTCTTTAAAATTCCGTTCTCCGATAAAGCAGATACCGGTGCTGTCCTTTTTCGTGGCAGTTGCGAGATTGGCTTCCTTCGCAATTACCCTTACTTTTGATTTTTCAAGATTTCCAATAGGGAACATCACTTTACTGATTTGTTCCTGTGTCAACTGATTCAGGAAATACGTTTGGTCTTTATTTTCGTCAAGACCGCGGAGCATTTTATATTCTCCATCACGGTATTCGACACGGGCATAATGACCAGTGGCAAGATAGTCAGCACCTAAATTCATGGCATGCTCCATGAATGCTTTAAATTTAATTTCTTTGTTGCACATCACGTCAGGATTAGGTGTCCTGCCCGCTTTATATTCATCAAGGAAATAGGTGAAGACCTTGTCCCAATATTGTTTTTCAAAATTAACGGCATAATATGGAATTCCAATCTGATTGCAAACACGAATGACATCCTCATAGTCTTCCGTTGCCGTACAAACACCGTTTTCGTCAGTGTCATCCCAGTTTTTCATAAAAATACCTATGACGTCATAGCCTTGCTGTTTTAATAAAAGCGCCGCTACAGACGAATCAACTCCGCCGGACATCCCGACAACAACCCGTGTATTTTTTGGATCCTTTCTTTCCATCTTTTCACCTCTCTCTTTGCTGAAGCTGCGTTGTACATTTATTTTTTCAGACGCGAAACAACCTTAGCGACTTCTTCTGCTGCTTTAATGACTTGTTCAGTCGTTGTATTAAAGCCGAAGCTGAATCGAATTGAGTTAATTAAACGATCTGATTGTTTACCAAACATAGCAACAAGAACATGGGATGGTTCAATTGAACCAGCGGTGCACGCTGACCCGCTGGAAACGGCAATCCCTGCTAAATCAAGATTAACAAGCATAGCCTCCACATTTGTCCCTGGAAAGCTTAAGTTTAATACATGTGGCAGCGAATATTCAAGTGATCCGTTTATGTCAAATTCTACATCTAGTGCACGAATCTTTTGCAGCAAAGCTTCCTTGAACCCCTTAAACCGTTCTCTTTTGACAGATCGTTCTTCACTTGAAATGAGGACGGCTTCATGAAATCCAGCAATAGAGGCGACATTTTCAGTTCCGGCACGTCTTTTCCTTTCTTGATCTCCGCCAAATAAACGAGGAGAAATTTTCACATTAGACCTTGCATAGAGAAAACCAGTTCCTTTTGGGCCATTAATTTTATGAGCAGAAACTGATAATAAATCAATCAAACTTTCATTAACATCAATATCTTCGACACCATAAGCCTGAACAGCATCGGTATGGAATATAGCTTGATGATTTTTCAATAGTTGTCCAATTTCAGCAATCGGCTGAATCGTTCCTACTTCGTTATTTCCATACATGACAGAAACAAGTATGGTATCATCTCTTAATGCTGCTTCAAGGTCTGCTACAGAGATTTGACCTGTTTCATCTACGGGTAAATAGGTAACCTCAAAACCCATCTTTTCTAATTTTTTACAGGCATGAAGAACGGCATGGTGCTCCACCTGAGTTGTAATAATATGCTTGCCGTTATTCTTGCAGCTTTCAGCCATCCCAAATAACGCCATATTATCTGCTTCGGTTCCACCGCCTGTAAAAATAATCTCGCTTTCCTTTGCCCCTATACTAAAGGCAAGAGATTCACGTGCTAAATCAATATAATGACGGGCTTCCCTGCCAAATGAATGAATGCTAGAAGGATTTCCAAATGTAGCATTCATCACTTCGAGCATTTTTTCAATAACCTTAGGGTGCATAGGAGTAGTTGCGGCATGATCGAGATAAATTCGTTCCATAGTTACACCTTCAATCCAAATAATTCTCTAGTTATTTTTCACATTAAATATAAAACATATAACCCTCTGGTTCACTATCCTCACTATGACTTGCCAGATCCTCTAATGTTGTATTATCCAAGACGTCTTTAATCGCATCGCGAATCCGAATCCACAGCTCGCGCTTAGCAGGCTCTTCATCTTCAATTCCTTCAACGGGAGTAATTGGTCCTTCTAAAACGCGAATCACATCGCCTGCAGTAATTTTTGATGGCTCATTTGTAAGAATGTAGCCGCCATATGCACCCCTGATGCTTTTTACTAATCCTGCATTTCGGAGTGGAGCAATTAGCTGCTCTAAATAATGTTCCGATAATTCATTTGCCTGGGCAATGGTTTTTAATGATGTAGGGCCTTCACCATACTTTTTCGCAAGCTCAATCATGATGGTCAGACCATAACGTCCTTTTGTAGAAATTTTCATAACTTGCACCTCTATTCGTAATCTATATAATGTAAATCTTCAATAAGTGGAAGGTTTTCCATCCTGGTCAATTGTTAGTTGAACCGATCGGGCTTTTACGGGCAGATCTCTTACACAACCTTTTTTTACCAAAAAGTATTAAAGCGGGATCTTACTGCCAGTTTATACGGGATAAAAAAATATCTCAGTAAATTGATAGGCATTAGAAATTATATCATATTCTTCTTCAATATGCTTTTTTAAAGAAAACTCGCTGATTGGCGAGCCCCTAAGGGCGAAGACAGAAGCGTAGTTGCACTTATGCGTTAGCAAAGTATAAATTTGGGGAAATTTATACTTTACTATTAGCCAAGGGAAAATGGTATTGTAATAAGTAGCGAACTTTGTTTTTTGGAGAGATGATTATGCAGCAGAAACCATTAGCATTTCGTATGCGTCCTAGAACGATAGAAGAAGTTGTTGGTCAACAGCATCTGGTTGGTGACGGAAAAATAATTGCCAGAATGGTAAAGGCTAAACAGCTGACATCAATGATTTTATATGGACCGCCTGGAATTGGTAAAACTTCGATTGCAAGTGCCATTGCCGGAAGTACGAAATATGCCTTTCGGACCCTAAACGCGGTCACAAATAATAAAAAAGATATGGAGATTGTTGCTGCAGAGGCAAAAATGTCGGGGAAAGTGATTCTGCTTCTTGATGAAGTCCATCGTTTAGATAAAGCGAAGCAGGATTTTTTACTGCCCTATTTAGAAAACGGAATGATCGTATTAATCGGGGCAACCACTAGTAATCCTTATCATGCGATTAACCCAGCGATCCGCAGCCGCTGTCAAATTTTCGAACTAAAACCGTTAACGCCTGATGAAGTGAAGCAAGCAATAACCCGCGCGCTTGAAGATGAGGATCGCGGATTTGGTGGATTGAAAATAGAGATTTCTGATCAAGCTTTACAGCATTTTGCTCAGGGCTCGAATGGGGATGCACGAAGCTCCTTAAACGCATTAGAACTAGCGGTACTATCAACGGATAAAGATGAAAATGGCATCATCCATATCGATGTAACTACAGCTGAAGAATGTTTGCAAAAGAAAAGCTTGGTCGCCGATAAAGATGGTGACGAACACTATGATGTCCTTTCCGCCTTTCAAAAATCAATCCGCGGAAGTGACGTCAATGCGGCTCTCCACTATCTTGGCAGATTAATTGAAGCAGGCGACCTTCCGAGTATAAGCCGCCGTTTGATTGTAATTGCCTATGAAGATATCGGCCTTGCCAATCCCCAGGCTGGTGCACGCACTTTGGCTGCCATAGAAACCGCTGAAAGAATTGGTTTTCCCGAAGCGAAGATTCCGCTTGCGAATGCTGTGATTGAACTATGCTTATCACCTAAATCAAACTCTGCCATCATGGCGATTCAAGCAGCCCTTGAAGATATTCAAAAAGGAATCGTTGGCGAGGTACCAGACCATCTTAAGGATGCCCATTACAAAGGAGCAAAAGAACTTGGAAGAGGCATAGGTTATCTATACCCTCACGATTTTGAAAACGGCTGGGTACCCCAGCAATATTTACCGGACAAACTAAAAAACAAACAATACTATCAGCCCAAAAAGACCGGAAAATTCGAACAAGCCCTATCTACAGTCTACGAAAAATTAACAAGGTCGAAATAGTAGAAAAGGTGTCAGGCACCATGTTAAAATTTCACATGGTGCCTGACACCTATAAAACGTGATACCCATAAAGTCTAACACCTGTTATGCGGCTACGTCTCGTTTTTTGAAAACATAGAAAGCTAGGAATTGAAATATTGCAAAGTATACAAGCAGCATGATTACTGAGAAGGATAATGTCATCCCTTCTACCATTGGCGTGCCTTCGAAGTATTGCATTAAATCTGTGTTCGCAAACAAGATGTATTTTGCCCAATCAAATTTCATCGCCAATAAGGTAGTAAACTGAGCGCCGGTAAACAACAAGAACAGTGACAAACCGATTGCCAGTGAACTATTCCGGAAAACAGACGAAATCATAAAAGCCATAGTCACCAGCATAATGGTGTCGATTGAACTTAAACCATAATAAATTAACAAATGAACAACAATGTTTTGCTCAGTGACTTGACCATTATAATAATTTAAATAAGGAATCGCTTTGTCCGGCATACCAAACAGGATGGCACCAAGTGCAGTTGAGAAAACAAACAGAATCGCCATGATAAACAAGGCAAATAATAACACTGTCAAATACTTTGAAAGGAGAATTTTCGTCCGGTTGATTGGCCGTATCAATAACAGCTTGACGGTCCCCCAATTAAACTCACTGGCAACAATTCCGGCAGAAACAATAATGATAAACAATCCTGCTAACATAATTAGCTGTGATGTATCTTTTACGAATGACCAAACAGTATATTTTTCTTTCGGTGGTATATGGTGCTCGATACGATAATCATTGATAGCGATTTCCTTTTTGAAAAATTGCTGTTCTGTCTTTATTTTACTTTGTGCCATCTGCTGTTTTAATGCGTTATTTTCCTCTTGTAATACTTGCTCCCAATTTTTATCCTGAACAAATTTCTTATCATTTTGTTGAGATTTGACCACAATCCCGACTAAGGTGATGGCAACAATTAGCATCCCAATCATTACAAAGGTCCCAGGACGTTTAAAAATTTTCATCCATTCATTTTTGATTAAATTAACCACGAGTTACGGCCTCCTTTTCAGATGTCACTTCAAGGAAGCGATCTTCTAATGTTTTTGCAGTTTCTTTTATTCCAAAAATTTGAATATCTTCGCTCACCAATTTTTTTACGAGATTCGGTATTTCTTCTTTTGACAGCTCAATAGTTATTCCGTTTCTTGAATGGTTGGTTTTCACTTCTGGATAGTGGGCCTCAACTATCGCTAGGGCTTTGTCACTTGGTACAACTTCCAACTCAAAAGTTACTTCAGTGCCCTGCACAAATTCCTGGACAAGCTGCACATCTATCAACTTACCATTTTGAATGATTCCGATCCGATCACACATCATTTCCATTTCAGAAAGCAAGTGACTGGAGACGATTACCGCCATATTTTTTTCACGTGCAAGTTGTCGGACATAGTCACGGATTTCTCGGATTCCCGCCGGGTCGAGGCCATTTGTTGGCTCATCAAGAATGAGGACATCCGGGTCGTGTAAAAGGCACTGTGCTAAGCCCAATCGTTGTCGCATCCCAAGAGAATATGTTTTTACCTTGTCATTAATCCGCTCGGTTAACCCAACTAGTTCAACTGTCTCCGCAATTTTTTCCCTTGTAATACCTTTAGACATTCTTGCATAATGGACAAGATTTTGATATCCGGTTAAAAATTTATACATTTCCGGATTCTCAACAATGGCTCCGACATGGCCTACAGCATGCTCAAACTGGGTTTTAATGCTTGAGCCTCCAATTGTAATATCCCCTGAAGTAATCCCCATTAAGCCGACAATCATTCGAATGGTGGTTGTTTTCCCGGCACCATTTGGGCCTAGAAACCCAAAAACCTCACCTTTATTCACTTGGAAGCTAATATCGTCGATAATCTTCCTACCTTTAATTACTTTTGTTACATTTTTTAGTTCAACAACTGTTTCCAAAATCTCTCTCCTCTCTTTTTACCTCAACATAGTTTAAATGATTGTTGAAATAATTTCCTTTTTTATTATAAACTTATTAATCTATTTTTCAAAAACGGCTTGGGGTGGAATCATTTCTAGGTCTGAAGTCTGAGATTAAATGCTTTTGAATGAATTTGCTGATAGAAAACGCAAAAACCCCTTGAATTGCAGCTAATGCCCCAAAATCAATATGTAAAAAGTATAATACTGTTAAAAGATATATTATAAGTCAGGCATCAGCAAGGCTTATGTATCTATCCCCCTTGGAACTTTAAGGAACAGGTTTTATAGAATAGATTTCCTCCTTTGCCCCTTTTATGTTACCTTTTTTAGGGAATTTATTTCCTTACCCGTCATTTTGAATGATTTACCCATCAGTTTCCTTATTTTACCCGTCAACTGTTCTATCTCCCCTCCTAAAATAATGTAAAAAACCCTAAACCATCTAGATTTAGGGCGCAACGATTATTTCTCATCCGAAACACGCCGGATTTTAATATCTTTTAGTAATTCCCGCACCACATAGCTCGCCATAATCAAACCTGCGGCAGATGGCACAAAGGCATTGGATGCAGGCGGCATTTGTGCTTTGCGGATTGCAGCATTTTCATTTCCTACTTCTTTTTTAATGTCCTCACGAATGACAATCGGGCTTTCATCAGAAAAGACAACCGGGATACCTTTATGGATTCGCTCCTTGCGCAGCTTAGTGCGAATAACCTTCGCAATTGGGTCCGTATGTGTTTTTGAAATATCTGCAATTTGGAAACGTGTTGGATCCATTTTATTTGCTGCTCCCATGCTTGAAATAATCGGGATCTTTCTTTTTAAACATTCTTTCATCAAATGGATTTTATAAATAATCGTATCTGAGGCATCTACAACAAAATCCAAGTTGTAGCCAAAAATGTCTTCATAGGTTTCCTCTGTGTAAAACATCTTAAGTGCAATTACCTCGCAATTAGGATTTATATCCTTAATCCGCTCCTGCATGATTTCTACTTTCGGTTTCCCAACCGTTGAAAGCAGGGCAATTAGCTGTCGGTTGATGTTGGTGATATCTACATCATCTTTATCGATTAAAACTAAACGGCCAACTCCGGAGCGGGCAAGGGCTTCTGCGGCAAACGAACCGACACCTCCAATACCTAAAACGGCAACTGTACTGTTTTTCATAATTTCCAGTCCTTCTTTACCAATTGCAAGCTCATTACGAGAAAATTGATGCAGCATGTATATTCACTCCAAATTCAAATTCACTTTTCAATTATTTTTTCACGTAAAAAATATATCATACAGCCCTACAAAAACAAGTATTTTTATAGGAATTATCATGATAAATACAAAAATAAAACCTCCCGGCACTGCTAGGAGGTTGATTTTTAAGCAATAGAAAAGAGTCCCAATGGTGCCGTTGCTTCTCGATCCTTAGTTTTGATCCCGCACTCAGCAGGGGGGTGTCCTGTTTCCGGTATTGTAAGTCCCCTTACCGGTAAAAGAGTGGGGCATTTACGCAATCAGAAAACTCCAGACTCCCGAATAAAAAATGTTCGGTCAAAACTTCAGGTAACACAACGTACATTTCAGGACTCTTCTTTAATTGCTTTTATAATAACATATTTTGATTCAACCTTCAAGAATTCATGAAAGCGATTTTCTGTTATTTTTTAACATTTAGTGACAAATTCAATTCTGTCAATTGAGCCTCAGATACCGTACCAGGTGCTTCGGTTAGTAAGCAGCTTGCACTCGCTGTCTTTGGAAATGCAATTGTATCACGTAAGTTGGAGCTGCCGGCAAGCAGCATCACCAAGCGGTCTAGTCCAAGAGCAATACCGCCATGAGGAGGTGTTCCATATTCAAAAGCATTCATGAGGAAGCCGAATTGTTCCATCGCTTCCTCTGGTGAAAATCCAAGAACACTAAACATTTTTTCTTGTATAGGACGTTCAAAAATACGGAGCGATCCACCACCAAGCTCATAGCCGTTCAACACAAGGTCATACGCTTGGGCACGTACCTTTGAAGGGTCAGAATCCAGGTATTCAAGGTCTTCCCTAAACGGCATCGTAAATGGATGGTGGGCAGCGTAATAACGGCCTTCTTCCTCATCGTACTCTAAAAGCGGCCAGTCCGTAACCCATAAGAAATGGAACAGACTTTGGTCGATTAACCCTAATTCCTTGCCAAGCTTTAGTCTTAAGGCACCAAGGGCGTCAGCGACAACAGTTTTCTTATCCGCAACAAACAGGAGCAAATCCCCTTCTGATGCTTCAAGAGTCGCTTTAAGTGCCTCGGCTTCCTCTTCAGCAAAGAATTTCGCAATTGGGCCCTTCAAGCCCTCTGCATCCACTTTAAGCCAAGCAAGACCTTTCGCACCATAAACAGCAACAAATTCTGTTAAAGCATCAATATCTTTACGTGAATACTTTTCGGAAGCATCTTTAACATTAATCGCTTTTACCTGGCCGCCGTTAGCAACAGTTGAAGCAAACACTTTAAAGCCTGAATCCTTCACGATTTCAGAAAGGTTAACGAGCTCCAATCCAAATCGGGTATCCGGTTTATCAGAACCAAAACGGCTCATCGCTTCATCATAAGTCATGCGCGGGAAGACATGAGGAACTTCCACACCTTTTACCTTTTTCATCAGTTGGGACATCATTTTTTCCATCATGCTCATGATATCTTCTTGGCTCAAGAAACTTGTTTCAATATCAATTTGGGTAAATTCTGGCTGACGATCCGCACGTAAGTCTTCATCACGGAAGCAGCGGGCGATTTGATAATACCTTTCAATCCCGCCTACCATGAGCAATTGTTTAAACAACTGTGGTGATTGCGGCAGTGCATAAAATTCACCTGGATGAACACGGCTAGGAACTAAATAGTCACGTGCCCCCTCAGGAGTGCTTTTTGTCAAAATAGGTGTTTCAATATCTAAAAAGCCCTCGCTATCGAGAAAATCTCTAATTTGCTTTGTCACCTGGTGGCGCATTTTTAATGTTTCAAAAATGACTGGGCGGCGGAAATCTAAATAGCGGTATTTTAAACGAATATCTTCTGACGCATCTGTTCTATCAGAAATCGTAAACGGAGGTGTTTTTGCTTCATTAATAATCGTAACTTTTTCCGCTTGCACCTCAATTTTCCCCGTTTTAAGGGTCTCATTGATTGTTGAAGGCTCCCTGCTGACGACCGTTCCAACCACATCGAGTACATATTCATTACGGATTTTTTCCGCTGTCTGTAATGCTTCCTTAGATAAATCAGGATTAAAGACAACCTGAACAATACCTGTGCGGTCACGAAGATCGATAAAAATTAATCCGCCAAGATCACGTCGTTTTTGAACCCAACCTTTTAATGTTACCTTTTCCCCTACTGAGGACTCTGGAACTTCTCCACAAAAATACGATCTGCCAAACATGTTAATCCTCCTTTAAGATTGCAATTCCTGAAATTGTCTAATGAAAGAATCTAGGTCTAATTCTACTTGTTCACCTGTTGTCATATTTTTTACATTAATTTTGTTGTTTTTAAGCTCATCGTCACCAAGAACGACTACATATTTTGCTTTTAAACGATCAGCTGCTTTAAATTGTGCTTTGATTTTTCGATCCAAATAATCTCTTTCAGCGGAAAAACCAGCCAGGCGCAGCTGTTGCAATAGCCCGACAGTGTAATCCTTTGCTTCCTCTCCTAGCGCAGCGAGGTAGCAATCAATCCCTTGTTTGACCTCAAGCTCGATACCTTCTGCGTTAAGAGCAGCGATAAACCGTTCAATACTTAAAGCAAAGCCAATCCCGGGCGTTTCCGGACCGCCAATTTCCTCCGCTAATCCGTTATACCTACCGCCTCCGCATAAAGTGGTAATCGCACCGAAACCTTCAGCATTACTCATAATCTCAAAGGCAGTGTGATTATAATAATCTAAGCCCCGTACAAGGTTAGCATCAACCTCAAACGGAATATCAAGCTGAGTTAAATAGTGCTGCAATTTTTCAAAATAGGCTTTTGAATAATCATTTAAATAATCAAGAATTGATGGTGCTGACTTCATTAATTCATGATCGCGATCCTGCTTACAATCGAGAATTCTAAGCGGATTCTTTTCAAGACGGTTTTGACAATCATGACAAAATTCACCGATACGCGGTTTAAAATGATTCACCAATGCCTCACGATGTGCAGTTCGACTCTCCTTATCACCTAGGCTGTTGATAATGAGCTTCAGTTTTTGCAATCCCATTTCTTTGTATAGATTCATTGCTAGGGAAATAACCTCAGCATCAATTGCCGGATCATTACTGCCCAATGCTTCGACACCAAATTGGACGAACTGGCGGAAGCGCCCTGCCTGTGGGCGTTCGTATCGGAACATCGGCCCCATGTAATAGAGCTTAACTGGCTGATTCGCAAGCCCGAACATTTTCTTCTCAACAAACGAGCGAACAACCGCTGCTGTTCCCTCCGGTCTAAGGGTGATACTGCGTTTCCCCCGGTCTTCAAATGTGTACATTTCTTTTTGAACAATATCAGTTGAATCACCAACACCTCTTGAAAAAAGATCAGTATGTTCAAAAATTGGGGTACGAATCTCCTGGTATTGATATTTCTCGCAAAGCTCTCTCGCTTTTGCTTCAATCAGCTGCCACTTTTCAACTTCTCCAGGCAGGATATCCTGCGTGCCTCTTGGAATGCTAATTGACATTGTGATAAACCTCCTCTTGAATAAATTAACTTCTATGTAAGTAGTTTTATAAAAAAATAAATAAAAAAACTCCCGTCCCTTGTATAAATACAAGGGACGAGAGTTTTGATCCCGCGGTGCCACCCTAGTTGAAAGGCAGAATGTATGCCCTTCCTCTTAAACAGTTAACGCCTGCTACGTTCTTCTCCTAGTAGAGCTTTGGCTTTTTCAGAGAGAAGCCTACGGAGTGTTCATTCATTAAGGCACATGCAGAAATGCTTTCAGCCTAAGGCATTTCCTCTCTTTTCATGGGTTAGCTTAATTACTATGCTCCATCATTGGTTATATCCAATATTTCATTTTATTTATATAATAATACGGAGCAAAGTTAGTAATGTCAAGAAAGAATTACGATCTTTCTAAATGTTTTTTTAACTTTCTGACATCCCCCATCGATAATCCAAATTCTGATGCAAGCTCAAATGAGGTAGCTTGCTGTTCTTTTTGAATAAAATCATGAAAATCCACACCAAAGAGACGGCCATCCATTGATTGGATGTTTATGCCTTTTTCACTCGATCTCATACATAATCACCTCTATCTATTTTTGCTAATAGGAAAAAATATCTTTCCTCTCAGACATAAGGGCAACTACACCTCTGTCTATCCCTTAGGGCTAGCCATACAATAAGTTTTCTTTACTATTGTTTCCATCAACTGTGAAAAACTTGCATATGAAAATGATTATTAATACCTATGTTGGCCTTTTTTAACAATTAAGGAATGAATTTCTCTAGCTTTTACGATAAAATAATTTACAAAGGAGGGAACCGATGTTCAAAAAGTTTATATTTCTGTTATTGTCTATCATTCTTGTTTTCGGGACTTTCCTGCCCCAAGGAAAAAGTAGTGCTGCAAGTGGTTCGCTAACCATTTCCTCTGATGTCGTCAACGTTCGCGGCGGCCCAGGGTTAAGCTATCCATTGGTGAAAATTGCCAACCGAGGCGAAAAGTATTCAATTGTAAAAGAAAAAGGTGATTGGATCGAGATTCAGCTATCATATGGTAAAACAGGCTGGGTCGTTAATTGGCTTGTAACGAAGGAAACCAATTCTAAAGCAGCTACTGCTGCATCGTCTACCGGAAATAAAAATACAGTAGCCAAAGCCAACACAGATCAATTAAGAGTTCGCTCCGGCCCTGGGACAAGCTTCCGAATTGTCGGACTCCTAAATAAAGGACAAGAAGTGACAATTCTTGATCAAAATGAAAACTGGTATAAAATTACCTTCTCCTTCGGTGAAGGCTGGGTCGCTAGAGACTTTTTAGAAACAAAAACTGTTAAGCAGGAAAGCAAGCAAACGCCTGCTTCTTCCAATAGCACGGGTATAGGTGTAGTGGATGGGGATACAGTAAATGTACGGCAAGAACCATCTACAACCAGCTCTATTATTGGAAAATTAACCAAGGGTACGAGCGTAACAATTTACTCTAAACAAAATAATTGGCTGGAGATTGGTTTTTCAAATCTTAAAGGATGGGTAAATTCTGAATTTATTAACACGCAAACGGGAGCATTAAAGGACACACCTAAGAAAAAACTGAGCGGGATCAATGGAACGGTAACAGCTGGCAGTCTAAGTGTTCGCTCAGGTTCATCATTGGATACCAGCATTATTGGAACTGTGACAAAGGGGCAAAGCTTTGCCATTTTGGAGGAAAACAACAATTGGGTTAAAATAGAATATAAGTCTGGTAGATTCGGATGGGTTGCTGGGTGGTATCTTGATAAAACGACAGCAAATTCCCAATCTGGACAAGCTCAGAAGGAAAGTACGATTACCATCCTACATAATGGGACAAATATCCGAAATGAAGCTGACGTCCAATCAGATGTCATTAAGCTGGCAAACGAAGGAGAAGTTTTTTCTGTTAAAAGTATTGTGAATGACTGGTATGAGGTAATACTGAAGAACGGAAAAACAGGGTATGTTGCAGGCTGGATTGTTTCGATTAATGGTACAAAACCGCAGATTCAGAAGTTAGGAGCCGAAAGTTATCTTAAAAATAAAACTATTGTTCTTGACCCGGGACATGGCGGTGGAGATAACGGGACAACAGGAGCGAACGGAACATTAGAGAAGAACCTGACACTAAGGACAGCACGACTGTTGTACGATAAGTTAAGTGCTGCCGGTGCAAATGTCTATCTAACTAGAAGCAATGACTCTTTTATTACGCTCCCATCCCGTGCAAGTGCTTCTCAGTCTAAAAATGCTGATGCTTTTATCAGTTTACATTACGATAGCAATATAGACCGCAGTGTCCGCGGTATGACGGGCTATTATTATCATTTATATCAAAAATCATTAGCCGAGACGCTTTATGCTTCCACAATTGGACAGACGAAATTGATAGATCGCGGCGTGCGCATTGGTGATTTCCATGTGATACGAGAAAATAGTAAAAAAGCTGTTCTCTTAGAGCTTGGCTATTTAAGCAACCCTGAGGAGGAAATGACCCTTAACTCCAGCACATTCCAGGAAAATGCCGCATCAGGCTTGTATAACGGATTGGCTAGGTTTTTTAAGAATAATTAAGAAAAAGCCCTAGAAGATTCTACACTTCTAGGGCTTTTTCTATTGAGCAGGTTCATTTACGACATATTTTCGTACACTTACTACATTATTTTGAGTACTTACTACTTATTTTGGAAAACTTATTACATCTTTTCAGATTTTCACTACATTTCATGGATATTATTCTAATTTCATCTAATTTACTTACAAAAAAAAGCTTCGCACTGTACCTTCCCAAGTGCAAAGCAAATTTATTAGGCTTTACTTTCCAAAATCAACGTCACAGGACCGTCATTGGTCAATTGGACATCCATCATAGCACCAAAAACACCTGTTTCAACGCGAATCCCTTTTTCACGAAGCATACCGTTAAAAGCCTCATATAGCTGTACTGCTTGCTCTGGTCTAGCCGCCTCGATGAAACTAGGCCTTCTCCCTTTACGGCAGTCTCCATAAAGAGTAAATTGAGAAACTGAAAGAATTTCACCGCCAACATCCAACAAGGACAAATTCATTTTTCCATTCGCATCTTCAAAAACCCTTAAATTAGCAATTTTATCTGCTAAGTATGCCGCATCCTCTTCCTTATCTTCATGGGTCACTCCGACCAGAAGAACAAATCCTTTTATAATCTGCCCCGTCACTTCACCGTCGACGGTTACCCTTGCCGCTTTGCTGCGTTGAACAACTACTCTCATACTTGAAACTCCTTAATTCATAATCCGGCGAACTGAATATATATCTGGGATTTGTTTAATTCGATCCACTACCTTATGCAGGTGGTTAACATTGTGAATCGCAATTGACATAATTATCGTTGCCATTTTATTGCGGTCAGATTTACCAGTAACGGCAGAAATATTTGTTTTCGTCTCATTAACTGCTTGTAGAACTTCATTCAACAGTCCACTGCGATCGTAGCCGCTGATTTCAATATCCACGTTATATTCTTTCCGGTCATTTAGGGAAGTTTCCCACTCAACCGGAATTAATCTGGACTGAGCATCATTTGAATCGATATTCGTACAATCGGAGCGATGGACAGAGACACCGCGCCCTTTCGTGATATAGCCAACAATTTCATCTCCCGGAACTGGATTACAGCATCTTGATAAACGGATTAATAGGTTATCAATGCCTTGGACCCGGACGCCTGATTCCCGTTTCTTACTAGATGGAAAGGATTTTAAATCAGAAATCACATTGGTAATGCTCGCAGACTGTTCCTGGTCACGTTTTTTACGCCATTTCTCGGTTAACCGATTGGCTACCTGCAGGGCTGTTACACCGTTATAACCGACCGCAGCAAACATATCTTCTTCATTTGAAAAATTAAATTTTTCCGCAACCTTTTTTAAATTGTCCGAAGTTAAAATTTCTTTAAGATCGAACTCCATATTCCGGATTTCTTTTTCAACCAGTTCTTTACCTTTAATAACATTTTCATCACGGCGCTGCTTCTTAAAGAATGCCCGAATCTTATTTTTCGCTTGTGAGGTTTGCGCCAGCTTCAGCCAATCCTGACTTGGGCCGTATGAATGTTTTGATGTGAGAATTTCGATAATATCACCAGTCTTAAGCCTGTAGTCAAGCGTCACCATTTTGCCGTTCACTTTCGCACCGATCGTTTTATTACCGATTTCAGAGTGAATACGATAGGCAAAATCAATTGGAACAGAACCAGACGGCAATTCAATCACATCGCCTTTTGGAGTAAATACAAAAACCATATCGGAAAACAGGTCAATTTTTAATGATTCCATAAACTCTTCCGCATTGGCAGTATCATTTTGGAACTCGAGAATTTCCCTGAACCAAGTTAATTTTTGTTCGAAGGTTGAGCTATCGCTTAGGGATTTTCCTTCTTTGTATGCCCAGTGTGCAGCAACCCCGAATTCAGCAATTTGGTGCATTTCATACGTCCGAATTTGCACCTCAAGCGGGTCACCCTTTGGGCCAATCACTGTAGTATGCAAGGACTGATACATATTCGGCTTAGGCATTGCAATATAATCCTTAAAGCGGCCTGGCATTGGCTTCCAGCAAGTATGAATGATGCCGAGAACAGCATAGCAGTCTTTAATACTGTTAACCACAATTCGTACGGCAAGCAAGTCATAAATTTCACTGAATTGCTTATTTTGTAAGGCCATTTTTCGATAAATGCTATAAATATGCTTTGGACGTCCAGAAAGTTCAGCTTTTATGTTGACTTCATCCATCCTTGACTTGACTTCTTCAATGACATCCTCTAAATATTGCTCCCGCTCTGCACGTTTCTTCTTCATTAAGTTTACAATCCGGTAATATTGCTGCGGATTTAAATACCTTAATGCAGTATCCTCCAACTCCCATTTAATCTTAGAAATACCAAGACGATGAGCTAAAGGTGCAAAAATTTCAATTGTCTCATTTGAAATCCGACGTTGTTTTTCTACTGGAAGATGTTTTAGTGTCCGCATATTATGCAAACGGTCAGCAAGTTTGATCAGAATCACCCGAATGTCTTGTGCCATAGCTACAAACATTTTCCGATGGTTTTCCGCCTGTTGTTCCTCATGAGATTTATATTTAATTTTCCCTAATTTAGTTACCCCATCGACAAGCATGGCCACTTCGTCGTTAAAGGCTTCCTCAATATCTTTTAAGGAAACACTTGTATCTTCCACAACGTCATGGAGAAAACCAGCAGCAACCGTTGCTGGATCCATCTCAAGGTCTGCAAGAATGCCTGCAACCTGAATCGGATGGATGATATACGGCTCTCCCGATTTTCGATATTGTTCACGATGAGCATGTTTGGCGTATTCATACGCTTTTTTGACTAACTCAACATGCTCCTCATTTAAGTAATTCCGAGTCTTGTCGATGACTTGGTCGGCTGTTAACACTTGATCATTCGCCATGAAATCACCTTTTTTTTCATCTCATTTTTATTTTATATTTAAATGTTATATCGTTCCTAATTTGAATGATTGTTACTATTATCGAAAAAAAAAGCGAAGATGTAAAGAGATTGAGAAGTTTTTTCTGCAAATTATGAAAAAAACAGTCGAAAAATATTTTCCAATTCCTAAAATTATATAAAGAGAGCACTCTCCTGAGTGCCCTCTTGCATTATTTAATAGTGCATCAATGTTAAAATATCATAGCCATTGAGCTTTTTACGTCCTTCTAAATAACCTAACTCAACTAAGAAAGCGATACCAGCTACAACACCGCCGAGTTGTTCCACTAGTTGAATGGTTGCTTCTATTGTGCCGCCAGTTGCTAACAAATCATCCGTAATTAAAACACGCTGCCCTGGCTTAATTGCATCTTTATGAATGGTTAGAACATCTTTACCATATTCGAGTCCGTAGCCGACTTTAATGGTTTCCCTTGGAAGTTTACCCTCTTTACGGACTGGAGCAAAACCTACTCCAAGCGAATACGCAACAGGACAGCCAATAATGAATCCCCGTGCTTCTGGTCCAACAATTAGATCAATTTCTTTCTCTTTTGCATAAGAAACGATTTGGTCTGTTGCATATCTATATGCTTCACCATCATTCATTAAAGGGGTGATATCTTTAAATTTAATTCCCGGCTTTGGCCAATCAGGTACGATCGTAATAAATTGCTTTAAATCCATTCTTCAATTGCCTCCTCAGTTTTAACCGACTCTTGAATGACTTGATCGAACCAGCCTTTTAATTCCTGAAAGGACGAGAACAATATATCCCTTTCAAGTGCATATTGTGCCTGTTTAGTTTGATAGGTTCTTGAGTCAGTTAAATCACGCTTTTGCGCTTGATTATTCAAAGTAATAAATCCATTGTTTATTGTAACAAAATCTAGTTCAGAAAACACCTTTGACATAAAGATAATCGTTTCCTGCGACCAGCCGCGATACTTTGCAATAACGTCTCCATGACGCTTAAGGTCAACCGGACCTTTTTTCAAAAGATAGGCATAGTACCATTTAAAATGATCACGAGTCGGAACCGTACTAAAAAAGTCACTGGATTCTTTATAAAAATAAGCATAAATCCTTGAGGGCTGTCTTCCTTCTAATAAAACTTTTAGTATCTCTATAGATGGCGGAAAATCGACTAAGACGATATTTGCCTTATTACAATCAAATGCTCTTGCCTCTTCGATATCTCGAATGAAAATCGTCTCAGCCTTCAAATCGTCGTTTATTTTTTCAAGATGTTCTTTATTAAAAATAATGAGTTTCCTGTTTTCAGTAGGTACAGTGTTTGCCATGCTGTTGATTCGCTTTTGTCCGCGATAGTCAAATAACTGCCATGATTCAACCTTGATATCGTGGATAAAAATTTGTGGCTTACGAATATTGTTCCATTCATTAATAGATAATTCCCCTATTAATGAAATTTTTGATGCAGGTGAAATTTGGTCAGCTAAAGCACCTAATCCAAAGCCTACTCCATCAAGATTCGCACCGCCTTCATTCACTAGAACCTTTAGATGGTTTTGCTGACTGCCAATCTTTCTCATACTGGCAACTTCAACGTTATTTATTAAAACTTTGGGCTTCGGGTTGTCCATGCCAAACGGAGAAAGCAAATTCATTTCTTCTAACGAGGATAAATTAATATCTTCGAGATGGATTTCTTCGTCAAGATAGGTAACAGGGATAAAATCCTCTGCAGTTAACTGCTCTTCAGCGAGCATATTTAATCTTGTCCGAAGCCCGGCAACATCTTCAAGCTGTAAGGTCATTCCTGCAGCCATTGGATGTCCGCCAAAGTGAGGGAGTATATCCCGGCAAGTTGATAAATTTTTAAATAAATCAAATCCTGCAATACTCCGGGCAGAGCCCTTTGCTACATCTTTATCTGGGTCAAAATTTAACACTATTGTCGGCCGGTAGTATTTTTCAACAAGCCTCGAGGCGACAATCCCAATAACACCAGCATTCCAGCCTTCCTTGCCGACGACAAGAACCTTATTTGTCTCTATTGGATAATTCTTTTCTACCTCTTCGATTGCCTCGTCTGTAATCGTATTGACAATCGCTTGTCTTGTCTTATTTAAGACATCCATCTCTTCTGCTAATTGTTGCGCTTCTTCAGGGTCATCTGTCAGGATCAGCTGAACAGCTAAATCAGCATCTTCTAACCTTCCGACAGCATTAATTCTCGGTGCAAGTGTAAAACCAATTGTTTCTTCATTGATTGTCATAGGGTCGACCCCAGCCAATTTTAGAATAGCTTTAAGACCTAAATTTTGCGTCAATTTCAGTTTTTCTAGACCTTTTTTGGCTATCAGGCGATTTTCGCCTTTTAATGATACTAAGTCTGCTACTGTCCCAATAACGGCTATTTCAAACAAATGCTCAGGAATTTCTCCATAGAGGGCATGAGCGAGTTTAAAAGCGACGCCTACACCTGCAAGCTCCCGAAACGGATAAATACTATCAGGAAGCTTTGGGTGAATAATCGCTAGTGCTTCAGGTAAGACTGGTCCAGGCTCATGATGATCGGTAATGATTAGGTCAATTCCCAGTTCTTTCGCAACGGCTGCTTCATGAACAGCTGATATTCCAGTATCCACGGTAATAATCAAGTTTATTCCATTTTCCGCCGCCTGACGAAATGCTGGTTCATTCGGTCCATAACCTTCAGTAAAGCGATTCGGGATGTAAAATTGGACATTAGCACCTAGATCACGAAGTGTGATCATTAATACCGATGTACTGCTTACGCCATCAGCGTCATAATCACCAAAAATAAGAATCGGTTCTTGCCTTTCGATGGCATCATGTATTCTCTTAACCGCAATATCCATCCCTTTTAAAAGATATGGATCATGGAACTCATCCTTCCCAAATAAAAAATACCGTGCAGAATCTACGGTATCTAAGCCACGATTAACAAGCAGTGACGCAACTAGAGGTGTTATTTTCAATTCATTTGCTAGCATATTTACTAGATTGTTATCAGAACTGCGAACAACCCATCTTGTTTTTGACTTTAACATTTGTTCGTTCACCCCTCAGACTTATTTATTATACAGGAGTAGAAAAAACCTTTCAATAAAAAGAAAAACCGCAGATAATCTGCGGTTTTTCTTTTTAGAATTTATACATAGAACTTTGATAACTGTCCAGCTCCAGCGCCCAGCGACTAGTAGACTTCGCTCTTCTTTACACCTGTGGTTGATCAGAGTATTTTCTCTTCTCTTTCACTGTTTTAATAACGCCTTTCTTTTTAAGCTCTTTTGTCTTTAATACATACCAGAGAGGACCAGCAATACAAATGGATGAATAAACACCGACCAATAATCCTACCAACAAGGCAACAGAGAAGTTGCGGATCGATTCACTGCCAAAAATAACAAGTGCCACTACAGTAATTAACACAGTTAAGACGGTGTTGATAGAGCGAGTCAATGTTTGGCGGGTACTTACATTTAATACCTCAGCAATATCCGCATTTGTTTTAAGCCGTTTTTTCTTTTGCATATTTTCGCGCATCCGGTCAAAGGTAACGATGGTATCGTTAATTGAATAACCAACAATCGTTAACACAGCTGCGATAAATGTTAAATCAACCTCAAGTCTCGTAATACTGAAGAATGCTACCATAAAGAATGCATCATGGAGCAGAGACACTATAGCTGCAATTGCCATAGATAATTCAAAACGGAAACTTACATAAATAATAATCCCGATCGAGGCTATTAAAAGCGCAATAAAGGCACTTTTCGCTAATTCCTTCCCAACAGTCGGGGAAACGGTGCTAACGTTTGGTTCAGAACCATATTCTTTATGAAACTCCGATTTCAACTTAGCAATTTCATTTTTCGAAAGAACACCGACAAAACGAGCTGCCCCAATATTCTGCTTTTCACCCGAAATGACCACATCATCTGTTTTCAGATGAAGCTTATCAAATGAGCTGTTAATTTGTTGAACAGTCAACGGAGTGTTTGATAATATTTCGACACGTGTTCCGCTAGTGAAATCAATCGATAAATTTAAACGAAAGACAAAAAGCAACACTATACCGACAGTAAGTAGAATTCCTGAAATCGTGAAAAATTTCTTTCTATGTTTCACAAAATCAAGCTTGTCAAAACGAGTTGGCAGATCCAATGTATCAACATTTTCAGCGATGTCCCTAATTTCGGACTGTTTGACACCAAACCAGCTTGGCTTCTTTTTAAAGATGCCGCTATGGACCCAAAGCCCTAAAAATAGGCGTGAACCGAAAACAGCCGTTAAAAAGCTCATTAAAATACTTACAATTAACATTGTCGCAAACCCTTTTACAGAGCTTGTCCCATAGAAGAAAAGCACACCTGCAGTCAAGAGTGTCGTTAGGTTAGAGTCAAGAATCGATGAAAAGGCATTTTTTTCACCTGCCAGAAAGGCCGCTTTAATCGATTTACCCACTTTAAGCTCTTCTCTAATCCGTTCATAGGTAATAATGTTGGCATCGACGGCCATCCCGACCCCGAGGATAATCGCGGCGATACCCGGCAGGGTCAGGACTCCGTTCATCCAGTCAAATATTAAGAGGACAAGATAAATATAAATGGATAACGTAACAGTGGCGATGAAACCAGGAAAACGATAATAGAAAAGCATAAATAGATAAATGATTGCGACACCGATAATACCGGCCAATATCGTATCATTTAATGCTTGTTCACCAAATTTTGCTCCGACAGAAGTAGAGTATACTTCCTTCAGCTTTACAGGTAATGACCCGGCATTTAAAAGATTAGCTAAGGTTTTAGCCTCTTGCGCAGTAAAGCTGCCGACAATCGAAACCGTATCTTGATTAAATATTTGCCTTACAGTTGGAGCTGATAAAAATTTGGGATTTGGTTTTGTTACTTCCGTTTTAAAGGAGTCTTTTCCTTCTTCAAAATCAAGCCAAATAACAAGCTCATTGTTTGGTGCCATGTTCATAATTTCTTCTGAAACTTTACGGAATTTATTAGCATCTTTTAATGTCAACGAAACGCTTGGAGCACCTTTTTCATCAAAAGTTTGTTTTGCCCCGCCTTGCTTTAAGTCTGACCCGTCCATCATTAGACGGTCATTAGCGTCACGGAATGTTAAATTTGCCTGTGTAGACAACATTTCACGTGCCTTGTTTTGGTCAGTGACCCCAGCGAGCTGAACACGAATTCGGTCAGTCCCTTCGATTTGGATGTTGGGTTCACTTACACCAAGGACGTTAATCCGCTTATCGAGGGCTTCAGCTGTATTTGCCAACACTTCCTTATCAATTTTTTGACCTTTTTTAGCCTGAACCTCGTACAAAACCTCAAATCCACCTTGAAGGTCCAGTCCAAGCTTAATATTGTTTAAAATGTTCTTGGTTGTTGCTCCCATTGTGCCCCCTAATATTAGGACCACAAGAAAGAAAGCAATAATTCTACTGCGCTTTACCATTATGTATTGTTCCTCCTTAGTGCCTGTCCAATTGCACTGTTACAGACTAGCCTTATCGTAAAAAAATTAAAAAGTCACTGATTACATTATGAAATAAGTAGGAATTACTGTCAATTTGAAAAAGGTAGGATTATTTCAACAACTCTTTCAATTCATCTTCATCATCAAAGGAAAAGTCGGCAGTTTTATATGCCTCAATCGTCGCGAAGCTGATGAAATCACTCACCTTTACAGAGAGAATTTCTTGGATTAATTCGTAAAGCCGTTTTTCTTCCTTTTCCCTTTTCCACTTTTTCTTGATTAAGAATTCCCAAAGCTCTTTTTCAGTTACAGAATCATAACCCAACAAGTGAAATTCTGCAAGCTTACTTGCTAGTGCTGGCTGTACATGGGTACGATAATGTTCGTATGTGTGACTAACCTCCATTTTAAACTGCCTCCCCTGGGAAATCTCCCAATTAATTAAACCTTTGCAAAAAGCTTTTACTACTTGTCATGCTTTGTCCACCATTAGGCATATAGTTAATTGTAAATGAATTCTTCTTTTTTGAGAAGGTGGGAAACAGCATGTCAAAGTTTTTAAAAGGGACTGTTATCCTATTAGCAGCCGGCTTCATTACACGAGTTCTTGGCTTTATTTATCGAATTGTCCTTGCACGCAGCATTGGTGAAGATGGCGTCGGCTTATATATGATGGCATATCCTACGTTTATTCTTGTGGTAACGATCACACAGTTAGGACTTCCGGTGGCCATCTCTAAAAATATTGCCGAGGCGGAAGCAAGAAAGAATTATGCTGAAATTAAAAAAATCCTTGTCGTTTCCCTCGCGATAACGATTGGCTTATCAATCATTATAACGCCTGCATTAATTTTACTTGCACCAATCCTATCAACTACACTGTTCACCGATCCAAGGACATATTATCCATTAATAGCGATTGCACCAGCAATACCGATTATCGCCGTTTCTTCTGTTTTAAGAGGTTATTTCCAAGGACGGCAAAACATGCGTCCATCAGCTATTTCACAGATTTTAGAGCAGATTGTAAGAATAACTTTAATCGCAACAGCGACAAAAACATTTCTCCCACATGGGGTTGAATTTGCAGCTGCAGCGGCAATGGCAGCTTCTGTTTTGGGTGAATTACTTTCGCTCGTTTATCTATTAACCACATTTAAATTGAAAAAGCGGTTTAAGCTCAGAAAAAATTTCTTTCAATTCGTTCAAAAAGGAAAGAGAACATTCAACGAATTAATGGAGATTGCACTGCCAACAATGGGAAGCAGGATGATTGGTTCGATCGCCTGGTTTTTTGAACCGATTGTTGTTGCCCACAGCTTAGCCCTTGCAGGGGTAATCGCAGTAAATGCAACAAAACAATATGGAGCCTTAACCGGCTACGCGATGCCGTTATTAATGCTGCCTTCATTCGTTACTTTTTCATTATCCACATCACTTGTTCCAGCAATCAGTGAGGCTATTACAAGAAACAACCATAAATTGATTGAATACCGTTTGCAGCAAGCATTGCGTTTTGTTTTTTTAACAGGTGGACTTGCTGTAATTGTCCTTTATGTATTAGCAGACCCGCTCATGCAGCTCATGTACGGTTCAACAAAGGGTTCATATCTTATCCGTATTATGGCACCATTCTTTTTGTTTTATTATTATCAAGGTCCGCTGCAAGCAGTTTTACAGGCATTAAACCTTGCGAGAGCTGCGATGATTAATAGCCTTATTGGAGCAGTTGTTAAAACGGCGGTGATTTTTTTACTCGCCTCCCAGCCCTCGTTCGGGATTATCGGAGCAGCGCTCGGGATTATCGTCGGCTTTGTGCTCGTAACGGGTCTCCACTTTGCAACTGTAATGAAAAAAGTTGCCTTTTCATTTTATATACGTGATTATTTAAAGGGATTTCTAGCTATGGGGGTATCGGGTTGGTTAGGCTTTTGGATCTTTAAGAATATCTCCTTAAATGGACCCCTAGCTTTAAGAACATTAACTGCAATACTCGTAATGTCCATTTCCTATTTCCTTATGTTGGTTGTATTCCGTCTAATTAAAAAAGATGAGCTTAAACGAATTCCATGGATTGGAAACCTGTTTTCATTTTAAAAAGAAGACATGCCGAATGGCGTGTCTTCTTAGTTTTCATCCTTTAAATCAATGAAGAACCTCTCGTTTTCAAAGCTACAAAAGGAAATTCTTTTTATATCCCTATATCCCCTTTTTTTCAATTCTTGACGAAGCCACAAGTTTGTTTTGTTGATTCTTTTCAAATTTTCTTCCTCAATATTACCATCTAAAATTAATGGAATCGTAATATCACCATTCTTACTTGGATTCTTTGGCTTTTTTGGGTCCTCTACTTTTTCAATGACAGATAAGCTTCCTGACGATTCCAGAATGGCAAACTCGACATCTGCAATACTGCGAATGTCTTTTTCTCGTAATTGGGTCATTAAATCGTCGAAATTATAACGCTGCTTCCGCATCGCCACTTCGTCAATTTTTCCCCTGTTTATGATAATGCTGGGCCTACCCTCGACAAGATCCCGAAATTTTTTGCTCTTTAATGAAATTATCGCCATTATTAATTGGATAATCATTAATATAACCATCGGTAATATTGCATGAAATATCTTGACATTCGGTCTTTCAATGGCAACGACCGCTAGTTCGCCAATCATGATAAATACAACAAGATCAAGGATGCTTAGTTCTCCAATTTCCCTCTTTCCCATTAAGCGGAATATGACCAGGATGAGTAAATAAAATAAAATTGTTCGAGCTACTATCGTTATATAATCTGCCACAGCTGTCCGCCCCTTTTTTTCATTCCAAAATATTATTTACATTCTTGAAAGAAAAATTAGAGGAATTATATACCAAACAATTCTTTTAATGTTAAAAGTATCGAAAAATTAATTCTACTTTTTCCGTTCCATGAATACGCTTGTACTAGGAAAGAAACTTGTATGCAAGGCCAGCATTACAGAAAAATGAAGAACGATCCTGCCGGCCTACAAGCACTGAAGGGGGAGAGTTAAAATCGAATCGAAAAGCTTTGGTACATCCATTTTGTACGGATTAACTTTTATTTTTGCTTTTGCTGTAATATGCAGCCTTATTTTTGGGTTAATCCTTAGGTTTACATCTGCTCGGGAAGGATCTCTTCAATATGTCATTACAGCCTTATCATTCATTGGGCTATTTGGAGGCGGTTTTCTTTCCGGAGGTAAACGGAAAGAAAGAGGCTGGCTAATTGGCGGATTAACGGGGCTGATTTATTCATTTGTTGTATTCTTGTTTCAATACCTTGGCTATGATCGTTTGTTTAACGCGGAGCAAGTTATTTATCATACCTGCTATACTTTAATAGCAATGATGGGTGGAATTTTAGGGGTTAATATCGCAACGAATAACTCCCGGCGATCAGCATAGAAAAAGGAAGCCATATGGTGGCTTCCTTTTTTTCATAATCGAAATTGAACTTCGATGAATGTCTAGCACAAGCACCGTTAAACAGATGCTTCCGCTTTTCTTTTTACTTTGAAAGACTTACGCCTTCACCGGCACCAGCCTCAGTAACTTCACGAATGGCATTACGGTCATATGTAAGACGGCTGCCGTCTCCACATTTAATTACGACTTTATTATCATCGATTGAATCGATAAAACCATGTAAACCACCAATCGTGACGATTTTATCACCCTTTTTCAATTCGTTTTGCATTTGTGCAACTGCTTTTTGGCGTTTTTGCTGCGGGCGAATTAATAGGAAATAAAATAATACAAACATTAATATTAATGGAATGATTGTACCCAAACCTTGCATCTTGTTTCCCTCCTTTCAAAATGGTTCTATTAGAAATTTTTCGCGTTCGGTTTGTTAAAACCATAACGTTCAAAAAACTCTTCACGGAAATCACCAAGCCGGTCTTCCATAATGGCTTGTCTGACTTTCTCCATTAATCTTAACAGAAAATAAAGATTATGGTAAGACGTTAAACGAATTCCAAATGTTTCATCGCATTTAATCAAGTGCCGGATATAGGCCCTGCTATAATTTCGGCATGTGTAGCAATCGCATTCTGGATCCAGCGGCCCAAAATCTCTCGCATATTGGGCATTCTTCACAACAAGACGACCATTGCTTGTCATTAATGTACCATTTCTGGCTATACGTGTTGGCAGAACACAGTCAAACATATCGATTCCTCGAATTGAGCCATCAATTAACGAGTCGGGAGAACCCACTCCCATTAAATACCTTGGTTTATTTGTCGGCAGTAGCGGTGTTGTGAACTCAAGCATTCGATTCATTATATCCTTTGGTTCACCGACAGATAAGCCTCCTACAGCATATCCAGGGAAATCAAGAGAAGTAAGGTCCCTCGCACTTTGTTTACGGAGTTCCTCATATTCTCCTCCTTGGACGATCCCAAATAAACCTTGGTCTTCAGGGCGCTGATGCGCATTTAAACAGCGCTCAGCCCATCTGGATGTCCGCTTGACAGACTTCTTCATATAATCAAAAGTGGCCGGATATGGAGGGCACTCATCAAAGGCCATCATAATATCAGAACCAAGGGCATTCTGGATTTCCATCGCCTTTTCCGGCGATAAAAATAACTTCTCACCGCTCATATGATTGCGGAAATGAACCCCTTCTTCTTCAATCTTACGGAATTCACTTAAACTGAATACCTGGAATCCTCCCGAATCCGTTAAGATCGCCCGGTCCCAGTTCATAAATTTATGAAGACCGCCTGCTTCTCTAATAATCTCATGTCCAGGGCGAAGCCACAAATGATATGTATTGCTTAATATGATCCCGGCACCCATTTCTTTTAAATCTTCCGGCGACATCGTTTTTACGGTCGCAAGGGTTCCAACCGGCATGAAGGCTGGGGTATCAAAGGAGCCGTGCGGTGTATGGACGCGCCCAAGCCGGGCACCCGTTTGTTTACATGTTTTAATTAATTCATAGCGAATCGCAGTCAAATTGTTGTCTCCTTCCTTATGCAAAACATAAATAGTGTTTCACGACACCATTTACAACGGAATTTTATTCAAAGAACCATCCTTGCCAATAAAGGCGGTGTGTGCAGAGCTAGACTTCACTACAAACGAGTGAGCAAAATGTATATTTACAGCATCAATTGGATATAAAGATTCCCTTTTGCGGCGCTTCGCTCCTTTTCCCTACCCTAGATGATGAACATGGCATCGCCAAAGCTGAAGAAGCGATAGCGCTCCTCAACAGCTGTGTTGTAGGCGTGCAGAATATTTTCTCTTCCTGCTAAAGCACTAACAAGCATAATCAAGGTTGATTTTGGCAAATGGAAATTGGTAATCATACCATTGATTGCTTTAAATTCATACCCTGGATAAATAAAAATACTTGTCCAGCCGCTGCCCTCGGTGAACTGTCCATCATTTTGTGAGGCAATTGTTTCCAATGTTCTCGTTGAAGTTGTCCCAACAGTAATGATTCTCCCGCCCTTATCTCTTACTTCGTTCAGCAAGTGGGCCGTCTCGTCTGTTACTGTATAAAATTCAGAGTGCATATCATGCTCTAGTACATCATCAACACTTACAGGCCGAAAAGTACCAAGCCCAACATGCAGCGTGATAAAGGCGATATGGACACCCATGTCTTTTATCTCTTCCAATAATGGCTCCGTAAAATGAAGCCCTGCTGTAGGGGCTGCGGCTGAACCAGGTTCGCGGGCATAGACTGTCTGATAGCGATCCCGGTCATCAAGCTGCTCTTTTATGTATGGAGGCAGCGGCATTTCACCTAATTGGTTAAGCACCTCGTAAAATATACCTTCGTATTTAAAATCTAATACTCTGCCGCCATGGTCTGATGTCCCCGTACAAACTGCTGTGAGAAGGCCATCACCAAATTCAATTTCGGTTCCTTCCTTCACTCGCTTTGCCGGTTTCACGAGTGTTTCCCACTTGTCGCCTTCAAGCTGTTTTAACAAAAGGACTTCAATTTTGGCACCGGTATCTTTTTTCACACCAAAAAGGCGTGCAGGCAATACCTTGGTATCATTTAAGACAAGGCAATCCCCTTCACGCAAATACTTGGTTATCTCTTTAAACACTTCATGCTTAATCTCACCTGTTTTTTTATCCAGCACCATCAATCGGCTTTCTGCGCGATTTTTAAGCGGGACTTGGGCAATTAATTCTTCAGGCAAATGAAAATCAAACAAGTCTACTTTCATCTTATGACATCCTAATCTGTAATAAAATTATCATGGAGAAGGTATTTCCATCCCAAAATGGTGATAAACTGCAGCTGTTACTACTCTTCCCCTTGGGGTGCGCTGTAAAAAGCCGATTTGCAGTAAATATGGTTCATAAACATCTTCAATAGTTTCGGCTTCTTCGCCAATAGATGCTGCAATTGTATCTAAGCCAACAGGGCCGCCGCGGAATTTTTCAACTATTCCTTTTAATAGTTTGTGATCGATATGATCAAGACCAAGACGATCAACCTGCAACAGTTCAAGAGCTTCCTTTGCAAGGACAAGGTTAATTGTACCATTTCCCTTTACTTGAGCAAAATCTCTCACCCTGCGGAGAAGCCGATTAGCAATCCTCGGGGTTCCCCTTGCTCTCCTGGCAATTTCAGCAGCTGAAGGTTCATCAATTTCCGTCTCAAACAGATCAGCCGTTCTTATGACAATATGTTTTAACTGATCTTCTTTATAATACTCGAGCCTGCTCAAAACTCCAAATCGATCCCGTAGAGGGGCTGATAAGGATCCCGCCCTTGTTGTCGCACCGACAAGAGTAAACGGCGGGAGGTCGAGGCGGACAGACCGGGCACTGGGGCCTTTGCCAATCACGATATCAAGGCAAAAATCCTCCATCGCCGGATACAGTACCTCTTCAATTGTCCGCGGCAGCCTGTGAATCTCATCAATAAATAACACGTCCCCAGGCTCTAGCGCCGTTAGAATTGCAGCTAAATCGCCGGGTCTTTCAATGGCCGGTCCTGAGGTTGTCCGAATGTTGACGCCCATTTCATTGGCAATAATGCAAGCTAGAGTTGTCTTCCCTAATCCAGGCGGCCCGTAAAGGAGCACATGGTCTAACGTTTCCTTCCGAAGTTTTGCTGCCTTAATAAAAATTTCGAGATTTTCCTTCACCTGATTCTGCCCAATATATTGCCTTAAGGTTTGCGGTCGAAGGCTTTGTTCAATGCTTATCTCGCTTTCGTTCACTTCACTAGAAATAATCCGCTCTTCCATAAATCATCACCTATTTTAAAAGCCGCTGCAGGGCTTTTTTTATGTATTGGTCGGTTGACAGCTGTTCTTTCCTTATCTCAGGTGAAATCTTTTTAATCTCTTTTTCTGAATAGCCAAGGGCCTTCAGGGCAAGGATAGCTTCGTCAAAGGCCGAATTAGTGGCTTGTGTATGTACGGGAAACTGGTCGGCATTAAATAGATTCGGGAAGTAATCGGGCACAATATCCTGTAGTTTCCCTTTTAAGTCAAGAATCATTTGCCGAGCTGTTTTTTTCCCAACACCAGGGAATTTTACCAGGAAGCTTTCATCTTCGTTTTCTATCGCTTGGACCACCTGCTGTACTTCACCGGAAGCAAGAATGGCGAGCGCCCCTTTTGGCCCAATTCCGGAAACATTTAATAATTTTGTAAAAAGTCTTTTCTCTTCTCTTGTTTCAAAGCCGTAGAGTGCCATGATGTCTTCTCGAACGTAATGATAAGTATAGATTGTTATTATTGTTTCCATCTTACCAGCATATATAAACGGGTTTGGTGTTGAGATTTGATAGCCAATGCCATTATTTTCAATGACAATATATTCTGGACCAACAAATTCGACGGTTCCTTTTATAAATTCATACAATCGTATTCTCTCCTCTAGTTTGAACCCCACATTGGATGGACCTGCTGTGAAATTCATGCTGTCTTTCATTTTATCATAAGTAATGAAAGTAGTTGAAGAAAATCGTCCCTATATGAAAAGTCAAATTATTCAGTCTTGCCGATTCGCTGATAAATTTCTAATTCGCTAACATCTCCTCTAAATCCGCTGATAACCTTGAATAAAGAATAAAAAAAGTGCTTTGCCTAGGAAAATTACAAAAAAAATCAGGCTGAATTTCAAAATCAGTCTGATTCGGGGTCGTCCTATTCTTTTTTTAACGAATAAGGCTTAAATGTTTCTAATACTTCAACATAATGATCTTTTGATTTAATTGGGATGCCTTGAATCAGCTCTTCTTGTATTTTACTTTCGAGCTTCTTGATATCTATTTGAAAAAAAGATTGAATAATTCGTGATTGACCAGGCCTTCCATTAAAAATGGTCAGTATACCGTCTTCAGTAACACCAAAAAATCCATTTGCTTTCAGCAATGGTGATATATCATCAACTTGTTTTCTAAATACAAACGTCGATCCATTAATATCTGTAAACTGCCACTGGTCATATTTAGCCCAAAAACTCTCCATTGACCAACATGTCTCTTGGACTACTTCCTGACTTAATTCTCCATCAAGATAGACCCTTTCCAAAATAACCGTCATGTTTAGTGGCTGGGGCATTTGGTGGTTACCCTGTTGTGCAGCAGAGCCTGTCATTATCATTCCTGGTGCTCTACCAATAAACATGAAGAGAATAACAGCAAATACGGCTAATCCAAACCGGTACATTGCTAACTCATTAACCCTCATGTTACTCACCTCTTATTGTTAAAGATTTAACATTCTTTTCAGTTCTAGTTTAGCCTTCTTCTGCCTTTTTAATCCGAATGAGATTATTAAAAAAAGAGAGGCAAAGCCTCGAGTGCTTTGCCCTTTTTCGAGTGAAAGAGGATTACCGTCCTCCTTTGTTACGCTGAAAATCATTATGAATGTTGCGGTCACGGCCGAGGGTTCCCTCATCCGTAATAACAGTTACTGTTCGTCCCATTGCGTAAGGCTTCACCGCATTCTTTATGGCTCTCTTTGTATCAGCTGCTTTATTCGTATCATATAAATTCACCGAAACAATGACTGTATTTCCGTATGCTACTGACCTTACATCCTGGACATTATCAATTGCTGCTACTTTGTTTCTAATTTTATTGGAAAAATCGTCCTGGAAATTTGGATTTGTAGCAACTCCAGTGTTTCCCATATTTGTACTCAAATGACCGTGATAATTCATATCACTCATACTAAAACGATTGTCTCGTTGGAAAAAGTTTTGATCCTTTTTTGCTAACGGGGTTGTTGGATTTTTGGGATTCCCATTTTCGTCTCTAGTCTGCTGCTGCTTTCTATTTTGTTCGTTAATAACCTGATCCTCTTCCCCGAAACTATGATCCATCATTTCAGTTATCGCACCATCATTATCCCTCAATAACTCATTTCCATTGTTCGGGTGATTTTCATTGGAATAATACCCAATTGGTCGTGCTGGATTGCTGTTTTCATTTACTCCTGCACGATTATTATCACTTGTACATCCCGCAGCACCTAACATCAAGAATGCGGAAAGAGGAATCATCCACTGTTTCTTATTCAAGCGAAAAACCCCCTCAAAACAATCTGAGCATGCATTACATGCTCATTTATAGGGTGCAATTATCATGGCCATTTCATTCGCTTGACTTATATGCCATTAATCACCAATCCAACATGGAACTTCAACTCATTAAAAAATCCAGCCTAACAAAATAAAGACGGTGTTAACAGACCTAGATTTCACCTTGTTCATCACAAAAAAAATATATTTATTACTTTGATTGGACATGCTGATTTACAATTGTTGTGCTCCGCCCCTTTTCCAGCCATAATTATTTTAATAATTCCTGTAATTGATCAATAAATTTTTTTCTAGCGTAAAACTGACTGATGGAAAGTTCCAGTACTTGATTAAGCTTTGCTTGATCATTATACGATTTTTCTCGAATTAATCGATTCCATTCTCGAAAAATATCGGCAGGATAAGCTAAGGCATACAAAAAGGCCTCTTCTGATAAATATTTTTTTATTTGCTTTAAACTTGCAAGCTTTTTAAATGACCAGTCGATGTGGGGCAGAATCCTGTTAGCATATTGTAAATAATCGAATGACGGGGGTCCGATGCTGATTAAATCAAAATCAATTAAATGTAAGCTTCCTTTCCTGTCACGTAAAAAATTATGATGGGCCACATCACCATGAAGGATAGCAAAAGGCTCATTTCGAAAAAAGCTGCCATGCTTTTCCATACCCATCAGTGACCAATCGGCCCATGATATCATTTCTGAGATAAATGGTTCATTCATAAAATATCGTAGAAAGGGAAGGTTATTTGAAAAAATATGGAGCCTCTCCCTCCATTTTTCTTTTAAATGACCTTTTGGGAGCAAAGTTCGATAACGGTATTCAAAAGACGCTGTAATCTGATGAAAATGTTCTAAAAGCTCAATCCCCTCTTGACGATTCTTTTGTGTATGAAAAGAAAAGGGTGTTTTATTGGGAGCAATGTACTCGATACAGCCAAAGTAGGTTCCTTCAAAAAAAAGCTGTTCTTTCACTGGGGGAGCTAAAAACAAATATGTTTTTAAAAACCCCTCTTTTTTTAGAGTAGCTGTAAACGCTTCTTGAAGCCTAAGCCTGCTATTTTTATGATATCCTTTCATAATGTAGGTATGTTTAGCGGTTTTTAATAAAAAAACTAAATTTCGTATTGGTTTAAATTGGACAATTTTTTCAAAAAACTGCAACTGAAAATAAGAGAGGAGACGATTAAAATAATCATCGTCCCCTTTTTTGTTTAATGAAGTATTAAATGCTTTCATCACTGTAACCTGGCATACCGTAAGGATTTGTACCGACTGGCCCCATTCCATATGGATTCATATATGGGGGCTGGGCAACATTGACAGGTCCTGTATAGGGGGCACTGTATATTGGCGGTGTCGGTGGGACAAAGTTTGTCGGTACAGCATTTGGTGCCGCGGCAGCAGGTTGCATGACATCCAAAGAAGTCTTCGATCCACAGCCGCAGTCAACCATTGCACCTGTTCCTACAGGCAGCCCCTGAGATGAACGGCCCTGCATGAATGGCATTTGATCATAGGAAACAGGTGCGACCATATCTGACGATTCAAAACCATATCCTCCCATTACTTGTTGTCCTGGCGCTCCCATTTGGGGATAACCGTATGGGGAGCCTCCCATACCAGGTCCTGCCCCAGGGTAACCGGTCGGTGCGGATGCTGGATATCCCGTTGGCATTTGTCCGTATCCCGCTGGTACTTCACTGTAACTTGTTGGCATCTGACTATATCCTGCCGGCATCTGCTGTCCGTATCCTGCAGGCATTTCACTGTAACTTGTTGGCATCTGACTATATCCTGCTGGCATCTGCTGTCCGTATCCTGCAGGCATTTCACTGTAACTTGTTGGCATCTGACTATATCCTGCTGGCATCTGCTGTCCGTATCCTGCAGGCATTTCACTGTAGCTTGTTGGCATTTGACTATATCCTGCTGGCATCTGCTGTCCGTATCCTGCAGGCATTTCACTGTAACTTGTTGGCATCTGACTATATCCTGCTGGCATCTGTCCATATCCTGAATCCATCATTGGCTGCTGAAATACAGTGCCTTGAGCACCCATCACAGCTCCCGGGTTGTACGCTGGATTTACAACTGGCATTTGCAGCATAAATGATGACGATTCATCATGGAAAAATTGTCCAGGCATGACTGATGTACCAGCCACGGTTGGAGCGACGCCTGGAGTACCATGAATCATACCCGGCGGCGGAACCATTGCCATTCCTTGTGAATATGGCATCATAGGTGGTACCGGGAAACCGCCAAATGGCGGGCAGAACCCAGGCCCTGGCATTACTGGTGTGACAGGGACACAATATTCCTGGGGCATCTCACAAGGTGCTTCCTGTACAGGCAGTGGCGCCGGAATTGGAATTTCCTTCTTTGGTAGGATATTTGCAGGTTTTGGCGGCAGATTCGGCTGCACGGTCATATTGGCCATGTTTGTCATATAATAATTACTAACATCAATTTCTGGGACTACTTGTAGAGGCATTTTCGGAGTATAGGGTGCTTTTGGTGCTTCTTTGATGATAGGTGCTTCTTTGATGATAGGCGCTTCTTTTTTCGGTACTTCCTTTATTGGCATTTCTTTAATAGGTACTTCCTTTTTTGGTACCTCCTTTATCGGCACTTCTTTAATAGGTACTTCCTTTTTCGGTACCTCCTTTAACGGCATTTCTTTAATAGGCATTTCCTTAGGCTTCGCTTTGGCAAACGGGTGCTCAGCAATGGGCACTTCCTTTTTTACTCCTATATTGATTGTCCCTTCTTTTTTTACGGATCCCCCAGAGGTTGGAACCTTTATTTTCATACCGGGCATAATCATATCAGGGTTGCTGAGCTGTGAATTCATCTTTTTCAGCTCTTCAAAATTCACGCCGTACTTCTTGGCGATTTTCCAAAGAGTATCCCCTTTCTGTACGATATGGATCTTCACTCTGATTTCCCTCCTATGGCATAAGTCCATATAGTGTATGTGAAAATGGGCAAAGTGCTAACATTCTTCAAAAAAACTTATGCTATTTTTTTAATAAATATGTTAGGCATAACGGAATTTACGATTAACCTGCACCTTTGAGTAAGTTTTATTTTTAGTAGCAGTATGTTAATATTGGGTATTATGCTTACTGTAAGGAGCGGTTTTTACATATGGAACAAAAAAAGATTCTTGGGGAAGATCGGAGAAAATTTATTTTACAATTGCTAAAAGAAAGCAGTACTCCAATTACTGGGAGCGATTTAGCCGAGCAAACCAATGTAAGTAGACAAGTGATTGTAGGGGATATCACGCTTCTAAAGGCAAAAAATGAACCGATTATTGCCACAAGCCAAGGCTACATTTATTTAAAGCAGAGTTCCAGCATGCCAGTATTTGAAAGAACGATTGCTTGCATGCATACTCCAAAAGATACAGAAAAGGAACTAAATTTATTAGTGGATCACGGCGTTTTAGTGAAGGATGTAAAAATTGAACATGCGGTTTACGGCGATTTAACTGCATCGATTATGGTTTCTAACCGCCAGGAAGTAAAGCAATTTTTAAAAAGATTGGAAACAACACAAGCCTCATTACTATCGGAGTTAACAGGCGGCTTCCATCTACATACCATTTCAGCCACTACTGAACAGGCTCTCAATAAAGCTGAATCCGCATTAAAGGCGGAAGGCATATTGCTTGAATCATAATAATGACCCGGATAGCACCGGGTCTTTTTTGATTATTGGGTAAAAATCTGGCATCCATTTATTTTTCAAAATCCACCATCTTGGAAGGATAACTTCCTAAAACCTTCACACCGCAGCCTAATGCCTCCAGTTCAGCAATTGCACCAGGAATCAATACTTCATCGAGCTTCATTTCAAGGTCAATAATGAAAAAGTAATTACCGATACCTGTTTTCATTGGCCTGGATTCAATTTTAGAAAGGTTTAATTTTCTCCAAGCAAAGGCAGATAACACCTGATGGAGAGCACCAGCCTGATCAGATGGGAGGGTAACCATGAGCGTCGTTTTGTAATGCGCTGAACCGCTAATCGACTCAAAATCTAAGTTTTGTTCTGACAGAACAAAAAAGCTTGTATGATTATAATCAAAATCATGAATATTTTTTTGCACGATTTCTAATCCGTATTCCTTGGCCGCTAATTCATTGGCAATCGCCGCTGCAGTCATTTCAGGGTTTTCCATCACCATCTTTGCAGCTGCCGCTGTAGACGAAACACTATCGATTGGCACTCCTTTAAAATGGGTATGCAGGAACTTATGGCACTGGGCAATAGCATGGGAATGGCTGAACACCATGCTTACCTCTTGCCATCTTTCCTTATTTGCAGGATGAACCATCAAATGCTGCTTGATTGGAAGCGTAATTTCGCCAACAATCGGAATTTGAACGACATGGGTTAAATAATCAAGGGTTATATTTACTGAGCCTTCGAGGGCATTCTCAACTGGAACTACTGCTAAATCTACTTTTTTATCAACAATAGCATCTATACTTTCAGGAATTGTGCGATACGGCTCAAGCTCGTATCCATGAAATACCTTTTTTACTGCGAGTTCGGTAAAAGTTGCTTTTGGTCCTAAGAAACCAACTTTCATTGCTTCCCCACTCTCCTAATATAAATGAGCAAGCGCTTGTTCAGCACTATTGCTATTTTTCAAAATTTTGCATCACATTTATTTAAAAAGAAAGCTGAGAGCAGGCTCCAGCGGATAAAAGTCCACTATGCACCAGTTCCCAGCACCTCAACCTTCTCGACAAATTCAAGTCTTTGTAAGTTTGCAAGTAAATCGTCGAGCTCTGTTGTGATATTCGATGTGTTTAATGACAATGTCACATTTGCTCTGCCTTGTAGCGGTATCGTTTGGTGAATCGTTAAGACATTACAACCTGACGCCGCTACGACACTTAACAATTTTGACAGTGTCCCGGAGCGATCTTCCAAATGAAAGAAGAGTGAGATGATTTTTTCCTTTTGGATCGTTGAAAAAGGAAACACGGTATCCCTGTATTTGTAAAAGGCACTTCTGCTCAAATCTACCTTTTGAACGGCATCTGCAATCGATTCAGCCTTGCCCCTTTCAAGCATGTCTTTCACATCAATCGTTTTCTTCATCGCTTCCGGCAAAACATCCTCACGGACCAAATAATATTTTTTATCAAAATTATCCATTTTCACTCTACCTCATTCTCTTACAAAACATAAAAGGGATTCATGCCACCATCTACTTCGAACTAAAATTATTCAAAGAACTAGCCTGCCATAAAAAAAGGCGGTGTGATTAGTGCAAGGCTTCTCTTATTTTGCCTCGTAAAACCACGATTGGATGTACTAATTCGTTTTTGCGCCGCTCCGCCCTTTTTCCTACAAACTACTCAATGAACTCAAATTCGAACTCTAATAATTTTACGATATCTCCATCTTTTGCCCCTCGTTGTCTTAAAGCATCATCTACGCCAAGACCGCGAAGCTGTCGGGAGAAACGGCGGACAGATTCTTCACGTGAAAAGTCTGTCATCTTAAATAATCTTTCGAGTTTTTCACCTGAGAGGACAAACGAACCATCTGGCTCTCTTGTAATCGTGAAGTTTTCAGGGTCTGCCTCATGTTTGTAAAGAACACGATGAATACCGGTATCCTCTTCTTCATGCTCAAGTGGAAACTCTGGTGTTTCCTCTAATTTATCGGCCACAGCGAATAATAATTCACGCAGACCTTTACGGGATAAAGCTGAGATAGGGAATATAGGATAATCCTCTTCAAGCTGCTCTTTAAACTTTTGCAGGTTTTCTTCTGCATCAGGCATATCCATTTTATTCGCAACAATTATTTGCGGACGCTCGGTCAATCTTAGATTATACTCTTTTAATTCACGATTGATGGTCAGGTAATCCTCAAATGGGTCCCTGCCTTCTGTCGCTGCCATATCAATAACATGGACGATAACTCTCGTCCGTTCAATATGTCGTAAAAATTGATGGCCAAGACCTACACCTTCACTTGCCCCTTCAATTAATCCCGGCAGGTCAGCCATAACAAAACTTCTGCCGTCCTCTGTTTCCACCATACCAAGATTCGGAACAATCGTCGTAAAATGGTACTCAGCGATTTTCGGTTTTGCCGATGAGACAACAGACAATAAGGTAGACTTCCCTACACTTGGGAAACCAACGAGACCAACATCAGCCAAAAGCTTTAATTCCAGAATAACATCACGCTCTTGGCCCGGCTCACCATTTTCAGCAATCTCCGGTGCCGGATTTGACGGTGTGGCGAAACGGGTATTTCCACGGCCGCCACGGCCGCCTTTAGCTATGACAGCCTGCTGCCCGTGCTCAACTAAATCAGCAATGACCTCTTTTGTTTCTGCATCCATAACCACCGTTCCAGGGGGTACCTTAACAATCATATCCTTAGAGCCTCTTCCATGCTGTCCCTTGGACATGCCATGCTCACCACGATCCGCCTTAAAATGGCGCTTATAGCGAAAATCCATTAACGTTCTCAGCCCTTCGTTTACCTCAAAAACGACACTGGCACCTTTTCCGCCGTCCCCGCCAGCAGGACCGCCATTTGGAACATATTTTTCACGACGAAACGCGACCATACCATTGCCGCCGTCCCCGCCTTTTACATAAATTTTGACTTGATCGACAAACATCTTATTCCTCCAGTCTTGCATTTTACATAAACTGATGTCAAAACACCTTGTTATTGTACTGGCATAAAAACTTCCAGCGCGAGTTCACTTTCAGAAAATTCCTTGACCACTACATCCATTGCTGGGTTAGCAAGGAATTTTTCAATCAGTTCCCTTTTTATTATTATCCCGCTAAAATCAAAAAAGAAACGAACACCATCTAATTGTGGTTCAATTGTGATGGATAAATGGTTCTCTTGAAATTCCTCAATTGCCCGATTTAAACATAAAAAAAAGGAATTTGTCCAATTTGTCATGCTAGCGTCATCAATTTTAATTAATTCTGAATCGATCAGTACTTCATACTCTAGTTTAAATGAAGGATTTTCCCAATTGGATTTTAATAGCAGGGCAGCAAACAAAGGCATATGTAAATTCGAAAGCTTTGTCTCATGCTGCGCTTCAATGACAATTTCATCAATGACTGCTCTAACCCGATCAATTCGGTCTAAATCCAGGTTTCCCTTTATTAACTGGAGTTTGTTTAACCAATCATGTCGTGAGTGCCGCAGCACTTCCACGATATCCCATTCTTTCCCCATACGTACACTCCCACATTAAGTGTTGGACACTGTTTCTGATAGTATATCAAAAAAACAAACATGAGTAAGCAATTTTATATTGTAGAGGCGAAAAGAAGCTTATACGAAGTAGGTTTCCTGACGTGTTAGTTGGGAGGTAAAATCGCTAGCATAAAGAAAACTCTAACCAAACAGGTTAGAGTTTCCTTTTGATGTCTTATTTAAGCTTCTTGAGCTACTGGATAAACGCTCACTTTTTTACGGTCACGACCTAAACGTTCGAATTTCACAACGCCGTCGATTTTTGCAAAAAGAGTATCGTCTCCGCCGCGGCCTACGTTTTCACCTGGGTAAATCTTTGTACCGCGTTGACGGTAAAGGATCGAACCACCAGTTACAAATTGACCGTCTGCACGCTTAGCACCAAGGCGCTTTGCGATAGAGTCACGTCCGTTCTTTGTAGAACCTACTCCCTTTTTAGATGCAAACAACTGAAGATCTAATTTTAATAACATTTATTCCACCTCCTGCTTTTTGAAGGTAATCTTTATGTGCTTTCCGTACTCTTCTTCAATCGTCCGTAACGAAACGACCATAGCTTCTAGAATCAGCTGAATTTTCTCGTGGATGTCATTCGGAAGTTCTTCCGGTACAACACAGCGGAGAAACCCATCTGCTCGATGTTCAAGATCGGGAGTGACACCAGTCAGTTCGTGTACTGCGTTGATGGCCCCAACGGAGACAGCAGATACACCTGCACAGACAATATCCTTCCCTCGATCAGCGAATAATGCATGACCGCTCATTTCGAAAGACTGAATCAAGCCGGATTCAGTACGAGTAATCGTAATCCCAATCATCTATAATCCAACACCTTACGCGTTGATTTTTTCGATGATTACTTTTGTGTAAGGTTGACGATGACCTTGCTTCTTACGGTTGTTTTTCTTCGCTTTGTACTTGAAAACAATGATTTTCTTCGCACGGCCTTGTTTTTCAACTTTAGCTGTAACAGTAGCGCCTGCAACAACAGGGCTTCCAACTTTTACAGTTTCACCGCCAACGAAAAGAACCTTGTCAAAAGTAACTGTTTCACCAGCTTCTACATCTAATTTTTCAATGTAGATTGCTTGGCCTTCTTCGACTTTAAGTTGTTTACCGCCAGTTTCGATAATTGCGTACATGAACTGCACCTCCTTATAAACTCAGACTCGCCATATACAGGCGTCTTGCGAATCTCGCAAAATCTTACTACCTGTTCTGCGCGGTTGTAGCACAGGTGCTACAAACATAACATTAGAATACTAACATAATTTAAGCAAGAGTGTCAATAGCTTTTACGGAGATATCCTTGTCATCGCCAAATTGTTTCAAGACATAATACGGTTTAGCAGATGGTTGTATAGAAAAATAAAGTTTTACATGCAGCAGGTCTTCTAATACTTTAATGTGTGCATGATCTGCACCCAAAAGCGTATCTTTCACCTCTCGCGTTGCCTCTATTAAAATTGCCTCGAATTCAGCATGACGGTGCTCTAAAAGCTCTCGCTCAAGCCGAAACGCGATGGTTTCAGCACTAAGGATCCGTCCTGTACCGTCGCAGACTGGACATTTCACTTGGAGAGCCTCTGACAGGGTGACCTTTGTCTTCTTTCTAGTCAGTTGCAGAATCCCAAGCGGGGTAAAACCAATGATTTTTGTTCTTTTTCCATCTTTTGCTATTTCTGTCTCAAACGTGTTAAGAATCGTCTGTTTATCCTGCTCGCGTTTCATATCAATAAAATCTATCAGGACAATGCCGCCGATATCGCGAAGGCGCAATTGCCTGGCAATCTCATTTGCAGCCAGCTGATTGGTTTTAAGAACAGTATTCTGATAATCAGTCTTTCCGGAAAATTTCCCAGTGTTCACATCAATAATCGTCAATGCTTCCGTTTCATCAAATATAAGATAGGCGCCGAAATCAAGCCAGACAATCCGCTTGAGCGCTTTGTCAATTTCATGCTCCACTTGGTTTGCTGAAAATATATTCTCTTTTCCGTTATAGTAACAGTGCTTCACTTTAGGGTTGGCCTGCTCAAGCATTTTTTTTACCGCTAGATCATCAACAATGACTTCTCCAGTCTTCATCCTTGCAGCCTGATTCAAAATCATTTCTATGAAGGTATCTTTTTGAAAAATTAACCCCGCTTTTTTTAGGAAGGTTGTTTTCTGCAATAGTTCTTGGAATTGTTGTCTTAACGTTTGCAGCTCTTCTTGAATTTCTTCTTCTGTGCTTGAAATGCTAGAAGTACGAAAAATGATCCCCTCTTCTTCCGTTTTGTGACGGCTGCCAAGGCTGCGGAGCATTGTCTGTGCATTTACATCGGCAATTTTTTTCGATACGGCCACATAACGTCCTTTAGGCATGTAAATAAGATGATTCCCCTGTATTTCAATAATCCCCGTAACTTTTGGTCCCTTTGTGCCGGTTGCATCCTTGTCCACCTGAACGAGCATTTTTTCTCCTTGATGCACGAACGAAGTGATATTTTTTTGTTTTTCAGATGATAGCACGTAGGCTGGCAGAGAGTCACGGTGCAAATAGGCATTTTTCTCCTCGCCAATATCGATGAAAACAGCATTCATCCCCGGCAACACCTTTGTAACGGTCCCAAAATAAATATTACCGACCAGCGAGCGATATTCTGGTCGGTCAAAAATGATCTGTTCTACACGGTGATCTCTTAAATAAGCAAATCGCTTCTCTCGTGCGGTGTAATTAATAATTAATGTTTCCAAACCACGTGTCCTCACTTTTTTTATAATAACTTATTGTCGTTATTTTAAATCCAAGAATTTCCTTATTAAGACAAATCTAGATTGATTTCCACCCGAAATGGCCTTCATCGTCCTTATGAAGGACTAATTTTGCTTTCTTTTCTCCTGATTTGGCCTTCATCGCCTTTATGAAGGACTAATCTTGCTTTCTTATCTCCTGATTTGGCCTTCATCGCCTTTATGAAGGACTAATCTCGCTTTCTTTTCTCCTGATTTGGCCTTCATCACACTTATGAAGGACTAATCCTGCTTTCTTTTCTCCTGATTAGTCCTTCATCACACTTATGAAGGACTAATCCTGCTTTCTTTTCTCCTGATTTGGCCTTCATCGCCTTTATGAAGGACTAATCTCGATATATTTGCTCCTGTTTTGGACTTCATCGCCCCTATAAAGGATTAATCTTTTCTCCCGTTTTGGCCTTCATCGCTATTATGAAGAATCAAATTAAAAAATTTATAGATAGCCTTAATCTACCGCCAGAGATACTCAGTCACAGCAAAAGCGCTCGTTAACCGGGCGCTTCCGTTTTTTTTTCTATTATACCCTTTTTTAATATGAAAAGAGAAGGTCGCTGATTTTATCGGTTAGGCGCTTTTCTGTAAAATAGGCATGCAGGAGCTCGTTTTCATCCAATGTGCCCGCTTCCTTTCCGCCCGCTTCGACGATGATCGGATGTTTACAGCCGCGTTGAAATTTTTCTAACACATGGATGAGTAAGTCCTGTTCATTGGCCTGGATAGGCCTCAATGCCTGCAGGCTCGACTTTTTTCCATAATAGCGCTCTAATAAAAATCTCATGAAAATAAAGCGCCTTTGTTTCCACTCATGGTAAAGTGAGAAAAATAAAAAGGCAATTACGACCCAAACATTTATATTAGCAGGTGCAGTAAGTAAAATGATTATCGAAAACAGGGATAGGCTGAAAAATGAAATTAACAGTGTCAGACGATGTGCATGCGGAAAAGAACTTTTTAATGAAAGGAGTAAGAATACCAGTTTTCCGCCATCAAGCGGCCAAACGGGAAAAAGATTGAACACGAAAATCATAACGTTGTAACTTATAAATAGTTTAAATAAATCTTCAGGAATCACGTGCAGCGAAACTAAGCCGTATGCTGCCGCCACCATCCACACATGCTGTAGCGGTCCGGCAAGGACAACAATCGATTCCTCCTTAAGGGGACGATTGCCGTGCTCATCCATTTCAGCAACCCCGCCAAACGGCAGAAGGGTGATTTTCTTAATTCTCCATGAAAAAAAAGAAGCCGCAGCAGCATGCCCCATTTCATGTATAAATATAATCCCGAGCAGCAGGCAGACTTCTAGGAAATGACCGGTTGCAATCGATAGGGCAATCACAATCCACAGCAACGGATGAATCTGTACTTGTCGTAGTAACGTAATAGCTCTATTCAAAGCGAATCACCTGGATCGGGTCGATGAAATCATCGTCTTTTTTAATGGCAAAATAATACTTGCCTTTTGTTTTATCCTCACCGGTTGACGCGGAAACCGTCCCCACCACTGTTCGCTTTTCGATATATTCATAAAGGTTGACTTTTATTTCATCTAAATTTCCGTACCATGTTGTTGAATCATCGGGGTGTTGGATGATGACTGTTTTCCCCAAACCTTCTTTAACTCCAGCGAAAGTAACATACCCGTCGTTTATCGACTGTACTACGGCGCCTTTTTCCGTTTCAATCATGATGCCTTGGCCATTTTTTTCAAAGTTTTCAAGGATTTTTCCCATTGCCGGAACGGAAAAATCCGACTCTTTGACAACAGTCTTTTTTCCAGCTCGATCGTCCTCTGAAAATGGAAGCAAGGCCAATGGTTTGCCGAACTTGTCTTCATACCAGTTGGAAACTGTGGCAAACTTAAAATCCTTGTCCATTTGCTTTGTAACAAAGTCCCTTACTGGCTCGAAGGTTGCATTATGATTGCGAAACATAATGGCAACCATTAAAAACAGGAGTACAGACGCCAATATTTTGAAAAAGAATACTTCCTTCTTAAATAATGGATGTCCGGAATCCCCGTCTCCTTTTTCAGTAGAGGTAATATGATTAAACGTGTAGTTTTCATCCTCGCCAGGCCAAATCATTTGGCGTTCTGGTGTTTTAGTCGTTGAGCCCTGTTCTTTTTTCCTTTTAGCGATTCGTCGCCGTATTTCATCCGGTGTAGTCCGCGCCATACCCATCAACCCTTTTCCCACTTTTTTGTACAAGTTTATGAAGAGCAATGGCATAGTATGACTTCACATAAAGGTTATCCTAAATTTTATTGTTTCAAAGGAAAGGCCAAAAATAAAAATAGCCTGTCCACATCAATAAGGACAGGCACATTAATTATCGAACACCAAAAAACTGCTTAATTTTTGTAAAAACACCTTTATTCGCTTCTTCTAGTGGCTGAAGCGGGATGGATTCTCCAAGAATCCTTCTGGCAATATTGCGGTAGGCAATAGACGCCCTGCTATTTGGATTAAGGGCAATCGGTTCACCATGGTTGGAGGCTTTAATGACCTCTTCATCGTCGGCAACGATACCAATAAGTTCAATGGATAAATGCTGGGTGATTTCATCAATATCGAGCATATCGCCGCTCTTCATCATATGATTACGGATACGGTTGACTACTAATTTAGGAGCTTCCATGTTCTGTTTTTTTTCAATCAAGCCAATGATACGGTCTGCGTCACGAACGGCGGAAACCTCTGGTGTTGTGACGATAATTGCTTTATCAGCTCCGGCCAAGGCATTCTGGAATCCCTGTTCAATACCAGCGGGACAATCAATTAAGATATAATCATAGTCTTGCTTTAATTCACTAATCAGTTCTTTCATCTGCTCGGGTCTAACAGCTGACTTATCAACGGTTTGTGCTGCTGGCAGTAAATATAATAACCCGTCAAAGCGCTTGTCCTTGACCAATGCCTGATGGATTTTGCACCTTTTTTCCACCACATCGACAAGATCATAAATGATTCTATTTTCAAGCCCCATGACGACATCCAAGTTTCGAAGACCGATGTCTGTATCCACTAAGCATACTTTTTTTCCTTGAAGGGCCAATGCTGTGCCAATATTAGCAGAAGTTGTCGTTTTCCCTACTCCGCCCTTACCGGATGTAATTACTATTGCTTCACCCACTTTAATGTCCCCCTTCGAATCTGTTTAAATTAGGCCTTAAATGAATTAAAACTTGTAATCTATCAACAATAATTTGACGGTCCTCATCTATGTAAGCACATTCCATTTCCCTTTTCTCATTTTTTTGTATGGAATCTGGCGCGCGATTAATAGAATCACTTATCTTAAGCTGCGTTGGTTTCATATTGGATGCCGCAATAACAGCCTCCTCGTTGCCATAGCAGCCGGCATGTGCCAATCCTTTTAATGACCCCATGATAAAAATATTTCCACCGGCAACGACCGTTCCACCTGGATTGACATCACCGATTAATAGTAAATCACCAGGGGCTCTGAGCACTTGGCCTGAGCGAACAATGCTAGAAACGGTCATGACCTCATTTTCGGCCTTTTGCCGTTTCACTTCTTCCTTTGTCATAACATCCGATTCAATATCATCCACAACTAAATTCTTCTTTTGGCGAATCAAACTCTTTAGCTCTTCCCGCTGCTCCTCGGTTAAATATCGATTGCCAACATGTACTTTCACAGAGAATAAGTTACGTTCCTCCTGTGTCCTCGAGTTGGCCGAAAGCTTTTGATCTAGTTCTTTTTTTAGTTCCTCGTAGGAACATGTATCATCAAGATGAAGGACAAGACCTTCCTTCGTTCCTTTTATTGTAACATTTTGCCGTTTTTTCATGGAGAAATTTCACCTCATAATTAAAAAAGCAATTTCAGAACAAGCAAATTTTTTCCTGCCAAAAATGAAATTTGCATGTCGTCATGCACATTCCGAATCAAAAGTACTAACATCTTAATTAAATTTCGACATGATCCGTCCATTCTCCTCTTTTTTAAAGAGAAAACTCATACTCCGTAAACCAAGATAAAATAATTATTCAGCTCTTAATGTTTCGGCATGCTTTTCAAAAATCCGCTTAAAAGGATATCCTGCAATAATGATAAAGACGGCATTCAAAATAAGGGTCGGATAAAAACGTAAATTGATAAAGCTCATAAAATCGAGGCTTGTCACATGGATTAAATGATCCATTTCGTAAACCCCCACTTCTAATAAGGCGATGCCAAAAAGAGATACGAGAAAGGCAATCACAATATTATTCTGCATGATTTGCATGATTTTTGAAACAAGATAACAAATAAATGGATAAAGAAATAGGTAGATCCCAATAATTTCGATGTAAACAATATCAAACAATAATCCAAAAATAGCCGCATAAATTATTCCCTGTTTCTTTCCAACATAAATCGTCAGAAATAAAAGGGCTGCAAAGAGAAAATGGGGAGCTACAATGCGATTCCGTCCCAACATGTCTGCCGGTGCATATTGAACAAAAAGACTTTCTAAAATAAATAAAAACAGAAACAAAAGAGGAAGAAGGAACTTTTTCACGATTCCTCCTCCTTCCCTTCAGTGGTTTCGGCTGCATCCACCGGTTTCATGTTAGTTTTCGTAACGATCACATTTTTAATATCGTAAAAATCTGCCCCAGGTTTCACGAGTGCTGTCTGGTTTAATCCATACTGATCCTGTTTCACCTCGACAACTTTTCCAATAGGTAACCCTGCTGGAAAAATACCGCCTAACCCTGAGGTAATGACAGTTTGGCCCTTTTCAATTTTTGCTCCTGAAGGGATGGCTTTCACCATAAGCAATTTCTTCTCTTGATCATAGCCTTCCACAAGACCATGCACATCAGTTTCGCCTTGGACGATGGCGGAAATCCGGTTCTTTGGATCCATTGAGCTTAATAGCTGTACCGTTGAACTAAATTGCGTCACACTTTTTACTTTTCCAATCAGGCCGTTTGCCGTGACAACAGCCATATTTTTTTTGACACCGTGTATTTTACCTTTGTCAATAATAATCATTTCATGCCAACGATCAGGGTTTCTGCCAATAACAGTAGCTGGAAGTGGTTCATAATCTCTCAAGGTCTTTTTTTCACCGAGAACGTCACGCAATTCTTTATTTTCTTTTTTCAGCTCTTGAACTTGTGCTTCAAGGCTGGCAAGATTTTCAATGCGTGATTTTAATTCCTTATTCTCTTCATATGTATTTGTCAAGTCCTGGAGATTTTCGAAAAAGCCAGCAACATAGTTGGTAGGCTTTGAAACCAAGGATTGAACCCAGCCGGTTGTATCTTTGACAAATTGCTCCGGCCAGGTTAGTTTACTTCTCTCCCTTATAGAAAACCCAATCAATGCCACGAGAACAATAATGCTGACAAGCAAAATAATCAGTCGTTTATTCAAAAAGAACTGTGGCATGATTATACACCTCTATTTTTCTAATAAATACGAATTTTTAAATCTTTGAACTTTGAAAAACTGATTAGCATTAGTGAACTTCGCTCTTCTCCCTTAATTAAAGCAACACCGAATCATAACGCTTTCTGTGTTGTCAGATTCAGCGTCTAGGGGGCACACCCCCCTGGATCAAGGGTCTTATGTTTTTTCTAATTTAACGGGAATCCTTTGATTTGTTTTTAAATAAATGAATATGATCGAGCGCCTTTCCTGTTCCAATTGCAACGCAATCAAGCGGGTTCTCGGCAATCAAGACAGGCATTTTCGTTTCTTCGCTAATAACCCTGTCCAAATTACGAAGCAGCGCGCCCCCACCTGTTAATACAATTCCCCGGTCCATAATATCTGCGGCAAGTTCCGGCGGAGTCTTCTCTAATGTATTCTTCACGGCTTCGACAATCGCATAGACTGTGTCATTTAAGGCAGCGGCAATTTCTTTAGCCGTAATTTCAATCGTTTTTGGCAGACCAGTTAATAAATCACGGCCGCGGATTTCCATATTATCGATGCCATCAGGCGTACCAGCAGATCCGATTTCTACTTTAATCGTTTCCGACGTACGCTCCCCAATCATTAAATTATAATTTTTGCGGATATATGAAATAATCGAATCATCCATTTCATCACCAGCCACACGAATTGACTGACTTGTCACGATGCCCCCTAATGAAATAATTGCGACTTCTGTTGTACCTCCGCCAATATCAACAACCATACTGCCGGTTGGTTCCCAAACAGGAAGGTTAGCACCAATCGCTGCCGCAAATGGCTCTTCTATCGTATATGCATCCTTTGCCCCTGCTTGTCTAGTCGCGTCGATGACAGCTCTTTCCTCAACTGCTGTAATACCTGACGGTACACAAACCATAACATATGGCTTTCCAGAGAAAAGATTAGTACCTTTCTGTGCTTGACGAATGTGGTGCTTCATCATCGCTGCAGTTGTTTCAAAGTCAGCAATGACACCATCCTTCATCGGTCTCATCGCAACGACATTCCCAGGCGTCCGTCCAATCATGTTTTTCGCATCGTTTCCCACTGCCACGATACTTTTTGTATCAGTTTGCATAGCAACTACTGATGGCTCTCGTAAGACAATTCCTTTTCCTTTTACATAAACGAGGGTATTTGCTGTCCCCAAGTCAATCCCAAGATCTCTAGGTTTAATTCCAAACATAATTTTGTATCTCCCTTTCTGATACGAAATGCACAAATTCCTATAGGCAGGTAATTACCTTATTTATCATGTCTTTTTTCGTACTTATTATATAGCTATTTTAAAATCAGTCCTAAAAAATCATACCCATTATTATAGCGCATCGTCAAATAATATCCTAGTGTTATAAATACCCTTTTTCCTTTAAACTCACAAACTTGTTTTCACCAATAATGAGGTGGTCGAGCAAATCTATTCCGATTATTTTTCCACATTCAACCAGCCTCTTAGTAACCTCAATATCTTCGCGGCTTGGTGAGGGATCGCCGCTTGGGTGATTATGCAGGGCGATTACTGATGCCGCAGACCGTTTTAATGCCTCTCGGAAAACCTCGCGAGGATGCACGATTGAGGCATTTAAGCTGCCGATAAAAACAGTTTGTTTATGAATTACTTGATTTTTCGTGTTTAAATATAAACAAACGAAGTGTTCCTGTGTCAAAAAGCGCATATCGTTCATGACATACTTGGCCCCGTCTTCAGGGGAGTGAATCACATAGCGGTCAGTATAATTTAGGTTGGCCATTCTTCTGCCAATTTCAACGGCAGCAAGAATTTGAATCGCCTTAGCCGAACCAATCCCTTTTATTTCGGTTATTTCTTCTAAGGTGGCTGATTTTAAAAGTCTTAAACCTTCAAAATGGGTAAGCAGGCGATTCGATAATTGTAATACCGACTCATCCTTCGTTCCGGTGCGAAGCAGGATGGCAATTAGTTCATGATTGGATAAGCTTTGCGGGCCATGGTGGATAAAGCGTTCCCTTGGCCGTTCATCTTGCGGAAAATCACGGATCATTAATGTATTTGTGGACACTTTTTTTCCTCCCTTTTATCGAGGGAGTTAATGAACCTAATAAAAGTTAATACGGCAACTGATAGCCTGCCTTTTTCAATTCCCTAATAGTTCTGGCAGCAGGCAGGCCGACAACCGCAAAATAGTCTCCATTTATTTTTTTGACAAGCATACTTCCGAGCTGTTGAATGCCATATGCACCTGCTTTATCAAGCGGTTCGCCAGTTTGTACATAGGCTTTAATTTCGTCGTCCGTTAACTCCCAAAACCAAACTTCCGTTTTTTCATAAAAACGAGTTGAACTTTCTGGAGACACAATTGAAACACCTGTAAATACATCGTGCTGCTGACCTGACAGACTTTTTAACATACTTATTGCTTCTGCTTCATCAGCTGGCTTTCCTAAGATTCGATTATTCGCAACGACAATCGTGTCCGAACCAATCACAAAGGCATCTTTATTTTGATTAAAAACTGCCTGTGCCTTACGCTCGGCTAACTCCATCACTACTTCCTCCGGGGAAAGTGAAGGATCAAAGCTTTCATCAACTTCACTGCTTGAAATCGCGAATGTTAAATGGAGATTTTCTAGAAGTTCTTTTCGCCGTGGAGAAGAAGAGGCTAAAATGAGGTTCTGCATTTAATCACCTTACCTTTTTGCATTTGTATAGGAAGATACATGTTAATCGTATCAGAAATTGCCAGTGCAAACAATTTTTATATGATTAAAATTTGAAGAAATATGTCAAATTATGCAAAGTGATTTTTTTGCCACAAAAAAACCTGCCTCCATTGGACAGGCTTATCTTGCTTACTATTTCCCGGATAATAATCGAGATATGTCGATTACATGGAATAATAGGTTGATAGGAAATTTAATAAATGCTGCTGTGCTTCGCGAATGCTCTTTGCATCTTTTGATTTTTGGTAGGCTTTAACCTGTTCTTCAGCGCTGGATAATTCTGCTTTTAGATTTTTTACCTTTTCGTTTTTAAGGTCGTTTACTTTTAATTGTTCTTCAATGCCAGCTAATGCTTTAGTGGACTCTTCTGAAATGGATTTCGTTAATAGAGCACTTGAAGTAACTAAAGAAAGGGTCTCGTAAATCTTAGGGACAGTTTCTAAAAAGTCCTTTTCTTTTGTTGAAATATCGGAAACTTTCTTTTCATCAAGTAAAAGCGGCTTGGCAAATACATCCTCTACTCCATTTTCTTTAAATTTGGTGCCAAGTGATTTCGCTGTATCGATTGAATCCGCTACACCGAGGAATAAATATTGTTTCCCATCCATTTCTACCAATTGGGATGGAACACCCTTTGAAGATAACTGTGAAGAAGTTTCCTTGGCACCACCCTTCGAAGAAAATACACCACCTTGAATGACATAGGCAGTTAGTTGCTTTAGGTCTGCAGATGTCGTCTTACCAGCAGCAGGTTTCTCTTCAGTCCCACCTTTTTCTTCCACAACAGGTGGTTCAGTTACTGTCTTTTCAGAAGGTCCTGTTGTCAACAGCTTTAGCATAACAATACCTATCGTTGTACCAATCAGGATCGCAAAAATACCTGAAATGACGATGGATCCTAGCGGCCGGCCATTCTTCTTCTTAGAATTGGATGAAAAGGATATTATTTTAGGTACGCTACCTTTCTTTGGCGTGTTGCTGCTGACTATAGTAAATTCTTCTATATCATTTTCTGAGGATTCAGGAATAATCCAGTCAAAGCTTTTATCGACAGATTCCTGGGCTGCTGCCGTCTCCCCAAAAACATCTGAATCTAACTTAGTCGAATCTATTTTTATCACTCTTGTAACAGGCTCGATGCTCGCTTCCGGCTCACTTTTTTTCGGTTCATCCTGAATAGACTGGGTTTCAGCATTTAATTTGATCTTAATTGTATTGCCTTTTTTAGGCTTGTCCACTAATTGTACTCCTCTCTCTTCCGACGGGTAATTTGTTTCATCCTATCATAAAGGCAAAAAAAAATAACAAGACTTTTGTCGTCTTGTTATCGTAGACTTTCGCCAAATTACTTGTTAGTTCGCCATGTTGTTAATTAAGGTTGTGTTTGTGTCGTAGCAGGAAACTCGCTTAATGGATTATCTTTTCCAGCCGGTGCAGGTGCGTCGATTTTTGGAAGATCTGCCGCCAAGTCAGCTAAATTAGGCATATAAAAAGCAGAAATCGTCAGACTGTAGCTTATTGGTTTAACTTCTTGCTCCAAACTAGTTATCTCTTGACCGCCTGTATAGCTAATCGATTCTACCACGACAATCCGCTTTAAAGATTCTAAGGTTTCAATAAACTTTTCAAAATCCTTATAGGTTGGTGATTCAACACTCAACGAAACGGTCAGCTTCTTAAGGGCAGCAGGTTGAGACGGGTCCGGTTTCTTGTCAGCAGATGCATCCTGATTTGTCGTCCCTTGATTAGCAGCAGTTTTATTAGCCGCATCTTGACTTCCGGCAGTTTGTTGACCATTTGTATTTTCAGCATTTGTTTGTTCAGCAGCTGTATTCGCATCCTCTTTTGAAAAGCCTATCGAACTAATCTTACTATTTGAAAGTGTTTCCGCCTTTTCTAAATCTAAAAGAAGCTGTTCCTGTAAAGGCTTTACAGGCAAGACCTTTTGCAATTCCCGAGTATCTTCAGCCGTTTTTTGGGTATCTTCAGCCTTGTTTTGACTAACTACATCCAATAGCTTTTGTAAAGTTGTTAAGGTCTGCTTCTTCATTCCTAAATCTGATTTCAATGGTGAGAGGGAAAAGAACTGAGCATAAACGATGAGTAAAACTAACAAAAGAGCGCCGGCTCCAAGAATTAGTTTGTCTCTTTTTGAGAAACGAAGCTTCATGAACCAGCCACCCCTTTCTCATCCTTCTTGCTCTTTTTGATATTTTCCTTCACAAACGCTTTATTCAGCTTTATTTCAAATTGGCCTGAATAGCGAGGAAGAATATTTGTATTCTCACTTACTGTCGTTCCCGATGTTGTTGCGGCATTACTCGGGTTATTTCCTGTATTAGGATCTGCCGTTGTATTATTATTTTGGTTAGCTGCAGTTCCTGCGGCTGTATTCGTCTGATTTCCAGCATCAGCAGTTGCTCCATTAGGATCCTGACCGGTTGTGCTTTGATTTTGATCAGTTGTATTCGGCTGGTTTGTTGTGTTAGTTGTAGAACCTGTAGTTGAGCCGTCAGAAGTTGTTTTATTTGTATCGGCCGCTGCAGATAATGAACTCAAACTTGCATCTTCAATCCATTTTGATTGATTGAGATGTTCTAAAAAGTATGCAGCTTCACGTGCACTATCAAACTGGACTGTTAGCGTGATCGTACCTTCCTCGGTATATCCAAAGCTTTGAATAAAACCACGCTCCGGAAGCAAAGAAGTTAGGTGACGCATGACAGGAATCGTCTGGATGGGATAATTTTCTGCCCATTCGATTGCACTTTTTAATTGACCTACAGAGCTTGAAGATTCTATCCTTTTACTTTTTTGCTCTTCTTTTTCAGTAATTTTTTTTGTCATTGAAATTTGACTGTCTATTGAGGCCAACTCATCTTTTATCGATTGGGTTTGCCAAAAATAAAACCCAGCAATTAAAACAAAGACTACAAGTAAACAAGATAGTGTGATAATAAAATTATATTTTTTTGGTTCTTTTTGAGGAAGCAGGTTAATTTCTACTAGCATCACTGCACCTCTTTTAAGGCGAGACCTAAAGAAAGTAACAGATTAGACGGTACGCTTCCTGCTTTACCTTTTGTTTCAAACGAAATTAGTTCTACAGGCACTTCAAATCTCTCTCTCATTTCCTCAACTATTGCTTCAAGCATCGGATGATCGCCATTTAAGAGAAACTTTGTAATATCCTGTTTTTCTTTATTTAACGTATAACGATAAAAATCTATTAGCTTATTTATTTCATTAAAAATATCTTCAAATTGGACTACTAATTCTTCTGCATCACTAGTATATTTACATTCCATTAATCCCCTGCTATCCCTTTTAATGTCCCATTTATCATGTTCAAAAGACAATGCAAACGGTCGCATAACAACAGGTGCACTACCTTCGAAAATACATAAATTTACACTAGTCAAGTCAAAGTGAACAGTAAAAAGAATTTCATTTTGGTCAACTTGACTTAGTTGATGGTATAGACGATAAAGTGCAAGCGGTGAAATATCAGCGGCGATCGGATTTAGCTTTAAGCTTGAAAATAAGTTCGCATATTCCATTACATGATGTTCCGGTGCAGCAAAAAGAAGTAGATTCTTTGTTTTTTCATTTTCCGATAGTCGATAATAATCAAACACTGGTTCTTCAAATGGTAAATGGATACTTGACCCAAGCTCCAAGTACAAATACCCTTTTATTTCATCGTCCTGAATTTCAACAGGGATAGAGACTTTTCTAATAATAACAAGTGGATCTGGTACTAAGAAACGGATTGAGCGTCTCCGCATCTTCCATTCATCGATACACTCCTCCAAAATGGTCGTTAAGGAATCAATATCAGCTATCTTTCCATCACTAATAATGCCCGGTGGGAGAAACCTTTCACTCCATCTTTGTGCAGAGGGAGGGTCCGTTTGCTTCAATTCAAGAAAACGAATGGAATGGTCATTTAATACCAAGTTGATAATTCGGTTTTTGGGTGTAAATAGAGAAAAAGTCATACAAAAACCCCTTAGTTAAAATCCTTGAGTAAGAAACCGCAGGTATAAATCAATTAAATCCGGTCCCCAATAATAGGCTGTCAATGTTCCTGCTGCAATAAATGGTCCAAATGGAATCGGCTGACGCTTCTTAACTATTTTAAAAAGCATGGCCAAGCCGCCTATTACTGCACCGTATAAGGTTGAGAGAAAAAATGATAAAAGTACAAGTTTAAAGCCTAATACAAAACCAAGAACGGCGTAGAGCTTCACATCACCAAAGCCCATCCCGCCCTTGCTGACAAACATGATCACAAAAAGAACAAGGAAACCTGTAACAGCTCCAATGAGGCTATCCCACCATGGAGATAACGGCAAAAAAATCCGTTCCAATAAAAAAAGCCCTGCAAACCAGATTAGAATTTTATCAGGGATGATCATATAGTTTATATCTGAAACAACGATAATCATTAGCATCGATACTAGTGATAAGGCAACTAATAACTCTACAGACCATCCAACAACTATAGGTGCTGTTGCAAAAAGAATTCCCGTAAGTAATTCCATTATTGGATAAACAGGAGAAATCCGCGACTGACAGCCGCGGCATTTCCCCCCTTGAATTATGTATGAAAACACTGGGATGAGTTCAAATGGTGTCAACTGATGCCCGCAAGTCGGACATGCTGATCTTGGTGTAACAATTGATTGTTTTAATGGGACTCGAAGGCCGACTACGTTAAAGAAGGAGCCAAGGAGAAGACCGTAAATAAACATTAAACTAGTTATCATGGATTTACAAAGTCTATTAAAGCTTTCTCAGAAACTTCATCCGATTTCGCTGGAGATGTTGCTTTACTTACCACTTTACATCCTTCATGGTCCTTAATCTTATATGTGTATACACCTGTAGATGCAGTATAATCCACTGTTACCGTAAAACCATCATCTTTAACACGATCAAGGTAATTCGCTAAACTAGTAGTACTATTCGCACCATCTTTAGTTAAACTAGTTGTAGCAGCAGTTGGGCGGTTATCAGCAACATATAGCTTAGCAGCATCAATAATTAGTAAAGCATCTTGGACTTTAGCTTTATTGTCTGATTTGGTTATAACATTAGAAATAGCCGGAATCGCAATCGCCGCAATAATCCCCAAGATAACGATAACTGCAAGCAATTCAATCAAAGTAAAACCTTTTTGTTCCTTAACCTTTAAACGTAAACTTTCTACCATTTCAACATCTCCTTCTAGTTCTTTTAACCTAGTACTATTTCTCTATGAGTATACAATAATTGTCATCTAATGAAAAGAGAATTTTAGCAAATTTTGTCTCAATTTTTATTTTTATGCAATTTTTAGCTCATTTGGTCGAACATTGAGAACATTGGCATCATAATTGACAGAACAATGACACCCACTAACCCTGCCAAAAGAACTATCATAATCGGTTCAATTAAGGATTTAAGTCTGTCTGTTACTTGTTCTACTTCTTTCTCGTAGAATTCAGCAATCTTCGACAGCATCGCATCTAACGCCCCTGTTCCCTCACCAATTGAGATCATCTGAGTAACTAGCGGCGGGAAGGCCCAGTGACTTGTCATTGGCTCCGTCATGGAACGACCTTTTTCGAGAGAATCACGTGATTCACGAATTACTTTCGAAATCACTTCATTTCCGACGACTTTTTCAACTATCGACATGGCTTGAAGAATCGGAACAGAACTTGAAAATAATGTGCTGAGCGTTCTCATCATTCGTGCTAATGCTGCTTTCTGTATCACTTTACCAAATATCGGCATTTTTAGAAGTGCGTAATCTAAATAGTATTTTGTTTGCTTATTTTTTTTAATAGACATAAACAATAGGATAAAAAAGATGATAATAAGTGCAATTAACCACCAGAATGATTGCATAAATTCACTTGAAGCTAAAACAAATTTGGTTATTGCCGGCAGCTCTGCCCCAATATCCGCAAACATATTAACAAACGTCGGTACAACAGATACTAGTAAAAAAATAACCGCACAAATTGCAAGTATTCCAATGACAAGTGGATATGTAAGAGCTGAAACAATCTTTTGTTTGGTGTAGTGCTGTTTTTCAAAATCCTCTGCCAGGCTTTCGAGCGTCTCATCCATGTTTCCACTGACTTCTCCTGCTTTAACCATGTTGATAAACATGGGGGAAAATATTTTTTTGTGCTTAGAGATTGCCTCTGAGAATGGGTTCCCTTCACGTAACTCTTGTTCAACGTTAAGTAAAGCCTTCTTTAATCCTTTACTTTCTGTTTGAAAAGCAAGAATGCCTGTCGCCTCAACAACCGTCACACCTGCTTTTAAAAGTGTGGCAAATTGTCTTAAGTAAATAACAAAATGCTGTAGTTTCACTGGATTCCCAAGTGTAATCTCCATTGTCATAAGGGTTTCAGGGACTTCACTTATTTCAATGACCCTGATCCCATCTTCTTTCAGCTTGACCATTGCTTCACGTCTAGAAGCTGCGGTAACGGCGCCCTGCCGTTTTCCGCTACGGTCACGCCCTTCATATTTAAATCTAGCCATTTAACATCATCTTTTCATGCAAATATTGTGCTGCCGCTTCATTGTGAATAAGACCGCGATCCAGTAAATCTTTAATGCTCATTTCTAACGTATGCATTCCCTGAGCACGGGACGTTTGCATCGTACTTTGGATTTGGTGTATTTTTTCATTTCGAATTAAATTGGCAATCGCAGGATTGTTGACTAGTATTTCTGTTGCTGCTTTTCTGCCTTTTCTATCTGCTGTCTGAAATAAGCGCTGCGAAATGACGCCAACCAATACCGAAGCAAGCTGGGTCCGTATTTGCGGCTGCTGTCCTGATGGAAAGACATCAATGATACGGTTGATGGTTGTTGGCGCACTTGAAGTATGGAGTGTTCCTAACACAAGATGTCCTGTTTCTGCTGCTGTGATTGCGATTGACATCGTTTCTAAATCACGCATCTCACCGACAAGAATGACATCTGGGTCTTGGCGAAGTGCCCCCTTTAATCCATTAGCATACGATTTTGTGTCAAAACCGACTTCGCGTTGGTCGATTATTGAATTTCCATGTTTATGTAGATATTCAATTGGATCTTCAAGTGTAATGATATGCTTGCGCATCGTTTTGTTCATATAATCAATCATTGATGCAAGAGTTGTTGACTTACCGCTTCCCGTTGGTCCTGTAACAAGGATCAGTCCCTGTGGTTTCTCCACTAGTTTGGAGATGATTTCTGGTAAATCTAACTCTTCCAAAGTCGGAGTTTTAGACGGAACTACCCTTAAGGCCAGGGAGATACTTTTCCGTTGATGGAATGCATTGACACGGAAGCGCGCTACACCTTGAAGGGCATAAGAGAAATCGAGCTCACCTTTCTCTTTAAATAAGTCCCACATGTTTTCAGGTACGATTAGTTTAGCAATTTCCTCTGTGTCTACAGGCTGCAATACATCTTTACCATATCGTTTTATTTCACCATGTATCCGAAATACAGGCGGTGCTCCTACTGTTATATGAATATCAGAAGCTTTAAATTCAAGCGCTGCTCTCAGTATATTTTCGATTTTTTCCTTCATGTATACATACTCCTACTCCAGAATGGCTACACGTAAAACTTCCTCAGTTGTGGTTAAGCCTTGTTTTACTTTCAATAACCCATCATCAATCAAAAAGATGGTTTTATTTTTAACCGCATGCTCTTTAAGCTTCTGAAAAGAATCATCATTCATAATCACCCTTCGCATGTCATCATTAATTACCAGTACTTCGTGAAGAGCAATCCTTCCTTTATAACCAGTCATATTACATGAGGAGCAGCCTTTGCCTCGAGTTATTTTATCAACTTTCATGCCGCGCCTTGCAAAAATCTCCATTTCCCGCTTTGATGGTTCTTGAACCTCTGCACAATCACGGCATACCTTGCGGACAAGCCGTTGTGCCACAATGCCACTTAGCGAGGAAGCAAGCAAAAACGGCTCAACCCCCATATCAATTAGCCTTGTAACGGTACTTAATGAATCATTCGTGTGCAAGGTGCTTAACACTAAATGTCCTGTCAAGGAGGCACGCACTGCAATTTCTGCCGTCTCTTTATCACGAATTTCCCCAACCATAATTATGTTCGGATCCTGCCTGAGAATGGAGCGAAGTCCAGCCGCAAAGGTCATTCCAACATTTGGGTTAACCTGAATTTGATTGATGCCTTCTAATTGATATTCGACAGGATCTTCGATTGTGATAATATTTACTTTTTCACTGTTTAGTTTGTTTAGTGCTGCGTAAAGGGTTGAGGATTTACCTGAACCTGTTGGGCCTGTAATGAGAACAATCCCTGTCGGCTGTTCAATTAATTCACTAAACCTTTTTAAATTAAGTGAGTTAAATCCAATCTTATTTAAGTCATTTAAAGCAGCCCCCATATCTAAGAGCCGCATAACTATTTTCTCGCCATATACAGTTGGAAGCGTTGATACACGAAGATCAATCGGATGATAGTCAAGAGTGAGCTTAATCCGCCCATCTTGAGGAATCCGATGTTCGGTAATATCAAGGTTAGCCATTATTTTTATTCTAGCGGTTAACACGCTTAACATTTGTCGCGGTAAAACCCGTTCAACACGTAGTACACCATCAACTCGGTACCGAACAACCACCTTTGTCTCCTGCGGGTCAATATGGATATCACTTGCCTTTTGGATCACTGCATTCGACAACAGTAAATTAACCAGTCGAACAATGGGAGCATCTTGGTCGGTAACATCGTCTTCCCGTCCCCGCTCATTTAGCGGCAAGTCATCGAGTAATTCTTCTAATCCTTCATCAATATTGTAATATTTATTAATCGCACGTAATATGTCGTCTTTTGTGGCAATCGCTGTCTCAATTTGAAATCCGGTTGATAAGCGCAAATCGTCTACCACGATGAAATCCATTGGATCAACCATCGCTACAAACAGCTTGTTTCCTTCTCTTTTTAACGGAATAATTAAATTCCTTCTAGCCGTTTCTTTTGAGATAAGTGAAAAAAGGCTTGTATCAAATGGGTATTGGAAAAGGCTAATACTCGGTACACCAAGCTGATATTCAAGTACTTCAACTAACTGCTGATCTGTTAAATACCCCCGTTGCAGCAAGGCTTCACCAAGCTTTTGGTTCTGCTCCTTTTCTTCTAAGGTGGACTCAAGCTGCTCGGGTGTGATTAGACCTTCTTCAATTAACAAATCACCAAGTTTTTTTCGTGATTGTCTCATTTTTTTATCCCTGCTTTTATTTTGGTTGTTCATTTGGTTTACCCCATAAGTCACTGTCATTCTCTTTTTCGGTATTAGATTGTAATGTTGTTTGATTAGAATTATCTGTTGTCTGGTTATTATTAGTGGAACCTGCCTGATTCCCTTCAGGAGCTTTAGTCGTATTCTCCTTACTTCCCTCCAACCCCTGTAAATCTACTTGGTAAACTGGCGGGTAATAATCCTCGGAAATGAATTCGCTTTTAAGGAACTGTTCACCTTGGTATACATCTCTGTATACCTTAACGATGAGACCTTCAGTCCCGATCGTCCGGATCTTTGTATTTCCAGGTAGAAGAAAAGGACTATATTGAACAATTGTCTTAGGCTTTAACTTTTGCTCATCTTTTAAGCTGATTTTATAATTGTAAAGCGGCTTCTCACCCTTTAAGGTAATCTTTAATTTGTTGACGTCCAAATTTAATTCTAAAATATACTTTGTCTTACTTAGATTTTTTATAATAAAATCCGTATGATTACTTGGATTTACTCTCGCTTCAAATCCTAGGTTTGCATAATTCGGAAGAGAACTTCCTATATTTCTTTCTACTATCGAAAAATTTGATGGCAAAACAGTCTGGTAGATTCCTGTTGCGATTACATTAAGTGAATCTACTTTTTCAATCTTCTTTTTCTTAGCAAAATCTAATAATGAAAATGTTGATTCCTCTGGAATTTCAATGGTTGGATTTTTCTCAATAACAGCTTGTAAATCAACAGGAACATCCTTCATTTCAACAACTGCGGTATTTATTACTGCATCCTTTTTGATATGATCGGCTAATAAATAATCATTATAGAGGTTTATAGAATTGGAACCTTTTTCGAAACGTGATGCGATCTCATTTAGACTATTCACAAGTTTATCAAGGTCAATATCGCTGATTTTCAATTGAGGAAAAATAGTTTCTATCTGTTCTTCTACCTGTAATTTCTGAATGGTAATGAAAGCAGGATTTCTTTTGCCATCTTTTAGTGAATCGACTGTTTGTTTTGTATCCAAATGGAATTGGTTAAGATCAATCGAAACCGTCTTTTCCCCATATTGTAGTTCAATGGATGTATCCTTCATCCACTCAACATGCTTTTCCTCTAGAAGATTCATCGCTTCATCAACTGTTTTTCCTGATACATCCAATTCACCAATGGAGGTCCCAGCAGCGTATTTTTCATCAGAGTTTGTTATATTTTCAACTGCTTTCGCGCCAAAATGAGAAAAGCTGAAAATAAATGATGTACACAGGAACAGTACAATGAACAATTTAATCATTTGCTGATTCTTCCCCAAGTTTCCTGCCTCCTTTCAAACCCTTTATAAATCTCCAATTGAAAATGAGTAGATTTATTGAGTTAATTCGTTACTTTTGCATGCTTACCTGACTTTTCGTTTCTATTTCTTTATGTATATCTTCACGATCTACTGCTATTTCTTTTTTCGTAAGGAGGAAATCGAATATTGTGTCATCTAAAGACTCTTCATCCGTAACAACAATCTGATCATGTTCTTTTTCTTCAAAAGAAATAGCTGGTAGGTCATGAAGTTCTTCTAGCATGTCATCTTCAACTGCTTCTGCTTTTTCTATTTCAATTTCTAGTAAACTTTCAATTTCAGATAAATAACGGTTTTCTAAATTTGTTTCTTCCAATTCCTCGTTTACTTCTATTTCAGTATTTCTTTCCAGTAAAAATGTAATATCCTCATCCACTATTTCAGGCTTATCATTAACTATTTCTTCAATATTCGACATTATTGGAGAAAGACTCCGTTCACTCGCTGTATCTTTTTCTAAATTAATAGTGGAAGAAGCAAGTAATGCTAATTCTTCGTCAATTTCCACCAAATTGTTATCTTCTCGATTTTCTGAATTATAATAATGTACTCCTTCGTCAAATACTTCTTCAGCTACCGAATTTTCCTGGTATATTAATGTTCCCATACGGTTATTCATAAAATATGCAGTAAAAAAGATGAGTCCAAAAAGCATTAATGCAGTTTGCCATAATGGAAAGGTTGAGGCTGCGGCAAGACCTCCGAGAGATAACATAAAACTAGCTATTACGACAAAAAACTTCCCCTTTAGCGTGTATCCTAAAGGTAAAAAAGATATGATTAACATAAGGGCAACCATAGAACCAATGGCCCATATCATCGTTTCCATTCATCCACTCCCCTTTTTAGTCTTTTTATCCTATTAAATTACATTTTCTTTCAAAATTTTAAATATTTTGTTGGTTTATCCAAAAATTAGACGAAATTCCCCTACTAAATATTGTATAATACTATTAACTATTTTAAAAGAAGTAGGATAATATTCATAGGTAAAAATAACTAAAATATTAACCTACTATTTCTATCATTAAGGAAGGATCTAAATGGAAATTATTCGGAATGAAAAAGGTGTTACTCTTATAGAGGTTCTTGCATCAATTGTTCTACTTTCAATTATCTTTTTGTCTGTAATAAGGTTTTTTCCACAAATGGGACTTATAAACAATCAAAATGAAAATAAAACGGAAGCTATTAATATTGCGAAAGAAATACTCATTAATTGGCAGGAATCAAGTGATGTGAAATGGTTTCTTGTTAAAACGGACCACGGTACTGGCTTTACTTCAACAGATCCGAAAGTTGTTTATAATAAATTCAACTTTGATGATACTTATTATTATTTTGAAACATCTAAAGATATTTATAACGTACATATAAAAATTAAAAAATCTCCTGAAACGAGTTCTAGATTATCTAGCGTAAATTCTATTGTTGTACAGCTATTAAATAAAAAAAATGGCAGTGTCATTAGTGAAACATTCGGATATGTAAAAAGATAGGGGATGATATTATTGAAGCGGGATGAAAGTGGGTTAACACTAATCGAGGTGTTAGCCACACTAACAATTCTCTCCTTAATAAGTGTTACTATTTGGAGTGTTTTTTTTCAAGGCTATAATTATTCGCAAAAAGCGATCTCGAAGAATTTTATGCTGCAAGAATCAAATATTTTATTTACCAATTTGAAAAAGACTCATCAAACACTTATTAAGTATGAGATTAAAAGTGAAAATTGTGCAATAAAAGTCACAAATCTTACTAAAACTCCTCCACAAGAACAAGTTTTTAATCACCCTAATATTTGCTTTAAAATACTTGAGATTAATAATGTAAAAGGTTCAGGGCCCAGTACAATAGAACCAAATAAAATCGCAAATGACGTTTCTTTAAAAATTAGTGTAAGTGATATGAATAATTCAAAAAACAGCATAATTATTGATACATTTCTCTATCGAGTGAAAGGTGTTGATTACCAATGAATCATTTAAAGAATGAACAAGGATATTCATTAGTAACTGTATTACTAGTTGTAGTAGTTTTTATGATTATTTCCCTCGCCTTCATGGGTCAAGCATTTAGCAGTGTGAAACAAAATCAAGTGGTGGAGAAGAAATCTCGCTCTGTTGCTGCAGCTGAAATGGGGATTTCTTATTACCAGGTTGAAATTCAAAAAACATTTGAATCAAAACAGCAAGATGTAAATGATTATATTAAAAATAATAGTTCTCTAATACCAAACTTTAAAAAAGAAGCTGCCAAAAAAATGGCATATATTCTTCATAATACACCAATCGTAACTCCTAGTAATGCTCCATTTTATATGAAGGAATTTGCTGCTACTGCTGATCCGAAATCATATAAAGTAAATTTAAGCTTTAAAGTCGTTGGTACCGATAATAAAAAGGAAACGACACTTTTTGCGAAGATGAGTATCGACCTTGATTCTATTATTAATCAAGCAACAGTTGATGAAGGTAATAATCACCAGCTTCCAACATTCGATACAATCAAACTAACATCAGGATGTAACACGCTGGATTGTGATAATGTTTATATTGACGGGAATGGAAATTTTTCAGGGAATAACAATATTAAGGATAACCAAACAATTTTCACTACAGGTTCATTAAACCTAGATGGAAATGGCAATGAAAACAATAAAACGAATGTTAAAATACATGCGGATGGTGCGATTACCATCCACAAAAATATGAATAGTGGAGCAAATGTAGTTATAGAAACAAAAGATCATGCTACATTTATGCAAAATGTAAAAATTGGTGGAACATCAAAAATACTCGTTAATAAAACGTTATATGTTAATCAAAATCTAGAGCTTGCGAATAATTCCCTTGTATATGTTGGTGGAGCTGATGCAACAATAGATCACAATTTAGATATTCTCTCTTCCTCAAAGATGTGCGTGAAAGGAAATTTATCAGCTAAAAATATTTCAGTTGATTCTAATAGTAAGTTATATGTTTTAGGTCAAGTATGGGAAAACCATAAAGAGAAATTTAATTATACAGTTACTCTCGATACATTTATTAAAGAATGCGGAACCCAAATACCACCGGAATTTAACATTAAATGGGGAGATAATGTAAACACAGTCATAAATGATGTTGAATATAATTAACAATATAAAAAGAGGTGTGACCAGTTGTAAAAAACAACTTGGACACACCTCTTTTTAACAAGACGAATACTCCGCCACCCGATTCCGGCCAGCACGCTTAGCCCCCACGTAAAGAGCCCGATCAGCATGCCTAATCAACGCCAATGAATCCTCCGCATCTTCTGGTGCCGTGGCAACCCCAATTGAGGCGGTAATCATGATCTTCTGTTGGTTATTGCCTAATTCCAAGGACTGTTGCAGTGTAAATGGCCAATTAGATACCATTTCTCTAATTTGTTCTGCCATTTGGTAGGCTTCTACTTTCGACATATCCGGTAAAAGAACAACAAATTCTTCGCCGCCATACCGCGCAACCGTTCCGAGGCCTCCGACAAGCTTTCTTAATCTGCCTGCGAGTTCACGAAGAATTTCGTTTCCGCTTTGATGACCATACGTATCATTTACTTGTTTAAAGTGGTCTATATCAAGGATGATTAACGATAATATTTTTCGCTCAAAATTAGCTACTTTTTTGAACTCCTCAGTCAGCAACGTCTCAAAGTAGCGATAATTAAATAAATTTGTTAAGGCACAGCGTTCACTTTGCCTTTTGGTTTGTTCAAAATTATTGGCGTTTTCAATTGCAACCGCAAAATGCGAACAAAGTATATCAATGATCATCAGCTGCGATTTTTCATAGGCTCGTTTTTGCTTAGAAGCAAGCAATAACACCCCGATTAGTTTTTTACTTCTAATAATCGGTACACCTATAATACTTTCTACATCATTCGGAATGTTATCAGTAGTATACTGTTGCCATTCTTTCCTTGATGTAAATAAGAGGGCTTTTTGTTTCGACCAAACCATCCCGCAAATCCCTTCTTGTTTTTTCAAAGAAAGGCTTTCGTTTGGCATTACTAAACCGGCTTCCATTCGACGAATCAATTTTAGTACTTCGCCGTCAGCCTCCAGTATATAAGAATAATCAACAGGCAGCATTTCACTCAGTTTCTGAATAAACAGATCCAGGACATCATCTACATACAAACGCTCCGCCATCTGATGACCGATCTCTGAAGCCTTCTGTAAATATTCATTTATTTTTTCACTTGAATAATAGAGATTAAATATAATTGATAGACTGACAAATGGAATTCCCACAAACAATAGACCTATTAACCCTACTTGATTATAAAGTATGTACAACACAAAACCAATTGGGAGTGTGATTAATGTTGTTACTGTCTCGACGAAAAAATCCTTGCCAAAAAAGGATTTTTTAATTTTATAAATAAAAAAAAGATTGAAAGAAACCATGATTTGATTTAGAAAATAGTTTAGGACTACATATAAAACTGCAAGCCACAATGAACGGGGATCATGGGTTAAGTTTGGGCCTGTCTGCCCGCCAAGAATGTAATAAATCATGCCGCTGATAAAGGAAACTAAAAAAAACATATTTAAATTAAGCGGCAGCCTAAATAATTCTCCCTTTCGAAGGATCCTTAACTTAAGTAGTAAAACAACGACAGCTATCTGAGCAAAAATAATTTCGGCAAATAAACCAAAGCGCAAAAAGGTAGCAAGAGCTACCCATTGGATTAAAAAAATGAACATATTATTAATAACAATCGGCACCGCGGCTACTATTGAGGTTAATAGTAAAAATGCCAAAAGATCTAACCAATTTACAGAGATATTAGGAGGATAATTATTATAGGTGAACCACAATCCTGCAGGAACCATCAAGATCCATACAAGAAAAATCGCTTGTTTCATTTGCGGTTTTACATCCATCCTAATCCCCCACCCCGACAAATATGCTTAATTCAAGATAACATTATTTTACCATTTATAATAGACATTGTCATAAGGAAAAGGTTTAATTTTTCAGATATTTACAGATATGCGGCTTCGCTTCTGAAATAAAATAGAGGGAACCCGTCACGACTAACATGTCACTAGCTTTTAACATTTTTATTTCTTGTAAGAGGTAGGATTGCCAATGATCGACTGCCATTTTATTCTGAGATTGACTAATGTTAAGCAGTTGTTCCGCTTTGGCCGCACGTGGAAAATCAAAGCTGACAAATGAAATTTGGTTTGCAATTTTATCAAGTTTACCAATCATTTCATCAAGCTTTTTATCCGTTAACGCAGCAAATACAATATGGATATTTCGGTCATTGAATCTGGTAGATAGTTCATGGGTTAACGCAGTTATTCCTTCTTCATTATGGGCGCCATCAATGATCACGAGTGGGTTTTCTGAGAGAACTTCAAATCTTCCAGGCCAAAACGCTTGCTTTAATCCGACTCGAATTGCTTGCTCAGTGACTGTGAATAAGCCAATCTGATTTAAGTATTGGGCGGCAAGTATGGCTAGTGATGCATTTTCCGTTTGATGCTGGCCAATCATGTTGAGTTCTAACTGCTCAAGTGATTGAAGTTTTGTTATTAATGTAAACACTTCGCCTCTTGCTAATGATTCATGTCCACTTATCGTGAATTCCTGATTTAATCTAAAAATTGGCGCTGATTTCTTTTCTGCCTGCTCTTCTATCACTTTTAGCGCTCCTGGATGTTTGACCGCTGTAAAAATTGGTGTCTCCTCTTTAATAATTCCTGCCTTTTCAAAGGCGATTTCCTCATACGTCTTCCCAAGTATATTGGTGTGATCGAGACCGATGTTTGTAATGATAGAGGCAAGTGGTTGAATAATATTGGTTGAATCAAATCTTCCACCAAGACCTACCTCAAAAATCACAATATCTACTTTTCTAATATTGGCAAAATAATAGAACGCCATCGCAGTAATGACCTCAAATTCAGTCGGACCCCCAAGCTCTGTTTCCTCTAGCTCATCTGCTAATGGACGAATCATATTTGCCAGCTGTAAAAGTTCTTCGTCGCTGACTGATCTCCCATTGATACTAATCCGCTCGTTAAACTGTTCAATATACGGTGAAGTAAAGGTACCTACTGTATAGCCCCCAGATTGAAGTATCGAGCGCAAAAAAGTGACGGTTGAACCTTTGCCATTTGTTCCGCCAACATGGATTGCTTTTAATTTGCTCTCAGGATACTCGAGCTTGTCCATCATCCATTCCATTCTTTTTAAACCAGGCTTTATTCCTAGTCTTAGTCTTCCATGAATCCAGTCTAGGGCTTCATTATATGTAGTGAACATTTTGTAACACCCCATCTATTTTTTCTACTTCAACAGATTGATTCGCTGATAAAAGTGGGAAATTCGCTGATAAAACATTCTTGTTAGACGATAAACCACAGAAAACCGCCGATATAGCACCATCACACATAAAATTGGACCATTCCGACGGAATTCTGTTTGTTATTTAAAGGATTTTCATAAGACGAGACGAATCCATTGCTAGATTCGCCTCACTCTTCTCATTATCCTCTTAATTCTTTAATACGAGTTTCAACAATGCTTCTCTTTTCAAGATAATCCTTTTCTTTTGCGCGCTCTTCAGCAACTACATTTTCAGGTGCCTTTTTCATGAATCCTTCATTGCTTAATTTCTTCTGAACTCGATCAACTTCTTTATTTAATTTCTCGAATTCTTTTTCAAGACGGGCAATTTCTTCATCAATGTTAATTAAGCCTTCGAGCGGAAGGATGATTTCTAAGCCTGTTATTACAGCGGTCATTGCTTTTTCAGGTACTTCAATATCAACACCCAATTGCAATTCTTCTGGATTACAGAAACGTTCAATATAGCTGCGGTTGTTCTCAATCGCTTTTAGAACCGTTTCATCCTTTGCTTTTACTAGCATTTTGATTTTTTTGCTCATTGGTGTGTTTACTTCAGCACGGATATTCCGTACAGAGCGAATCATTTCCATGAGCAGTTTCATTTCTTGGGCTGCTTGGTCATCGGAAAGTTCTAGTTTTACCACCGGCCATACTGCTGTCGTAATCGACTCACCAGCGTGAGGAAGGTTTTGCCAAATTTCCTCGGTAATGAATGGCATGAACGGATGCAGCAGGCGCATTGTGTTGTCTAAAACATAGGCAAGAATCGAACGAGTCGTTTTCTTAGCAGCTTCATCATCACCATATAGCGGCAGCTTAGCCATTTCGATATACCAATCACAGAAGTCATCCCAGATAAAATTGTATAATGCACGGCCAACCTCACCAAATTCATAACGCTCGGAAAGTCTTGTTACATGTTCGATTGTTTCATTTAATCGAGTTAAAATCCACTTATCAGCAACCGACTTTTCACCGCTTAAATCAATTTCCTCGTATGTCATGCCATCCATATTCATTAACGCGAAACGGGAGGCATTCCAAATTTTATTAGCGAAATTCCAGGTTGATTCTACCTTTTCAAAACTAAAGCGTAAATCCTGTCCTGGTGAACTTCCTGTTGATAAGAAGTAACGCAATGCATCGGCACCGTATTTCTCGATGACATCCATTGGATCCACACCATTGCCAAGTGATTTACTCATCTTACGTCCCTGCTCATCGCGAACAAGACCATGAATAAGAACATCTTTAAATGGACGTTCGCCAGTAAACTCGATGCTTTGGAAAATCATTCTTGATACCCAGAAAAAGATGATGTCATATCCAGTCACAAGGGTATCATTAGGAAAATAACGTTTGAAATCAGCCGCTTCTTTGTTTGGCCAGCCCATGGTCGAGAAAGGCCATAGTGCCGAGCTGAACCATGTATCTAATACATCCTTATCCTGTTCCCAGTTCTCAGCATCTGCCGGGGCTTCATGACCAACGTATACTTCTCCAGTTTCCTTGTGGTACCAAGCAGGAATCCGGTGACCCCACCAAAGCTGTCTCGAAATACACCAGTCGCGGATATTCTCCATCCAGCGTAAGTATGTTTTTTCAAAACGGTCAGGAACGAAGTTTACTTTATTTTCTTTGTTTTGCAGGGCAATTGCTTCATCTGCGAGCGGCTGCATTTTTACAAACCATTGTGTTGAAAGATATGGTTCAACAACCGCACCGCTGCGTTCAGAGTGGCCAACAGAATGGAGGTGGTCTTCAATTTTGAAGAGAACGCCCAGTTCTTGAAGATCTTTGACGATTTGCTTACGGCATTCGAATCGGTCTAAGCCTTGGTATTTACCGGCCTTCGCATTCATGGAGCCGTCTTCATTCATTACAAGAACGCGCTCCAGATTGTGGCGGTTACCGACTTCAAAGTCATTAGGATCATGAGCAGGTGTAATTTTTACCGCACCTGAACCGAATTCCATATCAACATAATCATCTCCAACGATTGGGATTTCACGGCCCACGATTGGCAGGATTACAGTTTTACCGATTAAGTGTTTGTAACGATCATCTTCCGGATGTACTGCAACTGCTGTATCACCAAGCATTGTTTCAGGACGAGTGGTCGCAATTTCAATGTGACCTGATCCGTCTGCTAATGGATATCTCATATGATAAAAAGCACCTTGAACATCCTTGTATATGACCTCGATGTCGGATAGAGCTGTTTTTGTAGAAGGATCCCAGTTAATAATGTACTCTCCACGGTAAATGAGGCCTTTTTTATAAAGGGTTACAAATACTTCACGAACCGCATCAGATAAACCTTCATCAAGGGTGAAACGCTCACGGCTGTAGTCAAGGCCTAGGCCCAGCTTTGCCCACTGCTGACGGATGTGTGAAGCATATTCTTCCTTCCACTTCCATGTTTCCTCAACGAATTTTTCACGGCCTAAATCATAGCGGCTTTTACCCTCGTTGCGGAGCTTTTCTTCAACCTTTGCTTGTGTTGCAATCCCGGCATGGTCCATCCCTGGAAGCCAAAGTACGTCATAGCCTTGCATTCTCTTCATACGAGTAATGATATCTTGTAATGTTGTATCCCACGCATGACCCAAATGAAGTTTTCCGGTAACATTTGGCGGTGGGATGACGATTGTGTACGGCTGCTTCCCTTGATCATCTTTAGCCTCGAAAAACTTACCTTTTAACCACCAGTCATAACGCCCTTTTTCAATCGATAGCGGGTCGTATTTGGTAGGCATTGTTATTTCCTTTGTTTCCATCTAAAACTCCTCCTTTTTTTACCTTCCGAGAAAAACAAAAAACTCCATTCGTCATAAAAGGACGAATGGAGTTTGCTTCGCGGTACCACCTTTTTTCCAATCCAGAAATATGATTGGCTCTTAAATCAGATAACGGATTTCATCCGTCTTCAACTACTAAGATTTTGCAATCCGTTCACAGAAGAAGCTCATGGGCGACCTTCCGACGTTCCTCTTAGAAAATCTTCCAGCTAATGATTTCCCTCTCTTTAAGCAGGATGGCATCGTACTCTTCCCTATCTTTGCTTTTATTATTAAGTATATAGATATACTACCCAAAAAAGGGGATTGACGTCAATCAGGATGGCCAAATTTTTTATTTTTTATACTATATGCTTTTTTTAAGGGAACAAACTGGGGGTTTTGAATATAAATATAGTGAAACTACAATAAGCAGGGGGATTTTTCCTCCCCCCGCTTATTGTTAGTCCCGTTCTACTGTCTCTAATATCAAGGCTATCGACTTGATAAAGAGACAATACGAACCCGATTGGTTCAACTAGGCCGATGAAAAGCACATCGGCAAGTTTCACTGTATCTCACCAATCGGGATTTTAGGCAGTTGATCCCAGTCGCAATTTTGAATATTTAAGTTTTAAAAGGGGGATCTTACTGCCCGTTAATGCGTGGAAAATAAATGTCATATTTTTAGGGGGGGTTTCAGTGAAAGGATTTTTTAATAAAAACAAACACCGTCCCTGGTTTAGAACGTTTCGAAGATTTTGTGGACAATTAATTATACCGTTTGTGATTTTCCAATTTATTCGAACAATTTTTTTACCTACTGTCTTTGATGTGTTATTGTTATCGTTTTTTATCGCTATTGCCATTTCAATTTACTTTGAAATAATTTAAGGAGCCCATTTTGCAGGTTTTACTGCGGTTGGGCTCCTTCTTTTGCTTGTTTCTGCTGGTTTTCGATTTCTGTCATTCGCATCACGATATACTCGGAATTTTTTAAATGCCAATAGCGGTGCTGCAGCTGGCTCACAAATTTCATCTCATTCCTTGGCCGCTCCTTGCGGTAATAGCTTTCTGCCACTTGCATGATGGGGATCGGCAAAGATAAATAGCTGTAGAACAATAGTTTTTCATCTTCTTTAAACGGAAAGTATTTAAAATAATGATAAACCCAATCAAGAGCAGTATCATTCCGTTTTGGGCTGGTATTTAAGGCACGTGACAAATACGGCAGGAGATCATGGATCGGTGAGCCGTAGCGGGCATTTTCAAAGTTAATGAAAAAGCCATAGCCCTGGTCATCGAAGAGAAAATGCTCTGATGACAATTTCCCGTGAGTAATCACACTGCGGGCCTTGTCATTTTCTTTTGTGCTCTCATACCATTCTTCAAATTTTGATTTTGAAAAGCGTAGTGCTTGCCTTATTTCGTTGTAATATAAGCAATAAAGCAATTCAAACGGCGACATATAGGTCTTTTTTTCACATTCATCAATGAAGCCATCAAGAAATTCTTGATGTTTATCAAGCTGCTGAATCGTCTTTTCATAATGCTCTGTTCGTTCTTCTTGGCTGACTGTTATTTCTTTGGCAGATAGAGTATGGAGCCTTGCTAATTCGCGAAAAAGCTGATGGTTTTTGTACTCACGATTTTCTTTTTGATCGTTCGGCATCCATGGCATGAGGTAATAAAGATTATTTTCATATAAAACGGCATACCTGCCATCCATTGTTGGATAAATTGGCACAATCCGGTTAAACCCTTTTTGATAAAGAAGATGAACATGGCGGATGAAATCAGTCCCGATAGTGGGTGGGACTTTTTTTAAGGCAAAGGTTCCTTTGTCTGAATAAATCTTTTGGACAATGCCGTAATCTTCAACAAAATAAGGTTCGATATGATAATTTTTTAAAATTGGTCTAACGGTTTCTATTCGGTTCGAGTCATTCATGAAAACTCATCTCTCTTTCAAAGAAAAGGAGGAATTACTTTTAAAAGAAGTTGAGCAGGTCAAAGAAACCCGCTCATCTTTTTTTGCCATTTGATTATTTTTTTGCAAGGGCTACAGGAATGTATAAAACTTGACCCTCGAAGACGTCTTGATTCAGTTCCAGATTGTTGACACGGAGAAGATTTTGAACTGAAATATCATAGCGGTCTGCCAAACTATCAACTGTATCACCTTTTTGCACGATGCATACCTTTAATTTTGTTTGGCCTGAACTTTCATCCTTCCGGGCAAAAAACTCTGTAAGCGTCATGCTCTTCTTTTTTGGGGACAGCTTTTTCTTTACCTTTTTGATTACATCATCAGAAGATGATGATGAACTTTCTTCATCATCCGTATGTTTTTCCACAAAATGATGTTCCTCTGGATCTATTTCCACCACAACTTCCTGTTTTATTTCCACCTCTTCATGCTTGCTGCCATCATTTCTTGCTTCTTGGAAGTTCCACGCAGGTTCGAAATCTTCTTCATCTTCATATTCCACCTGCGGCTGGTAGTTAAAGGTCGGGAATTTCGGCAATACTTCAATAGGCTCTTCTTCTTGCTGTTTTCTTGCCTCTGCCTCGAACAGGAAATTATCTTGGTAACTGCTCTGAACTGCGTGCTGTTCGACTTCTACTTCATCATCATGGTATTCAGATTCAGAGCGATGAAGCACTTCGTACTCTGGTTCTTCTTCCATTTGTTGTTCTTGTTCTTCTGATCCGTATAAACCGCTGATGGTAAGCTCCGCCGATAACTTCAAACAACTGCGTTCAGGTAAGGAATAATCAAATGATTCTACGAGGACGTCGATATCGTAAATGCTTTGAATCCGATTATTCGGAATCGTGATATCAACGGGGAATCGATGTGAAAATTCACAGTTGCCTTCTTCTTCACGTTCTGTAACCCTCTCTACAAATTTTTGAGAAGTAAAACCCTCATCTTCGTTTTCATCACTTGCTTCGTAACTTTTATATTCGCCAGTTAATTCCAGCGAACCACGTATGGTTACGTACTGATCGTTTTCCTGGATGGTGATGTCAGGGTCTAGGGAAATCGAAATTAGCTCTTCGACTTCCTGTCCTTTTCTAAACCACAGCGACTCCTCCAAGGAAAATCGCAGGCACGATTGATTCTCCTGGGACAAAGCGACTCCTCCTTTCGTATCTTCCAAGCAAAATCACAATGTCACTTACACTTTATGAAGAAAGTATTTTTTTTATGATAAAAAACGCTTGGTTGGTGGGAAAAGAATTGGAGTCTTAGGTACAAAAACTTGGATGGGGGAAGATTAAGAGGGTTTGAGTTGATAAGCTGTGGGGCAATTTCGCGGATATGTGCGGAATTCCGCCAACTTTTGGAGTAATTCCGCCAATTTTTGGATTTATTCCGCTAACTTGGAGCGTAATTCCGCCAAACTTACCATGAATTCCGCCAAACTTACCATGAATTCCGCCAAACTGCTTTTTAGCACAAACATAAAGTTAAACATGTAAGCCAGTTCACGAACTGACTCAACAATTTAGGCATCTAACAATACATACAAAAAACACCCACCAAAACCAGGTGGGTGTCCACAACCATATTATTTAAGTTTCGAAAAAGCAATCTCAGCTGCTTTAATCGTCTTTTCAATATCCTCATCAGAATGTTCTGTTGATAGGAATAAACCTTCAAATTGTGACGGTGGTAAGAACACTCCTTGGTTTGCCATTTCCCGATAATAGGCTGCAAAGAATTCCAAATTAGAGGACTTCGCTTTTTCATAGTTGATAACTGCTTCATTTGTAAAGAAGAAGCCAATCATTGAACCAGCGCGATTAAAGGAAATTGGAATGTCATATTTTTCAGCAGCTGCCTCAAAACCTTTTTGAAGTATGTCGCCTTTACGAATAAATTCCTTGTAATGCTCAGGCGTTAACTGGCTTAAGGTTTCTAGCCCAGCTGTCATCGCAAGCGGGTTCCCTGACAGTGTTCCTGCTTGATAAATCGGGCCGCTTGGAGCGATTTGCTGCATAATTTCTGCTTTACCGCCATAGGCACCAACAGGAAGTCCGCCGCCGATCACTTTTCCAAGGCATGTAATATCAGGTGTTACATTAAAATAGCCTTGTGCACAATTGTACCCTACGCGGAAACCAGTCATAACTTCATCAAAAATAAGTAAGGAACCATTTGTGGAAGTAATCTCACGAAGTCCTTCTAAAAATCCTGGAAGAGGCGGAACAAGTCCCATGTTACCGGCAACAGGCTCAACGATGATACAAGCGATATCTTCGCCAAATTGTTCAAATGCATATTTAACACTTTCAAGATCATTATAAGGCACGGTGATTGTATTTGAAGCAATCCCTTCTGGGACACCTGGACTGTCTGGTAAACCAAGTGTAGCAACCCCAGAACCCGCTTTGATCAATAACGAATCACCATGGCCATGGTAGCAGCCTTCAAACTTTAAAATCTTGTTACGGCCAGTATAGCCGCGTGCTAAACGAAGGGCACTCATTGTTGCTTCTGTTCCTGAGTTTACCATTCTTACTATTTCGATTGATGGCACGCGTTCAATCACAAGCTGAGCTAATTTATTTTCTAATAATGTCGGGGCTCCATAGCTAGTACCTTGTTCCGCTGTTTTTTTCAATGCTTCAACGACACGGTCGTTGGAGTGTCCGAGAATAAGCGGACCCCATGATAGTACATAATCAATATATTCATTGCCATCAATATCATATATTTTTGACCCTTTGCCTTTTTCCATAAAAATTGGACTCATATTAACGGATTTAAAGGCACGAACCGGACTGTTTACACCGCCGGGCATTAGGCTTTGGGCTTCTTTAAATGCTTCAATCGATTTTGTATACGAACGCATTCTATTCCCTCTTTTCAAATAATGTTTATTTCTCTTCTTCTTTAAGCCAGCGGCACGCATCTTTTGCGGCGTAAGTAATAATGAGGTCTGCACCTGCACGCTTCATACCGATAAGCATTTCAAGCACGGTCTTTTTCTCATCAATCCAGCCGTTAAGGGCAGCTGCTTTAACCATTGAGTATTCACCGCTTACATTATAAATAACGATAGGCAGGTTAAACGTATTTTTCATATCACGAACGATGTCAAGGTATGGCATTCCTGGTTTGACGATTAAGAAGTCAGCTCCCTCATGAACATCTGATTCTGCTTCTCTAAATGCTTCCATGCGGTTCGCAGGATCCATTTGATAGGTTTTACGATCACCAAATTGAGGCGCACCCTCCGCTGCCTCGCGGAAAGGGCCGTAGAATGCAGACGCATATTTAACGGCATAAGACATGATTGGGATATCTGTAAAACCAGCTTCATCTAAACCAGTACGAATAGCAGCAACAAAGCCGTCCATCATGTTGGATGGTGCAATGATGTCTGCACCCGCTTTAGCTTGGGCAACTGCCGTTTTTACCAGTAATTCAAGCGACTCGTCGTTAAGGATTTTCTCTCCCTCAACCACTCCACAATGCCCATGATCTGTATATTCGCACAAGCAAGTATCGGCAACCACAATTATATCTGGATAGTTTTCTTTAATGTAACGTGTTGCTACCTGAACGATACCATGATCATGATAGGCTTGCGCACCGCACGCATCCTTCGTCTTTGGGATCCCGAATAACAAAACCGATTTAATCCCATGAGCAACGATATCATCCATCTCTGCTTTAAGATTATCCATCGATACTTGGAATACACCCGGCATGGAAGATACTTCATTACGGATATTTTCACCTTCATAAATAAACAGCGGATAAATGAAATCCTCAGCTCTTAAGTGATTTTCTCTTACAAGTGAGCGCATATTGGCACTTGAACGAAGACGGCGATGACGTGAAAATTGTAATTCCATTATTTTTCCCCCCATATGATTAAACATAATTAAGAAATTTTGCGTTGACTTACATATATCCCCGTATTACTTGCGGGCTTATTATTTAGAGAGTTCCTCTTCATTCTCTAAATAAGCTATCGTGCTTTTGATCATTTCTTTCACGGTATATTCCTCCGGAGAAGCATGTACCACAAGTCCATAACCTAGTAACTTTTTCTCGGTTATCGGCCCAATGCAGCCAATTACACAGTTCCGCAGCTGCTCATGAAGTACATTTTCCTTCACGACATCCATCAGATGATCGACAGTGGATGGACTAGTGAACGTGAGGATATCTAGCTGATTGTCACCAAGCATCTGCGCCAGCTTTACACGGCTTTCCTCCGGCATATATGTCTCATATATAACGACTTCATCCACCTCAGCTCCGACCTCTGTCAAAGCTCTGGCGATATATTCCCGGGCGAGATTTCCTTTCGGGAGCAGTACCCGTGAACTGCTGTTGATATATGGCAAAAACTCATCAACAAACACTTCTGCTACATACGCCGAGGGGACAAACTCCGCACGAAGCCCTTTATCCTTCAAAACCTCGGCAGTCTTATTCCCAATCACAGCGATTTTCGGAAAGTTCGTATCGACTTCATTATTAAAAGAAAAAAAAGTCTCGACAGTCACATTACTTGTAAAAATAATCCAGTCATATGTATCAAGGGCCTTCAAACAGTCTTGAAGGCGCTGATTTTTTTCAATCGGACGAAATGCAATAAGAGGAATTTCGATAGGAATCCCCCCGTACCTTTCAACCAGCTCTGAGAAAGATTTCGCTTGATCTTTTCCTCTTGGAACAAGTACTTTTTTATCAAGCAAAGGGAAGGATTTTAGCATTGACCTTCGAGCTCCCGTTTGACCCTTTCAATCAGGTCCTTGGCACCTTTTTTAATTAATAAATCAGCAGCTTGAATTCCAAGCTCTTCTGGATTTTGTCCGCGAAGTTCTTCCTTGAAGACATCATGGCCTTCAGGCGAAGCGACTAATACATTCAGTACCACTTCATCGGTTTCATCATCTATTCGTGCAAAGCCGGCAATTGGTACCTGACACCCGCCCTCCATTTTTTGCAGGAAAGCACGCTCGGCACGAACCGCTCTTTCAGTTTTTTTACAGGTGAATTTTTTAAATAGTTCGAGTAGTTCTTTGTCGTCTTCACGGCACTCAATTGATAATGCCCCTTGGCCAACTGCAGGAATACAAACATCCGAATCAATAAATTCGGTCACAACGTCAGATGTCCAGCCAAGGCGGGAAAGACCAGCTGCCGCTAAAATAATCGCATCATATTCTTCAGATTCTAACTTTGCTAATCTCGTATCGACATTACCGCGAATCCATTTAATCTCTAAATCCGGGCGCTCAATTAAAATCTGTGAACTGCGGCGCAGACTGCTGGTACCGATTATCGCTCCTGGCTTTAAATCTTTTAATTTTACATGGGCTCTTGAAATAAGAGCGTCACGGTGATCCTCACGGAAAGGAATACAGCCGATGATTAAACCTTCAGGAAGTACAGCGGGCATGTCTTTCATACTATGAACGGCCATATCAATCTCTTTATCAAGCATGGCCTGCTCGATTTCCTTTACAAATAAACCCTTACCGCCGACCTTTGAAAGGGTAACGTCTAAAATTTTATCGCCTTTTGTGACGATTTCTTTTACTTCAAATTCGAAACGCGGGTCAAGCTTTTTAAGCTGTTCAATAACCCAATTTGTTTGTGTTAATGCCAGTTTACTTCGTCTAGAACCAACAATAATTTTTCGCATGACTGCCTCCTAGTTTTACGAGTACCATAAATGAAATGATGATAATTGACTAAATAAAAAAAAGTTAATTAAAACAATTAAAAATGATGCTGTATTCCAAATGGCTAATTTTCTCCCTGAAAGATTTTTCACAATTCGCAAGTATAAATAGATGCTGTAGGCCGTAAGTAACAGGAACGACCCAATAATTTTCATATCATACCACGGCATCCCAGGAACCTTTAGTAATGCCCACTGTAGGCCAAGGATTAAGCTTAAAAGCAGCATCGGAACACCAATGACAGCCAATATGTAGGATGATTTTTCAAGCATTTCTAAATCCGCCAGCCGGATCAGGCGAGTTCCCCATTTTTTCCGCTTCAATAAATCATATTGAAGCAAGTATAATGACGAAAAAACAAAGGATAAAGAAAATGCCCCGTAAGATAAAATCGCCATTGTAATATGGATCAAAAGCAGTTCAGACATTAGCTTCTCAGCCATAATATGCGAATGGTATTGCATCGGGGCAAAGGTATGAATCGCCATAACAGTAAAGCCGAGGATGTTTGTGAAAAAGACGATAAAATCAACTCGTAATAAATGATTTATAACAATTGACAATGTTACTAATACCCAGGCATAAAAATAGAGTCCCTCGAAGATGGTTAGTACAGGGAACCTGCCCGTTTCTTTCATATAGAAAACAAGGAAAACCGTCTGTAAAATCCATACAAATGCAAGTAACCAGAAGGCAATACGGTTTGCCTTCCGGTTATGGTGAATGAAGTCGAAAAAATATAACAACACACTGAAGGCATATAGAACAACTGTTAATTCATGAAGCCTTGTCATAAAGACATCAAACATAGCTGCGGCCCCTTATGACTGAAAAGAAGCCTGAACTTCTCGAGCCGGGATTTTATTCGTTTCGGCTGCTTTCGAATGTTGTTCCTGAACAAGCTCTTCAATATTAAATATTTTCATAAAGAATTCCATTGCCTGATCTGCATCCGGTCTTGCGGCCAATTCTTTCGCTTGTAATATAGGATCTTTTAAAAGCTGGTTGATAATGCTTTTTGTATGTTTATTTAATACTTTTATATCGCGATCAGATAAGTTTGGCAGCTTTCTTTCCAAACTAACCATGGTTTCCGACTGAATCGCAAGGGCTTTTTCCCTAAGTGCAGAAATAACAGGGATCACCCCAAGCATGCCAAGCCAATGATTGAAGTCGACAATTTCCTTTTCAATCATGAGTCTAATTTTTGCTGCGGCTTTCTGCCGCTCCTGCAGGTTGGCCTCTACAATTCCCTCTAAATCGTCAATATCGTATAAAAAAACGTTTTCAAGTTCAGAAATTCTTGGATCCAAGTCACGTGGAACGGCAATATCGACCATGAATAATGGATTGCCCCTGCGCTTTTTCTCAACACGTGCCATCGTTTCTTTTGAAATAACAAAGTCCTTCGCACCAGTCGAGCTGATCAGGATATCTGCTTCTACTAGAGATCGCTCTAATTCGGCCAATGTTTTAGCCTCACCATTAAAACGGGCTGCAAGTACCTTTGCTTTATCAAACGTACGATTGATGACTGTTACTTTTTTCACACCATTCCCATGCAGGTTTTGGGCTGCTAATTCACCCATCTTTCCCGCTCCAAAAATTAACACATGTTTATTTGCAAGAGAACCGAAGATTTTCTTGGCCAATTCTACTGCAGCATAGCTGACAGATACGGCATTTGCGCCAATATCTGTTTCTGAATGACCGCGTTTGCCCAATGTAATCGCTTGTTTAAACAAGTGGTTAAACACTGATCCCGTCGTTTCTTCTTGCTGTGCTAACATAAAGCTTGTTCGCACCTGTCCAAGGATTTGTGTTTCTCCTAAAACCATGGAGTTGAGTCCGCACGTAACATTAAATAAATGTTCAACTGCACCATCATTTTCATAAACAAATAGAAATGGTGAAAATTCAGTTTGTTCCATTCCAAACCATTCTGACAGGAATTCTTTTATATAATAGCGGCCAGTATGCAGCTGATCTACAACCGCATAAATTTCTGTACGATTACATGTAGACAAGATGATATTTTCTAGGATACTTTTTTTGGAGTTTAAATTTTTTATCGCATCCACAAGTTCGGTTTCATTGAATGTTAACCGCTCGCGGATTTCTACAGGGGCAGTTTTATAGTTAAGACCGATGACTACTATATGCATTATTGTTAAGTACACCCCCAATAAGATTACATAATTATCTAGTATGATTATATCACGCGCAATTTCGACTTTTCCTCGAAAAATGTGAACAGAAACCGAAACTATGTGATAAGATATAGTAAAACTTGCCGTGTGGCGAGCCATTTCGGTCATGCTTTAACTTAATCGTTAGGATTTTTATTCTAAGAAAATAATAGGACAAATTACTTCCTTATGTACAGTACCAAAAAAACAGACTAGATTCAAGTGAACCTTATTGGAAGTGGTGTTTTTAATGAAAAATCAACGAATTTTCCCTGGGATCATTCTTATAGGATTTGGAGCTTACTTTTTATTACAGCAAACAGGCATTACGCTTTTTCAGCAATTTTTCACCTGGCCGACATTACTTATCATTGTTGGAATAGCCTTTTTAGGTCAAGGTTATTCTGCAAGAGAATACGAATCAATTCTACCAGGGGTCATCATGTGTGGCTTTGGTCTTCATTTTCATCTTTCAGGCCGTTTATCATTCTGGCCCACAAATACAATCGGCATGTTAATCCTGATCATATCAATTGGATTTTTTCTTCGCTTTCAAAAAACAAACAATGGCCTGTTTCAAGCTTTCCTTTTTCTTATTTTAGCGATGTTGCTGTTATTTTATGATAAAATTGCCGAATATTTTGGATTGCTACAAAACGGAATGAGTTTTATTTGGAAATTTTGGCCCGCCCTTTTAATTGTTATTGGTATATATTTTCTACTAAAAAGAAAAAAATGACCGCAAATTTTCCAAAAGTGTTTTTATCATTAGTTGAACTAATCAGGCATTAAGGGGCAGTTAAACTTCACTAATTTACTTAACAATTCCATACATTACTACCCCTTAATACAGGAAAACGCCTGGCGCATCATGAACTGCGCCAGGCGTTTTAATTTCCTAATTGGGTAGTGTTTTTTACCTATTTTTCAGTGGAACCGAACTATTTATCAGCGATTCGAATTTCCCTTACATATAACTTTGCAAGATTTGCCAAGCTTGCTCTTTTCCTTCACCTGTTTCGGAAGAAAAAAGAACAAGATGATCATTTTTATCTAGATCAAGGGTCTGGCGCGTAACTTTTAAATGTTTTTGCCATTTCCCTCTTGGAATTTTATCTGCCTTTGTTGCAATGATGATGCAAGGAATTTCGTAATGCTTTAAAAAATCATACATCATGACATCGTCACTTGTCGGCGGGTGACGTAAATCGACAATTAAAACAACTGCCCGTAATTGCTCACGAGTCGTAAAATACGTTTCAATCATCTTTCCCCAAGCGGCCCGTTCTGACTTTGACACCTTTGCATATCCGTATCCAGGAACATCGACAAAATGAAGTATTTCATTAATCAGGTAAAAGTTAAGTGTCTGGGTTTTACCTGGTTTCGATGAAATTCTAGCTAACCCTTTACGGTTAAGCATTTTATTAATAAAAGAAGACTTACCGACATTTGAACGGCCTGCAAGAGCAAATTCGGGGAGCTCTGTTTCTGGGTACTGCTCTGGTTTCACTGCACTGATGATTATATCTGAACTAACTACTTTCATCGTGCGTCACCATCCAAAAGTGCATGCTTCAGGACTTCATCAACATGTGATACCGGTACAAATTCTAATTCGTTACGAACACTTTCAGGAATATCATCAATATCCTTTACATTATCCTTAGGAAGAATAACCTTCGTCAGTCCGGCACGATGAGCGCTAAGTGTTTTTTCTTTCAAGCCGCCAATTGGCAGGACTCTGCCTCGTAAGGTAATTTCCCCTGTCATTCCAACTTCGCGGCGAATTGGTCTACCGGTTAATGCAGACACAAGAGCAGTTGCCATCGTGATCCCTGCAGATGGGCCGTCTTTTGGAACAGCTCCCTCTGGAACATGAATATGGATATCATATTTTTCATGGAAATCTTCTTCGATGCCAAGAACACTCGCTTTTGAACGAATATAACTAAAAGCAGCCTGTGCCGATTCCTTCATCACGTCTCCAAGCTTACCCGTTAGTACGAGTTTTCCTTTACCAGGTGAAAGGGAAACCTCGATTTGCAGGGTATCACCGCCAACGGTTGTATAAGCTAAGCCAGTTGCTACCCCTACCTGGTCTTCAGACTCTGCCATTCCATAGTGGAATCTTGGTTTGCCTAAAAATTCCTCTACATTCTTCTCAGTAACAATGACTCGCTTTTTCTCACCAGCAACAATGATTTTCGCTGTTTTTCGGCATATGGTCGCCATTTGACGCTCAAGGCTCCGTACACCAGCTTCACGAGTATAATAACGAACCACTTTTAGAATCGCTTCATCACGGACTTGAAGAATTCCTTTTGAAAGTCCATTTTCTTTAATTTGCTTTGGCAGTAAATGGTCTCTACAGATATGGACTTTTTCAAGCTCGGTATATCCAGCAATCGTGATAATTTCCATTCTGTCTAACAGCGGACCTGGTATGGTTGCAAGGTTATTGGCTGTCGCAATGAACATAACCTTTGATAAATCGTATGTTTCTTCTATATAATGATCGCTAAAATTATGGTTTTGCTCTGGGTCCAATACTTCAAGCATCGCACTTGATGGATCGCCGCGGAAATCACTAGACATTTTATCAATTTCATCTAGTAAAAAGACAGGATTAATTGTTCCCGCTTTTTTCATGCCTTGTATGATTCGACCTGGCATCGCCCCGACATATGTTCTCCTATGGCCGCGGATTTCGGATTCGTCACGAACTCCGCCCAGGGAAGCTCGGATAAAATTGCGATTGAGCGATGTTGCGATCGAACGGGCAAGGCTTGTTTTCCCAACACCCGGAGGTCCTGCAAGACAAAGAATTGGGCCTTTTAAGGAATTAGTCAGCTTCTGAACCGCTAAATATTCAAGCACTCGTTCTTTTACTTTTTCCAGTCCGTAATGATCTTGATTTAAGATCTTTTCTGCTCGGAGAATATTAATATCATCCTCCGTCTTTTTCGACCATGGAATCGCAATCAGCCAGTCAATATAATTACGGATAACAGCACTTTCGGCTGAGCTTGTTGGCACCTTTTCGTAACGGTCAAGCTCTTTCATAGCCGCCTTATAAGCATGTTCCGGCATGCCAGCCTGCTCAATTTTTTTTGTCAGGTCAGCAATTTCGCCTGTTTTACCTTCTTTATCGCCTAATTCCTTTTGGATCGCCTTCATTTGCTCACGAAGGTAGTATTCTTTTTGCGTCCGTTCCATCGAACGTTTTACACGCTGACCAATCTTCTTTTCAAGATTAAGGACTTCTTTTTCATTATGAATCGTATCAATAACGCGATTGACACGCTGCTTGATATCAATCATTTCAAGAATTTCTTGCTTCTCCTTTAGCTTGATCGGCAAATGGGACGCAATGATATCCGCCATCCGACCCGGTTCCTCAATATCTGCGACAGATGCATACGTTTCTGCAGAGATTTTTTTCGATAATTTTATGTATTGCTCGAAATAATCAAGCATCGTTCTCATCAATGCCTGGTCTTCTACATCCTTCGTATCTGGATCCTCATAAGTAACGATACTAACGGAATAATGGTCCTCATCATCATAAATAGAAACAATTTCCGCTCTATTTAAGCCTTCTACCAATACACGAATCGTTCCATTGGGTAGTTTTAGCATTTGCTTAACCTTTGTTAACGTTCCTAGCTTATAAAGATCCTCTTCAGAAGGCTCCTCAATGGAAACATCCTTTTGAGTGGTCAAGAATATTAAATGGTCATCTACCATTGCTTTTTCGAGTGCCTGCACTGATCTTTCACGGCCTACATCTAAATGAAGAACCATTGTCGGATAAACGAGCAATCCTCGAAGCGGCAGGAGGGGGACGATCAATTCTTTCTTTTTCGCCAAAATACCTGCACCTCCACATGCATAAATCCTTTTTTTCTACTGTAAAGCAGAATAGTCTTTGTTGTACAATTCTATCCTATTTGTTTTTTCGTGTCTATTTTTTGAGTGTGGAGACTAATCACTTTTTCAATATAATTATTTTCCCCAATATTACTTTTTTCTTTCTAACAAAAAAAACTCCGGCTTGATTTTTACCAAACCGAAGTTTTCTTATTAAATTGACTCTTTTTTCGTTAACTCAATGGATGCCGGTATGACATCATTTTTAGGAATGGCATTGACTAAAGCTATTTCAAACACTTCATGAAGATGCGTAACAGGAACAATTTTTATACCATCAATTTCATTTAAGATGGTTTGCCGATTTTCCTCAGGGATGATGACGGTTTTAGCACCAGCCTTCCGTGCCGCTTTCACCTTTGGATAGACGCCGCCAATCGGTTTCACATTCCCATGAATACTGATTTCACCTGTCATTGCAACGGTGTTATCAATAGGAATATTATAAATCGCGGAGTAAATCCCCGTCGCCATCGCGATACCTGCTGATGGACCATCTATTGGGACCCCCCCAGGAAAATTAACATGGATATCATAGTCGTTTGCCGGTACACCCATCGAACGTAAAACGGTAATTACATTTTCAATTGAGCCACGCGCCATGCTTTTCCGACGAATTGATTTTCCCTGTCCACCAATACTTTCTTCTTCCACAATTCCCGTGATGTTTATCGAGCCTTTTTCTTTAGCTGGGATGACAGTCACTTCTATTTCGAGTAGCGCCCCGGAATTCGGTCCATATACTGCAAGTCCATTCACGAGCCCTACATGCGAAATATCGTTTATCTTTCTTTCCATTCTTGGTGTCATCTGACTGGAGTGAATGACCCACTCGATATCTTCGTCCCTGATATAATCACGATCTTCGGTAATAGCAAGACCCGCAGCAATTTGAATCATATTTACTGTTTCTCGGCCATTTCTTGCATAAGTAGATAAGGTATTGACGCCCGTTTCATTTATTTTCAATTTTACTTTTTCAGCAGCCTTTTTTGCTACGGTCACAATCTCTTCCTGATTTAAATCCCGGAAGAACACCTCCATACAGCGAGAACGAATGGCTGGAGGTATTTCACTTGGCGTTCTGGTTGTGGCCCCAATTAAACGGAAATCGGCAGGAAGGCCATTTTTAAAAATATCATGAATATGCGTTGGGATTTGGTTGTTTTCCTCATGATAATAGGCACTCTCGAGAAAAACTTTTCGATCCTCTAATACTTTTAAAAGTTTGTTCATTTGTATAGGATGCAATTCGCCAATTTCATCGATAAAAAGGACGCCGCCATGTGCATTAGTAACTGCCCCTTGTTTCGGCTGCGGTATTCCTGCTTGCCCCATTGCTCCTGCTCCTTGATAAATCGGATCATGGACTGAACCGATTAGTGGATCAGCAATGCCTCGTTCGTCAAATCGTGCGGTTGTCGCATCTAATTCAATAAATACAGATGCGGGTTTAAATGGCGATTTAGCATTCTTTTTAGCTTCCTCCAATACGAGGCGGGCTGCTGCTGTTTTTCCGATTCCGGGTGGGCCATAAATAATCACATGCTGTGGGTTCGGTCCGCATAATGCTGCTTTTAATGATTTTATTCCATCCTCTTGTCCTACAATATCATTGAAGCTTGTCGGGCGGACTTTCTCGGATAAAGGTTCCGTTAATGATATTGATCTCATTTTACGAAGCTGTTCCATTTCCTTCCGGGATTCCCGATCAATGGACACTTTTTGCGTACGCTGGTTCCTCAGCAAATTCCAAAAATACAGTCCAATAATGATTCCGAAAAAAAGCTGTATAAATAAGGCAATCCCCGTCCAACTCATACATTTCCCTCCTACCAACTAAATACTCAATATATATTTATAAGTATTTCCTGCAATAAGGCGGAATAAACTACAAAATGTAAAAACTAATTGGCGAGGAAAAGGCGCTTTTAAACACGTATACAAATGTTTAAGATGGTTTCCCTTGTGATTTCGCTGATATTTACTGGGGATGGCTTTGATTTATGGGACAATGGCTAATTTATCGATATTTTTGGTTGATTATCCACTCATTGGAAGTGAACGATACAAAAAAGACCCAGCTTGTAAGCTAGGTCTCGTATAGTTATGCAGATTTTTCTTCCGCCACAACAGTTCCATCTTCTAAAACAAGCTTTGGAACACTGTTGTCGATAACAGTTTCTTTTGTAATGATACATTTTGTGATATCTTCGCGAGATGGAAGGTCAAACATGACATCAAGCATGATTCCTTCAATAATCGAACGTAACCCACGGGCACCCGTTTTGCGTTCGATTGCTTTCTTCGCGATTTCAGTAAGTGCACCTTCTTCAAATTCAAGCTCGACATCGTCGATTTCCAGCATTTTTTGATATTGTTTAACAAGCGCATTTTTTGGCTTGGTTAAAATCTCAATTAATGCTGCTTCGTCCAGTTGTTCTAGGCTGGCGATTACCGGAAGACGACCGATAAATTCAGGAATCAATCCAAAACGGAGTAAGTCCTCAGGCAATACTTTTGAAAGAAGCTCTTTTTGGTCAACTTCTTGCTGCTTATTATCAGCACCAAAACCAATAACTTTTTGGCCTAAGCGGCGCTTGATAATCGGCTCAATTCCATCAAAAGCACCACCGCAAATAAATAATATATTCGTTGTGTCGATTTGGATAAATTCTTGATGCGGGTGTTTTCTGCCGCCTTGAGGTGGAACACTCGCCACCGTACCTTCAAGAATTTTTAACAATGCCTGCTGAACACCTTCACCGGATACATCTCTTGTTATCGAAGGATTCTCGGATTTTCGGGCAATTTTATCAATTTCATCAATATAAATGATACCTTTTTCTGCTTTTTCTACATCATAATCTGCAGCTTGAATCAATTTTAATAAAATGTTTTCAACGTCTTCCCCTACATACCCAGCCTCTGTAAGAGAAGTAGCATCAGCAATAGCGAATGGCACATTCAAAATACGAGCTAATGTTTGCGCCAATAATGTTTTCCCGCTGCCAGTAGGTCCGATCATACTGATATTACTTTTTGAAAGCTCAACGTCATCAATTTTACTATTAGAGTTGATGCGCTTGTAATGGTTGTAAACGGCAACAGACAACGACTTTTTCGCTTGGTCCTGGCCAATGACGTATTCATTGAGAATTTCACAGATTTCCTTTGGCTTTGGAACGTCTTTAAATTCTACTTCTTCTTCTGTTCCAAGTTCTTCCTCCACTATCTCCGTGCAAAGCTCGATGCATTCATCACATATATAAACGCCCGGCCCGGCCACTAGTTTACGAACTTGATCCTGTGTTTTACCACAGAAAGAACACTTTAATTGTCCTTTTTCATCATTAAATTTAAACAATTCTTTCACCCCTCAAAACGTGTTAAACCCCATTTGAAGCACACGAATTACACAAACAAAGTCCGAGTTTTTCTATTTTTTTATGGTATGTATTTTGCATTGTAACACATTTAACCAATGGACTGGAAATAATACGCTTTTCATCATTATGTTTTCTTTTCTCGGTTTTTGTTTGTGTGATTCAATAAAAAAACTTATGTACTCATTAATCTTAACCATTATTTTAAAAAATAAATCTAAAACCTGTATGAAAATTATTAATTCGCTATGTCTGTCCTATTTTCCTGCCCATTGTTTAAGAAAAGCGGAAGCGCCTTGACCAGGTGCGATATAGGGAGAATTATCGACTGGCAAGCAAAGCGAAGCCAGAGATTAGTCTCCCTTAATGCGTACAGAAAGCGATAGCTTTATGTAGCCAGGCATAAGACAAGCAGGCGAGAAGGTTGCTCTTTAACCTTCTTGACTGATTGGCTGTAGACCTAAGAGCCCCTAGGCGCTGCAGCTAGACATTAAAAAGGTTTCCCTGACCTTATTATAATATGTAATTGAAAAAATGTATAAAACAAGGCACGATTTTTTATCGCGCCTTGTTTTTCTATTCATTATTTCTTGTTTTCAACAAGAAAGTTTACTGCTTTTTGAAGTTTAAGGTCTGCTTTGATGCCCTCAACGCCGCCAAGAGCTTGGGTGATAGCGTCAACAGTCATATTGTACATGCCAGCCATTTTCTCAAGTTCAGCGTTAACATCTTCGTCTGTTACTTCAAGGTTTTCAGCTTTAGCAATCGCTTCTAATGTTAAGTTAATTTTCACGCGATTTTGTGCCTCTTCCTTCATTTGTCCGCGAAGTGCATTTTCATCTTGACCTGAGAATTGGAAGTAAAGCTCAAGGTTCATGCCTTGCATTTGAAGGCGTTGTTCAAACTCTTGAAGCATGCGGTTAACTTCAGTTTCAACCATTACTTCTGGAATTTCCACTTCAGCGTTTGCAGCTGCTTTTTCCACTACAGTGTCACGGAGGTGGTGTTCAGCTTCATGCTTTTTGCTGTCTTCTAAACGAGTTTTGATTTTTTCTTTTAATGCATCCAATGTTTCAACTTCTTCGTCAACATCTTTTGCAAACTCATCATCTAATTCAGGAAGTTCTTTTCCTTTGATTTCATGGACAGTTACTTTGAAAACAGCTGGCTTACCAGCAAGCTCTGCAGCATGATATTCTTCAGGGAATGTTACTTCCACATCTTTAGATTCGCCAGTAGCTACTCCAACAAGTTGCTCTTCAAATCCAGGAATGAAAGAACCTGTACCTAATTCAAGTGAGTGGTTTTCAGCTTTTCCGCCTTCGAAAGCTTCGCCATCAACGAATCCTTCAAAGTCGATGACAACTGTATCACCGTTTTCAGCAGTGCCTTCTTCTTTCACAACAAGCTCTGCTTGGCGGTTCTGAAGAGTTGTTAATTCAGCTTGAACATCTTCATCTGTAACGTTTATATCAAGTTCTTCTACTTCTAAGCCTTTGTATTCGCCTAGTTTTACTTCAGGCTTAACTTGAACAGTTGCTTTGAAGATTAGTTCTTTGCCTTTTTCCATTTGCTCGATGTCGATATCAGGACGATCAATTGGCTCAATTCCTGTTTCGTCAATTGCATTTCCGTAAGCTTCTGGAAGAAGAATATCTAATGCATCTTGATAAAGTGATTCTACACCGAAACGCTTTTCGAACATTCCACGAGGCATTTTACCTTTACGGAAGCCTGGAACGTTTACTTTCTTAACAACTTTTTGGAATGCTGCGTCTAAGCCTTTGCTTACCTCTTCAGCACTTACTTCTACAGTAAGGACACCGCGGTTTCCTTCTAACTTTTCCCATTTTGCTGTCATACCTTTTTTCCCTCCAACAAATCTATTCTCATTTCATTCGATAACGAATTTGAGTCGGAATAGGCCTTGTCCATTAAGCCATTTTTCCATTTTTTAAATGTAAAAGATAGTTTTTTACACAATGCAACCCCTACATTATATCACAGGATTGCTTTCTTTCAACAGCGAGACCTAAATATTAGGGTAGGAAATTTTCTCAATCTCCTTGATTTGTGCCATTGCCTGCTCAATTTCTACTATTCCTGCTCCATATTCACTTGCTATTTTACTAATTTCCTGATCGATTCCCAGGTACTCTTGAGCAAGTAGATGAAAGGCTCCTGCCCATGCCGATGGATTTTCCGGCTCTAGCTCAAATGGATAGTTGATAAAAAACGTCCGCTCGACCATTCCGATTGTATTTTCAAAGAGACCTGGGTTATTACTTTCCAATCGATCCTCGAGTAAATCTTTTACTGCCATCATTTGTGGCTGTACTCTAACTTCCGGCAGCTCCGTTGGAATGAATGTATTTTCTTTGAAAAATTTTCTCACTAGTAGTGCTTTATTAATTTCTTGTTCTTTTAAAAGTGTTAATAACATCGTTTTTAGAAATGGATGACCTATTTCAGCTTCTAAATAATCGGCAATTTCGTCGATATAGGGACGAATGTTTTTCTCCGCTAAACCCGCGACAACAAGCATTTGCTCATTTAAGTTATTTTTTGATAAGAGATTTAGATTTTGAACCTCTGGTTCTATTTCTTCTTCTGACTGACGATTCTCTGCCATTCTTCGGCTGAATTGAAGGATGGTTAAAAAATGATCATGTTTCTCAGTCGGAATTTCTTTTTCTTCTAATAAGACCTCGATGGTCGAAACAATTTCCTGGTATTCGTGAAGCTGAATCAGCACAGTCAAATAAAGATCGACCATTTGAAAATAGTCGCCAATTCCTTGTAATAGCATTTCCTTCGCAAGTACTTTAGCTTTTTTAAAAGAACCCGCTTCAAAATAAGCAAGGACAAGCCCGATTAAAATATCGTCATTATCCTGATCCAATTCTCTTGCTTCTTCTAAAAAGGTAATGGCTTCTTTGAATTTTTTCTGTTCAAGGCTTTCTAGGCCTTTGTCTGTCAATCTCTTTTCGAGTCCGGGAAAATAGACTACATTATCTTTTCGTTTCACTGGTTCCCGTTTTTTCATAAGAATCCGTCCTTCGGCACGTCGTTGGAAAATAGTGTAGCATAAATAAAAGACAAAAAAAACTCACCTTCACTGGTGAGTTGATATTTGGTATGTAGTTTGAATGGTACAAGTTAATGGCGTCCCAGGAGAGATTCGAACTCCCGACCGTACGCTTAGAAGGCGTATGCTCTATCCGGCTGAGCTACTGGGACGTATTCATGTATCAAAGACAAGATTTATTATATTATCCTAATAAATAAAAGTCAACAGGTTTTTGTTCATTTTTTAAAACAAAAGTGAGGGGGAAGAAAATTCCCCTTCACTTTCCCACAAATATCAATATTATTTGTCGACTTTTAATATAGGAGTTTTTCTAGGTACAAGTATTCTACAAAACAAATTCCCTTTGCAAGTCTGTCAATTCCCGCCCATTTACCTCAAACACTGACAGCTTAATTTTATCGACCAACAACTCAAGAATGACATATGTTTTCTCAAACCGCTCGCGCGGAAGGCGGATGCTGCCAGGATTTAAAAATAATATTCCATCTATCACTTCCGCACCAAGGACGTGCGAGTGGCCAAAACAGACGATATCAGCCTTTACTTCCTGTGCCTTGTATTTTAATTTCATTAACGTAGATTTCACCGAGTATCGATGTCCATGTGTAATAAAGATTTTTCGGCCAGCATCTTCAGAAATGGCTTCCATAGGATAACCGCCTCCAAAATCACAATTTCCCATCACTGTTAAGTAACCGGAAATGGCTTTATCATCGGGCATTAATTGCGAATCTCCGCAGTGAATCATTAAATCAACTTCTTTTAGATGTCTTTCTCTTATGATCTCGAGTTCCTTCGTCAACCCATGGCTATCGCTGATAACTAACACCTTGCTCATTACTGCTCAGCTCTTTCGATAATTGAATCTATGATTACATCAAGCTTTTTCAACGCATTAGCCCGGTGGCTGATGTTACTTTTTTCATCTGATGATAGCTCAGCCATTGCCAATCCTTTTTCGGGCACATAAAAAACAGGATCATAGCCAAAGCCATTAGTTCCTCGGCGTTCTTCCAATATCCGGCCTTCGCAAGTACCTGACACCGTCCATGTTTCTTGCCCCGGTATAGCGACAGCTAATGCACAGTAAAATCTTGCGGATCTTTCTCCTTCTGGAACACCTTGCAATTCTGATAGCACTTTATCTGTATTGTTTTGGTCATTTTTTGGCTCGCCGGCATATCGAGCGGAAAAGATTCCAGGTCTTCCTTCAAGGGTGTCCACCATTAGACCGGAATCATCACCAATAACCATTTTATTTAGTGCTTGGGATACCGCTTCGGCTTTTAGAATAGCATTTTCTTCAAAAGTTGTGCCTGTTTCTTCTACCTCTGGAATTTCAGAAAAATCAAGCAGCGTCAAGACCTTAATTCCTCTGCTTGCAAAAATATGTTCGAATTCACGAGCTTTCCCAGGATTTTTTGTAGCAATAATAACTTCTTTCATTGTAATCGCCTCTCCATGTTAAAAAAATTTTTCTTAATCGTAATGTTTAGTTAAACCTAAGGCTACCCACAGGTAACACGCACTCAACCACCTAATTCGAGTCTATTTCTTCCTTCTACCCTCAATTTTTCGAGTGATATCCTCACCCAGTGCTACTTTTTGCTGCTCAAATAGCTCCATAAGCCCCTCCTGCGCGGCATTTAACAAGCCTTGCAGTTGATTATAAGAGAAGGTTGATTCTTCACCCGTTCCCTGTAATTCAACAAATTCACCGCTTCCGGTCATCACCACATTCATATCAACCTGAGCCTTAGAGTCCTCTGCATAATTTAAGTCAAGCACAGTTCCGCCATCCTGTAAAATTCCGACACTTGTTGCAGCCAAATAATCGGTAATCGGAAACTTTGAAAATGACTTTTTCTCCGCTAAAGCATTCAAAGCAAGTGCCATCGCGACAAATGCACCGGTGATGGAGGCAGTCCGTGTACCGCCATCTGCCTGAATGACATCACAATCAATCCAGACTGTTCTTTCGCCGATTGCACCAAGGTCAACAATCGCGCGAAGAGCACGGCCGATTAACCGCTGAATTTCCATAGTGCGGCCGGACACCTTTCCTTTGGAGGATTCTCGGATATTTCTTGATTCTGTTGCCCTTGGGAGCATTGAGTATTCAGCCGTGATCCAACCTTTGCCTTCCCCTCTCATAAACGGCGGTACTCGATCTTCAATACTAGCTGTACAAATCACCTTTGTATTCCCGACAGAAATAAGGACAGAACCTTCTGGATGCATTAAATAATTTGTTTCAATATGTATAGGTCTTAGCTGTAATGGCTCTCTTCCATCAACACGCACAAAAATTCCTCCCTCAAAAAATACTATGATTATTTCAAATAAAGAAGAGGCGGCGCTCGAGCCAACCTCTTTCATTGTCATTATATAGTATAACAAAAAGTTTTTTTTAAAAACTACCTGTATTGACTTTTTCCGGACGAGTGACAGGCTCAGTTAATTTTTTTCCTTTATCATTTTTGATTTCTGCTTTACCGTCTACCTGAACAGCAACCTTTTTAACCCCTTGCTGTTCCGTTAAAGAAAGTACCAGTGTATCAAGTAACGATTGTGAAATTTCCTTTTTATCAAAGCTGTCATAAATACCCTTATTGAAGTTCAATGTAACGGTTCCGTCTTGATATTTTGGTGCCTCAAGCAGTTTGACGTCAGACACGAACTCAGATACAAGAGTAGACTTTGCACTAGGCCCTTTAATGAGTTCATTTACAACTGCACTATAATTATCCTTCTCGTTATTACTTACACGGCGCGTGACCGGAACATAGTAGTATGAGCCCTCTTCACCGCCAATATAGTAGACAGTCACCGGCTTCGTATTGGTTATATCAACAACATCTGTTGTATCAATATTAATCCCTGTAGCTCTTGATAGATTTTGGCTGATAGGGGTCCCATTGACTGGCATTTCCGTTAGTTCGTGGCCGTTCATTTTAAGCTTAACTGATTTAACATTATCAAATTGGGTCAGCGTCCAAGTAACCGATTGAAGTATCTTCATCTCATCTTCAGGCTTGTAGTCTTTAAATTCTTTTGAAAAATTAACCGTTGCTACGCCCGAATTTTTATCAATGTCGACAGAAAGCGTTGTATCCTCAGGAAGGACAGCTCTAAAATCATTTGGCAGCTTGTTCGTTACAGGTCCATTCACCACTAAATTTTCAAGTGCTTGTGTTGCTACTGAGGTTGTTTTCGGCAGGTTTAATGTTTGTGGAACGACATATCCATCTTTATCAATCAGGTATAGCTCTGTCTTTACTACGTTTTCCACCTTACCTTTATCATTTTCCGTCGTTTCCTTACTTGCTTTTTTATCGACGACCGCCACACTCTTTGGCGGGTCAATTTTCTTTTGCGTTTCACCGCCAAACAATCCGCAGCCGGAAAGCAGTACGGTTGAGGTAAGCACGGTTACACCAAAAATTTTAGCTTTATTTTTAGACACATTAATTCCCCCCTAAGACAGTTTGTACTATCATGTATACGAGCCTTATGAGAAATTAGACCGTCTTGTGAAAGAAAAATAGAACAATTTTTTCATATTCACTACTCTGGACTAAAAATAGTTTTAATCAGAATATATTTGAGTCGTACCAGTATCATTTTGAAATCTATTATTTCAAATCCTTACCCAAATAACTTTTTTATTACCACGGATGTTCTTTTTTCGCATCATGGTCACTATTATCTTTTTTTGTTACCGTGGACGCGCTTTTTTTCGCATCATGGTCACAAAAAAAGCCCCCATCATGCTGATAGGAGCTTCGGTTTATAGTTTTATTTTATTTACATTGTCTATAGGAATGCCCATCCACTGTGAGGCAATTTTTGAAAAGAGCCTTTTTGAGCCTGTCGTGTAAAATTCATGCTCGGGTTCGGCCTCACAGGTGTCGAGCAGTCCATTGTATTGGAGAATAGCACTAATTTCACGTGCGGTTTCGTCACCAGAACTAATGACTTTAACGGCCTCACCCATTAGATTTTTTATTAATGGTTCAAGCAATGGATAGTGAGTGCAGCCCAATATCAATGTATCTAAATTATGATCCAATAATGGCTTCAGCGCTTCGTCCACTATTTTCTCAGCAATCGGTCCACTATATTCCCCACTTTCCACAAGAGGAACAAACTTCGGACATGCATGACTGGTGACAAAAAGCCGGCTGTTTAGCGATTTCAAGGCTTTTTCGTAAGCACCACTTTTGACAGTACCTATTGTGCCGATAATGCCAACTCGATAGTTTTTCGTCCGCTTAATCGCCGCTCGTGACCCTGGATTAATAACCCCGAGAACAGGAATGGACAATTCTTTACGAATCTCGTCAAGCGCGGCTGCCGTTGCTGTGTTACAAGCAATCACAAGCATTTTGATATTTTTTTCTAATAAAAAAGTGGTCATTTCCCAAGTGAATCTCTTCACTTCCTGCCTCGTTCTTGGTCCATAGGGGCAGCGGGCTGTATCTCCCAAATAAATGATTTTCTCATTTGGAAGCTGCCTCATAATCTCTTTGGCAACGGTTAATCCACCGACGCCGGAATCTATAACACCTATTGGTTGTTTCAAGCATCTCGCCTCATTTTAACGCATTTCCTGATGAAGTTTCATTAAGCTGGTGTGAAGAAGTTGAATATCTGATTTTGAGAAGTTTATCAATACTTCCTCTAAGTATACTTGCCGCTTCTTAATAACCTCATCAATGATTCTCTTACCCTCATCGAGCAAGTGAATCCTTACCACACGACGATCGGCTGAATCCCTTACCCGTTCAACGAGAAGGTTTTTCTCCATTCTGTCTACAAGATCGGTCGTCGTGCTGCATGCCAAATACATTTTATTCGAAAGCTCACCGATTGTCATATCGCCGTCTTCAAAAAGCCATTGTAAGGCCACGAATTGTGGCGGAGTAATCTTATAATTACTCAACATTTCTCTTCCCTTTTGCTTGATGATTCCGGAAATGTAGCGTAAATCCTTTTCAATATGCGCAAAAATATCCTCGGTTACTCTTTGTGGATTTTCGAGTTCCATTTGTTTAACACTCCTAAAATATGCTTCTCCTCAAAACCAACAATTCTAAGTAAAATATTTAAAGCTTGTCCTTATTTTCTACTTTTTCCGTAAAAATTTCAAGCTGAATCTATTTGATAAAATTTTTCCTCAAAAAAATTCAACCGTATATTTTCATAATTGAAAGAATCAAATTAGTTTCACATTACTTGGAGATACTATAGAATAATGAACAGATAAAAATCAGTGTCAATAATAAACAAAGGTGAGAAGATTATGGAGATAAACATAAGTAATGCAGCATTAAAATGGTTTCAGGAAGAAGTTGAGTTAAATAAAGGGGATAAAGTGAGGTTTTATACGCAAATCTACGGTAGCAGCCCTATTCAAGAAAATTTTTCACTTGCGTTTACGGTTGATAACGACCCTATTGATATGTATATTAATACCGAATTAGAAGGAATTACATTTTTCATAGAAGAAACAGATTTATGGTTTTTTAATGGACACAATTTACATGTTGATTACAATCAACAAAAGGATGAAATAGAATTTAGTTATACGGTATCAAGTGATTAGATAATAAAACCGTCATCCAAATGGATGCCGGTTTCATTTATTTTCAAGTACTCCCATTCGGAGGGGCACTAAACCTGCTTTGGTCTCATCAACGGTAAAATCACTTCAATAATGGTTCCCTTTTGATCACTCCAAAAGTGAATCGTTCCCTCATGATTTTCGACAATTTGTTTGGAAATCATGATCCCAAGTCCTGTGCCGTCCTCTTTCGTGGTAAAAAACGGTTCTCCGAGACGTTTTAAAATATCCTGCGGCATTCCTTTGCCCGTATCTTTAAAGAGCAATTTTATCTTATTAAAACTATGTTTTTTAAGCTCAATTGTGACAACACCGCCTTTTGGCATTGCTTCTATAGCATTTTTTAAAATATTGATAAACACTTGTTTTAACTGATTTCGATCACAGTTTATCATGAAGTTTTTAGCGCAATAACTCGTTTCAATGTGAACACCATTCATTATTGCCTGAGTATCAATTAACGTTTTTACACTATCAATCAGCCTATTTAAATCGACTGGTTCAAATTTTAACTCATGCGGTTTAGCCAGCACCAACAACTCACTAAGAATTAGTTCAATTCGATCCATTTCAGATTTGATTATTTCAAAGTATGTTTGATTATTATCTGCTTGTGCCTCCATTAACCGAAGAAACCCTTTAATCGCGGTTAGGGGATTTCGTACCTCGTGTGCAATCCCTGCAGCCAGCTGCCCTGCCACATTTAATTTTTCTGAGTTAAGTAGGAGTTCTTGTGTCCTTTTCTGTTCCGTAATATCTCTAATAATGATATGCTTAGCAGGTTTATTTTGAAAAATAGTAGGTATTGCTTTCACTTCCGCGAAAAAAACAGTGCCATCCAAGCAGATTAATTTGTATTCATAAAAGTCTGTCGTATCCCCTCTTGTCACAACTTTGATTCGTTTCTTTGCAATCTCATGATAATCCGGATGAAAGAAATCGATAACCTTCTTATTAAGAATATCCTCTTTTTTTGTTGCTCCTAATAATTTTGCACCTGTTTCATTTATAAATAGAATTTTATTCCCCCTTGCGATAAACACGGCATCAGGTGAATACTCAACGATATCTCGATATGTTTCTTCACGTTTTTTTGCTTCTTCTTCCACTTTCGTTTGCTTCGAAATATCTCTAATAACACTTACCACTTCCAATACAAGAAGTGTTTCAGTGTCAATGATTGGTTTACAAAGTGACTCCATCCAAACATATTCCCCGTCTTTTTTACGAACACGATAGCAATCCCTTCCGTTTCCTAGTGTGTCGAGAGACTTTTTTCGATTCATATATGCCTTCTTTTTATCATCTGGGTGAATGAATGTTAAACTATTTTGATTGATTACTTCATCTTCTGTATAGCCAAGAATATGTTCACAGGAAGGCGATACGTAGAGAATCTCCCCCTGCATATTCGTACTGATAATGACATCTAAGACATCGTCTGTTAATATCCGCTGCATTTCCTCAATTTTTCTTATTTCCTCTTTCTTCCTTTTTAATGCAGTTATATCCCTTCCTACTGCACACACCCCTACAATTTGATCGTTCATACTAATCGGGATATTCGTTACATTCAGATCGACAAGCTGGCCGTTTTTGTTCATCATTTTACAATCAAAGTTTTGGAATTGACCTAATACAGCTTTATGAAAATGATGAAATACTTTATTTACATTATCAATCGGAAAAAGGAATTGAAGTTTCAACTGTTTAGCTTCTTCTGTTGAAAATCCTGATATTTTTTCGAATGCTGGGTTCACTTGCACAACATGCCCTTCTATATCTAAAATGAACATACTATCTTGATTACAAGTGAACAATGTTTCACATCTACTAATATTTTCATCTAAATATTTTCCTAAAAGCATTCTCTTCTCATTTTTTATTGCTTCAACAGGACCTTTCATCTCTCTCTATCAGTTCCTTTCTCCCCGAAATTAATGAAACATATAAAAAGCCAAGATGAGTAAGACTCCCATCTTGGCTTGTGTCTAGCTCAATTGTCTAACTCACTTGCCTCTATGTTGTCGGGTTTAAGATCAGTACGATGGCACTTTTATCAATATTTTAATCCCAATCCACAAAGATACATTCACTCTCATTATGTAGAATGGCTCCGATTGTACCTCTTAATTCACCAATAAAAACCATCCTTTAATTAAATAAAAGTATTATTTCTATATTAACCTATTTTTATTGTAAATTTTACTGATTAAACTTTCAATAGATTTCTACTATTTTCCATTAACATATGTAATTTTTGTTCTTTTGACCTGTAAAAATAGCCAGAGAAATGTGTTTATTGATAGATGCAGACCAACAGAACTAATTCATATCTAAAAAATCTTCTCTTTAAATACGGGAATTTATCAAAAAAGTGGCGTAAAACCCCTTTCTTCAGAAATGGGGATATAAGCCATGTTTTTTTTACTTCCAATTACCAATAGAAACAAGTATAATAAAAGTATAGAACAAATGTTCTGTTAGGTAGTGAAAGAAAGCAGCGAATCTATGGAATGACTGCTTAGATCTCCATTGGTGGCTATATGATGTATATAAGATTTGGACAAGTGCATCAGAAAAAAAGAAATGGTACAATGCCACCACCCATCAATTACACTCGCAAACGATTCAAGCCATCATCGAGTTACATGAAGAAACATGCAAAAGAACGAGGGAGCTGCGGGCTAAAGGTGAAAAACAGTGGCGATACCCTTGGAAATACAAAAAATTCTTTTCCGTCAAATATAAAAAAGCAGCTATTAAATGCAAGGATAAAAAGCTGCTGTTTAGCAATGGAAAACAACAATCCCCCTTAGTGATCCCTCAACCAAAGCACATTGATTTCCATACAATAAAAAGTGCCGAAATCGTTTGGCACAAAGATCAATACTGGATGCATATAGCAGTGGAAGTACCAAAACAAAAGCAAGTACAAGGTAATAAGGAAGCCGGCTGTGATGTAGGGCTCAAACATGCGACTGTTTTAAGTGACGGAAAAAATCACTTCATTGTCACAGGAAGAGAACTTCGCTCGTTACAGCGCTACAGAAACAAAAGGTTAAAAGAGCTTCAGAAGCTCATTGGCCGGAAAAAGCCAGGTTCGAACAAAAGGCAAAAACTCATTTTGCGTAAAAGCCGTTTTTTAGAAAAACTGGAACGGAGAATCGAGTACCTATTGCATACGATTTCGAAAATGGTCACCGATTGGTGTGTGGAAAACCACATTAAAGCACTCTATATCGGAACACCGGATGGCGTTCAAAAGAATACGAAGAAGAAAAAGAAAACAAGAAAAGAAATTCGTCAACAATTGTCCAATTGGAGTTTTGGGCAATTAATTGAAAAAATAACATACAAATTGAACCTTCGAGGCGTCAAAGTCCAACTTGTGGAAGAGTCCTATACTTCCGGTACGTGCCCTTCATGCGGAGAATTCAGTAAACAATGGAATCGAAACTTCCACTGTCCGTGTGGTGCGAAAGGACATCGGGATCTAGTGGGTGCCGTGAATATTTTGGACAAGTCTATCCATAAACAATTCAAGAAAAATCGAGAACTACCTAAAATAGAAGATACAAAGTATCGCCGAGTCCTTTTAACCCCCATTGTCCCGCACAATGTGGCTAAAAGGGCAGTGGCGTAGTGCCTATGATTGGGCTGCGGTATGTATTTTTCACTACATGTCGTAATGAACTGGAGAAGCAGTAAGACCTGGAAGCCCCCGGCTGATAGGCGGCTTTGATGAAGGTTTAAAAAAGAATCCCCTGGATTTATCCATGGGGAGAAGTCAATTTATCACTTAGATTTCATGGAAAAAATAATTCCATAAAATCCGAGTCATTGATCTATAAAAGATGAACCGGCCTCCAAAAGTGGATGCCGGTCATCATTAAAGTTCTAGCTCTCCCATTCGAAGGAGCTCTACAACTGCTTGTGAACGCCCCTTTACACCAAGCTTTTGCATAGCATTTGAAATGTGATTCCTAACGGTTTTTTCGCTTATAAATAATTCACCAGCGATTTCTTTCGTTGTTTTGTCTTGTACTAGTAGTTCGAATACTTCTCTCTCACGTTTGGTGAGTAGTGGCTTGTGATTATAATCATTCTCCTTCAAGTATTGTAACCCTCCTTGCCTTCGCCAGTAATGAATCGTGGGGTGGGTATAAATTTAGTCACCATATCTTATGTGAACAATACAAATGTAGTGACTATATTTGCTTAAAGGAAAATGAATTAATTAAAAAAATATTCCTTCTTTAAAAAAATAAAAGCCCCTAGGAATTAGGAACTTTTGGGCTTTGCATAAATAATGTATCGTTTTGGCGCATTTCCTACATAGCGGAATGGATAGCACGTAGTGACAATTAATTCTTCCTGTTGATTTTGTAATGTGATGATACTGGTATCGTCAGATTTCACAACTTTTGTATGTGTAATTTCATATTTGAAGTTCCCATTTGGCATTTGGATTTTAAGTGAATCACCGATTTTCAATTCCCCTAATTTGCGGAAAACTGTATCACGGTGGCCAGACAAAACAATTTGCCCCTGCTCACCAGGAAAATAGGAACTTTTATAATGCCCTACACCTTTTTCAAGGTCATCTGGATCAGTTCCTTCAACGATGGCCAATTCTGAATTGATCTTAGGAATTGTTAAAAGTCCTACGGTATCTCCCATACCTGGCGGCGGACTATTTTCAATTTTCTTTTTTTGAGTATCTGTATGCTGTTTAGAAATAATTTCTTTTGCTTGTTTAAGAGATGCTTCCGTTTGATATTTCATATCAACATATTGCCAGAGTCCAATAGTTAAAAGAATTATGCCGATTAAAATAATAAATAGAGGAAGCTTAGATTTCACTTTCAAATACCTGCCTTTACATAAGGACCTTATTTATAAGTATAACAAAACGCTGCCAATAGGACTATTGAAATCACAAAGCCTTAAAGCGAAAAAAACCTTCTTTTCTGCAGTAGAAAAGAAGGTTTTAAAATGAGCATAAGCACCAAGGCGCTTGCGCTTTTCTTTTAGTCGTGGTCACTTCCAAAAAAGTTTCTGAATGCCTGCATGGTAGCATCACGGTTAATGGCAGCAATGGAAGTTGTAATTGGAATCCCTTTCGGACATGCTTGCACGCAGTTTTGGGAGTTACCGCAGCCTTGCATTCCTCCATCCTCCATAAAAGCATTTAAGCGTTCTGCTTTATTCATTTCCCCAGTTGGATGAGCATTAAATAAGCGAACTTGGTTAAATACAGCAGGCCCCATAAAGTTGGTTTTGCTGTTTACATTTGGACATGCTTCCAAACAAACACCGCATGTCATACATTTGGAAAGTTCATATGCCCATTGACGTTTTTTCTCAGGCATACGTGGGCCTGGTCCTAAATCATAGGTTCCATCAATTGGAATCCACGCTTTAACTTTTTTCAAGGAATCAAACATTCTGCTTCGGTCAACCTGAAGGTCACGGACAACCGGGAATGTTCGCATTGGTTCTAAACGAATTGGCTGTGTTAATTGATCAACTAATGACGAACAAGATTGACGCGGTTTTCCATTAATCACCATTGAACAGGCACCACAAACCTCTTCCAGACAGTTCATATCCCAAGTGATTGGGGTAGTAGCTTGTCCCTTTGCATTGACAGGGTTTTTACGAATTTCCATTAATGCCGAAATAACGTTCATATTTGGACGATAAGGAACTTCAAATTCTTCCTCGTAAGCAGGAGAATTCTCGTTATCCTGACGAACAATTGTAAACTTCACCGTTTTATTTTCTGCCATTCCTTCCTACTCCCCTTTCGTTTAATGTTTTTTTGTATAATCGCGCTCACGCGGTTTTAGTAAGGAGGTATCAACTTCAGCATAATGGAATTCAGGAGCCGTTTTCGAATCAACAAATTTAGCTATAGTTGTTTTTAAGAATTCCTCATCATTCCGTTTAGGGAAATCAGGCTTATAGTGAGCACCACGGCTCTCATTCCGGTTATATGCGCCAATCGTAATAACCCGGGCCAATTGAAGCATATTCTGTAATTGTCGTGTGAACGCTGCACCTTGGTTGCTCCATTTCGATGTATCTTGGATGTTAATGTTTTGGTAACGTTCTAAAAGTTCCTGAATCTTTTCATCTGTTTTTAAAAGCTGATCGTTGTATCGAACAACTGTTACGTTCTCTGTCATCCATTCCCCAAGCTCTTTGTGAAGCACATAAGCATTTTCAGTACCATTTAAAGACATAATAGAATTCCATTTCTCTTCCTGTTCTTTCACATGACGGTCGAAGACAGTAGAAGAAACGGCTTCAGAACTCTTTTCAAGTCCATTAATATACTTCACTGCATTTGGTCCTGCGACCATTCCGCCGTAAACAGCTGATAGCAATGAGTTCGCACCTAGACGATTGGCACCGTGCTGTGAATAATCACATTCACCAGCAGCGAATAAACCTGGGATGGTCGTCATTTGGTCATAATCAACCCATAGTCCGCCCATCGAATAGTGAACAGCAGGGAATATTTTCATCGGAACTTTGCGTGGGTTATCACCCATGAATTTTTCATAAATCTCGATAATTCCGCCTAGTTTTACATCCAATTCATGCGGATCCTTATGGGATAAATCAAGGAATACCATGTTTTCGCCATTAATACCAAGTCTTTGTCGAACGCAAACATCAAAGATTTCACGTGTAGCAATATCCCGAGGTACAAGGTTTCCATAGGCAGGATATTTTTCTTCCAGGAAGTACCATGGTTTTCCATCTTTATACGTCCAAATACGTCCGCCTTCACCACGTGCTGATTCACTCATTAAACGAAGTTTATCATCTCCAGGGATCGCGGTTGGATGGATTTGGATCATTTCACCGTTCGCGTAAGTAGCACCTTGCTGGTAAACAATCGATGCAGCTGATCCTGTATTAATAACAGAGTTGGTTGACTTACCAAAAATAATTCCAGGGCCACCTGTTGCCATGATGACAGCGTCAGCAGAGAATGACTTAATTTCCATTGTTTTAAGGTTTTGAACTACAACTCCGCGGCATACACCATCATCATCAATAACAGCACCTAAGAATTCCCAGCCCTCATACTTTGTAACCAAACCGTCTACTTCATGACGACGAACTTGCTCATCCAATGCATAAAGCAATTGCTGACCAGTCGTTGCACCGGCAAATGCGGTCCGATGATGCTGTGTTCCACCAAAGCGACGGAAGTCAAGTAAACCTTCAGGAGTACGGTTAAACATAACCCCCATCCGGTCAAATAAATTAATAATGAACGGTGCAGCTTCACACATCGCCTTAACAGGAGGCTGATTTGCTAAGAAGTCTCCACCATAAATTGTATCGTCAAAGTGAATCCATGGGGAATCCCCTTCACCTTTTGTATTTACTGCTCCATTAATCCCACCTTGGGCACAAACAGAGTGAGAACGTTTAACCGGAACAAGAGAAAAAAGCTCTACCGGTGTTCCTGATTCTGCAACTTTGATGGTAGCCATTAAGCCGGCCAAGCCGCCGCCGACTACGATCACTTTACCTTTACCCATTCGTGACACACTCCCTCAATCCAAATACATTATTTTTCCGAACGATCATTTATTATGAAACAAATCCGATTAGTGTTTGAATGCCAATAATAGCTAGAACAACAAAAACACCAATTGTCACGTATGTAGATATTACTTGTGAACGAGGTGACACAGTGATCCCCCAGCTAACTAGGAAAGACCATAAACCATTGGCAAAGTGGAAAATTGTTGAAAGAATACCAACTAAATAGAAAACAAACATAAATGGTGATGATAGAATATCATGCATCATTTCATATGAAACCTCGGCACCAAACGCTGCAGCCACGCGTGTTTGCCATACGTGCCACGCAATAAATATCAATGTAATGACTCCTGTAATACGCTGAAGTATATACATCCAGTTCCTGTATGTACCAAACCTGTTGACATTGCTATTAGCGGTAAAAGCAATATAAAGTCCATAAATTGCATGAAATAATATTGGTAAATAAATAACTACAGTTTCCAGAACAATCCTGAAAGGCAGATTTCCCATAAAAGCTGCAGCCTTATTGAAGGATTCCGGTCCTCCTGTGATAAAATGGTTGACTACAAGGTGCTGCAATAGAAATACACCGATTGGAATGACTCCCAGCAGCGAATGCAATCTACGATTAACAAACTCTCGATTACCCGCCATTATTTTACCCCCCTTTAATTTTTAAAAAATGATGATAGGTTTCTATCCTTTTTTTCCCCTTAAAAGAATTTCTGAACCTAGCATCACTGTGACAATTATGTGACATGTCCATTTTACTCTCAACAGCATAGAGCGTCAAGAAAACGGATACACAATCTTTAGTAAAAAATAAAATTTTTAAAATATATTGATATTGTAATAGAATGGCTTAAAACGGTTAAATGAGATATTGATAAATAACCAATTTTTTCATCTAAATTACCAACATCTAACTGTTAAAATTTTCACCTTATAGGAAATGATAATTATGATGGTAAATAAGTTTAGGTATTGCAAAATAACTTTATATTTTCCATGAAATCTATACTGAAATTAAACACAAATTGTATATAATAGAATGATAGAAAGAGGGGAAACATGTGAACGAGAGTACAGTAGTTGATTTAAATGTTAATGTTGTTGAACCACGAACAATATCCATATTCGGATATGAGTTGATTAGAGAAATCCTTTTGCCGGAAATTTTAGGGAAAGATACCCCTGAAATCTTATATTGGGCAGGTAAGCGCCTGGCGCGGAAATTTCCTCTAGCTGATTTTGATCAAGTCATTGAATTTTTCGCCCATGCTTCGTGGGGTCAGCTTGAAATAACAAAAGAAACGAAAAACGAAATCGAGATTGAACTAACGAGTCCACTAATTGTCTCGCGTGTGAAATCAAAAGCGGAGCACTTTTTCCAGCTCGAAGCCGGATTCCTTGCCCAGCAGATCGAGCTTCAAAAAGAAGTCATCGCCGAAGCCTTCGAGCATCCAGTCAAAAAAGCGAACAAAGTTCAATTCACCATCAAATGGGACACAAAAGATCCAATCAAATAAAATTAAGATGAAGTATATTCACTGTCATCGTGTTACTTATGGTGTCAGTCACCTTCGGTGCCTGACACCATTTTTACTATTCGCCTAGTTCGAATGCTAAATGTAGTGCTTCTACTGCTTTTAGCATTTGTTTTTCTTCGACGACGGCAGATACTTTTATTTCTGATGTACTGACCATTTTTATTTGGATATTGTTAGCAGCTAATACTTCAAACATTTTTGCAGCCACACCTGGATTAGAGATCATGCCTGAACCGACAATTGACACCTTTGCTAACTTATTTTCCGCATCGAGCTGCTCATAACCGAGCACCTCCTTATTGTCTTCTAACACTTTCAATGTCTCTACCAAATCATTTGTATGAATGGAAAAGGACAGGTTAGTACCTCCTCCCTCTGTTGTGCTTTGAATAATAATATCAACGTTGAGATGATTCTGTGCTAATGTTGTAAAAATTGTTGACAGGCATGTTAGTGAATTAGTAAGTCCTAATACAGTTACCTTTGTAATTTCGTCTTCAAATGCGACTCCACGTACAACTAGATTTTGTTCCATTGTTGCTTCCCCCTCAATAACAGTTCCTTTTATTTTCTCCATGCTTGACCGAACTTCAAGTTGAACTTGGTAGTTTTTAGCAAACTCTACTGCTCTTGGATGTAGTACACCCGCGCCTAAATTAGCAAGCTCGAGCATCTCATCATACGAAACAGATAATAACTTTCGTGCAGCTTTAACATACCTTGGATCCGTCGTAAACACCCCGGTTACATCGGTATATATATCGCATTTATCTGCTTTTAGTGCAGCTGCTAACGCTACTGCCGTCGTATCAGAGCCACCACGGCCGAGAGTGGTAATTTCCCCTTCTTCTGTTATTCCCTGAAATCCGGCGACAATGACCACTTTACCTTCTGATAACTGAGTCTGGATTGCATCCGTATTAATTTTCGTGATTCTCGCGTTTCCATGAATTGGTTCTGTAACGATTCCTGCCTGCCACCCTGTGAAGGAAACAGCATTAAGTCCTTGTTGATTTAAGGCCATGGACAATAATGAGATGGTTACCTGCTCCCCGGTAGATAACAGCATATCCATTTCACGCTTATTTGGCCGTGTGGAAATTTCCTTTGCAAGGCTAACAAGCTGATCCGTTGATTTCCCCATTGCTGAAACGACGACAACGACATTGTTGCCCCTCTCTATCTCCTCTTTAACACATGCTGCTACATTCAAAATTCTTTCTGCACTACCGACAGAGGTTCCTCCGAATTTTTGTACAATTAGTCCCATTTCTTCCTTCCCCTTCTTTCAAGTGAATAATCTTAGATTCTCCAAAAACGCAAAAAAGCAATGAGAAGGGCATCTCATTGCTTCAAAAACACGAAAAAATAAATTCCCGTACAAACAATGTAAGATAGCTCTCCAAGACACAGGTCTTGACAATCCGGCATTTATTCAATGCAGAACCAGCAAAGAAAGAAATGAGACTTTCCTTACTTCGGCGAACATCCCCTTTCATGATCCTTCTTCGAAGCTCATCCTTCTCAGAACCACTACTCTTGAATCTCGCACCTCTACCTTCACTTTAGTACTATAAAGTGATAGTATTGTAAATTTTCACTCATTATAGCATGTTCTTTTTTTTCTGACAATCCTTAAGAGCGAAGTTTATTAATTAATTCTTCTACAACATTAGCTGGAATTCCAAGAGCTCGAAATGCCTCAAACGTTGCTTCCTTCATTTTCTTAACAGAGCCGAATTCCTTTAACAATTGTTTTTTACGCTTTTCACCAATTCCCGGAATATCGTCAAGTACCGATTGAAAGGCTGATTTTCCACGGATTTGACGATGAAAGGTAATCGCAAAGCGGTGTACCTCATCTTGGATTCTTTGTAATAAATAAAATTCTTGGCTGTTCCGTGCGAGCGGGACAATTTCCAACGGATTACCGTAAAGAAGCTGCGATGTTCTGTGCTTTTCATCCTTTACAAGTCCTGCAAGCGGGATATCCAACCCTAATTCATTTTCAAGCACATCTCGTACAGCCTCAACATGCCCTTTTCCCCCATCAATAATAATTAAATCTGGAAGCGGCAACTCTTCTTTTAATGCTCTCGAATATCTTCTTCTCGTAACTTCACGCATTGATTCATAATCATCTGGGCCCTTAACCGACTTTATTTTATATTTTCGGTATTCCCGTTTGTTTGCCTTGCCATCAATAAAAACGACCATTGCGGATACAGGGTCTGTCCCTTGGATGTTGGAATTGTCAAATGACTCAATCCGGTGCGGGGTATAAATCCTAAGAAGCTCCCCAAGGTTTTCAACTGCCTTAATGGTTCGCTCCTCATCTTTTTCAATCAAGGAGAATTTTTCATTAAGGGCAATTTTTGCATTTTTAATTGCCATTTTAATAAGATCCTTCTTTTGTCCACGCTGAGGCTGCAGCACTTTCACTTCGAGCAGCTGCTCCGCCATTGTCAAATCCACTTCATCCTGAATTAGAACTTCCTTTGGCTTGAAATGATTTGCTTTTGTGTAAAATTGTCCAAGGAATGTTAAGATTTCCTCCTCTGGCTCATTATAGATAGGGAACATGGAAACATCCCGCTCAATGAGCTTTCCTTGGCGGACAAAGAAGACCTGGACACACATCCAGCCTTTATCGACAGCATAGCCAAAGACATCTCGGTCGGTAAAATCCGTCATTGTTATTTTTTGCTTTTCCATAATCGTTTCAATATGAACGATTTTATCACGATATTCCTTTGCACGTTCAAAATCAAGTTCCTCTGCTGCAGCGGTCATTTTTTCTGTGAGCTCTTTCTTAATCTCTTTATACCCGCCATTTAAAAAACGCGTTATTTCATCGGTCATTTCCTTATATTGCTCTTCACTTACTTCATTTACACAAGGCGCGAGGCACTGCCCCAAATGATAATATAGACATACACGGTCGGGCAGGGTAGAGCATTTGCGTAACGGATAAATCCGGTCAAGCAGTTTTTTGGTTTCGTTTGCCGCCCCGACGTTCGGGTAGGGACCAAAGTATTTGCCCTTATCCTTTTTTACTTTCCTAGTAATAATGAGCTTTGGATGTCTTTCAGCTGTCAGCTTGATAAACGGATAGCTTTTGTCATCCTTAAGCATGATATTGTATTTCGGATCGTATTTCTTGATTAGGTTTAATTCCAGTAAGAGTGCTTCTATATTTGAAGAGGTAACAATATATTCAAAGTCCTCAATTTCATTAACAAGTCTTAAGGTTTTTCCATCATGCGACCCAGTGAAATAAGATCGAACGCGGTTCTTTAGTACCTTTGCTTTCCCCACATAGATGATCGTTCCCTGACGGTCTTTCATTAAGTAGCAGCCAGGCTGATCAGGAAGCAGTGTCAGTTTTTGTTTAATGGTTTCATTCATTTCCGTCCACTTCACTCCACTCCGACTTTTTCTTTGTCTATAAAATTTTAAAGCAAATCACACATAAATAAAAGAGGGAGGTTTTTGTAATAAGAAAAGCGCAAGCGCCTGTTTAGCGGCGTATAGACTGGAGCGCTTCGACTGAGATAAAGGAAACACGGAGAGCGATAGCGATCCGATGTTGACTTATCGTAGGGAAAAGAGCGAAGTCTACTAGCCGCTGGGCGATGGAGCTAGACAATTCTCAAAGTCGAAATTTATACTTGCTTATTTTTTTATTAAAAAACCTCAGCTAGAACGAATTCCAGCTAAGGTTTTTTCTTCATAACACAAGACTTATACGTGCTTTTCTAGCACACTTGCTAATGCTTCTTTAGGTTGGAAGCCGACTACTTTGTCAACGACTTCGCCATTTTTCATAACTAACAATGTTGGAATGCTCATTACACCGAAGTTAGCAGCTGTTTGTGGGTTATCATCCACGTCAAGCTTAGTGATTTTTACTTTATCACCCATGTCTGCGTCAAGTTCTTCAAGAACTGGAGCGATCATTTTACATGGTCCACACCATGGTGCCCAGAAATCTACTAGTACGAGCCCTGAACTTGTTTCAGAAGCAAAGTTTTGATCTGTTAAATGTGAAATAGCCATTTTTTATTAACCCCCTATAAATACTTGAAATATACCGAAAGTATAACATTGATTGGAAAATCACGCTAATAAATTGCTCTCACCGCTATTTTCCCCTTGTTTTTTCCTAAGTATTCTTAAAATGATTAAAGCGAGCGGAACATTCCGCTCGCCTCTCTTTTCTTATTATGAGTGAACTTTAAGCTTTTTAAACTCTTCCGTTAATAATGGAACTACTTCAAACAAGTCGCCAACGATTCCGTAATCAGCTACTTTAAAGATATTTGCTTCTGGGTCTTTGTTGATCGCTACGATTACTTTTGAGTTAGACATACCAGCTAAGTGCTGTATGGCTCCGGAAATACCGCAGGCAATGTATAGATCTGGAGTGACAACTTTACCAGTTTGGCCAATTTGTAAGGAGTAATCACAGTAGTCGGCATCACACGCACCACGTGAAGCACCTACTGCTCCGCCTAATACATCAGCCAATTCTTTAAGCGTTTTAAATCCGTCAGCACTTTTCACACCGCGGCCACCGGAAATAACCACTTTTGCTTCGCTTAGATCAACACCCTCCGATGCTTTTCTTACTACTTCTTTAATGATGGCACGAAGGTCCTTGATGTCAACCGATAGGGAGGAAACCTCACCGGTTCTGCTTTCATCTTTTTCTAATGGTGCAATGTTATTTGGGCGTACCGTTGCAAAAATTAAACCGGCGGTAACGATTTTCTTTTCAAATGCTTTTCCGGAATAAATCGGTCTTGTAAACACGATATTTCCACCAGCTGCTTCAACAGCTGTTGCATCAGAAATTAGACCGGATGAAAGTTTACCGGCAATACGTGGTGCCAAATCTTTACCTAGTGCTGTATGACCTAAAACAAGGCCTTCTGGCTTTTCCTGATCAATAACAGCTAATAATGCTTGTGCATAACCATCTGATGTATATTGTTTTAATTTATCATTTTCAACGATGACAACACGATCTGCTCCGTTTTGGATGAGTTCAGTACCTAAAGCGCTTACAGAATCTCCAACTAATACTCCAACAACTTCTCCGCCCTCTGCAACTGTTTTTGCTGCAGCAATTGCTTCGAAAGAAACGTTACGTAATGATCCGTCACGAACTTCTCCTAATACCAATACTTTTCTTGACATGTAAGTTTACCTCCTGAAAAACAATTTTTATGTGAATACGATTAAATTACTTTTGCTTCAGTATGAAGTAAGTGAACAAGTTCTTTAACCTGATCATTCAAATCTCCGGCTAAAACCTTACCTGCATCTTTTTTAGGCGGCAAATAAATTTCAATTGTTTTTGTTTTCGCTTCAACTTCATCTTCTTCAAGGTCAAGATCGTCTAATTCTAATTCTTCAAGCGGCTTCTTCTTCGCTTTCATAATTCCTGGTAAAGAAGGGTAACGTGGCTCATTAAGGCCTTGTTGTGCTGTAACTAAAAGCGGCAGGCTTGTTTCGATGATTTCTGCATCCCCTTCAACGTCTCGGGTAACGGTTACATTTGTTCCGTCGATTTCTAATTTTGTAATTGTTGTTACATAAGGGATATTCAGCAACTCGGCAACACGGGGGCCAACCTGTCCTGATCCACCATCAATTGCAACATTTCCACCTAAAATTAAATCTGCATCTTTATCCTTTAAATATTCTGCTAGAATTTTTGCTGTTGTAAATTGATCGCCATTTTCGACATCGTCTTCTGTATTGATGAGGACAGCTTTATCAGCGCCCATAGCAAGTGCGGTGCGAAGCTGTTTTTCCGTTTCTTCATTGCCAACTGAAATAACAGTTATTTCGCCGCCATTTGCATCACGTACTTGAATCGCTTCTTCAATCGCGTATTCGTCATATGGATTGATGATAAATTCTGCACCATCCTCATTGATCTTTCCACCGGAAATTGAAATTTTTTCTTCTGTATCAAAGGTCCTTTTCATTAATACATAAATATTCATGGTTTCCCTCCTAGTAAAATTTCGAGCATTCGCTCAGTTTTAAAGATTGAGAAAATTTTTGCAAAAAAATTTTTATAATAACTTCTTTAAGCAGACTCCTGCTTAAAGAAGTTATTCACCTTTAAAGTTTGGTTCTCTTTTTTCAAGGAAGGCTTGAATTCCTTCTTTGGCATCATTTGAAACGAAAACTTCACCAAATAATTCTGCCTCTTTTTTGGTACCTTCATAAAACTCTTCTGTTTTTGCATAGTTTAATAATTGAATCGAAGCACTAATTGAGACAGGACTTTTCTTAGCAATTTTTTCAGCTAATTTAAATGCTTGATCTAATACTTCATTTTCCGGATAGGCATGATTGGCAAGCCCGTATTGAACCGCCTCTAAACCTGTGATTGGCTCAGATGTAAACAGCATTTCGGCTGCCCTTGCAACACCTACATATTTTGGCAGGCGCTGTGTACCAGCAAACCCTGGGACTAATCCAAGCTGCAGCTCTGGAAGGCCAAGTTTAGCCGTTTCGCTTACATAACGGATGTGACACGCCATTGCCAATTCAAGTCCGCCGCCAAGGGCTGCCCCATGAATCGCTGCAATAATCGGTTTCGAAAACTTTTCCATGCGGTCAAATAAATCTTGTCCAAATTTACCAAGGTTAGCAAACCCTTCTGAAGAAGTAACCGTGGTAAATTCTTTAATATCCGCACCAGCTGAGAAAAATCGTCCTTCACCATGAATAACAATTACTCTAATTTCACGGTTTGGCTCGATTTCTTCCAATACAGCCGACAGTTCCCTTAAAAGACCTGATGAAAGGGCATTTGCGGGAGGACGCTGAATCGTTATCGTGGCAATACTGTCTTGATACGACCATCTTAAATATTCCAATATAACTCCCCCTATTCTGCTGCTCTTCCATACCCGCAGCCATTAATTAAAAGATGATGGACTGGGGATGCCAGTGCAAGCAAATTATACTTTTCCTCGTTCATCACCCAAGTTGTCGCGGTTTCATCAATGGTACCGAAAACCATTTGCCGGGCAAGGCGCACATCGAGGTCAGGTGAAAACTCTCCCGTTTCTATGCCTTCTAAAATAATTTTATCAATCACCTGTAAGTAACCTTTTAGAATATTATTAATTCGGAGCCTTAATTCCTTGTTGGATTGCCGTAATTCCAGCTGGGTTACAATCGCAAGGTGATGATCCTTATATAGCATGTTGAAATGGGCTTCAATCATCATTAATAACTTCTCCGTCGCCGTCCCTTTTCCTGCAATCATTTGATCTATTTTTTCAATGAAATTTCCCATTTTTTCTTCAAAAAGTGAAATTAGGATATCTTCTTTGTTTTTAAAATAAAGATAAATAGTGCCATCCGCTACTCCTGCCTGTTTCGCAATTTTAGAAACTTGGGCTTGATGGTACCCATTTTCAGCGATGGCAATGACCGCGGCATCAATAATTTGCATATATTTTGGCTTACTTTTTTTCAAGTCTATCCCCCCTTTGAAGAAAATTGCAAAATCGGAAACGCTTTGTACAGCTATAGACCCTAGGCGCTATAGCCGTAGAATTCTCAATGTTATATTAGCAAAAAGAAAAATATGAATGAATCATCATTCATATTTTAATAATAAATAATGGATTTATTTCTGTCAAGAATTTCTGACCTACCTTTATCATCCTATTATAAATGTTATTGCTAGACAAGCCTATATGTTCAAAAAAAAATAGCAATTCCTTTAGTTAGGCGTGTTTTTGGCTTTCTTCTTCTATTTTTCGTTTTTCCTCTTCAACAAGCATTCTTCGTAAAATTTTTCCAACTGCTGTTTTCGGCAATTCTTCTCTGAATTCATATAGTCTTGGGGCCTTATAAGCAGCCAGATATTTTCTTGCATATTGGTTCATTTCATCTATCGTGACAGTTGAACCTTCTTTTAAAACAATGTATGCCTTGACGCTTTCGCCGCGATATGGGTCAGGAATCCCTGCTGCCACTGCCTCAAGCACATCTGGATGTTCATATAAAACTTCTTCTATCTCTCTTGGATAAATGTTGTATCCGCCTGCAATGATCATATCCTTTTTGCGGTCAACTACATAAAAATATCCTTGCTCATCCATATAGCCAAGGTCTCCTGTATAAAGCCATCCTTCATGCAAAACTTCCTTTGTTTCCTCTGGTCGATTCCAGTATCCTTTCATAACTTGCGGCCCTTTAATTACAATTTCTCCAATTTCACCTACAGGCATTGGCTCCCCTGTTTCAATGGACAGGATTTTTGCATCAGTATCTGGATAGGGAACACCGATACTGCCCTTTACCCTTTCTACGTCCCACAAGAAGTTGGCATGTGTTACCGGCGATGATTCAGATAAACCATAACCTTCGACAAGCTTTCCTCCGGTGACTTCCTCAAACTTCTGCTGTACTTCAACTGGAAGCGGTGCCGAGCCACTAATACACGAATCAATCGAAGAAAGATCGTATTTTTTCAAATCAGGGTGATTCAATAATCCAATATAGATGGTTGGTGCACCAGGAAAAAGGGTCGGACGCTGTTTATGAATCGTTTTTAACGTTGTCAGTGCATCAAATTTCGGCAATAAAATCATTTTACAGGCCATTTTAATCGCAAAGATCATGCAAACTGTCATCCCATAGACATGGAAAAAAGGGACAATTCCAAGAATTGATTCTTCACCTGGTTTGGCTTTGTAAAGCCACGCCTCACCCATGGTTGTGTTGGAAACTAAATTTTTATGTGTCAACATTACTCCTTTTGGTGAACCCGTTGTTCCGCCTGTATATTGAAGCAGTGCGATGTCTTCCTCGGGATTGAAGTCGTACTTTGTTAATTCTTTTGGACTCCCCTTTAAAATTTCTGTCAATAAATGGGACGTTCCGTCGTGTTTTACCTTAACAACAATACCATATTGTTTCTTCTGAATGAAAGGATAGACGAGATTTTTTGGGAATGGCAAGTAGTCCTTGATAGCGGTTACAATAATATGCTGTAAATTAGTCTGAGGCATAATTTTCGAGACTCTTGGATAGAGGATGTCTAGGGTGACAATGGCTTTAGCTCCGGAGTCCTTCATTTGATACTCAAGTTCGCGTTCCGTATATAATGGATTGGTTTGCACGACAATTCCACCCGCCATTAATATACCAAAACAACTAATAACTGCCTGTGGAGTATTTGGAAGCATGATGGCAATTCGGTCATCTTTTTCAATTCCAAGATTCCTCTGTAGGTAACTAGCAAAACTTAATGCATCTTCATAAAGCTGTTTATAGGTCATTTCTTTGCCCATAAAATGAATAGCTATTTTTTCAGGAAACGTTTTTGCAGCATGTACTAAGTATTCTTGCACAGGTTCTGAGGAGTATTCAAGTGTGGCTGGAATTTCTTTTGGATAAAGATTCAACCATGGTTTAGACTCCAACATAAGTAACCTCCCTCTTTTGTAAAATAATTATAAAAATTCTAAATTCTCTTCTATTATAGTACAGTATTTCACAATAGACAATTGAAGTTATGGTAAAAAACTACCATAAATTTCACCTCCCAAACCCCTCATGGAAATAAATTGATTATGAGCAGTACACTACATAATAATAGCGGAGTAAGCAGAGCTTAGCTTTTCAATCTAAAATGATAAATGTGATTTTTTTACACTTACAAGATTAAATGCTTCATTATCAAAAAAAATCACCGCTGAGTGAATCTCAGCGATGATTTTATCTCATACAAAAAACACCATATAGATGATACCAATGAGCAAAAATAAGCCGCATAAACCAATTAGCACTTTAGCTAATGTCTCCACTGTTACTCTCCCCTTACTAAATTCCTGCACCAATCACATATGATAAACCAACAGAAATAATCAGCGAAATCAACCCAACTGCGCGGTTATCATTTTGGATTTCTTCGTCAATCTTAAATTTTGGAGTTAAAAATTCAAAGATAAAATAGCCGACTAGTAACAGAACAAAACCGTAGATCCCCCAGCCAACCATTTCAAGTAAGGAATTGTGCTCCTCAACTGAAGCTCTGAATATATTGGCTACGCCAAAAATCTTTCCCCCGGTTGCCATCGCCACTGCCAAATTTCCTTTTTTTATTTCTTCCCAATTTTTATATTTAGTTACCATTTCAAAAATGGCTAGAAAGACAACCATACATAGTATCACAACACTATAATAGGCCGCAATTTGAATATATTCGTTCTCCCAAAACTGGTTCATATCGTTATCTCCCCGACATTATTTAAATTCTACGATGGTTACGCCTAAACCACCCTCTCCGGCATCTCCAAAGCGAATTTTCTTGACGGCACGATGGTTTCGTAAATATTCCTGAACCCCCTGCCTTAACGCACCAGTCCCTTTACCGTGGATAATCGATACACGAGGATAACTGGATAGAAGGGCATCATCAATATACTTTTCCACTTTCAACAGGGCATCTTCATATCTTTCCCCGCGAAGATCTAGTTCCAGTTTAACATATGAATCCCGCCCTTTGACAATAGCCATTGGCTTTGTTTCCACCTGTTTTGGCGTACTCATATATTCCATATCTTTCTCTTTTACCTTCATTTTCAAAATACCGATCTGAACCTGCCACTCATTCGTTGAAACTCTTTCGACCAGCGTTCCTTTTTGGTCAAAAGTTAATACCTTTACTTCATCGCCTGGCATGTAGGTGTGCTTTTTATTTTTCTTATTGGTTAGCTTTTCTGATTTCTTAATTTCCGGCGCCGCTTCTTCGAGTCGTCTCTTGGCATCAATTAATTCATGCTCCTTAATTTCCGCATGCTTTTCAGTTCTCATCTTGCGGAGATCACGGATAACCTGCTCAGCTTCTTGCTTTGCCTCATCCACGAGATCTGCTGCTTTTTCTGCTGCCTTTTCAAGCATCGTGTCTTTTTTCTCGTAAAATTCAATCATTTGTTTTTGCAAGTCCTGATGAAGTTTCTCTGCCTGCTTCAAATAGTCCCTAGCTTCCTGCTGCTCCATTTCCGCCAGCCGCTTACTTTCTTCTAAGGAAGCAATCATCTTATCAATTTGGTTCGTGTCTTCACTTACATGTGAGCGGGCTGCTTGGATGACCCGTTCATTTAACCCTAAACGTTTCGAAATTTCAAAAGCATTACTCCGGCCGGGCACTCCAAGCAGCAGCTTATAGGTCGGGCTTAAGGTCTCGACATCAAACTCTACACTGGCATTTAAAACACCCTCACGATTATATCCATACGCTTTTAGTTCTGGATAGTGGGTTGTGGCAATAACTCTTGCCCCTCGCTTGTGAACCTCATCTAATATCGAAATCGCAAGGGCTGCACCTTCCTGGGGATCTGTTCCTGCTCCAAGCTCGTCAAATAACACAAGGCTATTAAAATCAACACTATTTAAGATGTCAACTATATTGACCATATGGGAGGAAAATGTACTTAAGCTTTGCTCAATCGACTGTTCATCGCCAATATCAGCATATACTGCATCAAAGACAGCAAGCTCGGAGCCATCCAAAGCAGGAACCTGCAATCCAGCCTGCGCCATTAAGGAACACAATCCAAGTGTTTTTAATGTGACTGTCTTACCGCCTGTATTCGGACCGGTAATAACAATGGTTGTATACTCTTTCCCGAGCATGATGTCGTTGGCCACCACTTCATCGATGGGAATTAAAGGGTGCCTTGCTTTATATAAGGTAATCCGCCCCTCAGTATTCATCTCCGGCTTGGATCCCTTTATTTTTTTCCCATATCTTGCTTTTGCAAAGATAAAATCTAAATTAGCTAGGACTTCCACGATTACATTGAGCTCGCTCTCATGCTCGGCCGCTTTCGCAGAAAGCTCGATCAGGATCCGTTCAATTTCAAGTTGTTCCTTTACCCTAATATCCTGTAATTGATTGTTTAATTGAACAATCACCTGCGGCTCAATAAATAGAGTTTGTCCTGATGAGCTTTGGTCATGAATAATTCCGCCATAGTGGCCGCGGTATTCTTGCTTAACCGGAATAACAAATCGGTCATTTCGAATCGTGACAATCGCATCGGACAGCATTTTGGCCGCATTCGAGGAACGAATCATGCTTTCTAATTTTTCACGGACACGTGACTCATTTGACCTAAGCTGATGTCTTAGGGAGCGAAGCAGGTCACTCGCGCTATCTAACACCTCACCGCTTTCATCAATGGCATGTTTAATTTCCTGTTCCAGGTTTGTGAGGGGGATAATTCGCTCTACTTGTTCTGATAATATTGGCAGTTCCGTTCTTTCCGCAGCAATATTCTCAATAAATCGCTTTATCTGGCGGCTTGCATAAATCGTACTGGCGATTTGGTTTAATTCGAGCGGACTGAGGACACCACCGATAACTGAACGCTTAATATGGGCACGAATATCATGAATCCCTGATAATGGGACATTTCCTTTAATGCGATAAACCGTTGCTGCTTCATCGGTTTCTGTTTGAAGTCTGACTACTTCATTAAAATCAGTGGATGGGACTAGGTGCTTTATTTTTTCTCTTCCAAGTGAGGAAGCAGCATGCTCTAGAAGCAGCTCTCTCACCTTTGTGAATTCTAATACCTTTAAGGCTCTTTCTTGCATGGAGTTAAGCCTCCTTTTTATCGATTATGCAGAAATTCAAGTAAGTCATATTTATCGAGTGCATTTAGCACTGATGATTTTTTTATCCAACCCTTTTTAGCAGCGGAAACACCGATTTCCATATGCTTTAATGTATCCATTTTGTGGGCATCTGTATTGATAAGAATTTTTACACCGGCCTCCTGTGCTTTCCGTAAATATTCCGCTGCAAGATCAAGCCGGTTTGGGTTCGCATTTAATTCTAAGGCTGTATGTGTCTCTTTAGCTAGCTGAATTAATAAATCGATGTCAACATCATAGCCTTCACGGCGGCCAATTTTTCTTCCGGTAGGATGGGCAATTAAATCCACATGAGCATTTTCAAGGGCAGTCCTCAGCCGCTCCATGATTTTTTCCTTGGGCTGGGAAAAAGCAGAATGAATCGAAGCGATCACAAAATCCATTTCCGCAAGCAGCTCATCATCATAGTCCAATGTACCGTCAGGAAGGATATCCATTTCCACCCCTGATAAGATGAGAAAGTCATCGTATTTCTCATTTAACTTTTTAATTTCTTCTTTTTGTTTCAACAGCCTTTCACGAGTGAGACCACCCGCTACCTTGAGGTATTGTGAATGGTCGGTGATTGCCATGTATTGATATCCACGTGCACGGCAGGCTTCTGCCATTTCCTCTATCGAGTGGGCGCCATCACTCCAGGTCGTGTGCATATGAAGATCGCCTTTAATATCGACAAGCTCGATTAACGATTCATTAGCAGTGAAAGATTCTACTTCCTTCCCGTCCTCCCTAATCTCCGGCGGAATAAACGGAAGATCAAAATGCTTGAAAAATTCTTCTTCCGAAGAAAAGGTAAGGATTTCACCTGTTTCCACGTTTTCTACACCATATTCACTTATTTTTTCCCCACGTTCTTTCGCCAGTTGCCGCATCCGGACATTATGATCTTTTGAACCAGTGAAATGGTGTAGGGTTGTGATAAATTCCTCCGGTTTAACGAGACGAAAATCAACGGAAATATCATAATCAAGTGCAAAAACTATGGAAACCTTTGTATCTCCGGCACCAATTACTTCCTTTATGCTTGGTAATTTTAAGAGATGCTCACGAACGAATTCTGGTTGGGTTGTTGAAATAATAAAATCGAGGTCCTTAATTGTCTCTCGCATTCTTCTTAAACTTCCCGCTCTCGAAAAACGGTCAATCTCCGGTAATTTTGAAAGTCTTTCTTCAATCTGCTCAGCAATTGGAAGCATGTAGGCAAGAGGCAGCCTATCAGGTCTAGTTCCAACATTGGCTATAGAGCCTAAGATTTTTTCCTCTGTTTTTTTACCAAAACCGGCAAGAGCTTGTACTTTCCCTGCTTCACAGGCTTCTTTTAAACTTGAAACATCTACAATGCCTAACTCCTTGTATAGCTTGGCGATTTTCTTACCTCCAAGTCCTGGGAGCTGCAGCAAAGGAATCAAACCAGACGGTACTTCTTCTTTTAGCTCTTTTAATACTGAGGAAGTACCCTCTTTTATGTATTCATCAATTACGGAGGCAGTACCTTTGCCAATTCCCGCGATCGCAGTAAAGTCTTCAATCTCTGTTATGGAGCGCTCATCCGTTTCGAGTGCGGCTGCTGCCTTGCGAAATGCCGAAACCTTGAATGGGTTCTCCCCTTTTAATTCCATATAAATCGCAATCATTTCTAATAAACGAATAATTTCCTTTTTATTAACTTCCATTTCATCCACCTGCCTTAGTTTAGCATCTTCATTTTATCTTATTGAGGAAGGAAAAGAAATAAAAGCGGAAGCGTCTGTCAAGGCTCTGGAGCTAGATAAAGAAAACTCGCCGATTGGCGAGCCTCTAAGGGCGAAGACAGAGGCGTAGTTGCGCTTATACTTTCCTATTAGCTAAAGAAAAACTTCTCTGCTACAGAGAAGTTTAAGCAGCTGAATATTCAATCCACAGGTCTTTGATTTGCTGTGAAAGGATAGGGGTGTGATTCACTATTGCTTTTGCTAAAATTGAGTGATCTAATGGATTTTGAATAAGTTCTATTGGTATTAAGGCACCAATGTATAATAAAATAAAAATAATTAAATAGACTTCACAAAAACCAAGAATGCCGCCAGCAAATACATTGATCTGCTTTAAGACCGGCAAATGGGCGACAAAGTCAAGCATGGATCCAATGATTTGCAATAACACTTTTACAGCAAAAAAGATTATGACAAAGGATATGGCACGGTAGAAAGCCGTTTCCATATTACTAGAATCCGTTAAAATCTTTAAGGTAGTGCCTTCTCCTAAGTTTGGATAGGGAACCCATAGTGTCAGCTTTGGTGCCAGTTCTTCGTAGTATAAAGTGGCAACAACATATGCAATAATAAAACCTGTTAAATGAACAAGCTGCAGGATAAAGCCCCTTCTAAGGCCGACAAAAAATCCTATAATTAAAAAAATGATAATTGCAAGATCTAACATGATTTTTTAGTCCTTTTCTTTTTCTAGTTCAGTTTGCAGCCGTTCTAATTGATCTTTTATTTTAATATAATCATTGACTGCATTTACCGCTGTTAATACAGCAAGTTTACTCACGTCTAGATTTGGATTCTTAGAATGTATTTCACACATTTTGTCGTCAACCAACGATGCCACAAGCCGAATATGACTTGGGCTTTCAGTACCCATTATGACGTATTGCTGCCCGTATATATCAACGGTTGTTCGGTTTTTTTGTTTATTTGACAACGTTAAATCCTCCATTCAAGAATCCTATTCTATATCATAACACGAACTTATAGAAGTCGAAAAGTCAAACAAATTAAAAAAGCTGAAGCGCCTTGACTAGGGGTGACAGGCAGCATCAAAGATTGAGTGATATTATTTAAAGAAATGTGGTGTTTTTACAGTGGGAAATGTAGTACTAAATTTGGAAATGTCTAAGATTAACGAAATGAAAAACTATTACGGAAGACAGCTTTTAGATAAAAACATACCTGGAAGTGTATTTGCTGCGAAAACTCCAGCCTGTATGATCACAGCTTACAAATCAGGAAAAGTCTTATTTCAGGGGAATGATTGTGAAAAAGAGGCCGATAAGTGGAGTGAAAGTACCAGCACTCCCGGTAAAAAGCCGGCTGTTGCCAAAGTAAAATCAGCGCCTAAAGGCCACCTTCCTTTTGGCATCGGTGAGATGTCCGCCATCGGATCAGATGAAGTAGGCACTGGTGATTTTTTCGGGCCGATAACCGTCGTTGCTGCCTATGTAAAAAAAGAAGATATTCCGTTATTAAAGGAACTAGGCGTGCGCGATTCAAAAGACTTAAACGATGAAAAAATCATGGCAATTGCTAAAATCATCAAAGATGTCGTTCCGTTTAGCCTGATGACACTAAAAAATGAAAAATATAATCAGGTACAGCGGTCAGGGATGTCGCAAGGGAAGATGAAGGCCATCCTTCATAATCAAGCAATATTAAATGTGCTAGATAAAATTGCACCTGCAAAACCAGAAGCCATCCTAATTGACCAATTTGTTCAGCCGAGCACCTATTTTCAACATTTAAAAGGACAAAAAGTTATTATAAATAAAGACGTTTATTTTAGTACTAAAGCAGAGGGCATACATCTGGCGGTAGCCGCTGCTAGTATTCTCGCCCGCTATGCCTTTATTCAATATATGGATAAGCTTAGCGAGGCGGCAGGATTTAAGATTCCGAAAGGGGCTGGGGCTCAAGTTGATGTTGCTGCAGCCAAGTTGATTTTAAACAAAGGCCGCGACATTTTGCCATCCTTTGTTAAGCTTCACTTTGCAAATACCGATAAAGCGATAACACTTGTAAATAAAAAACAGCGCTGAAGAATAAATATATAAATAAATAGTGATTGGAGGGATTTTAGTGACGAATAGACTTAGTTTAACAGAGATTCATCAATCTCTTGCTGATTTATCCGGCTGGAAACTAGACGGTAAATTTATTGTGAAAAAGTATCGCTTTCAAGAGTTTTTAAAAGGGGTGCAGTTTGTAAATGAAATCGCCCAGCTCTCTGAGGAAAAAAATCATCATCCATTTATAGCAATTGACTACAAATTAGTGACACTTAGGCTTACCTCTTGGAATGCTGGAGGCTTAACCGACCTAGATGTCGCTTTGGCGAAAAACTATGATGCTATTTATGAAAAATGTAATTGAAGATGGAATTGAAAGAGGTTGCCCTGTATTTTAAGTGGGGGCAACCTTTTATGTTGTGCTTTAAGAGAATATTTCGCGAAAATCTTTTAAAATATTTATTTGTACTTAATATAGGCAATATTTACACAAAAATGGGGATTCGTTGTTTGCCAAAATGTCATTATCTAGTTTTATCAGCTTTTTTTAGCGATTTATCAGCGAATCTGCACTTTTATCAGCGAATCAGAAATTTCACCTAATTTTTAGCAAAAAAAAAGCTAGCCCGAAAACGACCTTTCGAGCCAGCCTCTATTGATTAACCTCTTAATACCGCGTTAGCCTTATCTTTCAAGGCTTCAAGCACGCGCTCATGAACCTTTGTAACCTCTTCATCAGTCAATGTGCGTTCAGGATCAACATATTTAAGTGAGAAAGCAATCGATTTCTTACCTGCCTCCATCTTGTCTCCCTCATATAAATCAAACTCTAAAGCTTCCTTCAGAAGCGGAGCACCCGCCGTTAAAATTATTTCCTTTAGGGTACCTGACACCGTTTCTCTGTTTACCACTAGGGCAATGTCTCTTGTGATAGATGGGAAGCGTGGGATTGCTTCGTATTGTAATACAGGTATGTCTGCTTCTAGTACTGCTTTTAATGATAGTTCAAATACATAGGTATCTTTTAAATCAAGTTCTTTTTGGACGCTTGGGTGTACTTGACCGACGAAGCCGATTATTTCACCATTCAAGCTAATTTCTGCTGTACGACCAGGATGCATGCCGTTTACTTGTGCCTGAACATATTTTACCTGTTCCGCCAGACCGAGCTTGGCAAACATACCTTCTAAAATCCCTTTAACTACGAAGAAGTCTACTGGTTTCTTTTCTCCCTGCCATGGATGGCTGTGCCACAAGCCGGTTACCGCTCCAGCTAAATGCTCTATTTCCTCCGGAAGAGTGTCCACTCCATTCGCTAAGAATACGGCACCAGTTTCATACACAGCTAAGCTATCATTTTGACGAGCACTATTGTATTTTATAACCTCCAATAGTTGTGGCAAAATGCTTAAACGGAGGATGCTGCGCTCTTCACTCATTGGCATTGCAAGACGAATAGTGTCACGTTTTTCTAAGGCAAATTGTGAAGCCTTTTCCTCACTTGTTAAAGAGTAAGTTACAGCTTGATATAATCCTGCACCCTCGAGGTACTGCCGGACTACACGGCGTTTCTTTTGATAGTCTGACAATTTCCCCGGTGTAGTTGACCCAATTGGTAATGTTTTAGGAATGTTGTCATAACCATAAAGGCGGGCAACTTCTTCCACTAAATCTTCTTCGATTCTGATATCACCGCGGCGAGTTGGAGCCGTTACTGTAATCAAATCTTCCTCGATACTTACAGCAAATTGTAAGCGCTCGAAGATCTCTTTTACATCCTGCATTACTAAATCTGTTCCAAGGACCCGATTGATTTTTTCAAGAGTAATCGAAACAACGGCCGGTTCAATGGTTAATGTATCAATTTCGGCAGCTCCATCTAAAACTTCACCACCAGCAAACTTTTCCATCAAGTAAGCAGCACGTTCACCTGCAACACGAACACGATTAGGGTCAACCCCTTTTTCAAACCGCGCACTTGCCTCACTTCTTAAGCCGTGATCTTTTGAAGCTTTTCTGACAGTACCACCATTAAAATATGCGGATTCCAATAGAACGGTCGTTGTATCTGAAGTAACTTCAGAATTGGCTCCTCCCATAACACCAGCAAGTGCAACTGGCTCTGTACCATTAGTAATGACAAGATGATCAGATGAAAGTGTCCGTTCAACATCATCAAGCGTTACAAATTTCTCGCCATCGTTTGCACGGCGGACAAGAATTTCTTTTGATCCCAAACGGTCATAATCAAACGCATGAAGCGGCTGACCGTATTCTAATAAAATATAGTTAGTAATATCGACAACATTATTATGAGGACGGATTCCAGCGGACATTAATCGTGTCTGCATCCAAAGAGGTGACGGACCAATTTTTACATTTTTGATCATTTTTGCCACATATAATGGGTTATCCTCTTTCGCGTCTACGACAATCTTTATATAATCAGAAGCTTTTTCAGTAACAGGATCCAAGCTTGTTTCAGGAAGCTTTACCTCTCTTCCAAGAATCGCTGCCACCTCATAAGCTACCCCCAGCATACTTAAGCAATCAGCCCGGTTTGGTGTTAAACTAAGCTCCAGAACCTCATCGTCTCGATTTAACAAGGCAAGTGCATCGACGCCAACCTCAGCATCTGCTGGAAAAACAAAGATACCCTCGGAATATTCTTTTGGAACAACCTTTCCTTCCATTCCAAGCTCAGTAAGGGAGCAAATCATTCCGTTCGATTCTTCCCCGCGAAGCTTTGCCCGTTTAATTTTAAAATTGCCAGGTAAAACGGCACCAACCTTTGCTACAGCAACCTTTTGTCCTTGTGCCACATTTGGCGCACCACAAATAATTTGCACTGGCTGCTCTTCGCCAACATCAACAAGACATTTGCTTAATTTATCGGCATTTGGATGCTGCTCACGTTCTAGCACATGACCAACAACAACACCTTTAATGCCTTCGTTTAATACTTCTACTCCTTCAACTTCGATCCCGCTTTTAGTGATTTTTTCAGCTAATTCTGCTGCTGTTACTCCAGATAAATCGATATAATCTTGGAGCCATTTATATGAAACGAACATCTCGTCATCCTCCTTATTATCTATCTTCAGCGTCTAGGAGCTCTCTAGTCTAAGCCATTCCGGCAAGAAGATTAAAGAGTAACCTTCACGCTGGCACGTCTTATCACTGGCTATAAAATAACTAACGCATTCTGTACGTATTAGGGAAGACTCTTGGCTTCTTTCTTGCTTGCCAGTCGGTAATCTCCCTATAACTCCTTTGTTTTACGCGCTTCTGCTTAAAGTCCTATTCATGTTTTGAAAATTGCTTTAAGAAACGAACATCATTTGTATAAAAATGTCTAATGTCATCGACACCGTATTTTAACATCGCGATACGCTCTGGTCCCATACCGAAGGCGAATCCAGTGTATTTTTTAGAGTCATATCCAGCCATTTCAAGGACGTTTGGATGAACCATGCCTGCGCCAAGAATTTCAATCCAGCCTGTTTGCTTACAAACGCTGCAGCCATGGCCGCCACAAATTTTACAAGAAATATCCATTTCAACAGACGGTTCTGTGAATGGGAAGAAACTTGGTCTTAAGCGGATTTCGCGGTCTTCGCCAAACATTTTTTTCGCAAAAACCTCTAATGTTCCTTTGAGGTCACTCATACGGATATTCTCGCCGACCACAAGTCCCTCGATTTGCATGAATTGATGAGAATGAGTCGCGTCATCATTATCGCGACGGTACACTTTACCTGGGCAAATAATTTTAATTGGACCCTTACCTTGATGTTTTTCCATTGTTCTCGCTTGGACAGGAGATGTATGAGTTCTCATTAAAATTTCTTCGGTGATATAGAACGAGTCCTGCATATCACGGGCAGGATGTCCCTTCGGTAAATTAAGAGCTTCGAAGTTATAATAATCTTGTTCAACCTCAGGACCTTCAGCGACCTGATAGCCCATACCAATAAATAAATCTTCTATTTCTTCAATGATTCTTGTCAGCGGATGATGGTTTCCTACCTTAACTGGTCGTCCAGGGAGAGTAACATCAATGCTTTCCGAAGCTAACTTTTCAAGGACAGCCGCCTCTTCTAACCCCTTTTGTTTTGCTTCGATTTTTACCGCAATCGCTTCACGAACTTCATTTGCGAGTGCCCCCATTACTGGGCGTTCCTCAGCAGAAAGCTTACCCATCCCGCGCAGTACCTCAGTTATTGGACCTTTTTTACCTAAATACGCAACTCGGATGTCATTCAATTCTTTTAAGCTTGCAGATTGTTCAATTTTTTGAATAGCCTCTTCCTGCAATTCCTTTAATCGTTCTTGCACGTCTATTCCTCCTTATTTTTGATCGGTATTGGGCCGGACAGTGGAAAATCATATGATTCCGCGAATTTTATAATTAATTCCGCCAAACTTGGGATTAATTCCGCCAAGTCTGAAGATAATTCCGCCAAACTTGGGGATTATACCGCCAAGTTCAGAGATAATCCCGCCAATCCGTGATGACAGCACCATTAGTAATACACTGATAGTAGAAAGGGTGTCAGGCACCAGGTGTAATGAACCGAAAAAACAAAAAAACCCCATCCCTGGAAAGGGACGAGGTTTGTCATTCGCGGTACCACCCTTGTAAACACGATATGTTAGAAATATTGTGTTCGCTTCATTCGGATAACGGCATCTGCCGGTGCATCTTTACATTTCTTTTTCAAAAAATGGTCCCGATGCCAACTCAGGAGGTGAACTTCTCAAGTCCCAAACCATAAAAGTGCTTTCAGTCGCGGCACTTTCTCCCTATATGGTCATTAGACAAGGTACTTTTCTCCATCATCGTTTTTATTATTATCAATATTGTTCATTATTATATAATAATTTTCCTTAAAAGGTCAAACTTGTTTGCATCTATTTTTTTAAATAATAGAGCAGAATCCCGGTCGCAACTGCTACATTTAGCGACTCACTTTTGCCGTAAATCGGAATATAAAGGTTAGCAGTCGTGCTTGAAAGAATATCTTTACCGACACCGTTTCCCTCATTCCCAACAATCAATGCAAAAGAATCTCCACTTGAAATATCAGTGTATGCAGATGCCCCTTCTAGTGCTGTTCCGTATACAGGAATATTTTTTTCTAAAAGTTTGTTTATCCATTCGTGCAGGTCACCTCTGATGATTGGAAGGTGAAAATGACTTCCCTGCGCCGATCTTAACACCTTTGAGTTAAAAAGATCCACACTGCCGCGGCCAACGACGACGGCATCAATCCCAGCTGCATCAGCTGTACGGATCATCGTACCAAGATTACCGGGATCCTGAACCGCATCGATAAGTAGGAAGGTTTTTGCATCTCGAACTTCCGGGTTTGCTTGGTGGCAGATCGCATAAATTCCTTGTGGCGCCTCTGTCTCGGATAAAGAATTCGAAATCTCCTCCGTAACAAGGATGACCGGTGTTCCACCGAAATCCCAGCGCGGCGGCAAGCCTACTTTTTCCGAAACAATTACTTCTAAAATTTGCTCACCTTGTATTAACGCCTCTTCCACTAAATGAAAGCCTTCTATTAAAAATGTGCCAGACTTATCCCGCTCTTTTTTGGTTAAAAGTTTTTTCCATTGTTTTACCTTAGGATTATTTACAGATTCAATATGTTTCAAAACTGGTTCTCCTTTAGAAATCTCATGTGATTTTATCCTGTATTAATGAACAGTAAGCTCCCACTTCAAGACTTGAGGATTAATAGTATAAGCGGGGGACTCTTACTCGTAATATCTAGATTGGGGAAATACAGTGAAAGAAAAAACTCCTACTGATTGAAGTTTCACTTTATGATAACAATAATACATAATAAAGCCCAAAATAGAAAACATATTAAAGAAATACAAGAATAAAAGGAGTGTGCAGGTATGAATTTAAACCTAAGAAATGCCATTATTCACAATGTTTCTGGCAATACGCAGGCAGAGTTAGAAGATACAATCGTAGATGCGATTCAAAATGGGGAAGAAAAGATGCTACCTGGACTTGGAGTTTTGTTTGAAATCATTTGGAAAAATTCATCTGAGGAAGAGAAGAAAGAAATGCTTACAGTCCTTGAAAACGGGCTAAAATAATTATCTTTCGGGCCGGAGCTGTTAATCGGATAGATTGACAGCTTTTTTCTGTATAAATTGAGTTTTCAAGCTAAAACAGATGCATTTTCCACTGAAAAACCAGGAAGACCATGAAAATGTGCAACGTATCAGAAGAAAAATATTGTCTATCAGCAAATTATCAAGTTATATAAGCGAAATCGAGCAGTTTTTCGGCGAATTTTCAAGTCTTATCAGCGAATTCGGGCAGTCTAACGGCGAATCTATGAACACACATAAAAAGCAGAAAAAATCCCCGGCCCGAAACTACGGCTGAGGATTTTAAGTTTTTATTCAAAGGTAATTTTATCAACTGTCTCACGGTCTAAGCGTTTGATGACTTCGACAATCAATTTAACTGCGTTTTCGTAATCATCACGGTGAAGCATCGCTGCATGTGAATGGATATAACGTGTAGCAATAGTAATCGCCAGTGCAGGGACGCCATTATGTGTTACATGGATCGAACCTGCATCCGTTCCACCGCCAGGGATCGATTCGAATTGATATGGGATATTTAGTTCATCCGCTGTATCCGTGACAAAATCACGCAAGCCTTTATGGGCTACAAGCGATGCATCATAGATTACTACCTGTGGTCCTTTACCCATTTTACTAATCGATTCTTTTTCCGTAATTCCAGGTGTGTCGCCTGCAATACCCACATCAACCGCAAAGCCGATATCTGGTTGAATTTTTGCTGAAGCTGTCTTTGCCCCGCGCAAACCAACCTCTTCCTGAACATTTCCTACAGCATAAACCTCATTTGGGTGATCCACATCTTTTAATTGCTTCAATACATCAATCGCAATCGCACAGCCAATGCGATTATCCCATGCTTTCGCCAACAACATTTTCTCATTGTTCATGACGGTAAATTCGAAATATGGCACAACCATATCACCTGGACGGACGCCCCACTCCCCAGCTTCCTCTCGGCTTGAAGCACCGATGTCAATAAACATATCTTTAATTTCCACCGGCTTTTTACGAGCTTCTACCGAAAGAACATGCGGAGGCTTTGAACCAATAATCCCTGTTACATCGCCCTTTCTCGTAACAACTGTTACGCGTTGTGCGAGCATAACCTGGCCCCACCAGCCGCCGACTGTTTGGAAACGGAGAAATCCTTTGTCGTCGATTTGGGTAACCATGAAGCCAACTTCATCTAAGTGGCCGGCAACCATAATTTTCGGACCTCCGGATTTCCCGACCTTTTTAGCAATTAAACTGCCAAGTCCATCGGTTGTCAATTCATCAGCAAATGGTTCTATGTATTTCTTCATCACTTCGCGCACTTCACGCTCATTGCCAGGAATCCCTTTGGCATCAGTTAAATCCTTTAACATCGTTAATGTTTCATCAAGTTTTGCCATTTATTAGCCCCCTTTTATGAATGTACGTTTATTATACAGGAAAAAGTCTGCAAATTCACAAATTTCCTGCTAATAGTTATTCTGTTGTCTTTGATAATTTACTTCGTTTTTATGAAAATATGCCTGTTCTATTTCCAACTGTGAAAATCCTAACAGTTCTGCTAACTGGAGATATGCTTTAAACAATTCAATATAACTTAATAAATTTTTTGACTTCTGAAAACTACTAGTTAGTTCATAAATACGGAGGAACTGGTCAGTTTCATTCAAAGTCGACTCATGTACATTTAATTCTATCTGCTGCGGATCAAAACCACATTCAATCCCAAGTGACAAAATAAAATGAACCCCGTCGACAAACTCTTCTAAAATTACGTTTTTGGCGGAAGATGGTTTCACGCTCCAAAACTTAAAACAGCGGGTTTCATTCGCCAATTCTCCAATTTCAACAAGCAACGCAAGAACTTTTCTCTCAAATAATTCCTCATCTAGCAGCTCGTGCTTTTCTTCAATATGGGTATCCAATGCTTTTTGCATTTGAAACAGTTTTTCAAGTTGCATAGTATTCGCTCCTTACGGAAAAATTATAGCAAAATGTGAAATGATTGAAACTTTTTTGCTATTGGTTCGTATTAGAAGAAAAATAGGTGTAGGAGGCTTAGCCATGATTTGGTTGCTGCGCTTCGTATTGTTATTTTTCATCATTTTTTTATTTTACTTGGGGGTAAAATTACTTTTTCAATCGTCCCGAAAGCTTGAATCTGCACGTAAACATAAACGATTTTTGTTTATTGATCACAATGATGTAAGAAGGAATTTCCAGCTTACCTACAAAGGTGCAGTATTTTCCGGTGAAAAATACATGGGAACTGTCAATAATACCTTTGATGTCGTCTCCATCTCTATTTGGCCAGAAAACACGGCCTCACTTAAAGGGATGGTAAAAGATGATTTTTTTTATTTGGATCAAAAAATACTTGAACATTATCCGAACGCCGAAATTAATTGGAAAAGTCCTGTAAAAGAATTTTTATTAGAAAACTCGCCGATTGGCGAGCCCGTAAATGCGAAGACAGAGGCGTAGTTGCACTTATGCGTTAGGAAAGTATAAATTTGAAAAATTTATACTTTCCTAATAGCCAAAAATAGCCCCCATTAAAGCGGCTTTTTATAATAGAAACCTAATGAGTAAATACAATTCTACAATCGCAATGACCGGAAAGCCAATCTTAAAAGAAACATGCTTCGTTTTGTGGCGAAAAAGCTGCATGCCAGCCGTTGTCCCAACAGCACCGCCAAATAGTGCCACAAGCCACAAAGTCCGCTCCCTAATCCTGTATTGATGCTTTCTCGCCCGCTTTTTATCCTCTCCCATAATCAAGAGCCCCACTACATTCATGACCAAAAAAGCGACCAATAAAATCGTCATACCTAAATATCCCCTTTATGGAAAAAGCCATCCTCACGAAGGAGAATGGCATTTGATCAATTATTTACTCATTTGTTGCTTAGCAACGTTTGCTAATTCAGCAAATGCGTTAGCATCGCTAACTGCTAATTCAGCAAGCATTTTGCGGTTTACTTCGATACCAGCAAGCTTTAAGCCGTGCATTAAACGGCTGTAAGAAAGGCCGTTCATACGTGCTGCTGCATTGATACGAGTAATCCAAAGTTTGCGGAAGTCGCGCTTCTTCTGGCGACGGTCGCGGAATGCATACATTAAAGATTTCATAACCTGTTGGTTAGCAACTTTATATAATGTATGTTTTGAACCGTAATAACCTTTTGCTAATTTTAAAACTTTTTTACGACGCTTGCGCGTAACTGTACCGCCTTTTACACGTGGCATGTAATTTCCCTCCTATATAAATCGATCTATCCGAGATTATTTTACGTAAGTTAATAGTTGACGAATGCGTTTGAAATCGCCTTTAGAAACAAGAGTTCCTTTGCGAAGTTTACGCTTAGCTTTTGTAGATTTGTTCGCAAATAAGTGGCTTGTATAAGCGTGGTCACGCTTTAGTTGACCAGAACCAGTTTTCTTAAAACGCTTTGCAGCGCCGCGGTGAGTTTTCATTTTTGGCATTGTGATTGTCCTCCTTAATTACTTGTCGATTTTAGGTGCTAAAACTAGGAACATGCTCCGTCCATCCATTTTAGGATGTGACTCGATAGTAGCAACTTCCTTGCACGCTTCGGAAAAACGGTCTAACACACGTTGACCAATTTCTTTATGGGTAATCGCCCGGCCCTTGAAACGGATTGAAGCTTTTACCTTGTCGCCTTTTTCCAAAAACTTAATGGCATTGCGAAGCTTTGTATTAAAGTCATGCTCATCAATCGTTGGGCTGAGACGAACTTCTTTCGTCGTAATGATCTTTTGATTTTTACGAGCTTCTTTTTCTTTCTTTTGCTGCTCGAATTTAAATTTGCCATAGTCCATAATCCGGGCTACCGGAGGCTTTGCATTTGGTGCAACAAGTACCAAATCAAGATTTACTCGTCCGGCAATTTCCAACGCTTCGAATTTAGTTTTAATTCCTAATTGCTCGCCATTTTGATCAATTAAGCGAACTTCGCGAGCGCGAATGCCCTCATTTAACAACATGTCTTTGCTAATAGTTAGCCACCTCCAAGGTTTTATCAAGAATACAACTTCAGGGTCAAGAAACATCTGATATGACACCATGTTGAATCGACAGGTATTAAAAAACTTTTATTAGTGCATTTCTTAAGTATGCAAATAAAAAAGTGCGGATGAATACACCCACACTTTACGAAACATAAGTAATAAACAAAAAGTTCACGTAAAACCTGCCAACTGCTAATTAGCGTCAAATCAGGTGAGAAGCGGGTGCTTCTTCTTTTCCCAAAAACTTGTATTCAATTTTCACTTTAGTAACTATACCATAAACAAAGACGCAATGTCAAACGACTATTTCCTTTGACAACGAAATATATTGTAGCAAGAAATAAAGAATTATTCAATAGTTTTTTTCAAAACGAAAGAGAGGCGAACCTCTCTTTCGTTACCTTATCCTCTTTTTACTTCTGTATTAAGTGCTGCAAGAAACTCGGCAAATGGTTTTGTTTCTGAGCTTTGTTCGCCGTATTTGCGGACATTAACGGCTTGATCTTCAACCTCTTTGTCACCAACTACGAGCATATACGGTATCTTTTGCATTTGTGCTTCACGGATTTTATAGCCAATTTTTTCATCGCGGCCATCCAATTCAACGCGGAACCCTTCATTTTGAAGCTGTTCCTGAACTTGTTTCGCATAATCGTAATGAGCGCCCGGCGATACAGGGATGACTTGAACTTGAACTGGAGCGAGCCAAGTAGGGAAAGCCCCTTTGTATTCTTCAATTAAGAATGCAACAAAGCGTTCCATTGTTGACACGACACCACGGTGTATAACAACTGGACGATGCTGCTTGCCATCCTCTCCAACAAAATTCAAATCAAAGCGCTCTGGCAGTAAGAAGTCTAATTGAACAGTTGATAATGTTTCGTCCTTACCTAGCGCAGTTCTAACTTGAACATCGAGCTTAGGACCGTAGAAAGCTGCCTCGCCTTCAGCTTCAAAATAATCAAGAGCCAAATCATCCATTGCTTCCTTCAGCATGCTTTGTGCCTTTTCCCACATCACATCATCATCAAAGTATTTCTCTTTATCCTGTGGGTCACGGTAAGACAAACGGAAAGAATAATCATTAATATTAAAATCTTTGTATACATCAAGAACCAAGTTAACGACACGTTTAAATTCATCTTTAATTTGATCCGGACGAACGAAAATATGCGCATCATTTAATGTCATTCCACGGACACGCTGCAATCCTGCTAACGCACCTGACATTTCATAACGGTGCATTAAACCAAGTTCAGCAATCCGAATTGGAAGCTCACGATAGCTATGGATACTATTTTTATAAATCATCATATGATGCGGACAGTTCATTGGACGAAGCACTAGTTGTTCATTGTCCATATCCATAACTGGGAACATGTCTTCTTGATAATGCCCCCAATGTCCGGAAGTCTTGTATAAATCAACACTTCCCATGACCGGTGTATACACATGATCATAACCAAGGCGAATTTCTTTATCCACAATGTATCGTTCAATGACACGGCGGATTGTAGCGCCTTTAGGGAGCCATAATGGTAATCCCTGTCCAACTAATTGGGAACTAGTGAAAAGGCTCAATTCTTTACCAATTTTACGGTGATCACGCTCTTTCGCCTCTTCTAGCAAACGAAGATGTTCAGCCAAGTCCTCTTTTTTGAAAAAAGCTGTTCCATACACACGCTGGAGCATTTTATTGTCACTATTGCCCCGCCAATAAGCACCAGCAATGCTCAATAATTTAAATTCTTTTATTTTTCCAGTTGAAGGAACATGGACACCACGGCAAAGGTCAATAAATTCACCTTGTTGATAGAGTGTTACAGTTTCCTCATCAGGAATCGCTTCTATTAGTTCAAGCTTATATGGATCATCCATTTCTTTAAAAAGCTGCACAGCCTCATTCCTGCTTACTTCTTTACGGATAATTTCAAGGTTTTCATTCATGATTTTTGCCATTTCTTTTTCAATCTTTGGCAGGTCTTCAGGTGATAATGACTCCTCAAGATCCATATCATAATAGAATCCACCTTCGATGACAGGGCCTACACCAAGATTTACACCTGGATATAGCCTTTTAACAGCTTGTGCCATCAAGTGTGCTGTACTGTGGCGTAATACCTCTAACGCTTCACTGGAATCAGGTACAACGATTTCTATGGAACCGTCTTCTAGAATCGGACGGCGAAGATCAAACATTTGAGCATTCCATTTGCCGGCAATTGCCTTTTTCTTTAGACCCGGGCTAATAGACGCGGCAATATCTTCCGTTGTTGTCCCGCGAGGAAACTCCTTTACTGCCCCATCAGGAAACGAAATCTTAACAACGTCTGACATAACTATTCCTCCTTTTAATTGAAGCGTTATTTAACAACGCTTGTAAAAAATAAAAAAACCCGTCCCTGGAATAGGGACGAGTTTTAATTAACACGTGGTTCCACCCAATTTTTCATTATCAATGCCCACATTGATAATGACTTTGGTCAGGTAACGGCTGTAGACCGTCAACAATTACTTACTCCATCAAACAAGAAGTGTTCACTGCTGAAGTTTAAAGGTGGTAAGTATTTTTTCCGTGTTAGGAGACTTTCAGCCGGCGGCCTCCCTCTCTAAAAACCGTAAAGAAATACTATTGTCCTTATCATTACTTTTACTCTATTATGAAAAATTACTATGTACGTTATTATAATGAGTTCATAATAAAAAATCAAGGTACACAAAACTAAATATTGCCATTATTTTTGTTTTCATGGATGATATTCAGCAGAATCGTATTTTTCTGCTCCTTTTTTTATTTCACGGAGAGCATCAAACGTCTTAATCGTTACTCTTTCTTCGAAGATATTTTTGATAGTTCTTACAAGCGGTTCTTCAGGGTCTTTTGTATAAATAAAAATAGATGTTGGTGCAATCGATAAGAGTGGTGCAATCGAAGCAGAATCAACATAAACAGGATGATTAACTAATAATTTACGGTCAATCATTTTCGTTAATTCACCTCTTTTTAATTCGACAAACTGTTCATTATAAAAAGTGATTTCTTCATTAAACAATAAATGAAGAGCCTCCATTTTTGGTTCTCGATTGATCAAAAAATCTCTAAGCATTTGCACAAACATTTGATATTCCTGCTCCATTTTATACTCATCAATGGCAAGTTCCACATAACGTTCAAGCATTTGGAAGTATGAACGTAAACGAAATTTAATAAAAGAGTCAAACGAAAAAGAAACATTATCCTGAAAAATATGATCAATTGCAGCCTTTATAATATTGAGCTCCCCGTTTGTTTCTTTTAAAAAAACAGCAAGATCCTCTCTTTGTCCTTCAAGCACAGAATAAAGGATCTCCAAAATTTGCTCCTGTTCTTCTAAATCCTCATAATAATATTTATTCTTTAAAATCTCTCTAAACCAGTCATTTCTTTTGGTATTCATAATAAAATCATAAAATGCTGTTTTTAGCAGTTCAAAAATATCAACGGAAGTAAAGCCATCTAAAACTTTCACTATATGTCGATCTTCTAAAAGAAGAATAGTTTCTTTTTCATGATTATATGATAGGTACTTCAGCAAGTGGTTATAAAAACTTTGTGCATCCTGCTTGCTTTGGAAGATGATTTCCGCCAACCAAACCCCCCCTTTTTAGTCCGATAGGAAAGTGTAACATTCCTATCAGGCATAAGTGCAACTTCGCCTTACAGCTCGCCAATCGACGAGTTTTCTTAACAAATCTCTGTTTTAATATATATGGGGGACTTGGTCAAAATAGAAGTTAGCTGACGACGGCTTTTTGCATAAAAAAAAGACTGCCGGCTTTTATCGGCAATCCTCAATATCACACACTTATTCACTTTTTTATCGTCGATTTGGACCACCAACCAGCACCGGCTCACTCAATGTTCGAATCCTCTCCATGATTCTTAGTGCCTTCATTTTCTCTTCCTCTCCCCGCTGGCTGTATGTTAAATGATGCTCGAGCCCTTTAAAATCAAAATTTGAGGTAAAAAATGTTGGAAGACTTTCAAGCATACGGAACTGGAGGATTGGCCCTAAAACCTCATCCCTCGTCCAGCTTGACATAGCTTCAGCACCGATATCATCCAGCATTAAGATTGGCTCTTTTTTTAAGGCTTCAATTTTTTCATTTAAGGTGGAGTCGGCAATGGAGCTTTTCATTTCTCTAAGTAATTCTGGAACATAGACAATCATTGATGAAATTTGTTTTCTGGCCAGTTCATTTGCAATTGCACCTAATAAATATGATTTACCAACACCGAATTTCCCATATAAATAAAGGCCTTTTACTTTTTTTCCTGCTTCATAATTCATTAAGAAGGTTGCCGCCTTATCGCCCGCATCAAGCCGACCGGAGTCCCCTTCAAAATCTTCAAAGGTCGCTTCTAATATATCTCTTGGTACATATAGGCTTTTAATTAGCTTTTCATTTTTCTTCTTCTCATCAGCCATGATTTTTCTTGAGCACCGCTTATAAATGACATCAATGGAGTTTCGCGATAAAACCAATTCTGGATGGTACCCTATCATAAAGTTTGTACATTTTTCAAGACTTTCGCAGCGGTCGCAATTCTTGCTTTGGTTTGTGTATTCGTATAGTTTGCTCATGCTTTTATCGATTATTTCCTGTGTAATTCCATTTTGATGCTCTGCTAAAAACACTTGAATGCCCCGATTTTGCATGACTTTCTTGCTTTGCTCTTGGTAGCGTTTTTGAAAATTTTGATTCGAGGCAAGCCGCTGTAATGTTTTATTTATTTTTTCCATACGATTCACATCCTACTTCCTAAAAGCCTTTAATTTTTCTTCTATGGCCCGCTTTTTCGCTTCATCTTCGGAGTCGTTTTCTTGTGCATTACCTTTAACAGATGCTTTAGGACTTTCATCAAACCAATCAGGAATTAACTCCGTCCGAATCGGCTTTTTGTTCGCTCTCTTTCCTGTATTTTTGCTTTCATTTTGAGCATTTTTTTTACTTTTCGCGAGTTCCATCGCTTCCTTCACCGTTTTTACTTGCAGCCGCGCCCAATGGCTGGCAATGGAATCAACATAGTTCTTTGAAAATTGCATATTCGTTTCTCTCATGACAAAATCAATTAAAACATTTACAACACCAGGAAGTAGCTTATATTTAATCATTACTTCTTCCAAAAGCTTTAAATTGGCATCTGATGGTTCAACTCCACCCGAAATTTCTTTAAAAACAGTTAAAGGTGAGGTCGTTTCAAAAGACCGAATTAATTTTTCTTCCTGTGTTTTTGGCTCCGTTAATTGAACTTGATGAGCTATAGGCTGTGTTCGATTAATTAGACTTGGAAGCTGGTCATAATTCTCAAATTGATACCAATCACGAGCACCTTTTCTTAAGTCTTCAATATCAATTTCATCATTCGGATTTATGGCACCTAATATGAAATTTTTCATTTCAATGGGATCGATATTATATAGAAATGCAAGATTGCTAATTACACTCTTAACCTTTTGTGTCAGTGCTTTTTTAGGGACAAGCGATTCATTTAGACCGGCTTCTAACAAATTAAAATCGAACGTGCTGCCACCAATTTGAATAGGATCGGTTTCGTTTCGACCTATAAATTGTTTATTTTCCCCAGCTTCTTCAATATCTTCGGAAACATCTTGCAGATATTGGAGACTCCCTGGAGTGGCTGAAGCAAATACATCTTGAAAAGCTCTTGTCACATTCTGGTATTCTTTTTCAGTCGGTTTTCGGTGGTCAGTAAAAAAACGTCTCAGACGCGCAAAATGGTTCTTGCCAATTTTTCGGTATAGATAAATATTTAACATCCCATCTAAAAAGAATTGCTCGGGATTTAATGGAGGATGCAGCTCGTAAATAAAGGAGCGTTCTCCGTCAACCGTTTTGACAAATGTTTTTAATAAACCAATGCCTTCAAGTTTTAATCGTGCTTCGTATATATCATTTAAATTCATTCCCATTAAGTTCATTAATAAATGATGTGTGGAGGATTCAGACCAGAGCCGGTTTTCCTCAACCTCCGCCCAGAGGGTCATATACAAACTAAAACAAGTTGACCCAATCAAAGGCTGATATAAAAACGTCAGCACTTTACGGTCATACTCATTAAGAAGCCCATTAGCCGCTACAATATACCGGTCGATAGGAAGAATTTCCTGCCAATGCTGGGCCATATCATTTCCAACCTTTCCCTCGTAAAATAGATAACTGTCTAGATCCAGTGCCAAGCGGTTAGTGTACTTCACTCTGCTCCCTACGATAAGTCAACATCGGATCGCTTGCACTTTTCGATTTACCTTTATCTCAGTCGAAAAGCTCCAGTCCTTACGCCGCGCAAAGGAAGCTTCCGCCTTTCTAATAAAAAAGAGCCAAAAACTTTAGCTCCTCAAGATTTTTCCCTTTTTATTAATTCCTTTAATTCATCTATAAATACATTAATATCTTTAAATTGGCGGTAAACGGAGGCGAATCTCACATATGCGACCTCATCAACATGTGCCAGTCTGTCCATCACCATTTCTCCAATGGCATCACTTTTGATTTCAGAAATACCCTGACTGCGAAGATCCTTTTCGACACCGTGGGTGATATCTTCTAATTGTTTTAAGGCTACAGGCCGCTTTTCACATGCCTTAATTAAGCCTCGCAGTATTTTATCACGGCTGAATTCTTCCCTCGTTCCTTCTTTTTTCACCACTATTAAGGGAATCTCTTCAATCTTTTCAAAAGTAGTAAAGCGATATCCGCATTCTTCACATTCTCGTCTTCTACGTGTTGCCCGTCCTTCATCAACAGGCCGGGAATCTAGTACACGTGTACCATAATTTTGACATGAAGGGCATTTCATTATTTAATCAGCTCCAAATCCGACAAAATCCTTTCTCTTATCTTATTAAAAAGCAGCCCTTTGTACAAGTGAAAGTGCTACGAGTTTTTTCTTATTCCGACAATGTTATGCAATTGCCCAATCCGTTCGTAATAGGAATTAATCCGCTTTTTTAAATCAGGATAGATACCAAGTATTGAAAACTTTTCCGATGAAATATTAAAATCCACAGCCGTTTCCAAAGGTTTTACCGAAACAATTGTAACAATCAGGAAGCACGGTATTGGTTTACTAATTTCAACAGCAATCTCTCCATGCTCCTTAGATACAGTCGTTATTTGACAATCTGCATCTTCATGGAATAGCTTTTCTACTGATTGAAATAATTGATTAAAAGTCGCTTTATAATAATGTGTTTTTAAAGAATCATCCGCATTTTGATCCGATGTTTCAATATGCTTTTTAAAACGTGTAAAAATAGCCATACAAACCCTCCAAGTATCCTTCTCTTATATCCTATTTTACAACATTTTCGCAAAATATAAAAAGAGGTGTACAATTGGTACACCTCTGGGAATTTGTTTTAAAGAATTATAATACCTTTGCCTGTTTAACATGCACAGGGCCCATTCCACGTGGTATTTCAATATTTTCACGTGTTTCGGCATTTAAAGCTTCTGCAATATGGTCAGCAGCTACATTCGGGTCTAAATCACCGCAAGTATAGACATCAATGCTTGCATATCCATGTTCAGGGAAGCTGTGGATGGTAAGGTGTGATTCAGAAATAATAACAACACCACTTACACCTTGTGGAGCAAATTTATGAAATGCTACTTCACGGATTTCCGCTCCTGATTTAAGAGCAGCTTCGACAAAAGTTGTTTCAATAAAATCCATATCATTCAATTTTTCAAAATCGCAACCCCAAAGTTCAGAGATTACGTGACGTCCCAATGTTTCCATATTCATTTTTCCCCCTTTAAACTTTTATGATTGTTTCTTGAAATCCTGTTATTGACGGTATCTAAGTAACTACCACGGGGGAAAGTTAGTCCAGAGAGGTCCTAACCCTTTAAGTAATTAATCGCTACCTAATTTCAAGAAGTTCACGATGACTAGTATACTTTGTTTATATTTATTTTGCAACCTATCAAAAAAATATTTTTTTAATAATAAAGCGAAAATTCGATCATTGTTTTTTTGTCAATTTGTACACACTAAAAAAATGCTGTCATTTGACAGCATTTTTTTATTCTTTTTGATATTAGCCAACCTTTACCTGTGAGGCATTTGCGATTTGCTCTGCAACGAATACGGCTAGATCGACAACACGAGATGAATAACCCCACTCATTATCATACCAAGCTAAAACCTTTACTTTCCTTGTCCCCATGACCATTGTGGAAAGGCCGTCAATAATTGCAGAATGTTCATTTGTATTAAAATCAATAGATACTAATGGTTCCACCGTGAAATCAACAATACCTTTTAATGAACCATTTGAAGCTTCAATAAATGCATGGTTAATATCATCAACCGTCACATCTCGCTTTAGATCCACTACTAAGTCTACAAGTGAAACGTTTGGTGTAGGTACTCGGAGTGACATACCATGTAATTTTCCTTTCAATTGCGGCAAAACAAGTGATAATGCTTTCGCAGCGCCTGTTGTCGTAGGAATAATAGATTGTCCACAAGCACGTGCTCTTCGTAAATCTTTATGTGGATTATCAATATTCTTTTGGTCATTTGTATAAGCATGAATCGTTGTCATTAAACCGTTTTCAATTCCAAATTTCTCATCCAACACCTTAGCAACAGGTGCAAGGCAGTTAGTTGTACATGAAGCATTGGAAATAATATCATGATTCGTAATATCAAGCATTTCATTATTAACACCCATAACGATAGTAACATCCTCATTTTTCCCTGGAGCTGTCAAAATTACCTTTTTGGCTCCTGCGTCTAAGTGAAGAGCTGCTTTTTCCCGAGCATTAAACTTTCCGGTAGCCTCAATCACAATATCAATCCCAAGCTCTCTCCATGGCAGCTCCTCAGGATTTCTCTCACTTAATAGTTTAATTCTTTTTCCATTCACGATTAACTCATGATCTAATGGAATTACATCTCCCTGAAATGGTCCATGGTTCGTATCATATTTAATTAAATGAGCTAAAGTTTCTGCCGGATAGCTCGCATTTATGGCTACAATCTCAAATTTATTTTCAAGGATTGCTTTTCTAAAAACCATCCTTCCAATTCTCCCAAAACCATTAATTGCAATTCTCGCGTTCATTTTACGGCCCCTTCCGTATTAATGTTATACTGTTAACTTGTTTTATTGTAATTAGTATAACATATTTAGGTTTAATTGTGATAAATAAATGGCGGATTTTTAAATGTTTTTTAATTCTGATAACTTATTAACTTATATCTAAAAAAAATGAGAAGGGGAGCCCCTTCTCACATTATGATCTTTCCAGATTAATTCCCCATTTTATTAAAACATCAATGAGTTGCTTTTTTAAATCTGCTATTGATCCATTATTATTAATCACTTCATCCGCCAGCATTACTTTTTCTGTAAGAGGCATCTGGGAACGGATTCTTGCTTCAGCATCCACTACCGATAGGTTATTTCTTACGATTAATCTTTGAAGCTGCGTTTCATAATCTACAAATACAAGAATAGTTTTATCCACCAGATTCGTTAGTTTACTTTCAAACAATAACGGGATATCAAGAACAACCACTTCTTTATTGTTCTTTTTTGCATCTTCTACTTGTTCCTTCATTCTTTTCCTTACTTCTGGGTGGGTAATTTCATTTAAGAGCTTCCTTTTCTCTGCTTGATGGAAAATAATCGAGCCGAGTTTTGGACGGTTGATTTCTCCATCCTCCATTAAAATTTCTCGGCCAAATTCAGCGATGATTTTATTGTAAGCAGGCTCTCCTTTTTCCACCGCCAGGCGTGCTTCAACATCGGCATCGACCACTGTGACATCCATTTCCTTTAACATATTTGATACTGTACTTTTTCCACTGGCAATTCCGCCTGTTAGACCGATAACTAGTGTCATGCTCGTTTCCTTCCTAGATAATTATATCTTCCAGATTCCTATGATTATTAATAGGATGCCTGGCAAAAAGGTAAACTTTTGTATCCATTCAAACTTATGAAAGAAAGTTCCGCTTTTTATCCCTAAAAGAACAAATAAGGAGCTCATTATCGCAACAGACACTGCTAAATAAATTGGCGAAAAACCAAGCATAGCTGCTCCAATCCCTGCTCCAAATGAATCTAAGGATAAGGCTAATCCCAGCATTAACGCTTCAATCCCTGTAATCGTACCTGATTGGTCAAAATCAGCAGACATTGGCTTTTTCAGGATATTAATGGCTAATCCTAAAGATCGGATTTCAAAATTCACAATTGTCTTTTCATATTTTACTATTTCTTTTTCCTTCTCTGGCCGGAAAAATTGATACAATACCCAGGCACCAAGGGCGATTAGAATGAACCCTCCCATGCTTGCCGTGATACTCGGCGATAGCACTTTTTCTAAGCCGTGTCCAATTGAAACGGCAATCATTAAAGAGACAGCCGAGCATGTTGCAATAATTAGAACTGACTTAATCGGCATTACCATTTGCCTCAATCCATAGGTAAAACCGACACTAAAGCTGTCAAGGCTGAGTGCAAATGCTAATACGAGAAGTGAGAACAACTGAACCATTAGTCTCTGACTCCTTCCTCCAAATCACTACGATAGTATATGGAAGGAGCCCATCCAAGGTTAATGTTATTCCATTTTCCTTAATTTCGTCTCAGTTAAAGCTTCTGACATGCAGGGCAATAATGTGTTCCTCTGCCACCTACAGTCGTTTTCTCTAGTGGAGTTCCGCATTTTTTACATGCTTCTCCTTTTCGTCCATAGGCCAATAACTCAAGCTGAAACATTCCAATCTCTCCTTGTGAATTAACATAGGAGCGAATTGTACTGCCGCCCTTTTGGACCGCCTCGTTTAACGTTGCCACAATTTCCCGATGGAGAGCAGCAACTTCCTTTTCATTTAGTGAACTGGCAATGCGTTCCGGATGAATTCCAGCTCGAAAAAGCGCCTCATCAACATAAATGTTGCCAAGCCCGACAAAAACCTTTTGATCAAGTAAGGCTGGTTTGACTTTCCTGTTTGTCTTTTTTAACTTCCCAGCCAAATATTCTTCGGTAAATTCTGCTGAAAAGGGTTCCGGTCCAAGATCAATCAGCGGCGGTTTTAGAAATTCGTCGCCTTTCTTGTACAAATGCATCGTTCCAAATTTCCGAACGTCACGATACCTTAATTCCGTATCATCCATAAAGTGAAAAATGACATGTGTATGTTTATCAAACGCCTCTGTCTTAGGGTAGAGCCCATATTTCCCTTCCATTCTTAAGTGCGATACAATTGCAAAATTTCCCGTATATATAATTAAAAATTTCCCTCTTCTACCGACATCAATAATGGTTTCCCCTTTTAAAGCATCAATGAATTGTTCGACATCGACAGGATTTTTAATAATTTTTGGCCAGAAGACAGTTATGTTTTCAATTGTTTTATTAAGTACTAATTTCTTTAACGTTCTTCGTATTGATTCAACCTCAGGAAGCTCTGGCATATCCATCGTCCTCCCCTTTGCTGTGTATTTATCAGAATTAACAGGCAGTAAAAAAACACTGATTGATGTTTCACTTTATTTCGCGTCAAACCAGGTTGGACCATAGGAGTAGTCTACTTTTAAAGGTACCCTTAATTCGAGCGCATTTTCCATTACCTCAGGGACTAATTTTTTTAAGATCTCCACTTCATCCATAGGAGCCTCAAAGATCAATTCATCGTGTACCTGCAGTAAGAGCCGCGTCTTTAGCCCTTGATCCTTTAATGCTTCGTCCATGTCAATCATTGCTTTTTTTATGATATCAGCGGCACTTCCTTGAATTGGTGTGTTCATCGCTGTTCTTTCTGCAAAGCTTCTGATGTTAAAATTACGGCTCGTGATCTCGGGGATGTACCTTCTCCTGTGCAATAAAGTTGATACATACCCTTTTTGTCTTGCCGAGTGAATGATGTCATCCATATATTCCTTTACACCAGGATAACTGTTAAGGTATCTTTCAATAAATTGGCTAGCTTCTTTTCTCGTGATTCCCAAGGATTGAGAAAGTCCATAATCACTGATCCCGTATACGATTCCAAAGTTTACTGCCTTGGCATGACGTCTCATGTTAGAGGTAACCTCATCTTTATCAACGTGGAAGACCTCCATAGCTGTTTTCGTATGAATATCCAAATCATCCTTAAAGGCCTGAATCAGTTTTTCATCGCCGGCAATGTCTGCAAGCACACGCAGCTCTATTTGCGAATAGTCCGCCGCAAAGATCACCCATCCCTCTTCTGAAGGAACAAAAGCCTGACGAATCTTTCTTCCTTCTTCAAGGCGGATTGGGATGTTTTGCAGGTTTGGATCAATTGAGCTTAATCTGCCAGTCGCTGTTAAGGTTTGTTGATACCTTGTATGGACTTTTTCTGTTTTTGGATCAATCACTTTCAGTAGTCCCTCAATATATGTGGATTGAAGCTTTCCTAATTGTCGATAAAGAAGAATATGTTTAATAATTTCGTGATCCTCTGCCAACTTTTCTAAAACATCCGCTGATGTCGAATGACCTGTTTTTGTTTTCTTAAAGGAATGCAGACCTAATTTTTCAAATAAAATAACACCCAGCTGTTTAGGTGAGTTAATATTGAATTTTTCACCGGCTAATTCACATATTTTTTCTTCAATTTCGACAAGACGCTCATTCAGCTCTTTCCCCATCATCAGGAGACGTTCCCGTTCTACTTTAATACCCCACGATTCCATGTCAGCTAAAATAAGCGATAAAGGCATTTCAAGTTCTGTAAATAATTCGTATTGTTCATTTTTCCTTAATTCATCTTCGAGTTTTTCTTTCAGTTCAGCCATGGCTAGACTCTTTCGAACGAGATGCTCTGCAAGCTTAGACGCTTCTGGAACCGTTTGTTTTGCTCCTTTGCCATAAAACGATTCATCTGATTGAATATTGTGGATATCATATCTTTTCGCAATCGCTGCAAGATCTTCAATATTTTCAGATGGATTAATGAGATAGGAAGCCATTAAAATATCAAAGTCGGTTCCTTTTAAATGGATACCTCTCCTTTTTAAGGAAACTTCGGATTGCTTTGCATCATATACTATTTTCTTTTTTCCTTCGTCTTCTGCCCATTTTTTAAATGCTGCTGATTGTAATGCTTGCTCTGTTGGCAAGTAATACTGCCCATTTTCATTTACAAGAGAAAAACCAATGATCTCCGCATAATGATAATTATCTTCCAGCATTTCAACATAAAAATAATTGTGATCAGCAAATATTTCGTCCGTTATTTCAGCCGGAATGACATACTCCACCTTTTCAAGCTCTTGCTCTTCGTTTACTGTTGTATCTTCACCTAGCCTGTCCAATAATGAATGAAAACCTAATTCTTTAAATAATGACACTAATTTTTCTCTCGCAAAGCCTTCATAGGTAATTTTCTCTATATCCACTTCAACTGGCACATGTCGTTCAATCGTGGCAAGTTCTTTGCTCATTAGGGCCTGCTCTTTAAACTCTGTTAGTTTTTCCTTTAGTTTGTTCCCACTGACTTGATCAATCGAATGTAACAGATTTTCTAAAGTTGAAAACTCTTTTAGCAGCTTAATCGCAGTCTTTTCCCCAACACCCGGTACCCCAGGTATATTATCAGAAGTATCACCCATTAAACCCTTCATATCGATAATTTGCTCTGGAGTAAGACCGTATTTTTCAGCCACATGCTCAGGGGTATACTTTTCAATATCAGTAATTCCCTTGCGGGTAATCCCGACTGTTGTAGCAGAAGAAGAAAGCTGGGTTAAATCTTTATCTCCGGAAATAACTTTTACTTCATAGCCATCCTTTTCAGCTGTCAAAGAAAGAGTACCGATAATGTCATCGGCCTCGTAGTTCTCAAGCTCATATCTTGAAATCCCATAAGCATCTAACAATTCACGAATAAATGGAAATTGTTCCGATAACTCCGGCGGGGTTTTTTGTCTGCCACCTTTATATTCTGTAAAGGTTTTATGACGAAAGGTTGTTTTTCCAGCATCAAATGCAACAAGCATATGCGTTGGCTTTTCATCCTCCAAAATTTTCATTAACATCATTGTAAAGCCGTATACTGCATTCGTATGGATTCCTTTATCGTTATTAAGCAAAGGTAATGCAAAAAAGGCACGATAGGCGATACTGTTCCCATCAATCAGGACAAGCTTTTTCTTTTCCAACTATCTTCACCATCCAAAAAAATCATTTCTTATGAAGTTCAATAATAAATTCACTGCCTTCGCCCACTTTACTCCTAACACTTATATTCCCATGATGGGCTTCAATTAAATGTTTCACAATTGCTAAACCTAAACCTGTTCCGCCCGAATTACGGCTTCTAGCACGGTCAACTCGGTAAAATCGTTCAAAAATACGCGGAATTTCTTCTTCCATTATGCCAACACCAGAATCTTTTACATGAATCCGGACATTTTCTTCAAAGTCTAGAAGGATGATTTTCACATACCCTTCAACCGGTGTATAGGTAATGGCGTTGCCGATTAAGTTAATAAACACTTGTTTTAGGCGATCAGCGTCACCAATTATAAACACTTGGCTCTGCTTACAATAAAATTCAAGGTGTATGTTCTTCGCCTCTGCTTTCCCTGTAAGCAGTGTCATCACATCTTCTAGAAGCGAACGCAACTCTACTTCCTGCAGGCTCAATTGGAAGCCTTGCTGCTCTATTTTGGAAAGATCCAGTAAATCTTGAATAAGTGTTTGAAGGCGGTCACTTTCTTTTAAAATAATCGAAAGGAATGCTTCTAATGTTTCTTGGTTATTCATCGCTCCATCCAACAGTGTCTCAGTAAACCCCTTAATCGATGTAACAGGGGTTTTTAGTTCGTGCGAAACATTGGCGACAAAGTCTTTACGCATCTGCTCAAGTTTTTTTAATTCTGTTATATCATGGAATACGAGCAATACCCCTTTCCAAACATTGTTTGTCCCAATAATCGGCACCCCATAAACAGCAAAATATCTTCTTTCAATCAAAAAAGGTATAAGCAATTGTTTACTGGCTTTTTGTTCTGTTCGGAATACTTCTGCAACTAAATGGCAGATTTCTTCATTTGCAATGACTTCATAATAAAGTTTATTTAGATAATCTTTCGAATTAACATGAAAGATATCAATATAGCCTTTATTGATTAGATTTATGTAACCGCGGCTATCGATTAAGACTAACCCTGCCCCCATATTTTCAATCAGAACACTTAGTCTATCCTGCTGCATTTCCTGTGCTTTTATCAGCGTTTGAAGGTTTTCTGCCAGCATATTAATCGACGAACCCAGCATCCCTGTTTCATCGAGACGGTCGATAGATGTTCTGGCACGGTAGTTCCCTTTTGCTAATTCAATAGCAACATTTGTCGCGGATTCTATTGGTTTTGTATATCTTGAGGTAATTCTAATGCCAAGAAAAATGATAGCAATTAAAGCCATTCCAAGGCTGATGGAGAGGATCCACCAGATTTGCCCATATGCTTGTTTTACTTCATTAGTTTTCGTGCTTAGAAATATGTAACCTTCCTTTTTTCCGTCTTTTTTAATTGGCTTCCAATAATAGTGAAGGTCATAGCCATCACCTTCTTCTAAGCGATCCTCTTTTTTCGGACTTTTCTTTATTACATCCCGAATGATTTCGTTAAGTCCCTTTGTGCTTTTTTCGCTAAGATCTGTACCCCCGTCGCTATCGTACAAAATCTTTCCTTCAGGATTTGTAATAGTGGCTCGAACATTTAACATCTTACTGAATTTCAAAACATCCTCTTTATTAAAGGAGGACACTCCACCAGTTTCCTCGATATATGTGATGAGAAGATCCCGCTCTATTTTTAGACGTTCATTGAACGATTGTGAATAATAGTTTTTAAACAATTGGCCAAGCAATATTCCTAAACCGACTAATACGGTAATAATTAGAGTCGTAAGGGCTATTAATAGCCTTGTTCGGAACTTTGTCATTCTCTTTTGGGCTCCTCCAGTTTGTAGCCAAGACCGCGGATAGTTTTAATATAGGCCGGCTTTTTCGTGTCCTCTTCAATTTTTTCTCTAAGATGTGAAATATGGACATCAACAATTCTAGTATCGCCAGCAAAGTCATAATTCCAAACAGCGCTGAGTAATTGATCCCGTGTTAACACCCTGCCTTTATTTTGCGCAAGGTAGAGGAGCAATTCAAATTCTTTTAGCGTTAACTCAAGAAGATTCTCTTTAAAGTAGGCTTCATATTTTTCTGGAAAAATAGTCAATTTTCCAATACCTATTTGCCCATCAGTTTGATCATTTTCTCCTGCCGATTCCGTTTGAACCTGTGTTCTCCTTAAAATTGCTTTTACACGAGCTATGACCTCTCTCGGACTGAATGGCTTGACCATATAGTCGTCTGCGCCGAGCTCAAGGCCCAATATTTTATCAAGCTGATCATCTTTTGCTGTTAGCATTAAAATAGGAATCATTATATTTTTTTGGCGAAGTTGTTTGCATACTTCCATGCCATCTAATTTTGGCAGCATAAGATCTAACACGATGATATCTGGTGCCTCGGTTTCAGCTAAAATTCTCCCCTCATTCCCATCCATTGCAGTTATGACTTCAAATCCTGCCTGTTCCAAATTATATTTAAGTAAGGTGACAATTGACTGCTCATCGTCAACTACAAGAATTTTATTTTTCATAATAACCCCCGTTATTCAAGATACCTTCATTATATATTTAAGGAAGAGGGATTATCTAGTTTTATGGGCTAATACATAAAAATGTTACATTAATTTAACGTTAACTAAATAGTCATGTTTCTGTTCCGATCAACCGGTCGGTACACTATACTTTCCAATGAACAAAAAAAGGAATGTCAACGCATTCCTTTTTTTAAATACCGTTATTAAAAATTCTCCAAAGCCTTTCCATGAATTTCTTCTAACCTATGCGGCGGACAAACCTTGATTTTTCCGTTAATCACTGGCTCATTTTTTTCATTCGTTCCTACTACACTCATGACAACAGTATGCTCAGTTGGTATTACTTCAATAACTTCAAACAAAAACTCAACGGTACCGTAATGATAGACAGGCTTAGGAAACTCAATATTTTGGCTTATAATATGGCTGCCCGGCCCTGGTAAATATTTTGAGATGGCAGAGGTAATCATCCCCGTAAGCATAATACTTGGGACAATCGGTTTTTCAAATGGAGTTTGTGATGCATAGTCATGTTGAATATAAAGAGGATTCGCATCATCTGTTAATCCTAGATATAGGAGAAGGTCCTTATCTTCAATTTTTTCAGTTAATGATAACTTTTCACCAACCATTATTTCTTCAATTTTTCGCCCTAACTTTCTTTTTTTTCCTAAAAGCATCGAATACCACCTCTACTGTAAGCGATTTCATAATAGATAGAGAAATTCGGGGACACCTTTAGGACCCCGAATTCTCATTATTATTACGCTAATACTTGCATTACATTGCGAACTGATTCAACAGATTTGTCTAATGCAGCTTTTTCATCTGCAGTAAGCTCAAGCTCGATAACCTTTTCAATGCCATTTGCTCCAAGAATGGTTGGAACACCAAGGTAAATTCCTTCGTAGCCAAATTCTCCTTCTAGGTAAGCAATCGATGGTAATACACGTCGTTGGTCTTTCAGGATTGCTTCGCACATTTCTACTAAAGAAGCAGCAGGTGCATAATAAGCACTTCCATTACCAAGAAGGTTGACAATCTCGCCGCCGCCTTTTCTTGTACGTTCCACGATTGCTTCTAAGCGATCTTTAGGAATTAATGTTTCTAATGGAATACCGCCAGCGTAGGAGTACCGTACAAGCGGCACCATATCGTCCCCATGTCCGCCAAGAACAAAGCCTGTAATATCTTTTACTGAAAGGTTTAATTCTTGAGCAACAAATGTACGGAAACGGGCAGTATCAAGGACACCTGATTGACCGATTACACGGTTTTTAGGAAAACCTGATTCTTTAAACACAGTGTAAGTCATAGCATCAACAGGGTTTGTTAACACAACAATTGTACAGTTTGGAGAGTATTTCACAATCTCCTGGGTAACACTTTTCATTACTTTTTGATTGGTTTGCACTAAATCATCTCGGCTCATGCCTGGCTTACGTGCAATACCTGCAGTAATTACCACGATATCAGAATCGCGGGTATCCTCATAGTTAGAAGTACCTGTAATATTAGAATCAAATCCTTGAACAGGACTTGCTTCAAGCATATCCAATGCTTTACCTTTTGTTGAGTTTTCCATTTGTGGGATATCAACTAGAACGACATCACCAAGTTCTTTTTGTGCTAATAAGAATGCAGTTGTAGCACCAGTAAATCCACCGCCGATTACAGAAACTTTTTTACGTTTTAATGACATTATTGCTCTCCCCTTTTTCATCAATAATTCACAACAGGGGCTGCTCGAAAACAGCCCTAAAGTTCTGTCTAGCTCCAGCGCCTAGGGGCTCTGGTCTAAGTCAATTCGACAAGAAGGTTAAAAAGCAGCCTTCTTACCAACTCCAATAATGCTTTTTATACGCATTAAGGGAGACTAATTTCTGGCTTCACTCTGCTTGCAAGTTGATTTTTCTCCCAATATCGCCCTGGTCAAGGCGCTCCCATATTTCTTGATTATTCCATATTTTTAATTAGCTCATCAGCAAATTCTGATGCTTTTACTTCTGTTGCGCCTTCCATTAAGCGTGCGAAGTCATAAGTAACAACTTTAGAAGCAATTGTATTTTCCATTGATTTAATAATCATTTTAGCTGCTTCGTTCCAGCCTAAGTGCTCAAGCATTAACACACCGGATAAAATAACAGAAGAAGGGTTTACTTTATCAAGTCCAGCATATTTTGGTGCTGTACCATGTGTTGCTTCAAAAATAGCATGTCCAGTTTCATAGTTTATGTTTGCACCTGGAGCGATCCCAATTCCTCCAACTTGTGCAGCAAGGGCATCAGAAATATAGTCACCGTTTAAGTTCATTGTTGCAACAACATCGAACTCACGTGGACGAGTAAGGATTTGTTGTAAGAAGATATCTGCAATCGCATCTTTTACGATGATTTTACCAGCAGCTTCTGCATCGGCCTGTGCTTTGTTTGCAGCATCAGTACCTTGTTCAGCTTTGATACGGTCGTATTGATTCCAAGTAAACACTTTATCGCCGAATTCTTTTTCAGCAAGCTCATAACCCCAGTTTTTAAACGCACCTTCAGTGTATTTCATGATGTTTCCTTTGTGTACGATTGTAAGGGATTTACGGCCTTCTTTAATTGCATAGTTAAGAGCAGCACGGACTAAACGGCTTGTACCTTCTTCGGAAATTGGCTTAATGCCGATACCTGAAGTTTCTGGGAATCTGATTTTCTTAACGCCCATCTCATTTTGTAAGAAGTCGATTACTTTTTTTACTGCCTCAGAGCCCTTTTCATATTCAATACCAGCATAGATATCTTCAGTATTTTCACGGAAGATCACCATATCTGTGTCTTGCGGACGCTTAACTGGTGAAGGAACACCTTCAAACCATCTTACAGGACGCAAGCAAACAAACAAATCTAATTCTTGACGTAATGCAACGTTCAAGGAACGAATTCCACCGCCAACTGGGGTTGTTAATGGACCTTTGATCGCAATCAAATATTCATTAATGACATCAAGTGTTTCTGATGGAAGCCATTCACCCGTTTGGTTGAAAGCTTTTTCACCAGCTAAAACTTCTTTCCAGACTAATTTACGTTCACCTTTATAAGCTTTTTCTACAGCTGCATCTAAAACTCTGTAGGAAGCAGCCCAAATATCAGGACCTGTACCGTCTCCTTCAATAAATGGGATAATTGGATTGTTTGGTACATTTAATACTCCATCTTTAACTGTGATTTTTTCGCCTTGCATAGTTGTTCTCCCTCCTATTATGTAAAAACCCTTTGTCATATATATGACTGAATCAAAGGTTAGAGAGCCTGAGCCCCTAACCTTTTTTCATTCAATCCTATTGAATCAATTTTTCGAAAAAAAGTAAAATATTATCCTCTTTGCTCAACAGGAACATACTTTTGCATTCCTGGACCAGTATATTCTGCACGAGGACGGATTAACCGATTGTTTTCATATTGCTCTAAAATATGTGCCAGCCATCCAGATACACGGCTTACAGCAAAGATCGGTGTCATTAAGTCATGATCAATTCCTAAACTGTGATAAACAGAGGCAGAATAGAAATCCACATTTGGCGGTAAATTCTTTTCACCGGTAACGATGTCTTGAATCTTTACAGACATATCATATAAGTGTGGTTCGCCTGTCAATTCTGTTAGCTTTTTGGACATTTCTTTTAAATGCTTTGCACGGGGATCTCCCTTACGGTAAACCCTGTGGCCAAAGCCCATGATTTTTTCTTTGTTTTCGAGCTTACCGCGAACATAAGGCTCAACATTTTCAAGTGTGCCAATTTCAGTCAGCATATTCATAACTGCTTCGTTTGCACCACCGTGGAGAGGTCCTTTTAATGCGCCGATTGCCGCTGTTACACCAGAATAAACATCAGATAATGTTGCCACACACACACGTGCAGTAAAGGTTGATGCATTTAATTCATGATCTGCGTGCAATACGAGTGCTTTATTCATGGCTTCAACAGCAATTGCTTCTGGTTCATTTCCTGTTAGCATATATAAGAAATTCGCTGCAAAGCTTAAATCCTTTCTTGGTGCGATTGAGTCAAGACCTTTTCTAACACGTGCAAAGGTTGTTACAATTGCAGGCATTTTCGCTTGAAGCCGAACTGCTTTTCGATAATTGGCTTCCTCATCCATTAAATCGGCTTCATCATCATAAAGTCCCAATAAAGAAACCGCTGAACGAAGTGCTGCCATCGGATGAACTTTTTGAATTGGATACATTTTAAAGTGCTCAATTACTTCTGGCGGCAGAGCTGAGTTTTCAGCAAGTTGTTTTTTCAATTCTGCTAATTGTTCAGCATTCGGTAATTTGCGATGCCATAATAAATAGATTACCTCTTCAAAACTAGCATTTACAGCCAAATCATCAATGTCGTAGCCAACGTATGTTAGCGTGTCATCAATGATTGAGCTGATTGAGGAAGTTGTTGCCACTACCCCTTCAAGACCGCGAGTTACTGTCATAGAAAATCTCTCCCTTACATTCTAAAATTTCCCCATTACCCTTTTTCAAATCAAAAGAACTTGCCGACTTGCGATTCCTTTCATTACATTAACTGAGCGATTGCTCGGGACATTTGCAAACTGTTTGTATGCCTTTTCATTCACAAAAAAATTATTTTACAAGTAATTCAGCATATATATTTATGGTTTATGTAAAAAAGGATACGCTTACAAGCCTATTATAAACAATTATTAATTTTTTGTGAACGAAAAGGAGTTGAAAAATACAAAAAAAATATTATTTTACAAAAAATCTAGCTAAAAAAACTAAAAATTTTCATAGCAGCATAAGCGATGCCTGCGCCAATTAAAGGTCCAACTGCTACCCCTTTAAAAATAGAAACAGAAAGAATAGTTCCTAATACTAGTGCCGTTGTAATCTGCGGGTCATCAGCTAGCAGCTTTACCCCCCCTTTTGCAAGCAAGGCCACAAGCATCCCGGAGATGAGGGCTATCCATGCAAACGGTGTTTTAAAAGCGCCTGATAAGTCTCTAAAACCTATTTCACCACTGGCAATGGGAGCTAAAACAGCAATTGTAATAATGGTCACTCCCCAATTAATTCCTTTTGATTGTATAAATGAAAAAGACTTTGCATCCATACCACCTGCTTTCAATAAAAGCAGGACGGCAATAGCAATCAGTAATGAACTATATTTTTGCGATCAAGCTAATTACAAGTAATAGTAATAAGAATAATATTGATTCACTTGGCATTCTTTTCATCAACCCTTCCATAAATTATCGTACCATAATATTCTTCTAGGTGTTTATATAACAATTTTCATCTCATATATGAAACTTTTCCCTTTCAGTGCTCGTATTAATTTAAGGTACATAAATTTGATTGGGAAATTATGCAGTTTCATTCATAAAATGTTAAACTTTAACTATAAATTTTTATAAAGGAGGCCTGCTTTTGAATCCAAAGTACATAAACCGGACAATACGATTCTTAATTGTCATTGGGGTAGTTGTTTTGGCTCTCTACTCATTTTACTTTTTATCCTCAGTAACATATCCATTTTTAATTGGGCTTATAATTGCCTTTATGATTAATCCGCTTGTTAACTTTCTTGAAAAAAAGGCAAAAATGCCACGAGTACTAGCTGTTTTCGTTGCATTAATTATAATATTTGCTTTATTTGCAGGGTTAGTTACTCTTTTAGTCGCGGAGATTGTCTCAGGGGCAGCCTATTTGGCTACAGTTGTTCCGCAACACCTTGATACACTAATTGATTATATTCAGGATTATTTTACTGCTCAAATCATTCCGCTTTACAATCAATTAACAAGTGTTTTTAATAAACTTGATGCTGGTCAGAAGGATACAATCATTGCGAACATTCAAAATTTTGGGACGAATATTGGAACAACGGCTGGAACATTTTTTAAAAATCTGTTTGGAAGTATACCAAATGTCTTATCTTGGTTTCCAAATACAGCAACAGTCCTCGTTTTCTCGTTATTGGCTACCTTCTTTATTAGTAAGGATTGGTATCGTTTGTCAGCAATGGGTGCAAAACTATTACCTGAGAAGGCAAAATCAAGTGGCAGATCCGTTTTTATTGACTTAAAAAAAGCATTATTTGGGTTTATTAAAGCTCAAGCAACACTAATTTCAATTACTACTGTAATCATTCTGATTGGTCTTTTGATCTTAAGAGTTGACTATGCGATTACGATTGCTTTAGCAACAGGTATCGTCGATATCATTCCTTATCTTGGTACGGGTGCTGTGTTTGTGCCGTGGATCATTTATTCAGCTATTAGCGGCGATCCAGGCCTTGCCATAGGCCTAGGCGTTCTTTATATTATTGTTATCGTTCAACGGCAAGTTATGGAACCAAAGATTCTATCATCTAGTATAGGTCTTGATCCATTGGCGACACTTATAGCATTATTTATTGGTTTTAAGTTAATAGGCTTTTTAGGATTAATCGTCGGCCCGGTTTCCCTGGTCATAATCACCACCCTCTATCGTGCAAATGTCTTCCATGATGTTTGGTCCTTTATTAAAGGGAAAGAAGCATAAAATAAAACTTCTCTCAATTGGTGGTTTTCCATCACACCACTGAATGTTAGTCCCATTCAACTAAGCCTATGAAAAACACATCGGCAAATTTCACTGTATCTCACCAAATAAGCTTTTACATGCAGTTGATCCTCCGTTTATTCTTTTTTCCTTAAAATCTAGAAGGGGAGGACTTACTGCACGTTAATGAGAGAGAAAAAACGTCAGCTCCTAATTTAGAAGCTGACGTTTTTTATTATAGTACGCTTGCATGACCGTTATAAATAACTCCTCTAGTTGCATCCACTGTAATTTCTTGACCCTCTTTAAGCAATTCTAAAGCGTTGTCTACACCAACAATGACAGGAATGCTTAAGTTTAGGCCAACAACAGCTGCATGGCTCGTTAATCCACCTTCTTGCGTAATAAGGGCAGCACATTTTTCAATAGCAGGGACCATTTCACGATCTGAACCGATTGTTACAAGAATAGAACCTGGCTTTACTTTTTCTAAAGCCTCTTTCGCACTATGGGCAATCACCACTTTCCCGAAAGCAGACCTGCGGCCAATTCCTTGCCCCTTCGTAATGATATCACCAACAACATGAATCTTCATTAAATTCGTTGTACCTGCTTCACCAACAGGAACGCCGGCAGTGATGACAACCAAATCTCCATGCTTTACAATACCGCTATTTAAGCTTTCTTCGACAGCAATATCGAGCATTTCATCAGTAGTGGTACAAATTCTCCCCAACTGAGGGTAAACACCCCAAACTAGCTGCAAACGACGGCAAACATGATCATTTGCTGTTACAGCAACAATCGCTGCTTTCGGACGATACTTGGAAATCATTCTTGCTGTATGACCGCTCTCCGTTGGAGTAATAATTGATTTGACTTCTAAGTTTAAAGCTGTATGGGCAACTGATTGTCCAATTGCATCCGTAATATTATGTTCAGTGTCTTTGCTCCGGCTTGATAAAATTTCTTTATGATCCAATGCCTGTTCAGCTCTTGAAGCAATATTGTGCATCGTTTGCACGGCTTCCACTGGGTAAAGTCCTGCAGCTGTTTCACCAGAGAGCATAATTGCGTCTGTTCCATCAAAAATAGCATTGGCGACGTCGCTTGCTTCTGCACGTGTAGGTCTTGGATTTCGCTGCATCGAATCGAGCATTTGTGTTGCCGTGATTACAGGTTTGCCAAGAGCATTACACTTCTTAATTAACTGTTTTTGTACAAGAGGAACCTCTTCTGCTGGGATTTCCACGCCAAGGTCCCCACGGGCAACCATCAGGCCATCAGAGATTTCAAGGATCTCATCAATGTTATCTACGCCTTCTTGGTTTTCAATTTTAGGGATAATGTGGATATGTGTAGCTTTATTTTCTTCAAGTAGCTGACGGATTTCTAACACATCTTTTGCCCGACGGACAAAGGAAGCTGCAATGAAATCAATGCCCTGTTCGATTCCAAAAAGAATATCATTCGAATCCTTCTCAGTAATGCCCGGCAGGTTAACCGATACTCCAGGAACATTTACTCCTTTTTTATTCTTTAATGTACCGCTGTTTAAAATTTTCGTATGAATTTCAGTTGCAGCTTTATTTACTTCTGTTACTTCAAGGCCAATTAAACCATCATCTAAAAGGATTTTTGAGCCCACATGGACATCGTCAATCAACCCTGGGTATGTAACAGAGAATTTTTGTATGGTTCCTTCTACTTCAGTCATTGAAACAGTCACATTTTCGCCGGCTTTTAACTCAATCGCACCGTTTTGCATGTTATGAGTACGAATCTCCGGGCCTTTTGTATCTAGCAGGATAGCTATCGTTTTTCCGGCTTGCTCTGCAGCTTCACGAATATTTCGAATCCGGGCACCATGTTCTTCATAATCACCATGTGAAAAATTCAAGCGGGCAACGTTCATACCAGAATTGATTAATTGAGTTAATTTTTCTACGCTTTCACTAGCGGGACCAATCGTACAAACGATTTTTGTTTTTCGTAACATCTTTAATTTCCTCCCATTTTAGAAAAGACAAACGCTCTTTCTTAAATTGATAATTCCTTTGATAGCTTAAATAGGTCAAGATCTAATCTATGTTTTTTATCTAGAGCTTCAATGATGTCGTAATCAACTAGCTGATTTTTTTCAATTCCTACAGCACGGCCGCCTTTTCCTTCAATTAAAAGCTCTACTGCCCTTGCTCCTAACCTGCTGGCAAGGACTCTGTCTGCAGCAGTTGGAGAGCCGCCGCGCTGAATGTGGCCTAAAACCGACACTCTTGTATCAAAGCTAGTTGCTTCTTGCAGCTGACGAGCAAACTCAACGCCACTACAAACTCCTTCAGCAACAACAATAATACTATGTTTTTTCCCACGTTCTTGACCGCTTCTCAGCCTGTCTGCCACTTCATTCATGTCAAAGTTCTCTTCAGGAATTAAAATCGTTTCTGCACCACCTGCAAGTCCTGCCCATAAAGCAATATCACCTGCATCACGTCCCATTACTTCAATGACAAAAGTTCTTTCGTGTGATGTTGCAGTATCGCGAATTTTATCAATTGCATCGATTACCGTATTTAATGCCGTATCAAAACCAATGGTTTGTTCCGTTCCCGGAATATCATTATCAATCGTACCTGGAACACCTACGCATGGAAAGCCTTGCTCTGTTAATGCTTTAGCCCCACGGTACGACCCATCACCGCCAATGACAACAAGCCCATCAATTCCATGTTTTCTAAGCTGCTCAATACCTTTTTGCTGTCCTTCTTTTGTTTTAAATTCCGGGCAGCGTGCCGAATGCAGCATCGTTCCCCCTCGATGAATAATATCACCAACTGAACCAAGCTCAAGCTTTTTTATATTTCCAGAAATTAATCCTGTATAACCTCCATAAACACCATAAACTTCAACATTATGAAAAATTGCCTTACGGACAACAGCACGAATCGCTGGATTCATCCCTGGAGAGTCGCCGCCGCTCGTAAGTACCCCAATTTTTTTCATTCTTACCACCTCAATCATGATTTTAGAAAAACTTATGTACCCTTTTGTTCGTACAATGAGATCAGCTAACTTTAAATCGATACTATTATTATAAGCATAAAACCTTCGAATATTTATAAAATAACATGAAGAAATGCAGGTAACAACCGATTCCTATTAGTAATTATAATAGACGGAATAATTAGTGAACTGGAAGCGGTTTATTTGTGGTTGAAAGCGGCATCTTTATCTTTTCAGGGGATTTTTTGTGAATCCTTTGTGAACAAGAAAAAGCGGAAGTGCTTTGCTGAAAGGCTTATGCCTCCAAGCTCCTAGGCACTGTAAATGAATATTTCTCAAAGTTCGCATTTTATTATATTTTTAAAAAATCGTGCCCTAATGAGCACGATTTTTTTAATTTACACCAATGTAATCCTTCAATATGGTGTATTCTCCTATTGTCCTGAATCGATTATAACGGTCAGCTATTAATTCATCTTCTGATAGTTTAAGTAACTGCTGAAGAGACATTTTAAGGACCTTTTCTATTCCTTCTGCTTGCTTTTTGATATCCTTATGGGCTCCGCCTTTAATTTCAGGAATAATATCATCAATGACACCCAGTTCTTTTAAGTCAGGGGCTGTAATCCTCATTGTCTCAGCCGCATTTTTGGCAAGGGATGCATCCTTCCACAAAATAGCTGCCGCTCCTTCAGGAGAAATAACAGAGTAGGTTGAGTTTTCGAGCATGTATATGCGGTTGCCGACGCCAAGTGCAAGGGCACCACCGCTTCCACCTTCACCAATAACAATACAAATAACCGGAACTTTAAGACCAGCCATTTCAAAAAGATTACGGGCAATCGCTTCACTTTGGCCGCGTTCTTCCGCAGCTTTCCCTGGATAAGCACCTTTCGTATCAATAAAACAAATGATTGGGCGATTAAATTTATCAGCCTGCTTCATCAAGCGTAATGCTTTTCGGTAGCCTTCAGGATGGGGCATCCCAAAGTTTCTGCGAATATTCTCTTTCGTATCTTTCCCCCGTTGGTGACCGATAACGGTAACAGGAAGTCCTTTAAATTTAGCAACACCGCCCACGATGGCCTCATCATCTGCATAAGTACGGTCTCCATGGCATTCGAAGAAGCCTTCAAATAGGTAAGAAATATAATCAAGTGTTGTCGGCCTATTCGCAAGACGTGCTATTTGCACGCGATCCCATGGCTTAATATTTTCATATATATCCTGCTCTAGCTTTTCGAGCCGTGCCTCTAATTTTACAATTTCAGAACTTAAATCGACATCAGCTGTTTTCGTGAACTCTTTTAATTCAGAGATTTTCTTTCTTAATTCCACAATCGGGCGTTCAAACTCTAATTCCCCTACCATTCGATCTCACCACCTGGTTGATGAATTTCTAAAATGTTCGTGATTTTCTCAACTAAATCGATACGTGAAATAATTGCATCCAACTGACCGTGTTTTAAAAGAAACTCGGCAGTTTGAAAATCTTCCGGCAGTTCTTCACGAATAGATTGTTCAATGACTCTGCGGCCGGCGAAAGCAATTAGTGCACCAGGCTCAGCAAAGTTGTAATCGCCCAATGAGGCGAAACTAGCAGATACACCGCCCGTTGTTGGGTGTGTCATAATGGAAATGATTAACCCGCCATTATTGCTAAACCTTTTTAACGCAACACTTGTTTTGGCCATCTGCATCAAGCTTAAGGCACCCTCCTGCATTCTAGCACCACCTGATGCAGTGAAAATGATGAATGGAAGTGAAAGTTCATCTGCTTTTTCAATCGCAAGGGTAATTTTTTCACCTACAACAGAGCCCATACTCCCCATACGGAAAGAAGCATCCATAATAGCCAATACAATCTTTTGACCATTAACCGTTCCCATTCCAGTGACAACGGCCTCGTTTAACTTACTTTTTTGCCGATCTTTTTCTAGCTTTTCAAGATAGTCTGGGAAATTCAATGGATTTTCAGACACCATGTTTTCATTGATTTCTACAAAACTACCCTCATCAATAAAGCTGTCAATGCGCTCTTTTGCATTCATTTGGAAATGAAAGCCGCAATGTAAACAGACCTTCGTATTTTTTAATAATTCCTTTGTATACATGATTTTCTTACAAGAAGGGCACTTTGTCATAATCCCTTCAGGTACGTCACTTTTAGCAGTTTCTGTTGGAATTGTTGCATATTTTTTCTTTTTCGGTTGATTTTTTGTAAATAGATCTTTAAGAGCCAAAATAAAACCTCCTTGTATAACACAGACTTGCCAAAGGGCAAGAATCTCCATCTTTTGCTATTCAGAAGTCTGTCTATCCTACGTCAACTTCATACCTGAAAACTCCCAAAAGTGGTCAGACCACTGGATAATTAAAAACACCCTTATTTCTGGGCTTGTATAGCTTACACTATAAAATAAAAAAAGTTCAAAATCTGTTAGTATTTGTCGTTAAAATCAGACAAATTTCGAAGTTTACCATATGCAGAAAGTGTTTTTCCTGCATCCTTTTCTCCCAAAGCTTCTAGCAAAACAAGATAGTCTCCCCGCTGATAGTCTACAGGTTGATTATTTAGTGAATAATAATATTCCTTTAAAATTAGCCACATTCTTAAGAATAAGTGGTTATCTGAAATCTCAATAATCCGATGAAAAAACTCATCATCTGAAAAGTTTTCTGCTTTTATGACCCATTCCTTTAATGTTGCAATATGTCGATTATCGACTTTTTTCAGTGCTAAGCGCAGACAATCCATTTCAATATAGTTTTTGGTTTCGAATACATCGTGTTTTGCTTTTTCATCCTGTAAAATGAATGTACTGAGAAGCTGGACCAGCTGGTGGCCGCGAAAATCTCTAATAAATGTCCCTTCGCCCCGCCTTGTTTCGATTAATCCAAGTAATTCCAATGCCCTAAGAGCTTCGCGAACGGAAGAGCGCCCGAAATTCAGGCGCTCTGATAATTCCCGTTCTGAAGGAATCTTATCTCCAGTCTTAAGTCCATCAATAGTTATCATTTCTCGTAACTGTTTTACAATCTCTAAATATACTTTGGTATTCGCCACTTACTTAATCACTCACTTTTGCCAATAATCGCGAGCCTCTGTGTTTTTTCTTTTACATCCTCAGGATCTACCTTAATTCGGGCTACACCAGTTTCCATTGCTGCTTTTGCAACAGCAGCAGCTACATTTGGAGCTACTCTTGGGTCAAAAGGAGCTGGAATGACATAGTCTGCATTAAGTTCATCCTCACTAATTAAGCCGGCAATGGCTTCCACTGCAGCAACTTTCATTTTTTCGTTAATATGTGTTGCACGAACATCAAGTGCTCCACGGAAAATTCCTGGGAAGGCAAGAACATTGTTTACTTGGTTTGGAAAATCAGAACGGCCGGTTCCAACGACTTTTGCCCCTGCTGCTTTTGCTTCATCAGGCATAATCTCTGGGTCTGGGTTGGCCATGGCAAAAATAATCGAATCTGGATTCATAGATGCTACCATTTCTTTTGTAAGTGCTCCGGCAACAGATACTCCAATAAATACATCGGCACCTTTGATCACATCTGCGAGACTTCCCGTTAAGTTTTCGCGATTGGTAAATTTCGCCACTTCCGCTTTGACCACATTCATACCATGTGGGCGGCCTTCGTAAATCGCACCCTTAGTATCACACATAATAATATCTCTTACACCATAGCTATATAACAACTTAATAATTGCAATCCCTGCTGCACCTGCACCGCTTGCAACTATTTTTATTTCAGTCATTTTCTTTCCAATCAATTTAAGGGCATTGACAAGACCTGCAACCGTAACAATAGCTGTTCCATGCTGGTCATCATGAAAAATTGGAATATTCGCTTCCTTCTTCAATCTTTCCTCAATGACAAAACAATTTGGTGCGGCAATATCTTCAAGATTTACTCCCCCAAAGGTCGGCTCAAGAAGTTTAACCGTTTCAACAATTTTGTCTACATCTGTAGTATTTAAACAGATTGGAAAGGCATCAACACCAGCAAAGCTTTTAAAGAGAACGGCCTTGCCCTCCATTACAGGAAGCGCTGCTTCAGGGCCAATATTACCGAGACCCAGAACAGCCGTGCCATCGGAAACCACAGCGACCATGTTTCCTTTCATGGTATAATCGTAAACTGTTTCCGGTTTTTCATAAATATCTTTACATGGCTCTGCCACACCTGGTGAATAGGCTAAACTTAAATCCTTTGCATTTCGAACTGGAACTTTTGATTTCGACTCTAACTTTCCTTTATTAATTCGATGCATATGTAATGCTTCTTCACGTAAAGTCAAGATCTGTCACCCCTTAAATAATTCAAAAAAATAAATAAACATCCCATTTAATCAAACTCCAACTATAGTGGTCAGACCACACTCGTCTCCTCTACCACTATAACATATCTTCGAAAGTTGTAAAGAATTAATCTTTCAAGACAACATTTTTTGATCCAAGTAGATTTCTTAATTGCTGCTGTACTTCAGGGGTTGGATTGACATTGTTTTCTGTCGCTAACCTAACTGTTTTTTTGGTAACTTCATCATGCAAAATAACACCAGCATCCCCTTTATTTTCTTTCAGCAGCTGATTTATTTTTTGCAGCAATTGCTCATCCTGCTGGCTTGAGGTAATTTTTAAATATAATACCGGGTGTTTTGCTGCTCTTGTTTTTAACCATTGTTCTAAATCTGATACCTGTTGAATTATAAATTGAAGTTTCCCATCCCGCTCTTCTATTTTCCCCTCAATCAGAACAAAATTCCCCTGCCGAAATAATGACTGGAATTTTTTATAAATAGCAGGAAATACGACTGCCTCCATTTCACCGCTTGCATCACTTATCGTTAAAAAGGCCATCGAGTCACCTTTTTTGGTTCGAATCGATTTCATCGCTGAAATAAAAACACCAGAAGCGGCCCTTTTATTATCACTTCTTAATTGATATAACATATATACCCCACTCCGCTTGAGATCTTTTTCATAAATAGAGATGGGGTGATCAGAAAGGTAAAAGCCAAGCGCCTCTTTTTCAAATGCCAGCTTATTTTCAAGACTAATAGGGTCGACATGAACATATTTCGGTTTTGGAATCATTTCATCTTCAAATAAATCAAATTGATTGGAATCATCCGGTTTGAAGATTTGTGCATGTTCAATGGCAACATCCAAGCTGGCAAGCAGAACAGCCCGATCTTCACCAAATTCATCGAAACATCCAGAGTGAACAAGGAACTCAAGTGTTTTTCTGTTAATCGCTTTATTCGAAACCTTTATACAAAAATCAAATAAATCATCAAATTTCTTTCTCTTCCTTGTTTTAAAAATTTCCTTTAAAGCGGCAGCGCCGACACTTTTGATAGCTGCAAGACTGTAGCGAATGGATCCCGTATTTTCTACCTGGAATGAGTACGTACTATGATTAATGGATGGCGGCAGGACATCAATTTCCTTTTGCCTTGTTTCTAAAATGTATTGAGCAATTTTTGTATCATTACCGATTGCTGAAGAAAGCAGTCCTGCCATAAAATGAACCGGATAATTCGACTTAAAATAGGCCAGCTGATAGGCAATCATACTATAGGCAACAGCGTGGCTTCGGTTAAAGCCATAGTTAGCAAACCTAACAATTAAATCATATATTTCATTGGCAAGTGCTTGCTGATACCCCTTTTTCAGTGCTCCTTGGACGAAATGATTCCGCTCTTTGTCCAGTACTTCTTTTTGTTTTTTTCCAACTGCCCGTCGTAAAAGGTCTGCTTCACCGAGTGAGAATCCCGACATTTTCGAAGCAATCTGCATGATTTGCTCTTGATAGACAATGACACCATATGTATTCTCAAGGATCGGCTGTAAATCCGGGTGAGGATATTCTACCGCCTTACTACCATGTTTTCGGTCTATAAAGAGCGGAATATTTTCCATCGGTCCCGGACGGTACAAGGCATTGACTGCGACAATATCCTCAAAGCGTGAAGGCTTTAACCGGGTTAATACCTTCCTCATACCTTCCGATTCTAACTGGAAAATGCCTGTTGTTTCACCCCTAGCCAGTAATTCAAAGGTCTTGGTGTCATCTAATGGAATTCGTCTTATATCTACTTTCCTTCCAGTATGACGATAAATAGAGGACAAGATTGTTTCAATAAGTGATAAATTTCTGAGGCCAAGGAAATCCATTTTCAGAAGGCCAATTTCTTCGAGGTACTCCATAGAGTATTGCGTTAAGTAAACATGGTTTGACCCGCGTTGAATCGGAATTAAATCTATAAGCTGCTTCTCGCTTATGACCACACCTGCAGCATGTGTGGAGGTATGCCGAGGCAGACCTTCGAGCTTTAAGGCTGTGTCAAAAAGCTTGCGGTTTAGCGGTGCCTCATTGACAAACCTTCTTAACGATTCAGATTCTTTATAGGCAGTTTGAAGGTCAATGCCTAAACGGGACGGGATCAGCCGGGACAATTGCTCCAATTCTTTTGAATTTAATCCGAAAGCCCTGCCGACATCTCTTACTGCTGCTTTTGCTGCAAGTGTTCCAAAGGTTACAATTTGCGCGACATGGAGTTCGCCGTATTTTTGTGCGACATATTCGATCACTTCATCACGGCGATGGTCAGGAAAATCAATATCAATATCAGGCATCGAAACCCGTTCAGGATTTAAAAACCGCTCATACAATAGGTGGTGATTAATCGGATCCACATCGGTAATATATAAAACATAGGCAACAAGCGATCCTGCTGCAGAGCCCCGTCCTGGCCCGGTCAAAATCCCTTTTTCACGCGCAAACCTCATAAAATCCCAAACAATTAAAAAGTAGTTGCTAAATTTCATTCGCTTGATTACCGCTAATTCAAAGGATAGCCGGTCATAATATTCCTGGGAAGGCGCGGTAAAGCGTTCATGTAGTCCCTTCCTACACAGCATCTCAAGGTAATCCTCTGCAAGCATATCATTTTCAGTCGGAAAGGTAGGTAAGTAGGTTTTATTTAGTTCAATATTTACGGTGCACCTTTTAGCAATCCGGAGTGTATTTTCTAGAGCATCAGGAACTTCTGAAAAGCATTCGACCATTTCTTCTGCTGTTTTCAAATAAAATTGATCACTTTCCAGTTTTTCTCTATACTCATCCTGCAATTTGTCGCCATTCTTGATTGCCAGCAAACATTCATGAGCAAACATATCTTCTTTTTCCAAATAATGCACCCTGTTGGTTGCAACAACGGGCACTTGAAACTCATCTGAAATCGCGAGAAACTGTTTCCTAATTTTCGCCTCTTGTTCAAGAAGATGATTTTGAAGTGAGAGGAAGAAGTTGCCACTGCCAAAAATGGAGTCTAATTTTCTAATTAGCTTCCTTGCCATCTCCTCGTTTCCGTTTAAAAGGGACTGTTCAATTTCCCCCTCAAGACCAGGTGTTATAGCAATGAGCCCCTCCGAATAATGCTTCAGCCATTTTAGCGGAATTCCGTTATCGGTCTTTGTCTGAACCGCACTGGAAATTTTTAAAAGATTTCTAAATCCCTTCTCATTTTCTGCCAGTAATACAAGCGGATAGGATTCGGTCGCGGTGATTTCACTTTCCACATCAACCGTTAACCCAATAATCGGTTTCAAATTATTTTTCTTACAAAGCTTATAAAATTCAATAGTACCGTACATGACATTTCTGTCGGTTAGTGCGAGGTCGGTATATCCTTTTCTCTTTGCATTTTCGATTAAATCCGGGACGGATGCAGTACTTGTTAACAAACTATAGGCACTATTAACATGAAGGTGAATAAAAGACATATTGCCTCACCGTTCCTTAAACTTAATATCTATCATTTATTATAAATCTTTATCACAAAAAAGGAAAATACGTTCTGTTTTTTAAAGAAAACTCGCCGATTGGCGAGCCCCTAAAGGGCGAAGACAGATGCGTAGTTGCACTTATGCCTGATAGGAAAGTTTTACTTTCCTATCGCCTAAAAACATATTCAATAACCTTTGTCCATATAAATGAATATAGACATTTTTGATCTTGTATGAAGGCGGTTGAAGGGATGAAAGAAATTGGTTTTTTTCCAGCTTTTATCGAAAGCTATTTTATAGCCTTAGGCGTCCTGCTTGGTGGTTCATTAATTGGCGGAATTGCAGCCTTTTTAACCGGTCAACCTCCGCTTACAACCGTTTATCGCTTATCTAGTTCACTTAGAATTTGGGCAATTGTAGCGGCAATCGGTGGGACATTTGATACGGTTTACACATTTGAAAAAGGCCTTTTGGATGCTGGTACAAAGGATCTTTTTAAACAATTTTTATTAATCCTTTCTGCTTTGGGCGGCGCCCAGACAGGAGCCCTCATTATTAATTGGCTCACCCAGGAGTATATTTCATCATGAGAATTCCGCCATTGTACCGCAGACCTGCATGGCAGCGTTTTTTTGCTGGGATGGCTATTGGCGGCGCCATAAGCTGGTGTATCTTTTTATATATTTACGGTGTCTGGCAAGAAGAAAATACGGAATTAATTCGAAAGCAGCAGGAGGACATTGTTGATTTAAACAATGAGAAAAAAATATGGCAGGAAGAATATAAGGAAATGAATAAACGCAATATTGAACAACTTACTGTCCAGAAGATTAATATAAAAATCATCAACTCTGAAAAATACAAACTGGATTCATTAAGTGTTCTTGAGACGGAAAACTCTGTTCGAGATGATATTAGTATGATGCTGGCAAAGGATTTAGAGACAGTCTATAAAAGCAAGGATCTCATAAAAAAAGTTATCGAGAACAAACCGGTAAAAATCTATGAAAAAAGATACACACTGAAGATAAAAGAAATGGTTATTTACACAACCTTAACGATTCAGCTTGAAATTCAATTTGAATAAGAAAAGCGGAAGCGCCTGTTTAGCGGCGTATAGATTGGAGATAGATATTAACAAAACGGCCCGGAATTGGGCCGTTCCCTTTTTCCATCAACACTATTTTGCATGTGTTTTACATGCCTCGTCTAATTCTTTTAAGACATGATCAACTTCATCCCAAGAATACATGGATGCACCTGAAGCAAGTGGATGTCCTCCTCCTTTAAACTTCCGTGCCACTCCATTAATGACCGGTCCCTTTGAACGGAGCCGAACACGTATTTGATCGTCTTCCTCAATGAAAAAGACCCATGCTTTAATTCCTTTAACATCTCCTAAAATACCAACAAGTAAAGATGCTTCTGTTGGCCTTGCACCATATTCTTTTAATAAATCCTTTGTGAGCATTACAGATGCAACACCGTTTGGCTGAAGCACGAAATTTTGAAGAATATACCCCTTTAACTTAATTATATTAGGATCTAATTCATACATCCTGTCAAAAAGCTCTGTACGTGAAAAATTGTAGTGAATCAATTCCCCAGCAAAAGCGAATGTTTTATCTGTTGAACTTGGAAAAAGAAACCTTCCCGTATCCCCAACAATTCCTGCAAATAAAAGTCTTGCCGCTTCATCATTCATTTTTAATCCTTTATCTTTTCCGTTTAAGTAAAATTCATAGATCATTTCACTGCATGAGCTTGCCGTTGTGTCGACCCATAACAAATCTCCGTAGGGATCTTCGTTTGGATGATGGTCAATTTTAATTAGCTTTTCTCCTAATGAGTAGCGCCCGTCACAAATTCTTTCCGCATTAGCAGTATCACAAACTATGACCAATGCTCCATTGTATACCTCATCCTCAATCACATCTAATCTGCGCATGTAGTGTAGAGTCGGCTCCTCCTGCCCAACTGCATAAATCTTTTTTTCGGGAAAGGATTCTTGTAAAATCGCAACCAAACCGCCTTGTGAACCATATGCATCCGGGTCAGGACGGACGTGACGGTGAACAATGATCGTTTCATATTGTTCAATCACCGATAAAATTTGTTCAATCATAGACACTGCTCCTTAAGAACCAATAATGGCTTTTTTTTTAATTACACGATAAAATAGTAGAAGATTTTTAGAACTTGGAGGAACATATTATGTTTGTACTTGTCGTTTTCATTTTCGTGTTATTTGCTTTCTATTTATTTTATAAAACAAAATACTTCAGAAGCAACCGTCAAGTCGAAAAGAAATGGCTTTCCGCCAAATCAAATATTGCCCTAGGTCTGTTTGTATGCTTATTTGGTGTTAATCATTTGATATTTATATCTGAATCAACTGTTTCTTATATTGTCGCTGCCATTTTTACTATTTATGGGGCCGTATTCAGCTGGATCGGTTTCAAAAAATATAAACACTACCTTCCATTTGCAATTGAGGAAGCAAACATGCTTGATGCCCAAAAATAAAACCGAGCCGCTTCTCAAGTTGAGAAGCGGCTTTCTTAGGTTATGATTTCGAAAACTGTCAAGCTCCATAAGAATTAGCTTCGGAAGCAATACCTCGTACGAAGGAAAAACATTAGCTTTTTCGAATATATCCTAGCGGCGAGACAACTCCGCCTTTCTAGCTCCTGTCAATCAATTGACACATCATCATCGCTTTTCCAACTAATATGCCTTCATTAAAAACTTCCACATCTACCTTCCCAAATTTCCGTCCTACTTCAAGTATTCTAGGAAAAATTTCTAATGTACTCTCCATTTGAACTGGTTTAATAAAGTAAATAGACATATTTTCTACTACCAAGTCGCCTTTTTTATAGCTTCGTAATACCCGGTTGGCCGCATCAGCGACAATAGTTGTAAATACTCCGTATGAAATGGTACCAAGATGATTGGTCATTTGCGGCGTCACTTCGCAAGAATATACTTCTTCGCCTTTTTGTTTTCCCTGCATTAATACCATTTGATTTGTAACAATATCATCGATGGTTTCGCCAACCTGTGGCTGTCGTTGGTTCATTTGCAGTGCCTTTAATACATCCTGCCTGCTGATAATCCCTTCTAAACGGTTTGAGTCATCGGCAACAGGAAGAACCTCAATCCCTTCCCAGACCATTGTATGGGCTGTAGAAGCAACGCTTGTCTTGCCATTAACCGTCATTGGGTGTTTCGTCATAATTTTGTCGATAGACGTTTCTAAAACTTGGCCTAAAATATCTTTACTTGTCACCATTCCCTGAATCTTCATATTTTGATCGACTACAGGATAGCGGCTATGCGTTGTTTTTTGATTATATTCATGCCATTTTGACACATTATCAGATGTATATAGGTAATAGGTATCCGCAAGAGGTGTTAAAATATCTTCAACTAAAATAATTTCCTTTTTTATTAACTGGTCGTAAATAGCCCGATTAATCATTGTGGCGACAGTAAAAGTATCATAGCTTGTTGAAATAACCGGTAACTCTAGCTTATCTGCCAGCTTTTTTACATGCTCTTCTGAGTCAAATCCCCCTGTGATCAGCACGGCGGCTCCTGCTTTTAAAGCTAGCTCATGTGCTTGTGTCCGGTTCCCGACAATTAACAGGTTACCAGCCTCCGTATAACGCATCATGGCCTCTAATTTCATCGCGCCGATCACAAATTTATTGAGAGTTTTATGCAGGCCAGTTCTTCCGCCTAATACTTGCCCGTCCACAATGTTTACGACTTCGGCAAACGTAAGCTTTTCAATATTTTCTTTCTTCTTCCGTTCGATTCTAATTGTGCCTACTCGTTCAATTGTACTGACATATCCTTTGTTTTCAGCTTCTTTAATCGCACGATAGGCTGTACCTTCACTTACAGTCATCGCTTTGGCGATTTGCCGTACTGATATTTTTTCCCCGATTGGAAGTCCATCAATGTATTGTAAAATTTGTTCATGCTTAGTAGCCAAGACCTTCACCCTTTATATTTCGAATTCCTAGTCATTTAGTCTATTAGGTAGATACCCTAAATTCTATTATAAAGTTTCGAAAGCCTTGATTCAATGCGGGATATTATATTGTCATGGAATTCCATTTAATAAGACCGGGTGTTCTTCATTTGACGCTTCGACTGGAGACTTTGCACTTGTTTTTTTGGACTATAGAGAAGCCCGGTCAGATTTCCAGCAATCACGATCAGTGCAAATGAAAGCCATACAATAGAGAAAATTCCCTGTGTCCCTTCTGCAGTGACTGATAATTTTGGAACAGCAAAATAAAGCATAAATCCACATAACAGCAGGCAAAGTAAATATCTGTTCTTTTTCACTCTCTTTTCCTCCTTCATAAAGACTGCTTGTTTCATCTTTATGCAGGCGGGAGCAAAAAAAGTATGTGAATACTCGTAAACCGTCTAAATTTCTATTGCCTCGCCTGGAGCCAATACCTTCCCATTTTTATTATCTAGCATGTCAATAAATTGATATGGGTCTTGTTTAATGACCGGGAAGGTATTAAAGTGAATCGGCACAACCGTCTTTGCATTCAATAGTTTAGCTGCAAAGGCAGCATCTTCTGGCCCCATCGTAAAATTGTCGCCAATTGGCAAAAAGGCTATATCAATCGGATGCCGTTCTCCGATTAGCTTCATATCAGAAAATAACGCGGTATCCCCTGCGTGATAAATAGTCTTTCCTTCGTTCATAAACAAAATTCCCGCAGGCATGCCGCAATAGATAAGCTCATTTTTTTCAGTTGTGTAGCTTGAGCCATGGAAGGCCTGTGTCAGCTTAACTTTACCAAATTCAAACTGATAGGCACCGCCTATATGCATTGCGTGAGTATTAACTCCTTGCCAGCTTAGAAAATCAGATATTTCCGCATTTGCAATAACAAGGGCATTATTCTTCTTAGCTAGCTCGACAGTGTCCCCAACATGATCATTGTGGCCATGGGATAAAATAATAACGTCCGGCATGACTTCTTTAACCGTCAAGTCCGTTAATTGATTGCCGGTAATAAAAGGGTCTATTAAAATCTTTTTTCCATTTGTTTGAATTTGAACAACTGCATGTCCATGGTAAGAAATTTTCATCATCCCAACTCCTCTTATATTGTTATATTATGTACTTCCATAAAAAAAATAGAATTCCTGCTACATTTATTCCCAACTCTCACTTGTTTTAGCGTAAGATAAGGTCAGATAGTTTACATTCTCTGTTAATCTTGATACTCTCATAAAGAAATGAGGTAGAGCCCGTTTAGCGGTGTATGGACATGAGCACTTTAACTTCTCGTAGAGAAAAGGGCGAAGTACATAAGCTACCGGGAGCTGTAAAATACTCAAAGTGTTTATTTATCTTCTTAACTTTTTAAAGGGGGACCCCTAAACATGAATCAGCGTTTAATTAAGCTTCAAACATGGATGAAGGAAAATGGGATTGAGGTAAGCTTTCTTACTTCTTCCGAAAATGTATTTTATTTAAGCGGCTATTATACTGACCCACATGAACGATTGCTTGCACTTGCAGTTTTTCAAGAGGAAGAACCGTTCCTCGTCTGCCCGGCGATGGAAGTGCATGATGCTAAACAATCCGGATGGGAGCATGAAATCATCGGTTATAGCGACATCGAAAACCCTTGGGAAATGATTCATAATTCCATCAATAATAGAGTTAATGGAGTTTCTAAGGCGGCGATTGAAAAGGAACATATGAATGTCGAACGCTATGAGCATCTTACACATTTGTTCCCTAAGGCATCATTTGTTTCTGCAGAAGAAAAATTACGACTGCTGCGCATGATTAAAGATGCCAAAGAACTTAAAATTATTGAAGAAGCTTGCGCCCTTGCCGATTATGCAGTGGAATTTGGTGTAAGTGAAATAAAGGAAGGTAAAACAGAGCTGGAAGTCCTTAATGCCTTAGAGTACGCTTTAAAGCAAAAGGGGGTTACCGAAATGTCGTTTTCGACAATGGTATTAACCGGCTCTAACGCCGCTTCACCTCACGGCAACCCAGGAGAAACAAAAATCCGCAAAGGTGATCTCGTGTTATTCGATTTGGGGGTTGTGGTCGATCGGTATTGTTCTGATATCACGAGGACGGTCGCTTACGGGGACATTAACGACAAGCAAAAAGACATTTATGATACTGTTTTAAAGGCGCAGCTCGCTGCCATTGAGGCAAGTAAGCCTGGAGCTACAGCAGCAGAAGTTGACCTTACTGCACGCCGAATTATTGCTGACGCAGGATATGGAGAATATTTTCCACATCGCTTAGGCCATGGCCTTGGAATAGGCGTCCATGAATATCCTTCAATGACCGAAACGAACCAGCTCGTAATAGAAGAAGGTATGGTATATACAATAGAACCGGGAATTTATGTACCTGACGTAGCAGGTGTTAGAATTGAAGATGATATTTATATTACCGCTGACGGGGCAAAGATTTTAACCAAATTCCCGAAAGAATTACAAATAATTAAATAATGAAATTGGAGTTTTTTTACCATTGAACTCTGGTCGGAATTGATGTAGTATACAAATACAAGCTGCGTTGTGCGTAATCATAATAAAGTTTTAACCTTTAAGCTGTAAAAGGGAGTTTAAACATCGAAGCTGGAATGACAGGCCTCTGTCTATATGACATGGAGGACACGCAGAAAGGTTTCTGAGAACACCCACTTTGAGGAGTGGTGGTTTAAAACTTTCTTATCTCACTACGGCAAATGCGGCTCATATTATGTTTTTCAAACCAGCTTCTTTTTGGAGCTGGTTTTTAATTTACATAAAAGTAAAATATGGAGACCAAATTGTGTTAATAGAAAAGGCATGAGGACAAATTAATGATAATGCTATAAAACCTGTCCTCATGAATTGGTTACAAGCCCAAAATTAACGCTACATTCTTGAAAAACCGTCTTTATTTTTCAAGTAATGTTTTCGTATCTTTATATTCGACTCCATGCGCTTCAGCAACTGCTTGATAGGTCACATATCCACCGTAAGTATTGATTCCTTTTAACAACGCCTCATTTTCTAAACACGCCTTTTTATAGCCCTTATTGGCGATTTGAACCGCATATGGAACCGTCACGTTTGTTAATGCAATCGTTGAAGTTCTAGGTACCGCACCGGGCATATTGGCTACAGCGTAATGAACAACACCATGCTTCACGTATGTTGGATTATCATGTGTAGTGATTCGATCGGTTGTTTCAAAAATACCCCCTTGGTCAATAGCAATATCAACAATAACGCTGCCAGGTTTCATCGATTGAATCATCCCTTCACTGACAAGCTTTGGGGCCTTCGCCCCAGGGATTAAAACAGCGCCAATGACTAAATCAGATTCCTTTACCGCTTCGGCAATATTATAATGGTTGGACATTAATGTTGTTACATCTGAACCGAATATATCGTCTAATTGACGAAGACGTTCTGGATTTAAATCAATAATCGTAACCTTTGCACCCAAACCAATTGCCATTTTTGCCGCATTTGTTCCTGCTACACCACCGCCAATAATGGTAACGGTTCCTCTTTTTACTCCTGGGACACCTGAGAGGAGGATACCCTTACCGCCATAGACCTTTTCCAAAAATTGAGCGCCTACTTGCGCAGCCATCCTCCCGGCAACCTCACTCATTGGGGTCAATAATGGCAAGCTTCTGTTCGTTAGCTGTACTGTTTCATAGGCAATCCCTACTACTTTATTGTCTATCAACGCCTTAGTTAATTCCGGTTCAGGTGCCAGATGTAAATATGTAAATAAAATTAAACCTTCACGGAAGTATTGATATTCGCTTGGCAGAGGTTCTTTTACCTTCATCACCATATCCATGGACCATGCTTCACTAGCGGTTTCCACTAGCTTCGCACCTGCAGAGCTATAATCTTCATCTAAAAACCCAGAGCCAAGCCCTGCTCCTTTTTCAATAAAAACCTCATGGCCAAATTTCACAAGGTTAACTACTCCAGCCGGTGTCATCGCTACACGGTTTTCATTATTTTTGATCTCTATAGGTACCCCAATCCGCATGTCCTTCCCTCCAAATAAAATAATTCATCAAAAAAACAAGTTAATAATATTATATCCTTTTTCAACTGGAAAAATGAAACAATGAAGCATCTTAATGAAAGCACTTTTATTTTAACAACCAACAGATTGGAACCCCGTTCTTTTTATCGCATACTTCTTTGGAACATAGTGAGAGCTTTACCCCTAAGGCAAAGCTCTTATAACGAATTGTATTAATAGTAAGGATAATAAGGATCATAGTAAGGATAATAAGGATCATAGTAAGGGTATGGGTATCCATATCCATAACCGTATCCATATGGACCTGCTAATAATGCCCCGGCTGCTAATCCACCCAAGAACGGCAGCCCAAATCCAAAGCCAAACGGACGGCCAAAACCAAAGCCTGGTCTGCCAAAGCCGCCGAAGCCAAAGCCTGGTCTGCCGAAGCCGCCGAAACCAAAGCCTGGTCTGCCAAAACCGCCGAAGCCAAAGCCTGGTCTGCCGAAACCGCCGAAGCCAAAGCCTGGTCTGCCGAAACCGCCGAAGCCAAAGCCTGGTCTGCCGAAGCCGCCAAACCCATGAATCCTCTCATCTATATCAGTGGGCAATCCATACATTTCGGTAGTCATATTGTCTCTCCTCTTTTCAATTAGTTTTTACTTTCCCCTTTTATATGAAAAACGGAAAACCTCCAAAGAAAGGCATTCCAAAGCCAAACGGTCTGCCCCAAATACGAGAATCATTGTTATCATAATTTAGGGAATGGTCATAAGCTATAGCAGCATGACCTGGAACATATTTATGTGATTATACATATATTACCTCCTCATTTTTAGTACTTCACACACTAAAGAATATGCATAGTTGAAAACAAATTCTTGGGTAAATGCCCTCCATTACTGAATTTCCCAAGGCAGATGACTATCGTTACAAAAGGAAAAGGCTGTCCAAAGTGATGGACAGCCTTTTCCTCTTTGAAAATTCCATTTACTCCTCTGCTGCAGCATAATCATTGCTGTCAGCTAGGGCAGTTCCTTCTCCAATAAAACCACTATTATAAGAATTCCTAATTTGTTCGCTTACTTCATTTACACCTTGTTCATCAAATTCAAATGAAAATTTGCTATTTTGATCCCGTTTTACCATCGTATATTTCCCCTTTCTTGATAAATACCTTCATTATTGTTCGAAAAATTGCAATAGTTATACCTTGTTAAATATTGTATAATCAAGGTAAGGAGATGATAATCATGGGACTCAAATATCAAAATATTTTAGTTGCAATTGATGGATCAAAGGAAGCAGATTGGGCGTTTCGAAAGGGGATTGAAATTGCTAAACGAAATCAGGCAAACCTTTTATTAGTCCATGTGATTGACACAAGATCATTTGCATTAATTGAAGCCTACGACACTGTAATTGGAGATCGCGCAGAAAAGCTGGCTAAAGATATGCTTGAAAATTATCAAAGGCAGGCTGTAGAAGCTGGATTAACAGATGTTCAATACGAAATTGATTTTGGCTCTCCTAAAATAAGGATCCCAAGAGACTTGGCTAAAAAACACAAGGTTGATTTAATCATCTGCGGTGCTACGGGAATGAATGTAGTGGAAAGGTTTTTTATCGGAAGTGTTTCAGAACATATTACCCGGTATGCACCATGTGATGTTCTTATCGTAAGGACGGAAAAAGATCTGGATAAAAAATAAACTACAAAGGCACGCAGCATTTTGCTTCGTGCCTTATATTTTTTCAAATAAAAATAGTTTTATCGTGAATGGGTTGCCAATCTATAGTAAAATAAAAACAATTACAAAGCATGGAGGCAGCCATATGATAGACCATTTTTCTTTTGATCAACGTCTTGGTATTCCCCTGCCGGAATTAACAGGGGACTGGGAGGAATATAGCAAAGAAACACAGCAGGAGATTCTGTTGTATTGGGAGCAAATACGCGGTTCTATCCCTGACCGTATTGCAGACCTTGAGCAGGAAATCAACCAAAAGCAGGAACAGCTTTCAAATGAAAATGACTTCCCCCGCTCTTGTCAATTGAACACAGATATCGCAGACCTTGCCTCCATTATTAATGATTTATGGCTTTGGTACAGAGCGAACCAGACTCTATCCACGAAATTGCACCAATAAAAAAACTCCCTATTTCAGGGAGTTTTCACTTTTATAAGTCTTTTTTAATTTCCCTTACTACATGCCCTATCTCAGGCAGGACTAATTTATTCATTGCTAGCTTTACTGCTCCGGTTGAACCAGGAGTTGAGAAAACAGCCTTATTTTTAACGACTCCAGCAATCGCCCGGGAAAGGATTGCCGCAGAACCGATATCTTCTTGATAGCTTAGCATCCTGAACAATTCTCCAAAACCGACAATTTCTTTTTCGAGCAGACTTTGTACGGTTTCAATCGTTACATCACGCTTGGCAATTCCTGTCCCGCCATTCGTTAGGATCACATCAATATCCTCTCGTGCGCAGCCTTTTAAGATCTCATGTTGAATCGGCGTTGATTCATCCTTAACAATGACATAATCCATAATCGTATGCCCCGCTCCTTCAAGCAGTTCGATCATCAGCTTACCACTTTTGTCTGTTTCCTTGTCCCTTGTATCACTTACTGTTATGACTTTACATTTAACCGTCTTCGGTGCTTCTTTTTTATGTTCTTGAGTACTCATTCTAAAAACTCCTCTTTTTCTTTGAGATAGCGAAGTTGATAATATTTATGTGCGAGATCTGTTACTTTTCTCGTTAATTGATAATTAGCCCCTGCACCAATGGCCATGCTGACGAGCGGAATCCCCTGAATGACTTTTTTTCTAAACAATGTAATGACCAGCGCTTTTAATAATTGCTGAACAGGCTGCTCCAGCCAGGTGATATCGGTAATCTTTTCATTACCTTCATAAAAATAATGCTCATCATTTCCCTCTAACTCCTCCATTAACGAGGCCCAGCCCTCTTTTTGGACTCTTGGCGGCAATGTTGCTGTATGAAATACTTTTAGGGATGTCATCATTTCATATGGTGTGTTTACTTCAAAGCCATAGGTCATCGCAATTAATTGAACGACCCGTAAATTAATGACTGCCATTGCAGGAATGTCGGTGCCTAAAAGAAGTGTGCCTCCTGTCCCTGCAAGTCCCCCTTGGGCAAACGAATAAACACGGTGTCTAGCTATTTGCTGCTCTGCTATGTATTGTAATTGATCAATATCTAACTGCTTTAAGTCTGATATTTCTATTATATCCTTGCTAAAAATCCTTCCCGAAGAGAGAATTCTTTCCTTTGCATCGATTTGAAGTTGTGAGCCTTGAATGATCCCAAGTAAATGAAATAACCATGTATCTATGACCGAAAAGAATTGCTGTTGAACCTTTTCAGGCAATAACGAGAAAGAGCGCTCCAAATATTTGTCATATGTTAATTGAAAGTCATTTGCCTCGTAATTGATTAAATTTTTTTCCCATAACCGTATTTCATTCAAAAGGTTAGTTTCCCTATCTGTTAATGTCATAACCGAGTCACCCTTTCTTCATCAACTTCTTTTTCCAGTATATCACAAAGACATAAAACGATAAAAAGGCAAAAGCGATCGCTTTTGCCTTTTGTTTATTAATGAATATCAGCTAGACGAACTACGTCGCGAGCAATCATTACCTCTTCATTTGTTGGGATAATCATGACTTTAACAGGTGAATGCGGATAGTTGATGAACGCTTCCTCGCCTCTAACTTTATTAAGTGCAGGATCCCAATAAACACCCATAAATTCAAGACCCTTTAAAACATTTTCTCTGATTGTGTCACTATTTTCCCCGATACCGGCTGTGAAAATTATCGCATCTACACCATACATACGGGAAGCGTAGGAACCAATATATTTATGAATACGATTAGCAAACACATCTAATGCCAGCTGGGCACGTTCATTACCCTTTTTCGCTTCAATTTCAATATCCCTTAAGTCACTTGAGAATCCAGAAACAGCTAACATACCACTCTTTTTATTTAACACATCTAGCACTTCATCAGCTGTCTTACCAGTTTTCTCCATGATATATGGGATAAGGGCCGGATCAATATTACCTGAACGAGTACCCATTGTGACCCCGGCAAGTGGTGTGAAGCCCATGGAAGTATCAATGGACTTTCCGCCTTCGATCGCAGCGATACTTGCTCCATTTCCAAGGTGACAAGAAATTAGACGAAGCTGTTCAACTGGACGCCCTAATAATTCAGCTGCACGCTGGGATACATATTTATGGCTTGTGCCGTGGAAGCCATACTTTCGAATGCCATATTCTTTATAGTATTCATACGGAAGACTATAAAGATAGGAACTTTCAGGCATAGTCTGGTGGAAAGCAGTATCGAATACAGCTACTGCTGGAACATTTGGAAGTACATGTTTGAACGCCTTAATTCCAGTTGCATTTGCTGCATTATGCAGAGGAGCCAAATCCGCTAGTTCTTCAATTCTTGCTAATACTTCATCTGTTACAAGTGCAGAATCTTCAAACGTTTCTCCACCATGGACAATCCTGTGGCCTGTTCCATCAATTTCATCAAGGGATTTAATAATATTTAACCCCGTAAGCTTGTCCAACAGCATGGATACTGCTACATCATGGTTTGGAATATCAATTGTTTCCGTAATCTTTTCTCCGTTTACTGTAATCGTAAAAATGGAATCAGTCAATCCAATTCTTTCGATTAAACCTTTTGTAATAACGTCTTCACTAGGCATTTCAAATAATTGAAATTTTAAAGAAGAACTTCCCGCATTAATTGCAATAATTTTTGCCATTTATGTTACAGCTCCTTTTATATAACAATATCGTTTCGATACTCATATTGTTTAGTACACCTTATTTTGTGCAAATCTATCTTGTTTATTTACCTCAATTTCTCATTTAATCATTGAAAATCGGACATTACAAGCGATAATTTAATTGATAGCGCTTTCAACTTAAATGTTCATATTTTCACAAATTTCTTATTTATATAAAAAAAACAAAAAGGATAAAACTGGTAATCAAAACCAGTTTTATCCTTTATTTTCCTGAAACCATTTTTCAATTTTTGACAAAATATTATCCATTCCAACAGCACTTGACATGCTCGGTAAATTCACGAGTAAAGCTTGCTTTGGCGGCTTGACACCTTCACCTTTTTTTTGTAAAACCAAAATACTTTTAGCTGAATGTTTATTTTTAAACATGCTTGTTGGTAAATGCAACAGTCCTTGAATAATCAGATTTCCCTTGATGAATTCATGAAGCTGAGGTGCTTGATCACTTTCAAATAAGCCGTTCGGAATTAAGAAGAATAAATAGCCTCCAGGTAAGGTATGTTTAACACTTTGTTCGATAAATAAATGATGTGAATAGGAGTGGCCTTCTAAAGCTTTTAATTGATAATCTGCCGCTCTGATATCATTTGGATAGTAGCCCACTGGCAAATCTGCAATGACTGCCTCCACTGGATCAATAAACAAAGGCTCTAGGCTATCCTGATTGAACAACTGAACAGGATGCTCTTGTAAATTAGCATTTACATAGGCAAGCTTGATCAGAATATCGTCAATCTCTACACCAATAGACGAAATATTTTTATGGACGTGATTTAACACTGTTGTTAATAGATTCCCTGTTCCAACGGCAGGGTCGAGGAGACGGAAAGACTGCTGCTTCATAAATCTCTCAACTAAGTAACCAATCAGCATGCCAATAGAATCTGGTGTCATTTGATGGTTTGGCTGTACATTTTCCTTCATCCCTTTTAAAATAACAAGCTGATAGGCTTTACGAATATCCTCATTCGAATATTTGACCAAATGAATCTCTTCATATACTTTCTTAAGCCTTTTTAACGTTAGCTCACTTAGCTCGTCCTGAAGGATGGCCCCTTGAAATAGATTTTCCCCTGTTTCGGCAAGTGCCTCAAGGTAACTACAGGATAATTCCTCTTGTAAAATAAGAGCAGTTTCATTAAATAATGTAAAAAGCTGTTCAACTGGAGAAATTTTCATTGTTTCCCCTCCAATACTAGATTTTCCTTATTCATTTTAAACAAGTATGTATTTTTTTAATAAAGCAAACTCGCCGATTGGCGAGCCCCGAAGGGCGAAGACAGAGGCGTAGTTGCACTTATGCGTTAGGAAAGTAGAAATTTGAAAAATTTATACTTTCCTATTAGCCAAGTATAAAGGCCTCGTTATAGTCGAGGCCTTCTTATCATATAAGAATTTCATTTACTAGAATTGTCCAGCTCCAGTGCTGCTAAACGGGCTCTTTCGCGTTTCTTAGTGTCTAAATTATTTTGCCGCTTTTGCAGCCTCAATTGCAGCTTCGTAGTTAGGGTGGTTAGTTGCTTCACTAACATACTCAACATATGTGACTGTATCGTTCGAGTCAACAACAAACACTGCACGAGCTAATAGTCTTAATTCTTGGATGGCAACCCCATATGCTTCTCCAAATGAAAGATCACGATGATCAGATAATGTTTGCACATTTTCAATGCCGCTAGCTGCACACCAACGTTTTTGCGCAAATGGTAAATCTACGCTCACTGTTAATATTTTTACGTTTCCTAAGCTATTTGCTGCTTCATTGAATCGGCGTGTTTCTGCATCACACACACCCGTGTCTAAAGATGGCACTGAAGTGATTAAACGAACCTGCCCCTTCGTATCGTTTAACGTCACTTCTGATAAGTCATTTGCTAGCACTGTAAAATTTGGAGCCTTGTCACCAACTTTTACCTCATTGCCTAACAACGTGATAGCATTTCCTTTGAATGTTACATTTGCCATTCTTTCATCCTCCTTTGTCGTTTTAAAGCTATTACGCTAATAAATTTAATCAGCATTTTAGCTTAAAATATGTACAGTGTAAATATATCTTTTCAAAACCCTTTTTGCAATTATTTAAACTCTCGTATTCTACATTAAAACAAGAAAAAAGTTAACCTTCCAATTTGGTTTGGAAGATTAACCTTCAAATTAAAAATCAAGATCAATTTTTGGCTGCTGCTGGGTTTGCTGTTGGGCTTGCTGTTGTTTATTCTGGTCTTTCTTCGAGAACATTTGCTGAATTTTATCGACTGCCTGCGGTGCAAGTTCTAAAATCTTCTCGTATAGATGGGTACTTTCATCGAGGTGAAGCATTTTGACACCACTAGAGTTTACAATTAAAAAGGCGATTGGGGTGATTGAAACACCGCCGCCGCTACCGCCGCCAAATGGAAGCTTTGATTGACCTTGGCTTTGCCCTTGACCTTGGCTTTGTCCTTGCGATTGTGAGCTGTCGAGCTTGAACTCACTGCCTCCAGCAGCAAATCCAAATCCAACCTTTGATACTGTTAAAATAACACTTCCGTCAGGGGTTTCAACTGGGTCTCCAATGATGGTGTTCACATCAATCATTTCTTTTAAGCTTTCCATTGCTGTCGTCATTAAACCTTGAATTGGGTGATCAGACATGGCTATTTCCTCCTCGTTCAAACTGATTTCGTTTTTTCATTTTTTAAATTGTTGTTGCTTTTAAGTTGCGGTTTCCCGCCCTTCCAGAATTTCATCAGTTTTAATCCTGCGAGAATAGCATTCCCTATTCGAAACTGAAACATACACGTGATTCTTGTTTGAATGACGGCAGCTTGAAAATGGGGAGTAACCGATAAATGCGGCATTTCCTGCAATCGTAAATAACGACTCAAAAGACCAACAATACTTCCTTTTACCGCCCATAATGCCCCTGTTGCCATACCGGTATATGCAGCATCACCAACCCCAATGAACGAATCCCATTCTAATTTTTTTATCGTCACCTTTTGAAAAAACTTCTTGACAATTACTTGTAAATTGAAAACCTTCTCTAGCAGTTCTTTCGTTTTTTTGAAATTTGCCTGCATATCTTTTTTGGTCATTTGGTTTACCTTATGTTCAGGATTTTCAGCCGCGGTATTACCCATATGTGAATGACTTTTTACCACTACACTTGGTGAACCATCATCAATTTTTATTAAAGGAACACTTATCTTATATTTAATTAAGCCAAACCATACCCTAAATTCGACTTTTAAATCATCGTTGTCATTATGATGATAATAATTTACAAGAATCGTTAACTTTGTAATAATTATTAAAATGAATAAGAACAATAGGATCGACAAGGAAAGCCACAGCCAAAACAATTTGTTCACAACCTTTCAGCCTTTTATTATTCTCTTTTGTGAAAAAAATAAACCTACCAACTCAACGTTGATAGGTTTGTTTTTTTTATTTTTTACCGCTCTACATGGATTACTGTGGTGTCAGTAAAGATGTCATGAAGCCCTTGCTTTTTTGGTAAAAAGGCAACAATAATATATCCGATAATGACCGTTGCTGATATAAAACGGCCAATCCATTCACGAAAAAGAATAGTTCCCCAAGATAATTCAATATTTTTTAGGTCAACTACTTTTAAACCAAACACCATTTTTCCAAGGGTTTGCTTAAAATATTTTGTCATCAAGACAAAATATAAATAAAAGATAACCGCTGATGCAATGGAGATAGGGGCAAACATGTTAAATTCAGATAAAGAAATATCAAGCGCTCGAAATAACGGGTTGACTAGGATTCGCTCGATACTGCCTACTACAATTAAATCAAGCAGATAGGCCCAAAAGCGCATCCAGAAACCAGCATAACGAACTGGGAGGTCTTGTAAAACAGGTTCTGGTATTCGGTAATCTTCAGTGGAAATAACAGCGGCACCTTCACGATCTATTTGGTTTGAGGTGGGCTCCTTCATCATTTCTTGATAATCATTCGTTTCCAATCGCTTTGCCCCCTATTCTGCATATAAGTACATCAGGCGCGGTGAATTAGGCTTAGAAAGGATTTTCATGAGTCCCGCCATTTCCACATTATCACCGATAAATTTTTTAGCCTGGAACTTAAATAGTGAGCCAAAACCAAGCTCGTCCGAATAACGAACTACCTTTGCACCTTTTAGATTCTCTTGCTTTTTCATTTGATCGATAACATCTTCTAAGTAACCAAAATCATCAATGAGTTTAATTTCTTTTGCCTGCCGACCATCATACACCCGTCCATCAGCAATCGCCTTCACTTCATCCACACTCATATGCCGGCCCTCTGAAATAACCTTTACAAAACCTTCATACGAATTATCGATCATCTTTTGTAAAATTTGCCGCTCTTCATCCGTCATTTCTCTTGTTGGACTCATGATGTCTTTATATTTTCCGCTTTTAATCGTAACAAAATCCACACCATATTTATCAGCTAAGCCCTTGTAATTATATCCTTCCATAATGACCCCAAGCGACCCTGTTAATGTTTCAGGGCTGGCATAGATTTTTTTCGCTGCCGTTGATATATAATATCCTCCCGAAGCCGCCATGGAGCCCATCGAAATATAGACTGGTTTTTTACTATCCTTTTGGATCTCAACAAGCTTGTCGTGAATTTCTGCACTTTCAACTACACCGCCGCCTGGTGAGTTAACTCTAATTATTACTCCCTTAACCGTATCATCATCTTGCAGATAGTTTAACTTTTTCATAAAATCTTGGTGATTATAGCCTGAACTTTGCAGGAATGACCCTGATTCACCGGTATCTTGGATAACACCGTCGACATCAAGAATCACGATTTTCTTTAATTCGCTGCCATCTTTGACGACTTCTTCGGTAAAAGGCTGTTCACCAACAGCCATATAATCAGTGAAATCCGTTTTAATCCCTTTTAAAGCAAACACCGATAAAAAATTAATTACAATCGAAACAAAAAATAATGCCGCAGCAATTCCTAGAGCGGCCCATCGTTTTCCATTCAAATGAATTTCCCCCTCTTTCTTTTGTCTAAAATTCATATCCCTGCTTTCATATTGTTTCAAAAAAATGCTAAACTAATTTCAGACAATTACTATTTTATCAAAGATTTATTTTCCAATGTTACAAATTTTTTCATATCTTAAAGGAGGGACAAGTATATGGAATTAAGACGTAATATTTATTTTTATCACAAGCGGGATTCGGACTTGCTTTCGAAGGTAGCTCCCTTATTCGAAATGGCTGAACGTTATGGTTTTACCATCGTATCAGATTATCGAAAGGCAAATATCATTGCCAGCATCGGTGATGATGGAACTTTCCTGCAGGCTGTGAGGAAAACGGGATTTCGTGATGATTGCCTATATACGGGGATTTCAACAAAGAATAGTTTGAGTATGTATTGTGATTTTCGACTTAGTGATACATCTAAAATGATAGAGGCCATATCCACCAATGAGCATATTGAGGTTCGCCGCTATCCTATGATTGAAGTAAACATTGACGGTCAGGGTACTTTTCCATGCCTAAATGAATTCAGTATTCGCTCATCGATTATTAAAACACTCGTGATTGATGTGTTTGTTGATCAACTCCATTTTGAAACGTTTCGAGGGGACGGCTTAATTGTTGCTACACCAACCGGAAGTACTGCCTATAATAAATCGGTGAATGGTTCAATTGTTGATCCGCTCCTTTCCTGCATGCAAGTAAGTGAAGTTGCCTCTGTTAATACGAACCGTTACCGGACACTTGGTACCTCTTTTATTGTCGGAAGCGAGCGTACGCTTACGCTCAAGGTCATATCAGACGACAATGACCATCCGACAATGGGTATGGATAATGAAGCCTTAAGTATCCGCCATGTGGATAAAATTCTAATCAAAATAAGTGATAAAAAAATTAAAACCTTGAAATTAAAAGACAACTCCTTTTGGGATAAAGTGAAGCGAACATTCCTTTAATAAATGAGAGGCACCCTTTTCGGATGTCTTACTGACTTTAAATGATGTGCTTACGGCATTAATCGGATTTCGGTTGTTTATCCAGACTATTGATGACCGTTAGATGGCAAATATCAATTTTCGAGCGTTTATTCGAGCTCTTTACAATTAGAAAATTCAAAAATAAAAACCTTATCCATGCTTGGATAAGGTTTTTTATTATAGTGTTGCTCGCTTTTCTTTGCGCAATTTAAAGCCTTTTTCCGGCAATAGCTTTGTTTTTGATAGCGAATAAATCGTAAGAGCGGACCAAATAAATAAAAAGGCTAAAAGTTGTGTTTTTGTAAAATGCTCTTGATAGACAAAAACACCTAATAGTAATGTTAACGTTGGTGCAATATATTGCAGGAAGCCTAGTAAGGAGAGTGGAATTTTTTGCGCTCCCTTTGCAAAATAAAGAAGTGGTACCGCAGTTGCTACACCAGCACCCATTAATAATAAATCAGTCCCCAAACTGGCAGTTAAAACAGAACTAGAACCATTTACCAATAGGAAAATCATATAGATGGCAGCGATTGGCGAAATTATAAGAGTTTCTAATGTTAATCCAACGGCAGAATCCACATTAATCAGCTTTTTGGCTAACCCATATGAAGCAAAGGTTAGTGCCAAGGAAATGGCAATCCAAGGAAATGTGCCATGAGAAATCGTAATGACTAATACACCAATTGCAGCCAAAATGAAGGATCCGTATTGGTAAAATGTTAATTTTTCCTTCAGGACAATCATCCCCAATAAAATACTGACAAGCGGATTGATATAATAGCCAAGGCTTGCTTCAATCATATGGCCGCTGTTCACTGCCCAAATATAAATAAACCAATTCCCGCTTATTATAAAGGAGGCAATCGCCAGCGCATACATTTGCTTTTTATTTTTGGCAAATCCTTTTAGGGTGTGGACAAATAAACCCCATTTTTTCGTGAAGAAAAGAACAATCAGCATAAAAATAAACGACCAAAATATACGGTTTGCGAGAATCTCCATTGCATTCACATGATCTAAAAGTTTCCAATAAATCGGCAATAGACCCCAAATAAAATAGGAAAAGCCAGCATAAATGGCTCCCATCTGTGTGTCTGTTTTTTTCATTTGTCTCCTCGAGCCCCTATTCTTTCTAGTTTCGAAATATCTTCATTATAACGTGAAACTCCAAAAATAGGGGTATTATTTGCTTACCAAACTATTCCTTTTCAAATACAATTTCCCCGCCAATGACGGTCATTTGGACAGGAACTTCTGGTATTTCGGAAGAAGGCACACTAAATATATTTCGTTCCAAAACGGTAAAGTCAGCCAAATATCCTTTTTTAATTATACCGCGGTCTTGCTCATGACAAGCAGCATAAGCACTGCCTTTCGTAAAAAGACAGACGGCATTATAGACACTTAAAGCTTGTTCCTTCCCATAAATAATCCCTTTTGGATCATTCCAATCCATCCTAGTGACCGCAGCGTGGATACCCAACAATGGATTCGGCAATTCAATCGGTGCATCTGAGCCTCCGGCACAGTGAAGGCCTTCATTAATGAGCGTTTTCCATGCATAACAATAGTCCATTTTACTACTGCCAATCCGGTCGATGACCCATGGAAAATCAGAAGCGAGAAAAACTGGCTGGATATCGAGGATAACTGGGAGCTTCTTAGCCCTGGCAATCAGGTCTTGACGCAAAATTTGGGCATGGATCAGACGGTCCCTCCCAATGCCTGCAAGTGGATGGGCTTCAATCGCGTTTAAAACATATTCAAATGCTAAATCCCCAATTGCATGGACGGCAACAGGAAGGTTGTATGAACGTGCCTTAGCGACTAAACCATTCAATTCTTCTTGATTATACAAGGCCACTCCGTTTGTTTCCGGTGCATCATTATAGGGATGGCTTAGGAGTGCAGTCCTCCCTCCTAGGGCACCATCAGCAAAAATCTTCATCGCACCGAACTCAATAAAATCATTACCGGATAAAAAGCTTGCATCTTCATGAACCATATCATCTACAACACCATTGTGAACAAGTAAATGAGTACGGAATGAAAGTCCCTCCTCTTCAATTACCTTTTTAAACGTCTTGTAAGTCCGATGGAATCCCCCGTAATAGTTTAAATCCTCAGTGTGGACCCCGGTAATTCCGAGCTGATATAAATCTTTAATAGCAGCCCTCATCGCTTTTTGTAAATATTCTTCTGAAACCACAGGGATTGCAGCGTGGATGATGTCCTGGGCTGTATCTTTGAGAATACCTGTTAAACCCGTTTCCCTATCTTTTTCAATAACACCGCCGGGTGGACAAATTGTTTCTTCTGATATCCCTGCCAGTTCCAATGCCTTTGTGTTCACCAACATGGCATGGCGGCAAATCCGCTTTAGCATGATTGGATTTTCAACAGAAATTTCGTCTAATTCCTTACGATGAATCATTTCCGTCCTGCACCAAAGATTTTCATTCCAGCCCTCGCCAATAATCCATTCCCCTTTATGACTATGCTTAGAATAATCTTTAACAGCAGCTAAGACTTCTTCTTTCGACTTCATTTTTGATAAATCAAGCCGAATTATTGATTCCCCGTGCCCAATTAAATGGATATGGCTATCGACAAAGCCAGGAAACATTGTGCCACCTTTCAAGTCGACCCATTCCGAAATCCTTTCGCTAAAAATTTCTTCTAATTGCATTTTTTCACCTGTTAGTACGATTCGATCTCCTTCTGTAAAAATAGCTTCTACCGTTGATTCTTCGTTCTCGAGCGTATAAATGGTTCCTCCATACCATAATTTTCCCATTGTGGTTATATCCCCTTTTTTCTAATAGTAATAAAATATGAATTCCTAATTCAAACAGTAAGATCATTAATAGTAGAACAACTATTATTTTAGTTGGCCTTTCATCATGATACAGAGATAATGCCCATATAGCTCTCTTTTTCTTTTCAACGGGCACTTTGAATCTTCCACAGTGACCGAGCGCGGCTTTTTTTCCCTTCAACGGGCACTCTGAACCTTCCACAGTGACCGAGTGGAGCTTTTTTTCCCTTCAACGGGCACTCTAAACCTTCCACAGTGACCGAGAGAGGATTTTTTTCACTTCAATGGTCACCCTGAATCCTTCACAGTGACCAGGCGTGGACTTTTTCCCAAACGGCAACACAAAGACAAGCTTATAAAACAAGCAGACGGTAAATACCGCCTGCTTGTCTTTTCATAAAATTAAACTTGTTTCAGTGACTCCATTTCTTTTTGACGGAGTTCAATCCGACGAATTTTCCCAGAGGTCGTTTTTGGAAGATCTGTCAAATACTCAATTTTTCTAGGATATTTATATGGGGCTGTAAGTGTTTTTACATGTTCCTGTAAGGTTTTTGTCAACTCAGGGTCAGCTGGGTTGACATCGTCTTGTAAAACGACAAACGCTTTGACAATAAAACCGCGAATTTCATCAGGACTAGCGACAACGGCACATTCTTTTACAAATGGATGTTTCACGAGCGCATCCTCTACTTCAAAAGGCCCTATCGTATAGCCTGAGCTGATAATAATATCATCACCGCGGCCTTCAAACCAGAAATACCCTTCTTCATCCATTTTTGCTTTATCGCCTGTTACATAATAATCGCCGCGGAACTGCATCGCAGTTCTTTCCGGATCTTTATAATAGTTTTTAAATAAGGCAGGTGTTTCGATATGGACCGCAATATCTCCGACATCTCCGACGGCACAAACCTGCCCTTCGTCATTAATAATTTCTACTCGGTTTCCTGGTGTTGGCTTACCCATTGATCCCGGCTTTAAATCCATTCCTTTCGTTACACCAACAAGTAATGTATTTTCAGTTTGTCCATAGCCGTCACGGACATCAATAGAAAAATATTTTTTAAAGGTATTAATAACCTCACGATTTAACGGCTCACCTGCAGAAACAGCACTATGAAGGTTTGGTAATTGATAGTCAGCTAAATTGTCTACCTTTGCCATTAGGCGATATTCAGTCGGTGTGCAGCAAAGTACATTGACATCAAATTTTTGCAGCAGGCTTAAATATTTTTTCGGTTCAAATTTTCCGTTATATACCAATCCGGTACCACCTGAGCCAAGAACGGATAAGAACGGACTCCAAATCCATTTTTGCCAACCAGGGCTTGCGGTTGCCCATACAGTATCTCCATCTTCAATACAAAGCCATTTGGGTGCTGCTGTTTTTAAATGAGCAAAAGCCCAGCCATGTGTATGGACAACGCCTTTTGGATTTCCTGTTGTTCCTGACGTATAGGATAAAAAGGCCATATCATCTCGTAGTGTTTGGGCAATTGTGAAATCATCACTAGCTTTTTCCATTGCGGCATCCAGATGAATCCAGCCTTCTTCCTCTGCCCCAATTGTAAACTTAACCAGTGATTGTGTTTCGGAAATATGCTCAAATTGATCGACATATGGATAATAACTAACAACGGCCTTTACATCACCATGTGAAATACGGTACTGCAAATCTTTTTCCCTTAACATTTCCGAGCTCGGAATGACCACCATTCCTGCTTTTAATGCGGCCAAATAAACAACATAGGCTTCAATTAGACGAGGTACGATTACGAGAACGACATCGCCTTTAGTTAGTCCATTCTGGGTATAGACATTCCCCGCTTGGTTTACCTGTTTCATTAATTGTTCATATGTAACCTGTTTTGTTTCTCCTTCCTCATTTTCCCACTTTAAGGCAATTCTTTGCGGATCTTTAGCATAGCGCTCCATTTCAGAAACAAGATTATACTTTTCCGGTGCAATTAAATCTTTCCGTTTCATGGCTCTCCCCCTAAAATAATTTTTCTTATAAAATAATTATACAGAAATAAATAAAAATTTGGAAATATTAATAAATTTTCCTAAACAAAAAAGAGAGTGGGAGGAAACCCTCCACACTCTCTGTAGCCATCGTATTTATTTTTTATTAACGAGAAAATCCGCCACCCATTTGTGACTCAGCCATTTGAACTAGACGTTTTGTGATTTCACCACCAACAGAACCGTTAGCACGTGAAGTAGTATCAGCACCAAGCTGTACACCAAATTCTGTAGCAATTTCATATTTCATTTGGTCAAGAGCTTGTTGAACACCAGGAACTAATAATTGATTTGAAGTATTGTTTGCCATGTGATATCACCTCCTTGTGAGTATAGAATGTGTAGAACACTTGAGCTTCATTCTATAAACCAATTGGTAATTGTTCACAAAAAATTCAAATTATGCAATTAAAATAATGATTGAAATTCCGAATGCTGTTCGTCTTCTCGTTTAACGACAATGGTCTCTACTTCTTGAACCGCTTCTTGAATCATTGGTTCAAAATCAAAATAGCTTTCATAATGCTGCACTTTTTCTCTTTTCGGCTTTGTTTTTGGAGATGATGGAACAAAAATCGTACAGCAATCTTCAAACGGTCTATTAGATATTTCCAACGTATCGATTTCCTGAGCAAGTTTGATGATCTCCGTTTTATCCATTGTAATTAAAGGACGTAAAATAGGCGTATTTGTCACTTCATTAATTGCATACATGCTTTCTAACGTCTGGCTGGCAACCTGTCCAAGGCTTTCACCAGTAACAATTGCAAGACCTTCCTGCTTTTCCCTAATTTCATCCGCAATTCGAAGCATCATTCTTCTTGTCGTTGTCATTGAATAGTTTTCCGGGATTTGTTCGCGAATCGCTTGCTGAATATCTGTAAACGGAACAATATGCAAGGTGATCGAACTGTAAATATCCGCCAGCTTTTTAGATAAATCGATTACCTTCTCCTTCGACCGCTCACTTGTGAATGGCGGGCTAAAAAAATGAATTGCTTCAATTTCTAATCCCCGCTTCATTGCTAAATAGCCGGCTACAGGGCTGTCAATGCCGCCGGATAGCATAAGCATCGCTTTACCGCTTGAGCCGATTGGAAGCCCTCCAGCACCCTGGATCGTTTCACATGAAAGATAAATGGCTTCTTTTCTTACTTCAATCCGTAAATTAATATCTGGTTTTTTTACATCCACTTTAAGTTCTGGAATATTTTGCAGCAAATGACCGCCAATTGTGTGATTGATTCCGTCTGTATTCAACTCAAATGTTTTATCAGATCGTTTAGCTGTAATTTTAAAGGTTTGACCTTCATTGTAAAGAGTGCGAACTAATTCAAGTGATGCTTGCTTTAACGCCTCTACATCTCTTTCCACCTTTATGGCAGGGCTAAAAGATTGAATCCCAAATATATTCTTTAATTTTTCCATGATATCTATACCATTTTCACCATTTAATAACACATACATGCGATCCCGGCTTGATTCCACTTTAATATTTGGAAATGGTGAAAGCGCAATTCTAACACTCTTTCTTAATTTATCGACAAATTTATTGCGATTTCGGCCTTTTGTTGAAATTTCACCATAGCGTATCAGTATTCGATCATATTTCATTTAATCCATAACCTTTCGTAATTGGTTTGCAGTTTTTTTCATTACTAAAATAGCCTTTTTTGCTTCTTCTTCTGTATTATCAAATGACAGGCTTAACCTGATGGCACTTTCGGCTAAACTTTCAGGAACACCCATGGCAAGCAGTGTTTTACTTGGTGATTTCTTTTTGGAAGAACAGGCACTAGTCGTCGACACGAAGATCTCCTGCTGCTCAAGAGCATGGATAAACACTTCCGATTTCATTCCAGAAAGGGAAAAGTTTATTATATGGGGGGCTGAATTTTCGATGGGTGTATGGATCATGACACCTTCTATTTCACTTAGCCCAGTTCTTAGCATGCTCTGTATTTTCTTCATTCTTTCAATCCCTGTTTCACTTTTAACCATTGTCATCCTTAATGCTTTTGCCAGCGCAACAGCTCCGGCTACATTTTCTGTACCGCTACGCATCTTCCGTTCTTGATTACCACCTGAAAATAACGGAGCAAGTCTTGTCCCTTCACGAATAAACAGGACACCTGTCCCTTTTAACCCGTGGAACTTATGAGCAGAAAGTGAGCAAAGGTCAACATTACTCTCGTATAAGGACAAGGGAACTTTCCCAATTCCCTGGACTGTATCAACATGAAATAATATCTTAGGATGCTTTTTTATCATTTCACCAATTTCTTTAATAGGCTGCACTGTGCCAACTTCATTGTTCACCTGCATGATTGAAATGAAAATTGTATCTTTCCTAATCGCTTTTTCGACATCATCGGCACGAACTCTTCCGTTTTTATCAACAGGAAGATAAGTGATTTCGTAGCCCTCGTGTTCAAGCTGCTCCATTGCAGCCCTAACTGAGGCGTGCTCCACACTTGATGTAATCAAGTGGCGCCCTTTATTTCGGTTCAATAATGCCGCACCTTTTATCGCGATATTGTTACTTTCAGTACCACCAGAGGTAAAATAAATCTCAGTCGGTTTCACCGCTAATAGCTTTGCCACCTGTTCTCTCGCCTGTGATAAAAGCTTCTCGGCATGTCCCCCCATACTATGTAGCGAGGAAGGATTACCAAAATATTCACTGGAAACGGTTAAAAAGGAATCTAACACTTCTTTATATGGTTTTGTCGTTGCACTATTATCAAAATAAATCATTTAATCGCCTCCATCCAAAAATAAATCTTATCATAAGTATAATTAATTTAAAAAGAAAAACCGATTCGACCATTATAGGCTGAATCGGTTTCTCTTTTATTCCGTTACTATTGCCGTTTTTATTTTTTTCAACGCTTCCGGGTCTATTTCTTCAAGTGACGCAGCAGCCTGCTCTAATGCCTCTTGATAATTGTATTGTCTGAAGGCGATTTCCGCATCTGTTAATCCTTTGGCAACGGATGGATATTGACTCCTGTATCGATTTCCATACTGAATTGCTCTCTCAGCAAGCATAACATTCTCGATCAACTCAAAAGTTGTATTAACAAGTTTTTCAACCGTTAAAACAGCTACTTCTAAGTACTGATTAAGAGCAGAAATATTTAGCGGTTTTTCTTCAAGCTGGTAACGTACATTATTTATGCTCTCGTTTGCGTCCTCAAATAAATAATGATAATCTGTCGGCACACCTGGGACATTATTTTTCTTTACAAGACGTACAGCTTCACCAACCTTTTTGGTCAGCTCCATTATCTTTTCTCTTGCTTCGATTTCATCTTTCCTAAGTGCCTGGAGTTTAAGCGAAAATGCCTGCTGCTCCTCACAAATGATATCCAGCTGATCTTTTATTTCACTTAATTCTTCACTAAGTACCGTTTGTGCTGTTCCGTTAAGCTTTAATTTTTCAACTAAAATTTCATAGTGCTTATAAATCGTTGCAAGTTCTTTTTCAAGATTTCTTTTTGTCTCAAAGTCACTTTCCGATAACTGATAGCTTTGCTGAACCTGCTCTACCTCGTTAGAAAGGTTTTTATTGTCTTTTTGAGCTGAAGCGAGAAGTTCAAATGCTTCTTTTTCATACTTTTGCACATAATGCTTGGCGTGTACTTCTTTCTCCAAAAGGTCAAAGAGAATATCAATTCGATCCTTTACTTCTTTTACACCTTCTTCTGCTTTCTCAATTTCAGTTGTTTCAATTAAAGCAAGGTTTTCAGCTAGTTTTTCTTCCAAACGTTTTATTTCTTTCTCGACATTTATATGCTCTAAAAAATATTGCTGCTCAGCCATTTCACGGTATCCATCTAGACAATCAGATAATTGATTTGGCAGTAATGATTGACACTCAATTAATAGCTGTGGAATTAAATCCATATGTTTCTTTATGGCTCCAAGCTGACTATGAATCAGTAAAACTACTTCACGAGCTTCAAGATAATTGCCAAGCTCCGTTTTTTCATCAAAATCTTGAAATTTTTGCGCAGCGTCATTAAGCTTGTCTTCTAGATGTTTTTCAGCATTCCCAAAACTGAGCCTGTGAGCAAGGAGCATTTTTTTTGATTCTCTATATAACTCTTTTAACTCCTCAATTTCTACCCTATTTTTTTCTTCACTGCCGACCAGCTCATGTAACTCTTCCAATATTTTTTTTATCTCTTCCTCAGTTTCCTGCAACTTCGTATTAATCGCTTGTTGAACCTCTTTGGCTTTTTTGAATCGATATCGATCTATGTATTCCTCAGCATCAAAAAGCATTTCTTCTAAGTTAGGAAGCTCTACTGTTACCACATCATCCCACTGATTGCGCCAACGTTCGAAAAGCTCTTCTGTTTGGCCTGTCATATTTAACTGCTTTACTTTTGACATTTCATCAAGTATTGGTCGATTCAATAAATCGATTTTCCAAGCTTCCAATCGATCCATTTCTTTAAAATATTTTTTCTTTATTACATATCCCAATACAAATAAGGCTAGTAATAGGATGAAAAATCCAATGAAATATTTCACAAGTAAGCCCCCTATATCAAACAACATTGATTCTATTCAGTTCATCACAAATCTATTTAAAAAAAACTCTTCTTGTTCCATTCAATGCTTTTATGATACCATGTAACCGACAATTTTTGACTATAATTTTCAATTTTTTTGTAAAATATATAGAAAACTCGCCGATTGGCTGCTGTTAGGCTAATACAGAGGAGTAGTTGCACTAATACTGAAGGAAACTTCTACTTTCAAATAGGCAAAAAAAAATAGCGATTCCCGCTATTTTATCCGGTATATCGAGCGGCAGCACCCATATTAGATTAGAATTATCAAAAGCAAGATAGCTCTAATTAGGGAAACTGGCCATATGCACGATTGGTAACTAACAATTAGTTGAGGATGAATCTCTCCATTGATTGAAGTTTTTACTGTAGGACTGCGCCCTTTTTCATTGGCACGTCTGAACATAAAGTTTTATCAATCCACAAATGTATATCTTTTAAATACTTTTGCTCAAAAAACGGCTCATTTGGAAAGATATACAAGACCTCTCTCATATATTGGGTATTCATATACGGCATCATCAATAAGCTTTTTAGCTGTATGATTAAATAAGGGATTGAATGTGGACGAAATTCATTCCATTCAAAGCCTCTTTCAAAAATCATCTGGAAATAGTATTTTTCTTTAAGCGAATACGTTGACATGATTTCCCGTACAACTTGAGAATCCATGGACATTTCCCGGTAAACAAAACTGGTAAGATGAATATTTTCACTTTGATAATGGAGTAAATCAGCTACGATCCGCTTTAAGCACTCCTTTGCACCTCGATCAATGGATGCAAATGCTTCCTCAATCTTACGAATGTACTGTTCAAAAAAATGCATAAAGCAATATTCTAAGAGGCCTGGTTTATTATGAAAATGGTAGGCTATAGCTGCTGTATTTACCTTTGCTAAACTGGCAATATCCCTTATTGACGTTCCTGAATACCCATTTGAATTAAACAATGATATAGCGGCCTTCACAATTGCTTCTTTAGCATTTTTATTCATTTATTATCCCCCTTCAGGTATCCCCTTACATAATGATTCTTTGTGTCACATTTGATTCCTTTATGAAAATATCGACAAAGTATGCTCTTTTTCTTCTAATTTTGATAAAATACTTAGTAAACACGAAGAGATAGAGGGGAAATATCTTGTTTAACGTCGAAATGTACACAGGCAGTCGTGAAGAAAATTATGAGCTCGTAAAAAAACAGCTGCATGCACTTCTACACGATGAGCCAAACCAAATTGCTAATCTTAGTAATGCCTCCGCACTATTAAACCAATTTCTTGACCGTATTAACTGGGTTGGATTTTATTTAATGGACACCCTTGGGGAGCTCGTTCTGGGACCATTTCAAGGGCTTCCTGCATGTGTTCGGATTCCACTTGGCAAAGGGGTATGCGGTACCGCAGCATTGAAAAAAAAGACCATTCGCGCTGAGGATGTAAATCAATTTCCAGGTCATATCGCCTGTGATTCAGCCTCTCAATCCGAAATAGTAATTCCGCTTATAAAAGGGGATCAATTAATTGGAGTATTAGATATTGATTCTCCTGAAAAAAATCGCTTTGATGTGCTTGACCAAGAAAAACTAGAAGAATTTGTTGACGTTTTAATGGGACATATTTAAAGAAAGACTCGCAAAGCTGACGAGTCTTTCCTTTAAATATTTTGAAATGCCTGATCCAAATCTTCCTTAATATCCTCCCATGCTTCTAGCCCTACAGAGAGGCGCAGCAAGGTATTTTCGATCCCCATTTTTCTTCGTTCTTCCTCTGGCACAACCGCATGGGTCATTGTAGCCGGATGTTGAATTAATGATTCGGCATCGCCAAGACTAACGGCGATTTTTATTAATTGTAATTGATTCATAAACGTTTGTGCTGTTTCCTTTGTGCCTTTTATTGAAAAAGATATGAGTCCGCCTGGTGTTTTCATTTGTTTTTTCATAATAGCATAATCCTTATTTTCAGGGTCGCCAGGATAATAAATATAATCCACTTTAGGATGAGTTTTAAGATATTCAAACAAATGCTTGGCATTTTCCGAATGACGATCCATTCGTACTGGAAGGGTTTTTATTCCTCGTAATAGCAGCCATGCATCAAATGGGGATATGATCCCTCCGATATCCTTCTGTGTTGTTTTTGATACTTGCCCAATAAAATCCTTTTTTCCTACTGCCATCCCAGCGATCACATCGCCATGCCCAGAAATATATTTCGTTGCACTATGAATGACAACATCACACCCAAGGGTTAAGGGGGTTTGCAAATATGGTGAACAGAACGTATTATCAACCACAACAGGAATACCTTTTTGCTTTGCTACCTTTGCTACCATTTCAAGGTCGACTAGCTTCATTGTTGGGTTAATCGGGGTTTCGATGTAGATACAAGCTGTATTGGAAAGGATTACATTTCCCAATGTTTCCACTGAGTCCATTTGAGAAAAATCATGTTCAATTCCATATTTCTCTTTCAATAACTCCATCAGCCCAAAGGTACATCCATACACACCTTGTGAGCAAAGGATATGATCTCCTGTTTTTGTTAAGGCCATTAACACCGCACTCACTGCAGCCATTCCCGACGAAAAAGCTAAAGCTGCTTCACCGTTTTCAAGAGTTGCCATCCTATCTTCCAATATCTTTACTGTTGGATTCCCTAAGCGGGAGTAAATGTATCCCTCTTCCTTCCCAGCAAACCTATTTTCGCCTTGTTCTGCATTTGCAAAGGTAAAAGTCGAAGTTTGATACAACGGAGGGACTAAACTTCCTTGATGTTCCTCCGCTTGATAACTATTATGGATTACTTCAGTTTCAAATCTTTTTTTCATGCGGGTACCCCTTTCTGACCGTAAACGCTTTCAATATTTACTCTAGATTATGATAATTAAAGATAAATCGTTAAGGCACCCGGAAAAACGAGTGCCTAGCTTGCCCTAATATTGTCGCTTTGGATCACAACTTTGTTCTTTCCAGTCTCTTTTGCCTTATATAACGCTTCATCTGCCCTTTTAAACAAATATTCATAGGAATCGGGCTTTTCGTTATTCCAATAGGAAACACCACATGACACCGTTATATGCGGTTCAGAGCATTCAGATACCTTTTTTACTAACCGGTTTGCTATGGCCACACCTGTATCTAATGGAACCTTAGGAAGGTAAATGGCCAGTTCTTCACCACCCCAACGGGCACCAACATCATTTTCCCGAATGTTGCCTCTAATGAGGTTTGCTACTTGAATAAGTACATCATCACCAATTTGATGTCCATGTTTATCATTTATTTCTTTAAAATTATCAATATCAAGGAGTATAAAGGTTCCTTCCTCATCCTTCTTCATGGATTGCTGAATTTTTTCATCCAAAAACTTTCGCGAATGGAGCTTTGTCAAATGGTCAGTGGTAACCATTATTTTTAATTCTTCTCTCAGCATAGAGTTTGTTAACGCTAATGATGAATGATGTACAAGTGACTGAAGAAGCTTAAATGACTCAAAAGAGAAGAAATAAGGACTTTGATGAATAATTATGCAAAAACCTTTAAATTTTTTACTGACATTCACCGGTACAGCCATGACTGAATAATAGCTTGTTCCACCATTTTTTTCAGAAAGGTTTAGATCCCCAATAAATAGTGGTTTGTTTTCTTTTTGTAATTTTTCTCTTATGTAGTCAATGTAGATACGAGCCGGCCTTGTGAAAAAGTAAGAAGTTGATCCAGGGAGAACCTTCGCTTTTGCTTGATTACGGGAAAAGAGAAAAAAGCCAACCTCTTCCACATCAAAAGACGCTTTAATTTGTTTAGACATAAAGTCAAAAGTCACAGCCAACGGCTGGTTAGAATTTAGTTGGTGAGAAGTTTCGCTGATTAAATGCAGGTCAGAAATGGTTCTTAGTGACTGTTGATAAAGCTGGGCGTTTTCCAACGCTCCTCCTGCACATCCTGACAATAAAGTAATAAATTCTACTTCATTAGCGGGAAATTTTGAAGTATCAGGTGCAATCACCTGTAAAACCCCATATACCCCCTGTTTGCCTTTTAATGGCGCATAAAGAATAGCATGCTGCTCAACATAAGAACTTTCAAATTGAACATTACCTGAAACAAATGCATTTATGGCCATAATATTTTCACTATCGTATTCTAGTTCAATAATTCGGAGGTCGCTACGGCTGTGAGTATTCGTTGAAAGAAGCAAGTAATAGGAAAAGTTTGGATATACTTCTTTCAGTGTAACGGATAATTCCCCTAATAAAACATCCATATCAAGGGACGAATGAAGTTTTTCCGCTATTTGAAATAACTTTTTATATTTCACATCATCCACTATTAAATCTCCTTCAAGAGAATGCATTTCAAATTTTATTGGTTATAATTCCAAATATATACATGGTACCCTAATTATAGATAATTTTGGGATGCTTTTGGAATATTTTTTCAAAAAATATATTATTTTTTTCAGAATGATATTTTTTAACTGGGATTTTAGTTTTCAAAATAAACTTGACTTAAAAGGAATAAAAATTATATAATACTCTTTGTGTAAAATATTGCAGCCTATGTGAACACTGTAGTAGTTTCATTTTGTTCCTCACAAGAAAAGCGTATGGCAACCGCTGATCGGCGTACACTAGCCGATGGCGCCTGAAGCTGGATAATTCTAAAGTCTATATCTTGGGATGGTGCATCATGTAACCCTTAGCTGCTAGGGCGAAGGTGTATGAAAACAAAATGGCTTTATTGATGTTTCATAACGGTTTTTATTTTACCAAAATAAAAACACGAAGGAGGAGTCATTCATGGCTCGTTATACCGGCCCAAGCTGGAAATTATCCCGTCGTCTTGGAATCTCTCTAAGCGGCACAGGTAAAGAATTAGAAAAGCGTCCTTACGCTCCTGGACAACATGGTCCAAACCAACGCAAAAAGCTTTCTGAATACGGATTACAATTACAAGAGAAGCAAAAGCTTCGTCATATGTATGGAGTAAATGAGCGTCAATTCCGTAACCTTTTCGTTAAGGCTGGCAAAATGAGCGGCGTTCACGGCGAAAACTTCATGATTCTTCTTGAATCACGCCTTGACAACTTAGTTTACCGTTTAGGTCTTGCTCGTACTCGTCGTGCAGCTCGTCAATTTGTAAACCACGGACACATTTTAGTTAATGGTTCTCGTGTAGATATCCCATCATACCGTGTAACTCCTGGTCAAACAATCAGCGTTCGTGAAAAATCACATAATCTTGATGTTATCAAAGAAGCAATCGAAGTAACGAACTTCATTCCTGATTACTTAACTTTCGATGCTGACAAATTAGAAGGTACTTTCACACGTTTACCAGAACGTTCTGAACTTGCTGCTGAAATTAACGAAACATTCATCGTTGAGTTCTACTCACGTTAATGGATTTGCTCTGTAAAGAGCATCCACAAAATCCCTAGAAACTTTGTTATTACAACGTTTCTAGGGATTTTTTATTTTATTCTGCTTTGTAGGATAATGTATTCTCCCCCAACGATACTGTCGAGGTTTTGAAGGACATTTTGGGAATAAACTCCTAAAGTCATCCTTGCAATCGTTAAGGCAGTTTAACAGCGATATACACCCAATGAATACCATACTCTACCAAAAGTCTTATCAATACTGTACAGAAATTTTTGTCCCTGCTGCAATTAATATATCCCAGGTCCAAATAGCTTTATTAATCTCCTCCTAATATTTTTTGTTCCCCCTCGGGCTCTCCCTTTTACGTTCTGCGCTTGGCTTTGTTACTTTTACAAGTTTTTAAATTTGGTTTGATTATATAGGAAAGATAAAAAGAGCTCTAGAAGGACTCTAAAAAATTCTTACTTTTAAGTTCTTATTAAGCTATTGTTAAGATTTAGTCTTTATCATCTAAAAAATAAAGTTATAGATTATAATTTAAAATAACAAACACAGAGGTGAATGTTTATGAGAAAATCAGTTAAAACGGATCAACAAATCAGATTCATACTCTCTTTAATTAAAGAAAATACTGATCATTATGAAACTCAGGCAGATAAAGTCAATAAATGGATTAAAATGTCCATTCTTTCTTTAAAGCAAACAGACATCTCTCTTTTAGAAGAGCTACGCGACGAATATTACCAAAAAGCTTCGGCTCAAAAACAAACTGCAAAAGAGCTCCAAAAAACTTTAGAAATGTATTATGATAATCAAAACTATTATCATTTTTTAAACGAGCATTCTTATATTAAAACCTGATTAATAAAAAATCCGACTGTTAATTCAGCCGGGATTTTTTATTTTTTTGGCATAATGAACCATTTGATCAGAACAATTTGGTCTAGTAGCCCTCTCTGTGCTTGTAAAACTTGGTACACCAATATCTAATCTATTCCAATCCAGCTCTAACAAATCTTTGGTACGGGGGTTTTTCTATCGTTTATTAGCCCAACTAACTGCTTTTCGATATATAAATACTATAACAAAATAGATTACAATCACGATTGCTGAGGTCCACAATCTTTCTAGAATTATACCATCTGCTAACAGCACAGGACCGAATCCAAAAAATGTGACAAGAGCAAGGAGAATGATAAATACGGCGTGCAATAAAAATTTCATTCATTTCACCCCCGCTTTTTTCCCTTTAAATATTAGACGAATTATTCTGCAGCAATGTTACTCCCTAGTCTTTCCAAACAGAAAAAAGGGCTTTGGAAATCCAAAGCCCTTAATGAATTTAATATTTTATCAGTGTGTATTTCTTTTTGCCCCTTCTAATGATGGTGTATTGGTCTTCAATACGATCACTCTCATTTAGAGAATAGTTCGTATCCGTTATTTTTTCACCGTTTACAGTCACTGCACCATTAGTTATGTCTTCCCGTGCCTGACGTTTTGAAGGAGAAATCTTTGCCGCAACCAGTAAATCAACAAGGTTACCCACTAAATCCTCAGCATTAAAGGATGGTACGTCTTTAAAGCCTTGTTTGATTTCAGCAGCTGAAAGATTTTTCACATCCCCGCTAAATAAGGCTTGGGAAATCTTAATCGCTTGCTGTAGTGATTCCTCACCATGAATAAGACGTGTCATCTCTTCCGCTAATGCCTTTTGGGCTTTACGAAGATGTGGTTCTTCCTCAACAGACCTTTCTAATTGCTCAATTTCCTCATGTGAAAGGAAAGTGAAAAACTTTAGATATTTGACAACATCGGCATCAGCTGTGTTAATCCAGAACTGATAGAACTCGTATGGAGTAGTTTTCTTTGCATCAAGCCAAACAGCGCCGCCTTCTGTTTTTCCAAATTTGGTTCCGTCTGCCTTCGTAACAAGAGGAATAGTCAACCCAAATGCTTTTGAGCCCTCTGGCTGCATTTTCCGGATTAATTCCAAACCAGTGGTAATGTTGCCCCACTGATCACTACCGCCAATTTGCAATTTACAATTATGGTTTTCATACAAATGGTTGAAATCCATTGCCTGTAAAATGGTGTAAGTGAATTCAGTAAAAGAAATACCTGTTTCAAGCCTTGATGCAATTGTATCTTTTGCCAGCATGTAATTAACCCCGATATGCTTGCCAATATCACGTAAAAAAGAAACAACATCCATTGAGCCAGCCCAATCATAGTTATTCACCATAATGGCACCATTGTCACCGTCAAAGTCAAAAATCGCTGCAAGCTGTTTTTTGATTCCTTCTACGTTCTTTTGTACTGCTTCCAATGTTTGCAGATTCCGTTCTTCACTTTTCCCACTTGGATCACCAATCAGTCCTGTAGCCCCGCCAACTAAAACAAGCGGGCGATGACCATGCTGTTGAAATCTCCTAAGTGTTAAAAAGGGTACCAAGTGACCAATATGCAAGCTATCAGCCGTCGGATCGGCCCCGCAGTATAAAGAAATTTTCTGGTTACTTAAAAGTTCTTTTAAACCCTCCTCATCTGATTGTTGGTAAATAATCCCTCTCCATGCTAAATCCTGTAATAAATCCAACTTAATCCCTCCAATATAATAAAGTGTAAGCGCCTTGAACTGAGGCGATAAGCATAATGCAAGTGCTGACAGAAGGCACTTTTTACCTTCCGTTGTGACTGGTTTATTACTCGAGCCCCTAGGCGCTGATGCTAAGCAGTTATCAAAGTATAAAGAGCTACACTTTGTTAGACTGTAATAAATAAAAACGCCCCTGCAAAAATGCAGGGACGTAAATTTACGCGGTACCACCCAGCTTGAGGAAAAATCCTCCAACTCAAAAAAATTAACGGTTTTGACCGTTTTCCGCTACTCACACTTGTTTTCACAGAAAAAGCTCAAGGACGTAATTCATTCTTCTATATGTACCAGCTTACACCACCGCTGGCTCTCTAAAAACAGGGATAGAAGAACTACAGTTGATTCCCTTCACAGCTTTTAAATTATTATTTATTATAGTTTTTTTACCATAATCCAACCCATCTGTCAAATATCAACTAGAAATTTCAGAAAAATGTAGAAGGTTGTCAGTTATTGCTTTTCCTATATGCTATAATGAATGTGATTTTATAATGAGGTGATGCTCTGAATGAATGAAAAAATACAAGTGTGGGTGAAAAAAGCAAAATCCATACTTAACATGTTTACCCATAAAAAGACGATTAAAAGTGCACGAATTACCTCTCAGGTCGTTTGGAACCTATTTCTCCTCGTGCTCACAGTCGCCATCCTTGGCGGATCATTTGCAACAGGTGTTGGTGCTGGTTATTTTGCCTCACTTGTGAAAGATGAACCCGTCCGTTCCTATGACAGTATGAAAAAGGATATTTATAATTACACGGAAACATCTGATTTATACTTTGCAAATGATGTTTATCTTGGAAGACTCAGATCCGACCTTATTCGAGAAGAAGTAAAGCTGGATCAAGTATCTAAGGATCTGACCAATGCTGTTATTGCAACCGAGGACGAATACTTCTATCAGCATAAAGGTGTTGTTCCTAAAGCTGTTTTCCGTGCCCTCTTTCAAGAAGTCACAAACTCCGCTGTCCAATCAGGCGGAAGTACGTTAACCCAGCAATTAATCAAAAATCAAATCTTAACAAATGAAGTTTCCTTTCAGCGGAAAGCCAATGAAATTTTACTAGCTCTTCGGTTAGAGAAATTTTTCAATAAAAATGAAATTCTTGAAGCTTATCTTAATGTTTCCACGTTTGGAAGAAATTCTTCCGGACAGAATATTGCAGGCGTTCAAGCAGCTGCAAAAGGAATCTTCGATAAAAATGCCAGTGAATTGTCATTGCCACAAGCAGCATTCATTGCAGGTCTGCCCCAAAGTCCATTTGGCTATACACCTTTTACAAGGGAAGGTACGGTGAAGAATAACCTTGAACCAGGAATCACACGTATGAAAACTGTATTAAAAAGAATGTTTGATGGTGGATACATAAACCAGCAGCAGTATGCGGAGGCCTCTGCCTACGACATTACAAAGGATTTTATTGCGCCTGTTGCGAATCCGCTTGAAAAATATCCTTGGCTTACATTTGAAGTCGAAAAACGTTCGATTGAGGTTCTTACCACTGTGCTGGCCAAAAAGGATGGATACACAGAAAAGGACTTAAAAAATGATGACAATCTTTATTATAAATATAAAACGTTAGCGGATCACGATTTGCATCAAAATGGGTATCAAATTCACACTACAATTGATAAAGATATTTACGATGCCATGCAAGTCGTAAAGGATAATTATAAATACTACGGTCCGGATAAACCTCAGGAAAAGGAGGATCCCGAAACAAAAGAGAAGTATACTGTAATTGAGCCCGTCGAAGTTGGTGCAGAACTGATTGAAAATAAGACAGGAAAAATTATCAGTTTTGTCGCTGGAAGAGATTACGAAAAACAACAGCTTAATCATGCAACAAGTGCAATTAGGCAAAATGGCTCCACGATGAAGCCACTTCTTGTCTACGGTCCGGCGATTGAGTTAGGAAAAGTAGCACCAGGAACGCCGCTTCCGGACGTAGAATTAAGTTTGGCTTACGGCAGAAGTACTCCTTGGCCGCGCAACTATGATTTAAGGTACAGCGGTATCGTTTCAGCCAGGTATGCCATGGCAAAATCCTATAACGTTCCTGCTGTTAAATTATACAAGGATATCGTTGATCAACGTCCGGCAGCCTACCTTGAAAAAATGGGATTTACCTCTCTTAAAAAACCGGACTACACGAACCTATCAACTGCCATCGGTTCCATGGAAACTGGTGTTACAATTGAAGAAAATACAAATGCCTTTAGTACCTTTGCAAATGGCGGCAAATTTATTGATGCCTATATGATTGATAAAATTGTCGATAAAAACGGCAAGGTCATTTATCAGCATGAAGTGACGCCTGTTGACGTCTTCAAGCCTCAAACAGCTTATTTAACGCTTGATATGATGCGCGATGTTATTAAAACGGGGACAGCCGCGGGTATTAAAAGCAAATTAAACTTTAGTGCTGATTGGGCCGGCAAAACCGGTACAGGGAATGACTTTATTGATTCCTGGTTCGTTGCAACAAATCCAGCCGTCACCTTTGGTATTTGGACTGGTTATGATACACCAAAATCATTAAAGACTCCCGGTATGTCCTATAGTCAGCGGACAAATAACCTTTGGGCTGAACTAATTAATGCTGCGTATAGCATAAAGCCGGAATTAATAAATCCAAAAGAATCATTTCAAATGCCGGAAGGAATTGTGAAACGTTCCTATTGCGCTGTTTCAGGCATGCTTCCATCTTCTGCCTGTTCTAAGGCCGGTTTAGTCGAAAGCGATTATTTTAATGTAAATGATGTGCCGACAAAAGTAGATGATAGTTTGAAGGAAGGGAAATTTGTCACCATTGGGGATAAAAAGTATTTAGCCTTGGATTCCACACCACAAGAGTTTGCCCAGTTTGGTTTGATATTAAACCCAGACTTTATTACCCGAATGGTGGGAAAGAATTTCAAAAATACAAGTCAGCTTATACCAAAGAAGGATCGTTGGGGGAAAATTCTTGTTCCTGACGCAAAAATGGTAGATAACGGTAAGACTCCTGATGGTGTAAGCCTATCAATTTCAGGTAATACTATAACTTGGTCATCTTCTCCAGATAATGATGTCGTAGGTTATCGAGTCTATCAAGGCGGATCTAAGGTTGCAAGCATAAACAGCGGCTCCGGTCTTTCCTTTATGGCTGGCAGCGGTGCCTATTATGTAACTGCAGTCGATATCGCCGGAAAGGAATCGGCTCCATCTAATATTGTTGAAGCAGGAGCTATAATTCCATAAGCGCAAGCGCCTTGATCAGCCCCGATATAGGGAGACTTAGTTGAATGAAAATCGGATTAGTCTCCCCTTAATACGTGCAGAAAGTGATAGCTTTCTGTAGCCATGCATAAGACGAACCTTGATGGGGCAGTTCCCCAGTATGCGTTCCTTTTAGCAAAAAAAATCGCACCGAAAGTTCGGTGCGATTTTTTTGCCAATTAGTCTTCCATGGTTGAAAGATCTCCAGTAGGTAAATTTAGTTCCCATGCCTTCAACACACGTCTCATTATTTTACCGCTTCTTGTTTTTGGCAGCTTATCGCGGAAATCAATTTCCCTTGGTGCTGCGTGGGCAGCAAGGCCTTTTTTCACAAACTGCCTGATTTCTTCTTTTAGTTCCTCAGTGGCATCATAGCCATCCCGAAGTGCAACGAATGCCTTAATAATTTCCCCGCGGACAGGGTCTGGTTTTCCAATTACACCTGCTTCTGCTACTGCCGGATGCTCGACAAGCTTACTTTCCACTTCAAACGGCCCAACACGCTCTCCTGATGTCATAATGACATCATCCACCCTGCCTTGGAACCAGAAATAGCCATCCTCATCCATGTATGCAGAGTCCCCAGATACGTACCAGTCACCAGGCATAAAGTAAGATTCATATTTCTCAGGATTGTTCCAAATCGTGTGCATCATTGAAGGCCATCCTTTTTTAATCGCAAGGTTCCCCATTCGATATGGCGGCAGTTCATTCCCTTGATTGTCAACAATAGCTGCTTCTACACCTGGAATAGGCTTACCCATTGAACCAGGCTTGATGGTCATACATGGGTAGTTACTAATAAGCTGTGCACCAGTTTCTGTCATCCACCAGTTATCATGAATTCGCTTATTAAATACCTTTGCTCCCCATTTAACGACCTCTGGGTTTAACGGCTCCCCAACACTTAATACATGGCGGAGGCTGCTTAGGTCGAATTTCTTTACAAGCTCATCACCTGCACCCATTAGCATCCGGAAGGCGGTAGGAGCACTATACCAAACCGTCACACCAAAATCTTCAATCATTTGATACCATGATTCAGGGCTAAAACGGCCGCCAATAATAACATTCGACGTTCCCGTTAACCACGGTCCAAAAATCCCGTAGGATGTACCTGTAACCCAGCCTGGATCGGCTGTACACCAATATACATCATCTTCTTTTAAATCAAGTACCCATTTGGCTGTTTGATAATGCTGTATCATGGCATTATGTACATGTAGTACCCCTTTAGGTTTACCTGTAGAGCCGGATGTATAATGCAGAATTAGACCATCTGTCCGATCTACCCATTCAATTTTGAGGTCTTTACTGGCTGATTCAAATTTTCCTAAAAAGTCAATATACTGATCTTGCTCCACGACATTCTTTCCCACAAGAAAAATATGCTTTAAAGTAGGTAAATCTTGAACGGGTACTCGATCCAATAATTCAGGAGTAGTTACTAAAACTTTCGCTTCACTGTCCTGCAAACGGTCTCGTACAGCACCTTCCATGAATGCCTCAAATAATGGCCCGACTATCGCACCAAGCTTAATAGCACCTAAAACAGTAAAATAAAGCTCTGGAGACCTGGGCATGAAAATAAATACTCGGTCACCTTTTTCAACATCCCCGTAACTCTTTAATACATTCCCTGCCTTATTTGATAGGTCCTTCATTTCCTTAAAAGTGTATTTCTCATTTCTTGAACCATCACGATAGTATAGGGCGATCTTATTTTTTCGATGGGTCTTCACGTGACGGTCAATGGACTCGTATGCCATATTAACAAGTCCTGTTTCACTCCAAGAGAATTCTTTTTCTGTTTCCTTCCAGTCAAAATGCTTGTACGTCTCTTCATAATTGCTTAGATTATGCTCGCCTTGTACAACTGGCAGCGCTTCCACTTTCATTCCAATCTCCCCCTCTTCGCTAATATGAGATTATTATAGTACAAATAGTAACTATTCACAATTTTAAAAATTTTATTCGAGATAATTTTATTGAAAGATTAACTTTATAAATAATTTAGACTTATATAACAGAAAATTTCGTGAAATCACTTTCTTACGATAGATTTTATGTATAATAGAATTGAACACTAACGATCTCTCAGGTAGGTGACCGTATGGAACACAATAAAACATACAATGCAAAACAATTGAAGACTCCTCATGGGAACTTAATAATCGAAGGCCCTATTTCATCGGATAAACTAGCTGGCTATGAATTTCATGAAGACCTTGTTGCCTTCCGTCAGCCTGAACAGCAGCATCAGGCTTTAATAGGCATTGCTGAGCTGCCGGAAGGGAGAATTATTATTGCAAGACATCGGCAGACAATCGTTGGCTATGTTACCTATCTTTATCCCGACCCGCTTGAAAGATGGTCAGAAGGCAAAATGGACAATTTAATCGAATTAGGTGCTATTGAAGTGATACCTCAATTTAGAGGCTGTTCAGTTGGTAAAAACCTGCTGATTGTTTCGATGATGGATGATGCGATGGAGGATTATATTACAATCACGACAGAATATTATTGGCATTGGGATTTAAAAGGGACCAAATTAAATGTCTGGGATTATCGAAAGGTCATGGAAAAGATGATGAATGCCGGCGGTCTTGAGTGGTATGCCACAGATGACCCCGAAATTTGCTCACATCCTGCCAACTGTCTAATGGCCCGAATGGGGAAAAGGGTTGACATGGCATCCATTCAAAAGTTTGACCGATTAAGATTTATGAACAGGTTTATGTATTAATCATTTTCCTGATATTGCTCGGGATAGAGGGTGATTTTCCAATGATAGTAGAAGAAATTATGAAAACAGACGTTGCGACACTTTTTCCGACAGATACAATTGCAGATGCCATGAATGTAATGGAAGCAAAAAAAATCCGTCACATTCCAATCGTTAATGATGAAGGGCATTTAGTGGGCCTGTTAACTGTGGCAAAAATAACGGAAGCCACTCCTTCCATTTTTCATGTGAATGAACATCCTGAAGATTTAAAAAAGCCAATAGAGGCGATAATGGAGCGAAATGTCATCACTGGGCATCCGCTCGATTTTGTTGAAGAGGTGGCTGGCCTTTTCTATGAGCACAAGATCAGCTGTCTTCCAATCATTAATGATCGCAAACTGGTAGGAATAGTAACAGAAACAGATTTGTTGCGAACAATGGTTGAGTTAACGGGTGCACATCAGCCCGGTTCACAAATCGAAATAAAGGTTCCAAACCTTGCTGGTAAACTTAGCGACATTACTACTGTTATTAAAAATCGGAAAGCAAATATTCTAAGTGTACTTGTATATCCTGACAAAACGGATGAACACTGTAAAATTCTTGTCATTAGGGTGCAGACAATGAACCCGACTGCTCTTATTCAGGATTTAAAACAAGCTGGACATCATGTTTTATGGCCAAATTTGCCGGGGATATCCTTATGAGTGATCACTGCTCCTTTATATTTTCAGAAGAACTGCTGAATTATAAATTTAGCACTCATCACCCTTTTAATCAATTCCGGCTTAAACTAACAATAGACCTATTAAATAAATTGAATGCTCTAGATCCTGGACAAATAATCCCCCCCAAAATGGCATCTGAAGAAGAGTTAGCTCTTATCCATGATAGGAGTTACATTGAGGCAGTAAAAAAAGCAGGACAAGGACAACTTCAGAATGAAATAGCTGAAAACTATGGTTTGGGAACCGAAGATACCCCTATTTTCCCTAATATGCATGAAGCGAGTTCATTATTGGTTGGCGGTACATTAACGGCAGTTGATCAAGTAATGACAGGTAAGGCCCTCCATGCTCTCCATCTTGGCGGTGGATTGCATCACGGCTTTCGCGGAAAAGCATCTGGATTTTGCATATATAATGACAGCTCGGTAGCCATTAAATATTTACAGGAAAAGTACAATGCACGCGTGTTATATGTTGATACGGATGCCCATCACGGCGATGGTGTTCAATGGTCGTTCTATGATGACCCAAATGTATGTACCTTGTCGATTCATGAGACAGGAAGATATTTGTTTCCTGGGACAGGGCACATCAATGAGCGAGGTCAAGGAAAGGGCTACGGCTATTCTTTTAATATACCCGTCGATGCCTTTACTGAAGATGACTCATGGCTCCATGCTTACACACAATCCATTAAAGAAGTTGCTGAGTTTTTTAAACCAGATGTAATCCTAACCCAAAATGGTGCCGACTCACATTATTATGATCCCTTAACACACTTATCAGCAACAATGAAAATCTATCGAGAGATACCTAAGCTTGCCCATGAAATTGCCCATCAATATTGTAACGGGAAGTGGATTGCAGTAGGTGGCGGCGGTTATGATATATGGCGAGTGGTTCCAAGGGCATGGGCACTTATTTGGCTGGAAATGACAGAAAACTCAAATTGTTATGGCAGTTTACCGGAGGAATGGCTCAATCAGTGGCAAAAGGAATCACCTGTCATTTTGTCAAAAGAATGGGATGACCCTGTTGATTTATATACTCCAATCCCACGTAAAGCTGAGATAACCGAAAAGAATTTACTTACGCTTGAAAAAGCACTTTACCCAATTCGTAATCATCAAAAGAGTGAATCGATGTAAAAAAGGCTGCCCGCAGGCAGCCTTTTTTATTATTTTGTCGATCGACGCTGTTCAATCCGATGTGGAAGAACAACTATATGCTCTTCAATTTGTTCTTTATTCATTAATTTGGTTAAGAGCCTCATCGCAACTGCACCAATATCATATAATGGCTGGATTATCGTTGTAAGCTGGGGACGAACCATAAGTGACAGCCTTGTATTGTCTGATGTGATGACCTCAAAGTCGTCTGGAATACGATATCCTTTGTCCTCTGCCCCATGAACAACCCCTAGAGCCATTTCATCAGCACCCACTAAAATAGCAGTTGGCCTCTCTTTAGCTTCTAATAATTTTTCGAATGCCTCTATACCAGAGTCGTACGTATAATCTCCTTCAACAACAAACTCTTCATTATACGGCAGCCCGGATTCCTGAAGCGCCCGTTGATACCCTTTAAGTTTTTTCTGCGCATTCTTTGGTTCATGAAGCGGACCAACGACAAAGGCAATATTTTTATGGCCTTTGTTAATGAATTCCTTTACAGAATCAAAAACGGCTCTTTCATAGTCAATATTTACAGAAGGAATCTGATTCGACTCTTCAATAGAGCCTGCAAGAACGATTGGCACTGGTGATTTTGCAAATTCCTCAACATGATCAGCAGTAATATTTCCTCCCATAAAAACAATTCCATCTACTTGTTTACCAAGCATGGTATTAAGTAAATGTAATTCCTTTTCTTTGTTTTGGTCGGAATTACTTAAAATGATATTGTATTTATACATTGTTGCAATATCTTCAATACCGCGCGCTAATTCAGCAAAAAAGATATTGGAGATATCCGGAATGATGACACCCACAGTTGTTGTTTTTTTACTAGCTAATCCTCTTGCAACTGCATTTGGACGATAGCCTAATCTTTCAATAACCTCTAACACTTTTTTGCGGGTTACTGGTTTTACATTTGGATTTCCATTTACTACACGTGAAACGGTCGCCATTGATACATTTGCTTCCCTTGCTACATCATAAATAGTGATATTCACCTACAACACTCTCCTAAAACCTACATTGTTTTCTTTATTTTACAACAGCATGTGTAAACTTAGTCATTATTGTTTTTTCTAGCTATAGCGTCCAGCAACTTATGTATTAGCACTCTCATCCTTACAATTAGTCAACATTGAATCGACTTTAGCTTCGTGTTTCTTTTATCTCATACGATGATGTCTAATCCATATGTCGATAAATGGACGCTTCAACTTTTCTCTTTTGTGAGAACATAAACAATCTTAAATATGTAATAATGATACGATAAGAATAGTAAAGCTGCAATTGCATTTGTCAATATTTTTTTGGGAATTTCTTTTTGATTCAAAAAAACCTTCTGCAAAGATGCCGCAGAAGGTTTTTAGGTATCACTGAATTTCGATAATGTCTAAAGCGCCAGCATCCAGCGGATGGTGTACGTCATAAAACGTGTGCTTCCGCTAGTCTTATATTCTTACAAAGTTTGACGCGAGCAATTCATTATAGAATTTGTCAAATTGGTTAAGATCCATTTGCTGTTGTGAATCAGAAAGGGCAACTGCAGGATCTGGATGAACTTCAGCCATAACACCATCAGCGCCGATGGCAATTGCAGCCTTCGCACAAGGGAGCAGTAAATCTCTTCTACCTGTAGAATGTGTAACGTCTACCATTACTGGCAAATGTGTTTCTTGTTTTAAAATAGGAACTGCTGAAATATCTAGCGTATTTCTTGTTGCTCGTTCATATGTTCTAATTCCGCGCTCACAAAGTATGATTTGTCCATTTCCTTGTGCCATAATATACTCAGCGGCATTGATAAATTCCTCAATCGTTGCCGAAATCCCTCTTTTTAACAAGACAGGCTTATTAACCGCACCTGCAGCTTTTAGCAATTCAAAGTTCTGCATATTACGGGCACCAATTTGAATGACGTCAATATAGTCGATGGCCATTTCAATATCAGATGGATTCACGATCTCACTGATGACAGCCATATCATATTCATCTGCCACACGTTTTAAAATTTTTAGCCCTTCTACCCCTAAACCTTGGAAATCATATGGAGAAGTTCTTGGTTTATATGCACCGCCACGAAGGAGCTTCAAGCCTTTTTCCTTCATAGCTTTTGCTACACTTGCTACTTGCTCATATGACTCTACAGCACAAGGGCCAAACACGAAATGCTGTTTTCCATCGCCAATATTTTCACCTTTTAACGTAACAATTGTATTTTCAGGCTTCTTCTTTCTAGAAACAAGCAATGCTTTTTCATGATCATCTTTTTGCAAATCTAATCCTGCTTTAAAAATTTCCTTGAAAAGATGATCGATTGTTGTATTTTCAAAAGGTCCATCGTTATGCTCTTTAATTACTTCAAGCATTTTTCTTTCTCGGACTGGATCGTATCGGTACACCCCTTGATTACCTTTAACTCGTCCAATCTCTTGGACAAGCTGAGCTCTTTCGTTAATTAGCCTCAACAATTCCAAGTTAAGTTCATCCATTCGCGTCCTCAATTGATCTAATTCATTTTTGCCCATTATTCGTCCCCGTCCTTCCTTTTGCAAATCATTTATCACCTTGATGCGTAGATGTATTTTCTGACATAAGTTGATGATTTACAAGCTTAAAGTGTATAATTTTTAAATTTTTTAATAATTAGGCTTTATTATAGCTGAAATGGTTTCCTTTGTCATCTATTTTTTCTTTACTAATTAAACGCTTTTAAGCACTAAAGTAAGCTGATATATTGTAGAATATGTTATGTAATTCATCTCACAATGTATCTATTTATAAAAATATTTTTTTATATAATGAAGAGGATGAACCCATCATCCTCTTTGATATTTATTGGTTTTTACTGCTTGCACTAACTAGAGATTGATTAGTGATTTTCCAGTGAGAAGCACTCCATAATGCTTCTCCGTTTGCAAAAAGAATAGCTTGTGGTGACTCGTGCTTAATCTGAAATCTTTCCGCGATCTCGTTAGATAACGGTCGTGAATTTTGAACAGCTAAATAATAGGTTGGTACATCCTGATATTTATTGGAAAATTTTTCGTATTCCTTATAAGCAGCATGACTAATGGGACATGTTAAACTATGCTTTAAAAGATAAAATTTACTATCATTTGTAATTATTTGATCAAATTGTTCAATTGATTCAATTTTTTCAAGCATTCATATAACCTCCAGTTAGAAATGCGGAAGCGTCTTGACCAGGAGCTTATGACCTTTAGCCCCTAGGCGCAGAAGCAAACCATAAAATAAATAAACGGTGAAGTAATTTTATCACTTCACCGTTTTTATCACAAATAATTGTTACTAGTTATTAAATTTTGACCTTGCTTTCTTCCTCTTCAAAAGCCTTTTGTGCCTCTTCTAATTTTTTCCTTATTTCATTGCTGTCCAAAGATTTGATTTCAATTGATTTTTTTGCTCCTGGTTTTTCTTTTGGGTCTTGAATTGGAATATATGTTAATTCGGATCCTTCCACGGTTTCATCTGTATTTCCTGATTTTCCTTTTACCTTACTTAATAGTCCCGTGGATTGTTTAACTATTCCATGAGAAAGGGAAGAAGTTTTAGACACGAATTCATTGCTCTTATTCATAACATTTTCCCGAAATTGACCTGTCTTATCCATGATAGATCCTGCTTGATTACTTAAAGTAATACGAAGCTCTTTACCAGACTTTGGAGCCAAAAGAAGTGCAGCAGCGGCTCCGGCTACCCCGCCAATTAGTGCACCCAATAAAAAGCTATTGGAAGACTCCTGATTGCGGTTTTGATTCGTTTCTCTTGATTCATATTCTCTACTGGACATTTTATTACCTCCTTTGTTTAATGTGCCCTAACCCTTTGTTTCTCTTTTGAATTTAATTCATTCTTTCCGTGCTTTCTAGCCTGCCACTTATCCTTTAATTCAAGGAAAATATTACTCCATTGAACAATTTGCGAAATTTTCTCTTTACTCTCTTCTACCTGCTGATCAACTGAATTGGTTATGTTCTGCAGTGTTCCATTAAATTTGGAAACCGTTGTTCCAACATCCTTTACAGCATCTACCACACTATTTAAACTTTCAGCTTTCTGCTGAATATCTTCAGCAAGTGCATTTGTTTTTTGTAAAAGTAAAGTGGTTTCCGTTGTAACGCCGTTCAATTGTTTTTCTAATCCCGTCAATGTGTTCGAAACGCTTGTAAGTGTAACTTGAAGTGATTTGAGCGTTTTCGATAAATAGATGACAAGCACAAAAAACGCAATTGCTATCAAGGCTACGCTTAAGTATAAAATAATTTGCATCGTGCACCTCCGCCTTAATCCTATCATTATGTATTACCCATCCAATAAGGATATAAACCTCGCTCATTATCTTATACTACTTCCATATTTTTGTCTTGTTTTCCTGCCAATTATTTAAAAATTTCATTGTTTTTTCAACTTTCTCATATCCTTCGGGTACAATAGAATTGTATTTTATTTATTTTGTTGGAGGCGTTTGTGTTGAAAGATCCTCGTATTGAGAAACTGGCTAAAAATTTAATTAATTATTCGGTGCAGCTTCAAAAGGGTGAAAAGGTGTTAATTGAAAACTTTGGATTGCAGCGCGAACTTGTTACTGCCCTTGTCAAAGAGGCATATGCAGCAGGAGGTTACCCATTTGTTCTGCTAAAAGACCACCAAGTCGACCGCTCATTGCTATTAGGTGCACAGGAAGAACAATTTAGCATGATGGCTGAATTTGAAGCAAATGTGATGAGGAAAATGAATGCATACATAGGTCTCCGCTCAGGTGATAACATCAATGAGCATGCAGATGTCCCTGATGATAAAATGAAAATCCACGGTAATACCATTGGCAAAAAAGTTCACCGTGATATCCGCGTTCCAAAAACCAAATGGGTTGTTCTTAGATATCCAACCTCAAACATGGCTCAATTAGCAAAAATGAGTACAGAGGCATTTGAAAACTTTTACTTTGATGTATGTAACTTGGATTACAGTAAAATGGATCAAGCGATGGACAGCCTTGTGGAATTGATGAACCGAACAGACAAAGTGCGCATTACTGGTCCTGGAACAGACCTCAGCTTCTCGATTAAGGATATTCCAGCGATTAAATGTGCCGGCAGATTAAATATTCCTGATGGGGAAGTTTACACTGCTCCTGTGCGTAATTCGGTTAACGGGGTAATCACATATAATACTCCATCCCCATACCAAGGATTTACCTTTGAAAATGTGAAGCTAACATTTAAAGATGGAAAGATTGTCGAAGCAGAGTCTAATGATTCAAGCCGTATTAATAAAATCTTTGATACAGACGAAGGGGCCCGCTATGTTGGGGAATTCGCTATTGGGGTAAATCCATTTATTCTCAATCCAATGCAAGACATTTTATTTGATGAAAAAATTTGTGGCAGTTTCCACTTCACTCCTGGGCAGTGTTATGATGATGCCTTTAATGATAACCATTCCAATATCCATTGGGATATGGTAAATATCCAGCGTCCGGAGTACGGCGGCGGGGAAATCTATTTTGATGATGTATTAATCCGTAAAGATGGTTTGTTCGTTTTACCTGAATTAGAGGTACTGAACCCGGAAAATCTTAAGTAAAAAGAAAGGATGCCAACTTCCATGATGGCATCCTTTCTTTTTTATGATATTTGTTTTTCGTACGATTCCTGAAATTTTTGGATGTCACCTGCACCCATAAAAATAATGACACTGTTGGAATATTCGTTTAATACGAAAGTATTTTCTTCTGATATGATTTCAGACCCAGCAACTTTATCTTGTAAGTCTTTTATCGTCAGCTTACCATGGTTTTCCCTGGCTGATCCAAAAATCTCACATAAAAATGCTTTATCTGCCAGTCTTAAACTTACAGCAAAATCCTCTAAAAACGCTTGCGTCCGCGTGAATGTATGTGGCTGGAATACCGCAATTATCTTCCGGTCAGGATATTTCTGTTTGGCCGCCTCGATGGTTGCTTTAATTTCAGTTGGATGATGGGCATAATCATCAATTAAGATTTGTGAACCGATGCTTTTTTCAGAGAATCTTCTTTTTACACCTTGGAACGTTTGCAAAAGTTCCTTCACGATCTCTACATCAATTTCTTCGTAATGACATAAACCAATGACCGCAAGTGCATTTAACACACTATGGTCGCCGAACGTCGGTATGGAAAATGTATTATAGAAGGTATTACGAATAAAGACATCAAAACTCGTCCCATGGGTTGTTTTCACAAGGTTTTTAGCCTGGTAATCATTTTCCTCGCCAAACCCATAAAATAACACCGGAACCTTCGCTTGGATTTTTTGCAGGTGTTCGTCATCCCCATAAGCAAATATTCCTTTTTTCACTTGGACAGCCATCTCTTGAAAGGCCGAAAATACATCATCAATATTGGCAAAATAATCAGGGTGATCAAAATCGATGTTTGTCATAATGGCATAGTCCGGAAAGTACGATAAGAAATGTCTTCTGTATTCACAAGCTTCAAATACAAAATACTCTGCACCTTCTTCACCTTTACCTGTTCCGTCACCGATTAAAAAGGATGTAGGTTTCGCACCTGCTATTGTATGTGCAAGCAAGCCTGTAGTGGATGTTTTTCCGTGTGCACCAGTAATAGCTATGCTAATAAAGTTTTGCATAAAATCGCCTAAAAAGCGATGGTACCGTACAATAGGAAGGCCAAGCTTCATTGCCTCTTGAATTTCTTCATGGGTATCAGGAAACGCATTTCCTGCAATAATAGTCAATCCTGGCTTGATATTTTCCTTTTGAAAGGGAAGGATAGTGATCCCTGATTTTTCAAGTGCATCCTGGGTAAAAAAGTGTTTTTCGACATCGGAGCCTTGCACCTGAAACTTCATATCATGTAGAACCTGTGCGAGCGCACTCATTCCAGACCCCTTAATACCTACAAAATGGTAAATAGTCATTGAAGAACCTCCAACCAAACGTAATACTGTAAAACAGTATATGACATCTGTCTGTATTTGCTAATTGTCTTGAGAATCTCTAACCGTTATAGATTTATTATTCATTAATAAAAATCATTTAATTATTATACCATTATTCTTTTGTAAAAACTATTTGCGGCTTACATTCTCCCTTTATGTCGATTTTATTTTTTATCCCTGTAAACAAAGAATACAAAAACTTACAAAAATGTCCTATTCTTGAATAGACTCCAAATCAGCCTCGGTTATTAATACGTCACGCGGCTTGCTTCCATTAGCACTTGAAATATATCCGTTTTGCTCGAGCATATCCATTAACCTAGCCGCTCGGTTATAGCCGATTTTAAAGCGCCTTTGTAAGCTGGAGGTGGAAGCACCACCCTGGTCAACAATAAATTCACAGGCCTCATAAAAAAGTTCATCTTCATCATCGGATACTTGCGCCTTTTTAAGCAGTTCCTCTTGCTCAAACAAGTACTCAGGCTCCCTTTGCTCTCTAACATGGGCAACGACAAGATCAATTTCTTCATCTGATACAAACGTTCCCTGCAAGCGGACAGGTTTCGATGAACCATTTTCCAAAAATAGCATATCACCGCGGCCAAGCAATTTTTCTGCCCCACTAATATCTATAATCGTGCGAGAATCCACCTGTGAAGAAACCGAAAAGGCAATCCGGGTTGGAATATTGGCCTTAATAAGCCCTGTTATAACGTCAACAGATGGTCTCTGAGTTGCAACAATAAGATGAATACCGCAAGCTCTTGCTTTTTGAGCAATCCGGCAAATCGCTTCTTCTACGTCTGCCGGCGACATCATCATTAAGTCAGCTAATTCATCGATGATAATGACAATAAACGGAAGCTGATCAGAATAACGTTTATGCTGCATTGCCAGTTCATTGAATCGATTGATGTCCCGAACACCAGTGTGAGCAAAAAGCTCGTATCTCCGTTCCATTTCGTCAACAGCCCATTTTAATGCAGCTGTTGCAGCCTTTACGTCAGTAATAACCGGGGCAACGAGGTGTGGAATGCGGTTATATGGGGCAAGTTCTACCATTTTAGGATCAATAAGCAGCAACTTCAAATCTTCTGGACGGGCCTTATATAACAAGCTGACCAAAATAGAGTTAATACATACACTTTTTCCTGACCCTGTTGCACCAGCAATTAATCCATGGGGCATTTTTTTTAGGTCGGTAACAATTGGGTTTCCTGCGATATCAAGTCCAAGCACAGCCGTTAACGGCGATGCAGACTCATGAAAAACATCGGACTGTATAATTTCGTTTATCAACACTGGCCTTGATTTTTGATTTGGCACTTCAATCCCAATGGTATGTTTTCCGGGGATTGGAGCTTCAATCCTAATATCCCGTGCCGCCAGACTTAATTTAATATCATCGCTTAAGTTTGTTATTTTGTTTACTTTTACGCCCGGCTCAGGCTGCACCTCAAAGCGGGTGACGGACGGGCCTTGTGTCACATTAACTACACTTGCACCGACGTTAAAGTTTTGTAATGTTTGGTTTAAAAGTTCTTCTTGTTCTTGTAACCAGTCTTGATCCCTTATCTCTGTTACAGGCGGGTTTAACAAATTAGTTTTTGGAAGTACATATAATCCATCTTCCTGGATTTCTTCTCTATTTGCTGTTGGTTCATTAACTGGATAAATTGTGTCTGTTAGCTTTTTCTGCGCTGATTGTGCTGGCTGCTTTTCAAGCTCCATTTTTCGGTTTTTTTCTTCCCATTTTTGTTTATCCTGCTTTAACATCATCACATTGAAAGGTAGACGCGAACGTTTTGGTGCAGATGGTTCAGGTTCAGGAACAGTCGCTTCCATTACTTCAGTGTGCTCAATATCGTTTTTTATTTCTCCAAGTGAAGTTTCTTTAGCCGGAAAGATTTCTTTCATTAAAGGAGATGTTGAAACTTCCATAACCACCTCTTCTTGCTCGCTTACGGGGTTATTCACAAAAACATCAACTTCTTTTTCAACTTGAGGTAGAAGGTCTGTTTCAGATAATATTTCTATTTCAGCAACTGGGGTTACGAGTTCAGTTCCAGCTATGGTCTCCGTCGCCATAATTAAAGTTTCAAATTCCGTTTCCGGTATGGTCTTTGTTTCCGTAACTGTAGTTTCAAGCTCCGTTTCCAGTATGATCTCTGTTGCCGCAACTGGAGTTTCAAATTCCGTTTCCGGTATGGTCTTTGTTGCGGTAAATGGCTTTGTATGCCCAGTTTCAATTAATACCTCTTCAGCCACATCTAGCTGGTCAAGCTGATTATTAAAATCATCATCTAAAAAGTGGCTCAATTCATGCTCTACAATTGCGTCCGTCTTTTTAGGTCTGTTAAATCCAAAAACTGGCGAAGGAATTTCAGTGGGATGAAACGGTCCGCGTACTCTTGGTGAAAATTCTTTCATTTTTTTAGGTATTTCTTTTTTTACAGGTGGTACTTCAGGTTTTTCTGTCTTCCTTCGTTTTTCAGAGGGCCTTTCTGGCCTTTTTTGGGGTAAACTTTCCTGCATTTCCTTTTTAAGGGTCTTTGGTGGACGAGATGGATGTTTACCTCCTTTTGGGTATTGATAGGAAATTCTCGTATCTAAATCCTTAAGACTTTCATTTTGACTGTTAGGTAGAAGGCTATCCGGGTTATGATTATGTATAATGTAATCGTTATATTCTTCTTCATCTTTTTTAAACTTTTGAAAAAAGTTTTGGATCCAACTCAAAACTATCACTCTTTCTGCTTTATCTATCATTCTATTTTATCAGTAATTAATATTTTTTCGAGATAATTCTTTAGAATGAGTCGAAATATATGTTCCATTTGGATATATACGGAATGTTTTCATGAAAAAAGACCACTTTTTAATGTGATCCTCTTTCTCTTTATTTTTATTTATTTTTTCCTAAAATAAAAATCGGTTCTAATTCCCCATCCTCATAGTAAAATGACAAAGCTGTAATCGGCACCCGTCCGTTTGCGAAAAAGCTCATCGCCATCTGGGCAATGACATCATAGCCCCTGTCATTACGAATATCTGCTATAATTAACACATCCTGGTGAGGAACAGCAAGCACCATTTTCCCCTTGATCCGCTTCTCTATATCACTGAGGAATCCCTTATTTAATATCCTGCTGGCATCATATCCATCGTTGGTGTTAAGAAAATAAAAGATGTTCCCGGCCACCTGATCCTCTTTTAGTGGAGTTGAAAGTGATCTTATATTAAATAAGGCAATTTCCTTAATCCTGCTGGCTTCCCATCTCTCTTTTTCCATGATTCCCGCGTCAATCAAACGATAGGTTTTCCCCATATCATAGGCATAATAAATCTTAGTTTCTGCGGTATGTTCGTCAATCAAGAATGGGATTCCTTCCTCCGCTTCAGCTGGAAAGGACGAGGAGCGAATGACAGGAAAGATTTTTTTCTCATGATCCGTTAACTGAATAGGATCCTCCATAGCCCGAAGCCCTTCTTCGACATAATAAACTATTTCATCAATTGCCTTTTCTTTTTCTATATTCCATTTAGCTATGATTCCTGGTAATGAAACCGTAATTCCTTTACCGACTAATTCACTCTCGATTCGGAGCTGATCTTTTTCACGGTCATAGGAAATCACTCTGTCTTTTCCAGATAAGCGCGCTTCTAATTCACGCCGCATTTTTTTGCTATCCATTTTCATAATAAACCCACCATTTCTAGTAGCTGTGTATCTTATTGTACATGAAAAAATCCCCCATCTCAAAAGATAGGGGATTTCTATTTCGATTATTTTAAATCGGAAATAAAAGCTTCGATTTCTTCTTGTGTTTTACGGTCTTTACTTACAAAGCGGCCAAGCTCTTTTCCGTTTTCATAGGCGATAAAGCTCGGAATTCCATATACGTCCACTTGTTGGCATAAATCAATAAATTGATCACGGTCAACATGAATAAACGTAAATTCAGTAAATTTTGCTTCTATTTCTGGCAGGACAGGTTCGATAAAGCGGCAATCCCCGCACCATTTTGCTGAAAACATAAAGATCGTTTTTGATCCGTCACGAAGTTGTTCAAATTGCTCCATTGACTCTAAATTTTTCAAATTCAACGCCTCCGATTGAAGATATGCTTTTTTGTTAGATTCCCTAAATCATAACAGTCTGACAGCTTTTCAGTCCAATAATATGCACCCGTTATTAAGATTCCTTCATATCTATGATGCCCAGACCGTGATTATTTGAAAAATAAAAACGAAGGTTTATTCCTTCGCTCAGGCTGTCGAATAACTTTCAGCAGCCTCTTATTTTATTCATTTATTTCAATAATTCACCGCGTTAATTTAATATATTATTATTGGTGTATAGGCTTTTAAACAGGTCTGTTGATTGGCGCTCCAGGCACTTCGCTTTCCGCGGGCGTGCCGGGAAGCCTCCTGATATGAACGAAACTGTCAAGGCTCCCACTCTACACCAGGTTTTGATTTATTTTTACCCAACTCTAAGAAGAGAAGCTAAATCCGGCTTCTTGATTTTGTTTGGTATTTAGCCAATTCTGGCTAGAATAGCTCCTTCTTTAGCTTACTGACCACTTCTCACTTCATAGAATGGCTGTCAAGTGCTTTCCTTGACTGCCATTCTATGAAGTGAGACACTCCTTTAAGCTAAAGAGGGTGTTTTCTTTACTCCTTCCTCTTTTTGGTTTGGTATAGAAGATAAGAACACGGCACGAAGGCAAATCTCTTAACTGCGGTTAGCGCTCTGATATTCGTGGGTTCACACATTTTATCTTTCCGTATAAAGGACGTATCCACTAACTCGTGACGTGCGTTAATCTAAATAGATCTAGCACAGAGGAGGCACGTGGGTTTTCCTTTCCGGTTTTTCTCTTTGCCTTCGAGCCCTATTCTCATTCATCTATTTCTTCTTAAAAATGTATAGAGATTTGAAAAACTAAAAACGTTAAACCTAACGTACTTCCTCTAGCTCTTGAGTAATAGCCCAAATAAAACCTGCTAATTCTCTTGCCACTGCGGTTATGGCTTTGCCACTTTCTTTGCCTCTTGATAATAATCGAAAATATTTCTTGTGAAGCCGGTTTTGGGCTTTCCAGGATATTGCTTGAATCGTTGGCGATTGTCCATTTTGTCTCTTTTGTAATTCCCCTTTAACGGATGGTTGATATCGATAACTCCAGGCTGATTCCACTAGTAGACGCCTTACATGACGATTCCCAGCTTTGGTGATCTTTCCTTGTCTTCTACTTTCACCACTGGAATACTCACTAGGTACTAATCCACTATATGCCATAAACTGTCTAGGGGTGGAAAAACGTTTAAAAGAACCTATTTCTGCCGCAAGGCTAGTCGCTGTTATCAGTGCTACTCCTCTTAATGCTTGTAAAGCTTGGATGATTGGGGCATGAATACTTTCGTTGCTTGTATTCTGATTTCTTCTTCGAGTCTTAAGATTCGTTGTTGTATCTCTTTAATTTGATGATAATACTCTTGAAATACCACATTTAATTTAGAGTTTTCAAACTTTAACGTGTCCAACCACCTATAATACCTGACGGTCCACTTCTTTCCTTTTGATGGGGGTTGAATATTATTACGTAGTAAAAATTTACTTAACCGGTGTTTAGCTCTTAATTCGTCCTCTTTTGCATCTTCTCGGCATCGAACAAGATCACGTAAAGCTTCATCCTCTGGGGTTGGAACATAAACAGAAGTTAATTCCCCTGCTCGAAATAATTGAGCCAGTCGAATGGAATCTCTACGATCCGTTTTAATACGTTCACCAGGTCTTTGAGGAATTAAAGATGGTGCGATAACAGTACAGTGAATATTTAGCGTAAGGAGTAACCTGTACAATGCATATCCAGTAGGACCTGCTTCATAACACACTCGTAAGTTTTCCTTGTTTCCTAACTTTTTCATTAATTTCGTAACTGCTTCTGGTGTATTCGAAATCATTCCCCAATATCTAGGCTCAACTCTTCCTTCATCTGCAATCGCGACAGCTATTTTTTCTTTTGATACGTCTAAACCTACATATTTTATGGTATCCTTCATAATAACTAGCTCCTTTCGTAATGTAGCTCTGATTTGGTTTGGCTTTTCCAGTAAACATTCTAACCAAATTACCTACGTATTTACGAGTAAGGAGCTAGTTTCGTTCATGATAACTCGTCGCTTCGCTCCTGCGGGGTCTCCCCTGCCCCGTACTCCCGCAGGAGTCTTCGTGCCTTCCGCGCCAATCAACAGAGTGCTTTCAATAAAGACCTTTAACTCAATTAATAAATTATAAAAATAAGTGATGAAATCAATGCTTAAGCAAAAAGAGTCTAGCCAAAGTGAATACGAAATTGTATCTATTGATGAATTGGTACCTGATGACCATCTTATTCGTTTAATTGATAAATATATTGATTTTTCGTTTCTTCTTGAAAAAGTCCGTCCTTATTACTGCGATGATAATAGACGCTCTACTGATCCTCTTATTCTTTTTACGTTTTTCCAAATAATCAAGAATTAATCTATAGAACAACAACCCGTGAAGGTTACAGAGAATACAAGTCTGATTCGAAGAAATGTCAGAACTGCCCACTACTATCCCAATGTACACGGTCAAAAAATAAGGTAAAAGTGGTAACAAGACATGTATTGGAGGAGCACAAGGAAAAGGTCAGATTAAATCGCTTGTCTAAATCGTGCAAAATGCTTTATAAATTTAGAAAGGAAAAAATTGAGCGAAGCTTCGCAGACTCAAAAGAGCTGCACGGGCTTCGCTACTGCCAGTTACGGGGATTGAAGAATGCAAGTGAACAGGCTCTTCTTACTGCAGCCTGTCAAAATATAAAAAAGATTGCAACACAATTAGCAAGGTTAGAAAAAGTGTGTTGCAATACTTTAGGTTGATTTGCCTCCCAGTTGATTGGAGCGTAGGGCACTCGACTCCTGCGGGATAGAGAGGAGGGCACTGAAAAAGTTCAATTTTATTATTTGGCAGTGGAATGTTTATTTTAATCAAACGGGATGCCACTCATACAAAAGCACGTTATAACCAAAAGACACCTAAAGAATTTTTACAAGAGAAATCAAAAAATGTTAGAAAAGCCGTGTATCAAATTGATGAATCCATGAAAGAAAAGTTTCCACCGAAAACAACTTATAACGAAGTAACAGATGAACTAAATTATTGCCGTCAAGTTATTTCTGTTGTCGAATCAGAACCTCAAATCGCTACAATTCCAGCCGTTAAGGAAAAATTAAATGTACTAAAAGAAGTAGTAGAAGATTATACAGAACAACTGAACTATTCAGCTGATCCAGATGCACGTGTAGGACATAAAACAGCAGATTCGTCTTTCTTTGGCTACAAAACACATATTGCAATGAGTGACGAACGAATTATCACTGCAGCAGTTGTAACAACAGGTGAGAAAAGTGATGGGAAATTCCTGCAGGAATTAATTCATAAGAGTCAAGAGGCAGGAATGGAAATTGATACGATTATTGGAGATGCGGCGTATTCTGAGAAAGATAATATAAGCTATACCAAAGAAAATGGACTAGCTCTAGTTTCTAAATTGCACCCAATAGTTACGCATGGCACACGCGCAAAAGAAGATGAGTTTGAATTTAATAAAGATGCAGGAATGTATGTGTGTAAAGCCGGGCACATGGCAATTGGAAAAAAATACGACAATGGAAAAGGTCAAAATAGAAACTCTAGGATTCGTTACATATTTGATGTTGAAAAGTGTAAAGTTTGTCCATTCCGTGAGGGATGTTTTAAAGAAGGAGCGAAAACGAAGTCCTATTATGTAACTCTTAAATCCACAGAACATACCGAGCAGGAAGCATTTCAAAACACAGAGGAATTTAGGATTTTGGCAAAATATCGGTATAAAATTGAAGCGAAAAACAGTGAACTGAAACATAGACACGGGTATGATGTAGCGTCAGCTGCAGGTCTATTTGGTATGGAGATTCAAGGGGCAACAGCGATGTTCGCAGTCAATATTAAGCGGATTCTGAAACTCCTCCAAGAGAAAGAATAAAAAAGAGGACGAAAATTATCAAGGAAAAGGCAGCTTATTGTCTGAATCAGGACAACAAACTGCCTTTTTTTTATACCCACATCCAATTACAAATCTAGAAAACGTAAGATTTTCAGTGGCCTCATAGAGAGGTCACTGGAGACCCCGCAGGCGCCAAAGCGCCGAGGAGGCTCCAGGACCTCCCCGCGGAAAGCGAGTGCCCGGAGCGGAAATCAACAGGCCCATTTGCAGGGACCATCAGTAAATTTGGTATTTAGATTCTGACAAAATAAAAAATTACCGAGAAACTTTCTCGACAATCTGCGAAGGTTTATTCCTTCGATTCTTTTGTATATTTCACTGAATTCACAATTTGCATCATATTTTTGGACTCATTATTCAAATCACTTGTTTTGACTTGTGTTGTTATTTTTGCACCGCCAACACCAATGGTTAATTCATTCAAGTTGTCATCCTTTAACTGCTTAATCGTCAAAAAGCCAAATTTATTTTCATTATTCTTAAATTTTTCATTTGTATCGAGTTTCTTGTATTGTTCAATTGTTGCTTTATAGACGACTTCACTTGATGTGTTTTCATGAGGATTAATAAACAGAATATAAGTGTCAGAGCCATTCTGTAAAATAATATTGTTTGGAGTTTGATCTTTTATGCTGTAACCAGACGGTAGATAAAAATGGACATTTCCACTCTTTTTATTTGGTTTTTTCTCTTTTTCATTAAACGTTGTTTTTACAGTTTTAATTGTAGCTTTACTTTCTTCTTTAAACGATACATTGTTACAAGCGCTTAAAAACAGAATCGACAGCATGATAATAGTAATAGTTTTGAAGATTTTCAGATTTTTCGCCTCCTAAATACGAATAAAGTCCTATCCCCATAATACCTGTCGGAATATTCAGTTGACAAGACTTTTGTCGATAATTAGTGTCGAAAAATAAGATTATCTACCTAATTTTTGATGATAGGTATATTGTCCGACTAATAAATTTGTTACATGAGTAAACATATCAACCCGATTAATCATGCCGTTCGTAAAAATTCCAATTGCTCCTTCGTGTTTCCTTACATTTTTCATTTTGGCATAGTCATCCATAACAGGACCTAGCTCTTCACCATTTCTTAGTCTTGCTGCCACCTCCTCAGGTAAAAGAAATCTTGCACCGCCAGAGATAATGGGATCCATATTGTGTGCTGCAAGGGCCCCCCAATTACAAAGCAGCAAACCGTGGCTCGTTTCATAAACTCCTCCTTCAAGCCCGATTCCAATATCTCCATTTCCCCTCTTTAACGCACCAACAGAACGATTAATTGCTCCTTGGATGGTTTCCTCATCCGAAAATGGCTGTTTGTCTACACCTGATGGAATATCGATTGAAACAAACTCTGCTTCATGATCTGCAAAACTATTTTTTACAGCATTAATTTTTGCCGGATTTTTTGACCCGATGATAATTTTCATGAAGGTATCTCCTTTTTAAGCATTATCTTTTTTCTCGTTTTCTAGGTCCAATACCCTTACTAGTGACTGTTTTCTTTGTTCCTACCTTTTTTCTAGCTCAAATACACTATAACGTTAAATATAAAAGGAAGCATTTAAAAAATACTTCCTCAAAAAATTAGCTGTTTGATTTGATGGTGTCAACCGTTGTTTGGTCACAAGTTTTCACAAGTTTAATCAATAATTCTTTTGCGGCAGCATAATCATCTACATGAATAATGGAGGCATGTGTATGAATATAGCGCGAACAAATACCAATAACAGCGCTTGGCACTCCCTCATTGGATAAATGAACACGTCCGGCATCTGTTCCTCCTGGGGAAACGAAATATTGATATGGAATATTGTTTGTTTCAGCTGTATCGAGAATAAACTCTCTAATGCCACGATGCGTTACCATGGTGCGGTCAAGGATACGGAGTAATGTTCCTTTCCCTAACTGGCCAAACTCTTGTTTATCCCCAGTCATATCATTTGCCGGACTTGCATCCATGGCAAAAAAGATATCAGGCTTAATCATGTTTGCTGCCGTCTGCGCTCCACGTAAGCCAACTTCCTCTTGAACGGTTGCTCCAGAATACAAAATATTTGGCAAGGTATCATCCTTTAATTCTTTAAGCAGTTCAATCGCAAGTCCACAACCGTAACGGTTATCCCATGCTTTCGCTAAAATCTTCTTTGGATTCGCCATCGGTGTAAATGGACAAATTGGCAAAATAGCCTGTCCCGGCTTGATGCCAATCCGTTTAGCATCTTCATGATTATCTGCCCCAATATCGATGAGCATATTTTTTATTTCCATTGGTTTGTTTTTCTTCGATTCATCTAAAAGATGCGGTGGAATTGAGCCAATAACACCGATCACTGGTCCATTCTTTGTCATAATTTGGACACGCTGGGCAAGAAGAACTTGACTCCACCAGCCACCAAGTGTTTGAAAACGAATCATCCCATTATCTGTGATAGAAGTCACCATGAAACCAACTTCATCCATATGTCCCGCCACCATTACAGTCGGGCCTTGTCCATCCTTTTTCACTCCAAAAATACTGCCTAGTTTATCTTGAATAATTTCATCTGAGTATTGAGACAATTGTTCCCTCATGAAATTTCTTACTAAATGCTCATTTCCCGGTGCTCCCGGAAGCTCAGTTAACGTTTGAAAAAGTTTTAATGTTTGTTCGTTCATTTTCAAGCTCCTTTAAAATTTTTGGAAGTAGTATGTATATTTTTATTTTACAGAAACTTTGTAGCTTTTATCAATAATTCATTTCATTATCTGTAATATTATCTTCCTAACAATAAATACGATATACTGAGAAGAGAATCTAATAAAGTAATCTTTTCCAATTTTGGAGGTGTCTTATGAACTGGAAATCCTTCTTCCTTGGTGCAGCGGTTGGTTTAGCCGGCGGCTACGTAACCAAAGAAATCCTAAATCACAAAACAAATGTGTCACCTGAAAAAGTGTTGGAGCATGTAAAAAAACAATTTAAACAGAACGGGACAATCAGTGGCTCGTGGATCCATATGGTTGCTGAACCTTATGAAAAACACCAATTTACCTATCGTGTTTATAAGGGCGGCATTTCTAAAAATAATAATGGAACCAATGAACAATTTGAATTCATTGCCGATGCTAAGACTGGAACTTTATTGGATGTTCGTCCGTTATCAGAAGAACCAGTATATTGATACTAAAAATAGCCGCATTCAAAATGATACGGCTATTTTTTGCTTATCTTTCCCTCTTAATGCTCTCTACTATCTCTTTACCATCAAGTTCCCATTTAACAGCACGGTAAAAGGCATCATGATAAAAGGTGAACCATGCGTTTTTTCCTAATCCGTGTGGCAGCCATTTTTCTTTTGCCGCAATCGAAACCATTGGGTAATCATCATAGGCCATGACCCACAAAACATTCTGATGGGCATGTGTTGCCATAAGGTCCGCCATGTGAATGGACATTTCGCCTCCATCCTCAATGATGAGAATCGAATGCCCATCACTATGTCCGCCGGTATGAATCATCGTGATGGCCCCTAAGTTCCACTTTTCCTCAAAAGGAATTACCTGAGATTCTATCGCTTCCCAGTTTTCTTTCCAATATGTATTTTTTGAACGAATATTAGGATTGCGCATTTCGTCCCATTCCACCTGTGAGGTAATAATTTTCGCATTTGGGAAGTTGGAAACATACTTGCCATCCACGAGCTTTGTCAAGCCGCCTGCATGATCAAAATGCAAATGTGTCATTAACACATAATCAATTTTCTCGGCATTTAAACCTACTTTTTCTAATGATTCATCCAGCTCCGACTCTCTTGTGACGCCATAATTTCTTAATTGCTTCTCAGTTAATTTCCCTTTGCCTAGCCCTGATTCGACTAAAAGATTCTTCCCATTCATCTGGATTAAAATAGGATCAGTTGGCAATTCAATTTGATTTTTTTCATTAGTAGGATATTTTCTTGACCATAATCCCTTTGGAACCACCCCAAACATGGCACCGCCGTCTAAATTCGTTACCCCTCCAGATAACCAGGTTAAGGAAACGCCCCCAACTTTTAAAGTTTCCACCTATACTCCTCCTCTTGTTCTTATTTTCTATATTTTAACATTACCTAACTAATTGAAGAAACAAAAAAGGACAGCTCCTTAAAAGAACTGTCCAAAGTATTAATTTTGATATTTAACTTCACAGCGATAAATCCGATTTCCTTTTTCGGAAAATTTCTGTTCGTATTCTGTCATAATGTTTCCTTCATAACCACTCTTATGAAAATCAAGACTCACATATTTTAGTAATAAACCATATGCTGAGAAGCTCATGAGCGAGTATTCAAATAAACCTTGATTATCGGTTTTAAAATGAATTTCTCCCCCATCGACCAATATATCCTCATAAAGTTTTAAGAAATCTTTATACGTTAACCTTCTTTTTTCATGACGGACTTTTGGCCAAGGATCAGAAAAGTTCAAATAAACCCGGTCAATATCATTTTTCGTAAAGTATTTTGCTAAATCAGACGCATTCACGTTCAAAAGCTTAAGATTTGGTAAATCGGCTTCAATTAAACGATCTAATGCTGCTACAATGACGCTGTCATATAATTCAATCCCCATATAATTAATGTCAGGATTTGCTTTTGCCATTTCGGTGATAAATTGACCTTTTCCTGTACCAACTTCAATATGAAGCGGCCCTTTTTTTTCAAAAGCCTCATGCCACTTTCCTTTGTACAATTCGGGATTTGCTACTATATATTGTGGATGCTGCTCTATTTTATCCTTAGCCCAAGGCTTATTTCTAAGTCTCATTTTGACACTCCTAATAAAAATTTATCGTTCAAAACATAACATGCTGCCATTTTACTTGCAAGAAAAATCCAATGGAAATTAAGGCCGCGTATAAACAGAAAAAGAATTCACAACCTAAGGTGAATTCTTTTTTTATTTTCACTTGAAAGGATGTGCTTATATGCCATTAAGTCATAGTGACCAAGTTACATTACTAAAAGATATCTTAAACAATCATCAGACAGATTGCTGTGGGTCAGTAGCAGAATGTCAACAGCTGGAACGCTTAGTAAAGTCCCTGATGGTCAACACTCAAGTTGATCAGAATGTGAAAAACATCCTGCAGGAGGTATATCAATACAGCCAACATGGCGCACAAACGGCTGATTTGGATCAGCATATTTTATCAAACCAAGAAAACTTATCCCAGTGGGTGAGCGATATTGGCCAATTTTCGTAACTAGAGGATTTCGTTGATAAACTTAATCCACTTCTCCATTTCTTCTAGTCGGTTTTTATTTTTATACCATTGAATGGAAGAAAGCGTTTGGATTGTCACATACCATTTCATTCTCAGCTTTAAATGATCTGTTAGTTCTTTGCCGTAAAGCTTTAGCCAATCCTGCCAGTTGTTTTCTGGAATATACCAATAAAGGAGCAACCCTAAGTCAATTGCAGGGTCGGCAATCATTGCCCCGTCCCAATCAATCAGGTACAACTGGTTGTCTTCTGAAAGCAGCCAGTTGTTATGGTTGACATCCCCATGACAAACCACTTTTTCATCGCAATAAACATTCAAAGCTTCGTTCTTTAAAAAGTTCATGGCTTTTTGCGATTCTGGTAATGAAAGTACCAGATCATCCAACTCATTTTCCACCGATTGTAAAATAGGCTCAGGATGTAAGGGTGAATTCTCTATCCGACTTAACATTCCAAGCATTGGCTCCGAACAATGGATTTTTTTAAGCAATCTTGCAACATTCTCTTGGTTCATTTCTGACGGCTTTAACTCTCGGCCAGGAAGCCATTGCTGCGCTGTAATTACATCTCCATTTTCCAATCGTTTTGTCCAAACCAGCTTTGGGACGATTCCTTCAGCCGAAAGTACTGCAAGGAATGGAGAGGAATTCCGCTTTAAAAAAAGCCTTTGATCTTCATATTTTGCATAAAAGGCTTCTCCTGTTTTGCCTCCAGCAGGGGTAATTTGCCACTCTTGTCCTAGTAAATGTTCCAAAATTGCTCACCTTCAATTTATGCCGTTCTAATGGGCTTGTTCCCCTACATTCGAGGTAAAACCTGTGCTGCTGAAAGGTTTTAATAAACCACCATTATATCAGTAGCTTTTTTTTGAATAAAAAAAAAGCTATTGAAACCATTGCACACAATAGCCATCTTAATAAATTTTATCTCCTATTGCCTTTTTTCGTCAAGTAATCTTGGAAAACTATTTTTTTAGCAAAACATTCAGAGAAATAGGTTCCATCGTATTTTCTCCCCCTTGCAAGACCACTTTGGAAGAAATTCCAGCATGCTCATGATTAGCCAAAACCGACCATTCTCCGGAAGGAAGGGTTGTGAATTGTTTGTTCTTAGAAGGATTGATCATTAGAATGACTTCCTCATGATTCATTTTAAATAAGCACCCTAAAGTCGAGGAAGTAAATGATAATGGGCATAAGTGGGTGCGGATTTCTTCAGAAGTTCTCATTCGAAAACAAGGAAATGCTTTTCGAATTTTTATTAGCCCTTTGATATATTCCACATTATCTTTGAACTGACTTTTTCGATCCCAATCAAGCTGATTGATTGCATCCGGGGAACGGTAGCTATTTCCCTCTCCATGTTTGGTACGGAAAAATTCCTGTCCGCTGTGAAGAAATGGTATTCCTTGAGATAATAGAACAATTCCAGTTGCAAGGCGGTGGTATCTTATTCGAATCCCTAAATCCTCATTAGGGAAGCAGGCAAGAAGCTTATCCCACAGGGTGTGATTGTCATGACATTCGACATAATTCACTGATTGTGAGGGTTCATTAAAGAGCCGATTTCCTCTCTTTGCCAAGCCAATACTGCCTGTTATGACCTCCATAACAGCATCCAAGTTATGCTCATTCCCTAATGCATAACCTTTGTCAAACAAATTAAATGTACTGCCTTTAATGATGTCTCGAAATTTATCATTAAACTGAGCGATTTGTGGGATTTTCGCCTGATTCACAATTGTTGCCTTTTGATCTGCTGAAAGTGGTGTGTTTAGGCTCCATCCTTCACCAATGATAAGCGTGCCTTTTTTTATATTGTCACACGCCTTTCTTACCTCGATCATCGTTTCCACATCTAAAATTCCCATTAAATCAAATCGAAATCCATCAATATGGTACTCTTCTATCCAATAGCGAACTGAGTCAACAATATACTTTCGCACCATTCGTCGTTCTGAAGCAATATCATTTCCAACACCGGTGCCATTTGAAGGCAAGCCAATTTCGTTATGACGAAAATAATAGCCTGGGACCACTTTTTCAAAAGAAGAATTTTCGCGAATAAAGACGTGATTATATACCACATCCATAATCACCCTCAGACCAATACTGTGAATTTGATCAATTAATTTCTTCAACTCAATAATTCTTGAATAAGGATTGGTAGGATCTGTTGCATAACTTCCCTCGGGAGCATTGAAATGGAGTGGATTATAACCCCAGTTATAGTCTTTATTTGGATGTAATTCATCGACACCAGCAAAATCGTGAAAAGGTAGATATTCAATATGGGTAACGCCCAAATCTTTTATATACGATAATCCAGTCGTCTCGCCGTCTTTCCCTTTTGTGTTTAGCTCACCTGCACCAAGATACAGTCCCTTATTCTGGATTCCACTATTCTTATGGATGGAAAAATCTCTAATATGTGTTTCATAAATAATCGCATCAACAGGGTTATCTAAAGGTGATAAGTCTGGTCTTGGCCGGTATGTTTTTTCGAGCTTCACGATGACCCCGTTCTCTCCACCCGCCGATACTGCCTTAACATAAGGATCAACAGCCTCATGCCATTCTTGATTCACAAGGACAAGAAAACTGTATTGATATGCTTCTACATCACGGTTAACACTAACTGACCAAACACCGCGTGCCTCTCGTCGCATCTTTATAATTTCTGAAAACTGGCCAGCTGGAGGGCGTAATTTTAATTTGACTCCAGTCGCAGTCGGTGCCCAAAGCTTAAATCTGGTTTGATCAGCATGAAAGGTTACCCCGAGGTCATTTCCATCGTAATAGAATTTTTCATCAAAGGAGTCGGTCCTGATTACGGCACCAATTTGCAAATCGGTTTTCCCACCATGCTCATCAATAATCCAATATTGCCTTCCAAATAAAATATCCCCTTCAAATTGGCAAACATATTTATGATTATGTTCTATGTCTATCTTCGTCAAAATTTGCAATGGTATCTTCTCAGCATCAGTTGTCATATAGAAAGTGGATGATATGCCGTTATGATAGGAAAAAGGAAGAAGAATCGTAATGATATTCATCTCATCTAAGTAGGCATGAAACTTCCTGTCAGCAGAAATCATTCGAATCCCTCCCCTTTAGATCTATTTCTTCCTTCCGGCGTCTTCTAGTCAACACCCCCAATGCTCTCGGTTTAAGGTGGATTGAGAGTGGCGTGAATCCAATATTTTCCCCATCAGCATGAACATATAATGAATTTGGTGATTGAATCGAAATAACCCTTCCTTTAAAGGTTTTCACTTCTTTAAAATGAATGTGTTTTCCCCAAAAAACACTGATAAAGACGAAGAGCAGTTTTAGCCGAGATAACTGATGGACAACGGTAATATCAAACAGACCATCATCTGGCTCAGCATGAGGGGCAATTTTCATCCCGCCTCCATAATAGGCCTGGTTAGAAACCGTAACAAACCATGTATGTTCAAATATATGCTTTTTTCCGTCAATTGATAAATTAATTGTTGTCGTTTTATAAGTAAAAAGTTTTTTTAACAGAAAATAAACATACACTAACCTGCCTAGTGAAAACTTATTTAACAGCGCCTTCATTCGAGATTGGTTAACCTCATAGGAAATGATGGCATCGAAACCAGCGCCCATATTATTAATAAAGAAGTGCTCTTTGCCATCATCCATCTTTACTTTCCCAATATCGATCGGCAATGACTCCTGCTTCATCAAGCGGAGTATCACTTTTAACGCTTGCAGATGATCGGTTGGAATTTGAAAGCCTCTTGAAAAATCGTTACCGGAGCCGCCGGGAATAAATCCGAGAGTGATCCTTTTGTCATTGATGATTCCATTTATCACTTCGTGCATCGTCCCGTCTCCGCCAACAGCAATAATTAGCTTTTGCTCCTGGTTATGCATTGCAATTTGGCTGGCTAGTTTTTTAGCGTGTCCTGGATATTCAGTAAAAAATGCGAGATAGGATATTTGTTCAATCTTTAGTTGACTTTCAATTTCTTCCCAAATTTTAAGGGAGTAGCCGTTTCTTGCTTTTGGATTAACAATAAAGTATATGTGCTTCATAAAACCAACCTTTGATTATGTTTGTAAAGGAAAAAGTGTAATTGCTTCATATTTAGGCGTCTTATTTAGATGTGTTTGATATAAAACAACTTCACTTGCTTGAAATGGAAGTGGTTCAGGCTGCAGCTTATTCCAAATCTCTAACTGCTCCATTTGAAATGGATGGGCTCCGGTCCATTTCCTTGCTACTGTGATATGAGGGCGGAATGGTCTTGTTTCCAACTGAAAACCAGCCCTCTCACTGGCTGAAAACACCTTTTTTCTAATGGCTTTAAGCTCAGTGCTTTCCTCGGTATCTGCCCATAGAACCCTAGGTGAATCTTCCTGACCGAAAATTCCCAGTTTGTTTATTTTCAATTTTAATGCTTTCGTATCGCTTAAAACATCTTCTACGTTGATTTCTGCCGCAGCCAATTTTTCGGGATTAGCTGGCCCTAGGAAAGCCAATGTAATATGTAGGTCTTGATAATGTACCCACCGGCTAAAACGGTGGACTTCCTTTATTTTTTCAATATGGGCTTTCATGATTCGTTTCGTTTCTTCAGGAATTCTTACTGCTAAGAAATAATGTGTTCGTTGTTCCATAGTATTTTCATTCCTTTATCCCGTATTAACGGGCCGTATGACCCTCACTTCAAGATTTTTAGGGAACAAATAAGGATAAATGAGATCAACTGCCCGTAAAAGCCCGATTGTTTATTGAATCTTACTTAATTTTAGTCTATTTTTCCCAAATTGTATCTATTAACAAACGGATAATTTGGCGATATTTCTACAATGTGCTTTTATTTTCATTATTACAAGAGAAGTATTTGATAGTTGAGAGAAGAAGCCCAATGAAAGTTATTAACAACTCCAATAAGAAAGGTGTAAATGTCGAAAAAGGTGTCAGGCACCATGTGAAAAATTCACATGGTGCTTGACACCTAGTTTTATAGGTTCCCGCAATGGTTTTCAATTTCTTGTTCGAACAGTTCTTGCAGCTTTCTAGTAATTGGGCCCGGCAGACCTTCGGTTACTTTTTTATCGCCTATTTGGACAATCGGCATGACCTCAGAAACGGTACTGGATAGGAACACTTCATCTGCACCTGCTAATTCCTCAAGCGTGAATGCCCGTTCCTCAACAGGAATATTATTTTCAAAGCATACCTTTAAAATCACATCTTTAGTAATTCCTTTTAAAATGAGGTTATCGGATTCATGTGTGATGACTACACCATTTTTTACTATAAAGATATTTGAAGAGCTTCCTTCTGTAATATTTTCAGCGCGATGTTGAATTGCTTCATAACCACCTTCTTCAGTGGCTTTTTGTTTTGCTAATAAATTGCCCAGCAAATTTAAACTCTTAATATCACAGCGCAGCCAGCGGATATCTTCAGTCAAAATAGTTTTCACACCATTTTTCATGTTCTCAACAGGTCGTGCAATTTCCTTCGTATAAGCTGTAAGGGCTGGCATTACTTCCTCAGATGGGAACGCATGATTACGAGGAGCAACACCCCTGGTTAGCTGCATGTAAATAATCCCAAGCTGAAGCTTATTTTTATGAATAAGCTTTTCAAGTAAACTCTTTAATTGCTCTTGTGTGGATGGGAAAGAAATGCCAATACTGTCAGAACTTTTAACAAAACGCTCCAAATGTTCTTTAGCAGTAAACATTTTTCCATTATAGACACGAATAACCTCATACACCCCATCACCAAATTGGTATCCGCGGTCCTCTATATCTACTTTTGCTTCTGACCGATTGATCAGCTTTCCGTTTAAAATTGCAAATGTCATACTCCCATTCCCCTTCGACTTACTTATTCAGTTTTGGCTAATTCATAAATAGCTTGTGCATAAATAGCTGTTGCCTTTAGTAAATCTTCAATATACATATATTCATCCTTTTGATGGGCAATATCTGGTCTACCAGGAAATAACGGGCCAAATGCGACTCCAGATTTTAAAGAACGAGCGTAAGTACCGCCGCCAATCGCAATTAACTCTGCTTCTTCCCCTGTTTGTTCCTCATATACCTTTTTCAAGGTTTGAATCAGGAATTCTTTTTCATCCACATGATGCGGTTTTGAGTCAGAAAAGTTTTCAATCGCGAAGCTTTCATTTAGTAAAAGGTCATCTAATTTTGCTTTTGTCGATTCCATTTTGTTTGTAACAGGGTATCTGCATGTCAACCCAATTCTTCCGCCAGATTCAGACGTAAAGAGCAGCTTTCCGGGATTGATCGTTAATTCTCCTGAAATATCGTCCGAATAGTCAACACCAAGGTTTACACCCCTTGAATCATCAAAGAAGTATCGAGAAACGAATTGGAAATAATGTGCAGCCTTCGCATCCAATGCTTGCTTAGATAGAAACTCAGCTAAAAACAAACCGGCATTTTTCCCATTTCTCGGTTCCATGCCATGTGCAGAAACGCCAGTTACTTCTAAAATTAGTTCTTCGTTTTGAACATGGTAATTATATTCCAATTCAACTTTTTTCATAAAAGCTATAAATTGCTTAACCACATCATCTTGGTGTTCCTTGACAAGGATGGTTGCTTTGGCATGATCTGGAACCATATTGTATCTTTTTCCAGAAAAAAAGCTCTTAACCTTAATATTGGCCTCAGTTGCACTTTCTTCTGACTCTTTCTGTACCATATCAAAATCAGCAATCCCTTTTTCCGCATTAATAATCGGGAAATCAGCATCAGGCGCAAATCCTAAAGTCGGCATTTCTTCGTGCTTAAAATAATGCTCCACACAGCGCCAATTGCTTTCTTCGTCGGTTCCTATGATCATGCGAACACGTTTTTTAAGCGGCAGGCTAAGTTCTTTTACAATTTTCATCGCATAATATGCTGCCATTGTCGGCCCTTTATCATCCAGTGCACCGCGGGCATAAATTTTTCCATCACGAATTTCCGCTCCAAATGGGTCACTTGTCCAGCCATCCCCTTCAGGCACAACATCCACATGACAAAGAATTCCTAACAGGTCTTTTCCTTCGCCAAACTCTAAGTGACCTGCAAGATTCCCAACATTTTTCGGAGTAAATCCATCTTTTTCACCTAGATTAAGCATGAAATCAAGTGCTTCCTTCACCCCTTGTCCAAGCGGTGCCTCAGCAGAAGTATTTTCCTCATCTAAGAGGCTTTTAATATGTAATAATCCCTGTGTATCCTTAATTAAGGACTCTTTTCTTTTTTCTACTTCACTCATCCAATTAATCTCTGTCAATTGTGATGACCTCCAATCTATATGTGCTTCTTTTACAATAGCATTTTTGCAAATATCTTAGCAATTTAACTTTAATAACTAATGTGTTAGATAAATTAATCATTTTTACTAAAAATTCAAATAATTATCATAAACCAAACACCTTATCCCATATCCTATAGTAAGAGAATGATAAAAGAGGCAATAATCCGAACAATTATTAAAAAAAATGAAGATTATTTTGTAAACTTTAGTATTGTGGTAGAAATTTTCAGAAATTGTGGGTACAATAAAGTTAGATGTATGACATCTATGTACTCACTACATCGATCCAAAAAAAAGGAGATGGCTGCGCGGAAAAGAAACTACATATTCTTGAAGAGTATTCTTCAAAGAGGCTGTCGGTAGAGGGATTAAGCCATAGGTTTGAAAAAAGGATAGGGAGTGGTTCTTTGAAACCTTCAACTAACCGGATGTTAAACCGCATCAAATGTATCTACATGTTTATTCGCAATAACGGCACTGTCACGACTCAGGAACTTGTAGAGGAATTTGGTATCACTCCTCGCACCATACAACGAGATTTAAATGTCTTAGCCTATAATGACTTGGTTATAAGCCCAAGCCGCGGAAAATGGACGACTACACAGAAGAAAGTGAAGATGTCATCTTAGTACAAAAATTGAAGAGTTTTATGCATAAAGAAGCACGCGGTGGTCAACCTTCGCGTGCTTTTGTTTGTCAAAAATTACATTACCGCTTCTCATTTAATGGAGAAAAATTAATGATTTGGTTATACTCTTGTTCATTTATGATCCCAAGCTTTTTAAAAACATACGTATAAATATAAATTCTCCGTTTCATTCTAGGGGTAGCAATCACGAGTGAATCATCTCCTCTTTTAAAACAGTTTATTCGCCATCCCCAATAAAGTTTCCTTAAGGCAAAAAATATTTATATTAATTAAAAACTACTACTCTGATTGACACTTTTGAAAAATATGATATATTAGTATAAAAATACTTTAGTGCTTAAAAGCGTCTAAGTAAAAAAGAAAAGTAGGTTGAAACATCATGGAGAATAGTCATCAGGACTTAAAAAAAGGATTATTGCCAAGGCATGTCCAGTTTATGGCTTTGGCTGGTATGATTGGAACAGGAATTTTTAAAGGGAGCTCAGATACATTAAGTATTGCTGGACCTAGTGTGGTGATTGCTTATTTAATTGGGGGGCTTTTGCTTTTTATTATTATAGCGGCATTAGGAGAAATGGCACTTGCTTTTCCCAATATGAATGTTCAGCATCTCGTAAACAAAGCATTTGGATTTCAAGTTTCTTACCTTGTCGGATGGCTTTACTGGATCAATTGGACAATTGTAACCGTCGTTGAATTATTAGCGGCTGGAAGTTTTCTGCAATTTTGGCTTCCTTCGATCCCATTGTGGCTATTAAGTTTTCTCTGTGCGATTGTTATTGTAGGAATCAATTTATTTCAAGTGAAATTTTACGGGGAGCTTGAGTTTTGGTTTGCCAGCATTAAAATTATTGCCTTAGTTGCTTTTATTATCTTAGGATGTCTACTTCTTTTTGGTGTAATTCCTAGTAGCATAGAGGATCCATTGTCAAACTACACAGCACATGGCGGATTTTTCCCACACGGAATAAGTGGAACATTCAGTGCATTTTTAGTTGTCATGTTTTCTTACGGCGGAGCCGAATTAATCGGGATAGCTGTTACCGAAACAAAAGATGCTGAACGAGTTTTGCCGAAAATCATTAAAGGTGCCGTTTGGCGCGTTATCATTTTTTATATTTTTCCAATCCTTATCATTTGCGGCATCATGCCTTGGGACAAGGTCACAGGTGCAGACAGTCCGTTCGTCCAGGTGTTCAGTAGTGTTGGATTGCCTGGAACAGCACATATTATGAACTTTGTCCTTTTAACTGCAGTTCTATCGGCGGCAAATTCCGGAATTTATGCCACATCAAGAACATTGTATTCAATGGCTCAAAGTGGTGTTGCACCAAAGGGGTTAGCAAAAGTATCTAGTAAGGGTATTCCAATAACAGGGATTATGATTACGAGTGTTTGTATTTTAGCAGCTGTTTACTTAGCTTATATAACACCTAGCCAGGTCATCAGCTATCTCATGTCCATCCCGGGTTTTACTGTCATGATCCTTTGGATCAGTATTTGTGCCGCACAGTTAAAACTACGACCACTCTACAAAAATCAGCCTGCTTTTAAAGTAAAGTGGTTCCCATATACAACCATTTTTGCGATTATTTCCTTAAGTGTTATCTTTATTGGATTTATGTTTAATCCAAATAATGTAATTGGTTCATCTGTTTGTATTGTAATCCTTGGAATTCTCATTATTCTCTCCTTTATAAATAGAAAAACTAGAGTTAATGAAGTTACTGCTTAATCATAGAAGTTAATAGAGGCCAGCAATTTTTGCTGGCCTTTTATTATTGTAAGCCAAAAGCCAGGCGCTTAGCCTGGCTCAGGTAACTTTCCTTATGATTTAGATATCCTGCTTATCTGACTCTACAAAAAGTTTCAGTGCAGTCAGCTTATTTTCCCAAAATAGTTCAAAATACTGGAGCCAGTCTTTTAATTCATACAGTGGTTCCGGCTCGAGCTTGTACCGTGTTTCCCTGCCGACTTTCCGTTCCTTCACTAATCCTGCATCTGCCAAAACACGCAGGTGCTTTGACACGGAAGTCCGGCTCATTGGGAAGTGTCCACTAATAGCAGTAACAGGCATTTCTTCCTTGCTTAACAGTTTCAAGAGCTTTCGCCTTGTTGGATCAGCGATGGCTTGAAAGACATCATGCTTTACTGATGAAGCAGCCATTTAAGCCTCAACATATTCTTGTAATTTTTTCACAAGACCTGTCCAGCCCATATTCATGTTTTCGCGAATTGGCGTATGCGGAGCACCAAATTCTGTAACTTTATTTGCATCCCAGCCGCCATGAATAAGGGTAAATTCTGTTTTTCCATCAACTTCTTTTAATTCAAATGTAAGTGTCCAATCTTTTCCCCAATTGAATGAAAGGCTGTTAGGCGGGTCGACTTTTGTTACCTTACATGGAGACATCCCAAATTGGCCAGCATTTAGATGAAATTCATGACCTTCAACTGGCTCAAAATCATTTGGCATGAACCAAGCCGCTAATCCTTCCGAGGTTGCAACAGCGTTCCACACTTTCGAAATTGGTGCATTGTATACCAGGGTGTGTTTAATGTCTGGTAATGTTTGTGTTTGATTTTCCATTATGAATGCTCCTGTTAAAAGTTTTTTCGTAAAAACACGAAACCATTTGGTTTCACTTTAAAAATATATAACACCATTTGGTTTCATGTCAAGCATTAAAAAGGTGACTCTACATACTAAGTAAAGTCACCGTAAACATAGCTTTTCATTCAAAAGATTTGTTTATTGGCCGCTAGATAACAGTGCTTGAGCAATTCCGACAAAGTTCATGTTACAATTATTTAAAATCAGAAAAATGAGAGGCCGTTATAATGTTATCCACTCAATATATAAGAAGTATCCAGATCAAGAGAGATGAAGTCCCTTCTTTTAATAAATATCCCTTTAACCTACCCAGTTTAAAGACATTAGACGAACTATCTTTTCATCCTAGTGTAACCTTTCTCATTGGAGAAAATGGTATGGGTAAATCCACCTTGCTTGAAGCTATCGCGGTTGCATTAGGATTTAACCCAGAAGGCGGGTCCTTTAATTTCAATTTTTCAACCTATGATTCGCATTCTCCTCTTGGAGACTATCTCAAAGTAATCAAAGGGATTGATAAACCAAAGGATGGATTTTTCTTACGGGCTGAAAGCTTTTATAATGTTGCTTCAAGCATTGAGGAAATGGACAGGGAAGGAAGGGGTCGTAGAGTAATTGATTCATTCGGTGGTGTATCCCTGCATGAACAGTCACATGGAGAGGCTTTCTTTGCTACGTTTCTTCATCGCTTTGGTGGAAGCGGAATATATATTTTAGATGAACCTGAAGCCGCCCTTTCACCACTACGGCAAATGTCGATGCTAACAAGGATTCATGACTTGGTTAACGAAAATTCCCAATTTATTATCGCTACCCATTCACCTATCATCATGGCATATCCAGAAGCAAAAATTTTTGAATTTAGCGAAGAGGGAATAATAGAAAGCATACTTGAAGAAACGAATCATTACCGAATTATGAAACAATTTTTTGATGATAAAAATAGAATGCTGCATCATTTGTTGAATCATTAAAATATTTATTAATTGTTTGATTTCTCTATTTCTTGAAGTGTTCGGTCACGTATTCCATTCTACGTGACCGTTTTTTGGTTCTTATCCTGTTTCGGTAACGTAGACTCTTTCTACGTTACCGTTTTCTTGCTACTGAACCTGTTTCGGTTAGATAGAAGCCCTTTACGGAACCGAATTCTCGATTCTGACTATTATTCGGTCCCGAAGCCACTTTATTAATAAGGCCTAACTTAGTCATGTGTTCTAAGAAACAATATTTTTCCCATAAAAGATTTCATCCATCTCGATCTTTAATCTCTCTGTAATCTCTATATGTTCATCGGGAGTCAGCTTATCTTTTGTATAACCAAACAAATAATTATTTAAATCAAATTCGCGCAGCTTACATTTTGTGTGGAAGATATGCTCCTGATAAACATTGACATCTATCATATCGAATAATTCCCCCACATCTTCAGGTATGTAATTCTGAATCGAGTTGATTTCGTGGTCAATAAATAGCTTGTGGCCCGTTTTATCCCTTGTAAAACCGCGAACACGGTAATCAATCGTCATCACATCGGTTTCAAACGAACGAATTAAATAGTGAAGTGCCTTCAGTGGTGAAATTTCTCCGCAGGTTGAGACATCAATATCCGCTCGGAATGTACTGATTCCTTCATCGGGGTGAAATTCCGGGTATGTATGAACGGTTATATGACTCTTATCTAGCTGCATCACTACCGATTCAGGAAGCGGTCCCGGAGATTCCTCAAATGATTCTGACGGTGCATTTGCAACCGGCCCCTCTGATACCAACAGCGTCACGCTTGCCCCCGCTGGTTCAAAGTCCTGGCTGGCCACATTTAATACATGCGCACCAATGATATCTGAGACATGTCGTAAAATTTTTTGCAGTCTGTCTGCACTGTATTGTTCATCAATATATTTCAAGTAGGCTTCCCGCTCATCCTTTGTCTTTGTAAAACAAATATCATACATATTAAAGCTTAACGACTTGGTCAGGTTATTAAAGCCGTGTAACTCAATCGCCTGCTCATGTGTAAGTTTCATGATTCGTTCCCCCTTCATATCCTAAACCTATTTAAGCTTTATAGTACCCATTGTGATAATTGGTTACTTATTTTTTCAAAAAGAATACTCAAAAATATCCAAAGGCCTCGGTTTATTCTGAGAGTGGAGGAAGCATTTATACACCGCTTCTATTTTGAACCAGGTATTAATTTAGACACCTTGTTGAATCAAAAATAGGCACCATTCAAACATAGAATAATGAGTTTTATCGCCTTGTTTATAATTATTATAATTTAATATTTACTTTAAAATAATATATGTTATAATTAATATAGATAGAAAATAGGAGGAATGCTAAATGAACATTGAAAGAGCACTTAACCATCAAATTGCAAACTGGAACGTATTATATACAAAATTACATCATTTTCACTGGTATGTGAAAGGACCACACTTCTTTACCTTACATGCTAAATTTGAGGAACTATACGAGGAAGCAGCAGCAACAATTGATGAATTTGCAGAACAATTACTAGCAATTGGCGGCAGCCCCATTTCAACTTTAAAAGAGTCACTTCAACTTGCTTCGATTGAAGAAACGAATGAAAAATTAACGGCAGAAGAAATGGTTCAGACAGTTGTTAATGACTTTTCTTTAATCATTGATGAATTAAAAGCTGGAATGGAAATAGCGGAACAAAATAATGACGAAGTAACTAGCGATATGTTCCTTGGCTTAATTGGCAAACTTACTAAACATAATTGGATGTTGAAATCCTTCTTACAGGCATAATAATTGCAACCGCTCGTTAATGGACAAGGCTTCATGCATTGTCCTTTTTTATTTATATTAATTAGCAGCCGCATCCCTAGAAAATGCAGATTCACCGCTAGACCCTTGAACTTTTCTCAAAGGAGCCTGAAATTCGCTGATAGAACTCAATAATTCGTCGATAGACTTCTATTCTAGCTAGGTAGTAGGAAAAAATTTTAAAAAAGAGGTATTAAATAGGAGTCTAACAAGGGGGGTAAACACAAAAATGGCTTAAAAAACATGAAAAGCAGCTAAAATTAGCTGCTTTTTCAAAAATTCCTCTATTTCACTTGATACTCTCTCAATAATTCAACTTCTTCGTCTGTTAATTCCCGGTATTCACCAAGCTCGAGTGTTTCATCTAATGCAAGAGGTCCCATCGAGATCCGCTGAAGGTATACAACCCTTTTCCCAACGGCTTGGAACATTCTTTTTACTTGATGGAATTTGCCTTCCGTGATGGTTAGCTCAATATCGGAACGGATACCAGATTTTAAGATTTTCAATTCGCCTGGCTTTGTTTCGTAACCGTCGTCCAAGGTCACCCCTCGACTAAAGGCATCAATATCCGCTTCTGTTACTTCCCCATCAATTACAGCAAAATAGGTCTTAGGCACATGCTTTTTAGGAGAAAGCAAACGATGAGCCAATTGTCCGTCATTGGTGATAAGCAGTAATCCCTCTGTATCCTTATCTAGCCTGCCGACCGGGAAAGGCTCATACACTAGGTCCTCTAGCTCCAATAAATCAATCACCGTTTCGCAAGCACTATCTTCAGTCGCAGACAGCACTCCTTGCGGCTTGTTCATCATTAGATAAATAAATTCCCTGTATTCAATCACTTCGCCATTTAAGGTAACGGATTGTTTAGCAATATCGACGTGCTGCTTAGCATCCTTGACCACAACATCGTCTATTTTAACAGCTCCATTTTTCAGCAGCTGCTTAACTTCCTTGCGGCTGCCGTAGCCGAGATTGGCTAGCATCTTATCAATTCTCAATACTTCCACCCCTTTTTGGCAGCTTTAGTTTTGTCAATAAACGATCAATTTTATCTCCGAATAAGCGAGTGGTAAGTCCTGATTTTAAGCCAAAATAAAAATATATTCCAGCACCGACTAGAGCACATATTAAAATAATCAAAACAGATTGAATCTTTGATGCAGGTGAAAGGAATAACAATAATATTTTATACATTATTTCTGTGCCTACCCACATTAATCCCGCAAAAATGATAATCAGCAGGCTCCTCCTCCAAACTAGTCGGAATGGATAGCGTGCGTATGCTTTAATTACGATCAAATTGATGAGAATTGCTGCAGTATATCCAAGTGCTGTCGCTAAAACAGCCCCTCTTGTTTCCATCAGTTTAATTAACGGAATATTAAGGGACAATTTTATTAACAAGCCAACAAGTAAACTTAACACCGTAAATCGCTGTTCATTGATTCCTTGTAATATTGCTGCGGTGACAGAATATAAGGAAAAGAGAATGGCAACAGGTGCGTATGCTCTTAACACTTCAGTACCTATTAAATCATGTTGATAAAACACCGTATAAACAGGTTCTGCCAATAATGAAAGACCTATGGAAGCAGGTAAAGTTAAAAATAGCAGCACCTGAAATGTCTGATTTAACTGATGGTTTAGGCTTGCTCTTTCCCCTTCAACGAAGGCCTTCGTAATACTTGGTACGAGTGTTAGTGAAAAGGCCGTTGCTAGTGATACAGGAATAATTACTATCTTATGGGATTCAAAATTCAAAATAGAAAAGAAGGATTCCGCAAATTCCTTTTTCCCAATAGCTTCCATGGCCTGCTTAAAGGTAAATTGATCAATCGCCTGAAATAAAGGGTTGGCAATCCCTACTAATACAAACGGAAAGGCATAAATGATGATTTCCTTATAAATTTCCTTAAGCGAAATATCAATTGTCCCTTTATCATGTGTAAGTAGTTCGTCTAAATAAGGTTTTCTTTTGTACCAATACCAGAATAAAACAATGAGGCCGCCAATTGCGCCAATAAAGGCAGCAAACGTAGCCACACTAACGGCTGTTACCATCGTTCCATGAAAAATATGTAAGACAGCAAAAGCACCTAAAAGGGTAAAGGCAATCCTTACGATTTGTTCTACTACCTGTGAGAGTGCGGACGGACCCATTGATTGGTGCCCTTGAAAGAATCCTCTAATGAGACTCATAAACGGAACAACAATCAACGCAAAGCTGACAGCCCGCATAACAGTCGTGACATTATCTAAATTTGCCTTTTCATCGCCTACACTCATTTCAGCTAATGTAGGTGCAGCGAGATACATTACTAAAAAGGCCATAATCCCTGTTAGCAGCATGATCACTAAACCCGATTTAAACAGTTTCCTGCCAACTGCATATTCCTCAAGGGCGTTATATTTTGAAATAAATTTTGAAACAGCTAGCGGTACACCGGCTGTTGCGATACTTATAAAAATGGTATAGGGAACATAGGAATATTGATAAAGGGTTGTCCCTTCCCTACCGACAATTTGAAAGAATGGAATAACGTAAATTAAACCAATCACCTTTGAGAAGATGGTTCCGAATGTTAATATAAATGTTCCTCTTAAAAGCTTAGATTGCATAAAATCCCTTCCTACCCGAAGAAATACGTGCGCAGCTTCAAAAAATTCGACTTTTTTTGCACACTATTAGTAGTTTACAACTTCTTTCTCTTGGACGCTACTCACAACCAATTAATTTTTATCAAGAAACCTGCAGTTTTCGTTTTATTTTCACAAGAATTGTTTATAATGAAGTGACGATTAATATAAAGTTGGTGGAAATATGGAATATGATATTATCGTAATCGGCGGCGGCCCATCAGGATTAATGGCAGCAATTGCTGCAGGTGAAAAAGGTGCAAAGGTACTGTTAATTGATAAAGGGGACAAGCTTGGCCGAAAGCTAGCGATTTCCGGCGGCGGACGTTGTAATGTGACAAATCGCCTGCCTGTCGAAGAAATAATTAAGCACTTGCCCGGGAATGGGAGGTTTTTATATAGTGCTTTTTCTATCTTTAGTAATGAAGATATTATTACGTTTTTTGAAAAACTGGGAGTTGCTTTAAAGGAAGAGGATCACGGAAGGATGTTCCCAGTTTCAAATAAAGCTCAATCAGTTGTTGATGCACTTTTAGAACAATTGGAAAAGCTAAAAGTAAAGATCTTTAAAAATTGTCCTGTTGCTGATGTCATCTATGAAAATGGACATGTTTCAGCTGTTATGTTAAAGGATGGACAAAAAATTGGCGCAAAGTCGATTGTGATTGCCGTTGGCGGAAAGTCTGTTCCCCATACAGGTTCGACCGGGGATGGCTATGCCTGGGCGGAAAATGCTGGACACACGATTACGGAGCTGTTCCCAACCGAAGTGCCCGTTACATCCAGTGAACCGTTTATTAAAAGTAAAACGCTGCAAGGACTCTCATTAAGAGACATTAATTTAACTGTATTAAATCCAAAAGGCAAGGCAATTATCTCTCATCGAATGGATATGCTGTTTACCCATTTTGGCATCAGCGGGCCTGCGGTTCTTCGCTGCAGCCAGTTTGTTGTGAAAGCGATGAAAAAATGGAATCTTAAAGAAGTAACAATGATCCTCGATGTCCTGCCAGATCAAAAGGAAGAAGAGATTTTTCAAAGAATCGGCAAACTTGTAAAAAGTGAGCCTAAGAAAAGTATTAAAAACACTTTAAAAGGACTAGTTCCTGAACGGTATCTACTATTCCTAATAGAACAAAATGGTATCGATCCATCTGAACAGGGCGGCACCATTTCTAATGAAAAAATTCGCAGTTTTGCAAAAAGCTGCAAGCAATTCCCAATCAAAGTAAATGGTACTCTTCCGCTCGAAAAAGCGTTTGTGACTGGCGGAGGCGTGTCAGTGAAAGAAATCGAACCGCAAACGATGGGTTCAAAATTAATGAATGGCTTATATTTTTGTGGTGAAATTCTAGATGTTCATGGTTACACTGGCGGATATAATATAACCTCTGCCCTTGTGACGGGGAGACTTGCAGGGTCTAATGCTGCCTTGTCTGCAAAAAAGGCCTGATGTAAAATCAGGCCTTGTAAATAATCATCGCCGAAAAACAATAAATCTGTTCTTCCTCTTCCTCCTCGGTCATCGCTGCTACATTATATTTAATATCTAGCAGACTCTTTTCATCTATTCCTCTTAAAAACCGATTCATTTCCTTTTCCAAGTCTTTCTCATGTTCTCTGTCAAATAGCTTAACCTGTATCATAGGAATCTCTCCCTCTCTTTTTACTACCATTATTTACAACTTTTCTGAATTTTAAAAATAGGGAAGTTAAGATTATTTTTCGATTGAACTTGTAAGCTAAACAAAGAGCAGAGAAAAACCGATTCCACATTTGGAATCGGTTATTTCGTTCCTCCAGTCCAGTTCATCATGCCGCCAACCATGTTACGGACTTTATAGCCCTGATCTTGAAGGTAATAACAGACATTTGCACTGCGGCCTCCTGAACGGCAGATAAAAATGTATTCTTTTTCCTTGTCAAAGTAGTCAAGATTAGCAGGAATGTCGCCCATTCGAATATGCTTTGCCTCTTGAATCATCCCTGATGCTACCTCTTCATTTTCCCTTACATCAACAAGCTCAAGTTTTACCCCTTCCTCAAGCTTCTTTTGTACCTCTTCTGGTGTAATAATTTGAATCTCTTCCATCCCAATCATCCCTTCAGAAAAACATCCCCCCAAACAGGAGGATGTTCTTTTATATTAATTAGCTACGATATTAACTAATTTACCCGGTACTGTGATGACTTTACGAATCGTTTTTCCTTCGATTTGTTCCTTCACACGGTCATCATCCATCGCGATTCCTTCCAATGCTTCTTTGCTGACATTAGTCGGTACCATTAACTTAGTCTTTACCTTACCGTTTACTTGAATCACAATTTCGACTTCCTCATCGACTAATTTTGCTTCATCATATGCAGGCCATGCCTCATAGGAAATCGTGCCGCTGTGTCCTAGCTTTTCCCAAAGCTCTTCAGCGATATGTGGACTAACAGGTGCAAGCATTTTAACGAATCCTTCAACATAATCCTTAGGTAGGACTGTTGCTTTATAGGCTTCATTAATGAAGACCATCATTTGTGATATAGCAGTGTTAAATCTCAATCCTTCATAATCCTCGGTAACCTTTTTCACAGTTTGATGGTAGACCTTTTCCAAATTCGATGCTTCTTCATTTGGCTGGATTTTCGGATTTAATTCACCATTTTCCTCAACAAATAATCGCCAGATTCGATCAAGGAAGCGACGGGAACCGTCCAAACCATTTGTCGACCAAGCAATAGAGGCATCAAGAGGGCCCATAAACATTTCATACAAGCGAAGCGTATCGGCACCATGACTCTCGATTATATCATCAGGATTGACGACATTTCCTTTTGATTTACTCATTTTCTCATTGCCTTCACCTAAAATCATTCCTTGGTTAAATAACTTTTGGAATGGCTCTTTTGTTGGAACTACACCGATATCATACAAAAATTTATGCCAGAAACGGGCATATAGCAAGTGAAGCACGGCATGCTCGGCACCGCCAATGTAAATATCAACAGGTAGCCAGTGATTTAATTTTTCAGCAGAAGCCAGTGCTTCGCTGTTTTTTGGATCAATATAACGTAAATAGTACCAGCAGCTGCCTGCCCATTGCGGCATTGTATTCGTTTCGCGGCGGCCTTTTTTGCCTGTTTCCGGATCAACGACGTTTACCCAATCAGCAATATTGGCAAGTGGCGATTCGCCTGTTCCAGATGGTTTAATATCCTCCGTTTTTGGTAATGTCAATGGTAGCTGATCTTCCGGTACAGCTGTCATCGTATCATCTTCCCAATGGATAATTGGAATCGGCTCACCCCAGTAACGCTGGCGGCTGAATAACCAATCACGTAACCGGAACGTTACTTTCTTGGTTCCAATCCCTTTTTCCTCTAACCAGGAAATCATTTTTGAAATCGCATCTTCTTTATTTAATCCATTTAAGAAATCGGAATTGATGTGTTCGCCATCACCGGTAAAGGCTTCTTTTTCCACATTGCCGCCCGCAACAACTGGCTTAATAGTCAGCCCGAATTCTTTCGCAAATTCATAATCGCGTTCATCGTGAGCAGGAACGGCCATAATCGCACCAGTTCCGTAGCTTACTAATACATAATCAGCAATCCAGATTGGCATTTTTTCGCCATTTGCCGGATTTATGGCATACGCACCAGTAAATACACCTGTTTTTTCTTTTGCTAGATCAGTACGCTCAAGATCGCTTTTCGTTTTAACTTTATCTAAATATGCAGCAACGGCTTCGCGCTGTTCAGCTGTTGTAATTTTATCAACAAATGCATGTTCAGGAGCCAATACTGCATAGGTTGCACCGAATAATGTATCAGGACGGGTTGTGAAAACGATGAAGGATTCATCATGGCCATCAATTTTGAAGGTTACTTCTGCCCCTTCAGAGCGGCCAATCCAGTTTCGCTGCATTTCTTTCAAGCTTTCCGGCCAGTCAAGCTCCTCTAAATCTTCAAGCAAACGGTCACCATAGGCAGTAATTTTTAACATCCATTGCTTCATCGGACGGCGCTCAACCGGATGGCCGCCTCGTTCACTTTTACCGTCAATAACTTCTTCGTTTGCCAAAACGGTTCCAAGTGCCGGGCACCAGTTTACTGCTACCTCATCAATATAGGCAAGTCCCTTTTCCCACAGCTTTAAGAAAATCCACTGAGTCCATTTATAGTATTCAGGATCTGTCGTGTTAACTTCACGATCCCAATCATACGAGAAACCTAGTGATTTAATTTGTCTGCGGAAGGTGTTGATATTTTGCTCGGTAAATTCTGCCGGGTCGTTACCAGTATCTAATGCGTACTGTTCCGCTGGCAGTCCGAATGCATCCCAGCCCATGGGGTGAAGCACGTTATATCCCTGCATCCGCTTTAAACGTGAAAGGATATCGGTTGCCGTATATCCTTCAGGGTGTCCAACGTGAAGACCTGCCCCTGATGGATATGGGAACATATCTAATGCATAGAATTTTCGTTTATCATATTCTTCACTTGTTTTGAATGTTTTTTCTGTTTCCCATTTCTTTTGCCATTTTTTTTCGATTTGTTGATGGTCAAAACTCATATCGTTTTCCTCCTATAAAAATATAAAAGCGGAAGCGCCTTGTTCAGCCCTGATATAGGGAGACTTAGACGATTGAAAATCGGCTAAGTCTCCCTTAATGCGTGCAGAAAGCGTTAGCTTTCTGTAGCCAAGCAAATGTTCTAAACCATTTGAAGCCGGCACTTTGACTTCATATGGTTCAGGTTATTTCACCTCGAAGGGCATGGCGCTGCAGCTAGATAAAATAAAAAAACCTCTCATCCCAAAAAGGGACGAGAGGATTGTATGTATCTTCCCGCGGTACCACCCACATTAGTGCTGCCTGCACTCGCTTCATTCATCCTTAACGCGGAAAACGGCAAACATTACTTAATCTTTCACGTTTGCAACTCAAAAGGCGAGTTCATGATGTACCCGGTTGACTTCCACCAGCCGTCAACTCTCTATGTTACAGGTATTAATCACTACTACTCCTGATCACTGTTTTTTTAATATAAAGTATTACGGTAATTGTATTAAATTTTCTACCACTATGCAAGCAAACATTTGCCTAAATTCAGGATAGACGGTTTATCCCGCATTTAAACGCATTACCATTAACATTTTCATTCATTTATATATTACCAGGAAAGCAATTTCGATGTCTGAATGAAAAAGCAGATGGCTTAAAAGTTTTTTTCTTCTGAAGCCACCTGCTTACATTAATTTATGCAGCTTTTGTTCCCAATTGGAAACGTGGAGAATTCCACATCGTTGTCCATTTCTTAATTGCTGCCACCAATATGATGATACCGAGTACTAACATAATAATTGATAAGACACCATTCAATACACTGTAACCGGCAGCTGCTTGATTGAGGTAAACATTCTTCACCATCCAATAGCCTGCATAGTTAACGGTAACAAATAAATAGGAAAGTGGCACTAAACAGGTTAGCATGTACCAGCGTTTGTCGGCAATTTTTAGTATAACAGTTGCACCGACGATGAGACCGATAGATGCCATCAATTGGTTGGATACGCCAAATAGTGCCCAAACAGATCCGATATCGCCTGAGAAGAGTAAATAGCCCCACATAAAGCAAGCTAAAGCACTTGCAAAAATCGATCCTGGAAGCCAATCTGTCTTTTTCAATGGTTTATAGAACTCACCAAAGAAATCTTGAATCAAATAGCGGGCTACACGTGTTCCAGAATCAATCGCTGTTAAAATAAAAACCGCTTCAAACATAATTACAAACTGAAAGAAGTAAGACGATAATTTCGCAAACCAGGGAATTTCGGTGAAAACATAGGTCATCCCTACAGCTAAAGTCACAGCACCGCCTGTTCTTCCTTCAAGGTCAATCCCAATTTCCTTCGCTAGCTTTGGTAATTGATCCACATGCATTCCCAATGTTTTGAATACTTCTGGTGTTGAGTTAATCGCAAAATAGTCCGCAGGATGTAGCGCTGTTGCAGCAATTAACGCCATAATTCCTACGACACACTCTACTAACATCGCGCCAAATCCAACAACCTTGATATCTGACCATCGATCCAACATTTTAGGTGTTGTCCCTGAACCGACAAATGCATGGAAACCAGAAATGGCACCGCAAGCAATGGTAATTGAGATAAATGGCCAAACAGGTCCTCCAATAACTGGACCGCCACCTTGCGTAAATTTAGTAAAAGCCGGCATCTGAATCGTTGGATTAATAATGAAAACCCCAATGATCAGTGCAATAAAAACACCAATCTTCATAAAACTGCTTAAGTAATCTCGCGGGGCAAGCAAGAGCCATATAGGCAATGCCGCAGCAAAGAAAGCATAAATTGGTAGAATTATAGCCAATGTCTTTGTATCTAACGTAAGCCAATCACCCAAGATTGTATTCTGTATCGATGGACCAACAAACACTCCAACCATGACAAGAATAAACCCAATGGTTGATGTCAATTTTAGATTGCCTGTTTTTTTATAAAAAATTCCTACCCCCATTGCAATCGGTATCGTAATTCCTACAGAAAACGTACCCCATGGGTTGTTTTCGAGTGCATGGAGAACAACCATGGAAAGCCCGGCCATTGTAATAGTTATAATGAATAGCATGGCAAGTCCAGTACAAAAACCTGCGACGGGACCTAATTCGTCTTTTGCTACTTCAGATAAAGATTTTCCCTTTTTTCGCATAGATGCATAAAGGACAACAGCATCATGAACTGCTCCACCAATAACAGCACCAATCAATAGCCAGAGTAAACCTGGCAAATAGCCGAATTGTGCTGCCAGAATTGGACCAACAAGCGGGCCTGCAGCAGCGATAGCCGCAAAGTGATGTCCGAAAGTAACCCATTTATTGGTTGGAACATAGTCCTTTCCATCATTTAATTCGTGTGCAGGTGTCGGCTTTGAATCATCTAATTTTAATACTTTTACCGCCATAAATGTCCCATATAAACGATAAGCAATCATTAAAATACAAATAGAGCCAATTACAATAGAAACCGCATTCATTTTATTACCTCCCTTTTCATTTCTTACTTATCTCTATCATAATAAATGAAAACGGAACCATTGAATTTTCAGACTAAAATGCAAAAATCAGGAGTTGAAAAACATGAATAATCGCTTGAAATACAAAAACAACTGCTTAAAAATCAAGCAGTTGTTTTAAATCTTTTGTATAGGTTCTACTTACTGGAACCTTTTCACCATCCTTCATAATCAAATTATAGGTTGAATTAAACCATGGCTCAATCTCAACGATCGCATCAATACTAACTAAATACGCCCGATGAACGCGAATGATTGGAGTATGCTGGAGCTTCCGTTCAAATGTAACCAATGAATCGCTTAACCAATACTTTTGTTTTTCCGTGGCAATCATCGTTTTTCCCTCTTGAGTAGCAACATAGAGGATTTCGTTTATATTCACGAGAACTATTTTTTCATCAACAGAAACAGCTAGTTTTTCAGTTCGCTCGTTTGCGTAAGATTGCTGCCTTGATGGTAGCGATATTTTTTGTTTTTTATTACCGGCTAGCTTGTAAAGCTTTTCAATTGTTTGCTGCACCCGTTTTTCATCAAAAGGTTTTAAAATATAATCAGCAGCATTTAGCTCAAAAGCCTTAAGAGCATATTCATCATATGCAGTTGCAAATACGATCAGTGGAGGGTATTCCAATTGATTCATTCTATTTGCAATTTCGATCCCACTTTCATCGGCTAGCTGAATATCTAAAAAAATCACATCAATATCAAGAACTACCATTTTTTCTAATGCAGCTTCGACATTATCAGCCTCTCCTGCAATTTCCACCTGTTTGCTGCGCTTAAGTAGATAAGAAAGCTCATCCCTCGCAAGCGGTTCGTCATCCACAATAAATACCTTTAACACTATCTTCACTCCATTTGCCCGGTTAACGGCAGTTTAATCGTTACTCTCGTTCCGTTATCTAGTTTGCTTTCAATATGAAACGAAGCATTCTGGCCATAAATTTCTTCAATTCGCTTCTTAATATTCCATAGGGCTGTCCCTGTTCCCTCAGTTGAATCGACTGTTTGATTTCCTAGTGTTTCAAGCAGTTCCGGCGCAATCCCTTTTCCATCATCTTCAGTGTGCAACACCATTTTCTTATCTTCTTTGAAGGCACGAACCTTAACCATTCCCGTTTTTGCTTTTGGAAAAGCATAACGAATTGCATTTTCCACCAGTGGCTGCAGGGTAAACGGTGGAATCAACACTTTTTCTAAAGATGGATCAATCTCTAAATCTACTTTATAACGGTCAGGGAATCTTGCCTGCTCGATCGTCAAATAGGCTTCGACATGCTCAAGCTCTTTCTCAAGCGGAATTAACATTTGCCGCGCTCCTTGAAGATTGCTGCGAAAGAAGATACTTAACTGAATTAATAGCTTTCTCGCTTGATCGGCATCAATTCGCACTAAGCTGGAAATTGTATTAATCGCATTAAACAAAAAATGAGGATGCACTTGGGCTTGCAGAGCCTTTATCTCTGCATCCTTTAATAATCTTCTTTGCATTTCCAGCTCTGCCATTTCGAGCTGGCCAGAGATTAATTTCCTTAAGCCTTCCGCAAGTTCCAGCTCCACAAGATTTAGTTTACTAGAGTCGGTAAAATAAAGTTTTAATGTACCAACCGTTTTATCATGAACTTTGAGAGGTAAAACAATGGCAGCTTCTAACGGACATTTTGGATTAACACATTGTATTTCATTTGCTGTTTTTGCAATAATATTACGTCCTTGTTCCAATACTTTTTTCGTTAATTCTGTTGCCATGGTTCCGGATGGAAAATGGTGATCCGCTCCTGCGCCAACATGCGCTAATACTTGATGCTGATTCGTGATAGAAATGGCATCTGCATTTGTCCATGTTAGAATAATTTCTGCTGCCTTTGTACACGAATCAATATTCAAGCCTTGCCGAAAAAATGGCAGCGTCTGATTGGCGATGGACATCGCTTTATGCGTTTGCAACGCCCTCGTTCGTTCTTGCTGCTGAAAAATATCCTGAATGATTAACAAAAATAGCAATGTTCCAAAACCATTAATCGCAATCATTGGGAATGCGATAATTTCAACAAGATGGAGTGCTTCATCAAAAGGTTTTGCCAGTATTAGGATAATCCCCATCTGAAAGCATTCCATCAAAATTCCTATTACGACAGCCTTCAACGGCGAGCTGCTTTCTTGAATTTTAAAGCGCTTACCTAAAAAACCAGTAACGATTCCAGCAAAAATAGTTGATACAGAGCATGCTACTGCTGTAAAACCGCCTAGAGACAGCCTGTGTAATCCAGCAATGAGCCCAACTCCAATTCCTACAAATGGTCCGCCAAGCAATCCGCCAATCGCTACACCCATAATTCTTGTATTGGCAATGGCACCCGTATTATCGACATTTGTCAGCCAATCCTTAGACGTTATCATTCCATGTCCAATTTCCACACCCGTGTAATTACTAATAACGCCAAAAGCTCCAAAAATAACAATAATTGTTGCTTTGACAGCGATACCATGTTCATGATAAATAACCTGACGAAATGATTTCATCCTCGAAAGAATAAATGCAATTATAAGTAGGATACCGACACGTTCAAGCATAAGAGGTAATAAAGCAAGCAAGGTATCTCCTTCTTTCCTTTTCTATAATACAAATAACCATTTGTGAAAATATTATTTTTTATATTGTTACTATATCAAAAAAAAGAGACAACCGTTCGAATTTAATGGATAAATAACAAGAGACAGTTCACATGTGAACTGTCTCTTTAGAACTAGATTTCTAGATATCCTAAGCTACGATGTTTTTGCTTCAAACTGTTTTTCCGTTTTTAAGTGACGATCATATACTAGAGTCGTTACAATTGAAATAAGGAACAGTGAAATTAAAACAAGAAATAACGCCGACATGCTATAGAAGTCAACAAGCATCCCGCCAAGTAGAGGGCCAACCATTCTACCGCCCGTTGCAGTGCTATTGACAATTCCTTGATAAAAGCCTTCTCTCCCCTTAGGAGCTAAATCGAAAGCTATTGTAGGAACCGCAGGCCAGATGAACATTTCACCGATTGTTAGGATAATCATGGCTACGAGGAATCCTGAAAAAGCAGTTGCTTTTCCCGCCACTAAAAATGAAACGATAAAGATACCAATTCCAATTAGGATTTGTAGCTTTAGTGAAGCCGATAAATACTTCAGCACTCCAATTAATAACGGTTGCCCAAGGACGATAATGGCACCGTTTATGGTCCACAATAAGCTGTATTGTGTCAATGAAATATTGATTTCCTGTGTGTAAGAAGCAATAGTTGTTGTCCATTGACTATAGGCAACCCAACAAAGCAAATAGCCCGAACATATTATTAATAAAGCCTGTAAATTTACTTTACTTTCTACTGGAGTCAATGCTTTTTCATTATGGTCGTGTTTTACAGGCTCTACCGTGATCCTCTTATATCCAAATACAGCAATTAGTAAAAAGAAAACATACATGATGGTATTTGCTAAGAAGATTAATTGGAATGAGTAATCTGCAACGATCCCGCCAAGAGAAGCACCTACGGCAACCCCAAGGTTTTGTGCGACATAAAGGGCATTAAACGATTTACGTCCGCCTTCTTTCCAAACTGAACCCGCCATCGCATACATCGATGGAAAAATAATTCCTGTACCAAAGCCGGCAATGGTAAGAAAAACGACGTATTGTGGCCAATCATGCCAAAGTGATAAGCCGACCAGTGCTAAAAGGGAAATACCAATTCCCAGTATTATAGATTTATAGCCGCCAATTTTATCAAATAAATGGCCGCCATAGAGATTTCCAATTACGTTTGCTCCCGAGTTTAGCATTAGGACAATCCCGGCAACGGAAAGGGACTTTCCTAAATGATCGTGAATATAGATTGTATTTAAAGGCCATAAAAAAGAAGAGCCTATTACATTCACTGCCATCCCGATGATTAAAAGCCATAAGGCACGTGGCATGAAAAACCCTCCTTAATTGTATATTATTTCGATTCCCTAGGTAATTTTAGCTTTTTTTCTGTCTGGGTGCAATCGTTTTGTTTTTCTAGCTATCGTAGGGATTTAAATCCGTACTTTATGACTGGAATCCAGCGAATTTCGGGATTAATTCCGCCAAGTTCACCATTTTTTCCGCTAAACCCATAATTGAAGCCCACAAAATTGACACATCACCACATTTCAAGCAAAATAAATACAAGAAAACACTGTCTCCTTAAAGGAAACAGTGTTTTTCAAAACATATTTTAGGCTCTTTCCCAATATCTTATTCCTTCTTGGCGGGACGAATAAGAATTTAATGGAATGGGTCTATTTTTTTGGAGCTGCCGGTACAACTGGTGCTTGGGCTGGGAAATAGCTGTTAACAGCATGGTCTTTTTTCTTTTCATTCACTTTCTCATCCGCAACAGCCTTTATCACTTTTTCAATTTCCTGATCAAGCTCTTCCATGTTAACACCTTTTTTCACAAGCTCTTCTGTTGCAAGACGAATTGCTTTATTAGACTGCTCAATAGAAATCCTTAAAGAATCCATTGATCCTTGTGGGTTATGGAAGCCTGAAGAATTTTCAGCGGCAATGATATCCCAGTACCATTGGCCTTTACGAACAAACTCTTGTGCTTCTTTGATCTTCTCTTCACTTACACCGGAAGTTATCATTTTGTTCACATAATAATGGGCAGAAGTAGAAATATTTTGTGCATCATGTAATCCGCTTACGTTAGCTTCTTGAATTTCAAGCACGCGGTCTTTCAATTTGTCTAAATCACGGTCACCATGGCACTGTCCGCAAGAAGTTTGCATGGTCTTAAGCGGAGAAGTCCACCAATGTGATGAGATCTTCCTTTTTCCATCGACACGTTCATATGGCATATGGCAATCCGCACAAGATACATTTGCTTTACCATGTGTGCCTGATGAATGAGTTTCAAATTCCGGATGTTGTGCCTTTAACATTGGCGTTCCGGAAATATTGCTGATCCAGTCTTTTTCAAAACCGTTTTCTTTTGCAATCGTGTTATAGTATTCATACATTTCTTCAGGTTTGAAGCCCTTTGTCCACGGGTAGGTAACTTCACTATTTTTTGCAGCAAAGTAATATTCATCATGGCACTGACCGCAAACATAGGTGCGCATATCATTTTTAGTTGGTTTTGACGTATCTACTCCCTTAGCCTCTAATGCTTTATAAAAACTTGGGCGGGTTACGCGTAAATCCATTGTTTTTGGATCATGGCAGTCAGAACAGCCGATTGGAGAATGACCCATCGCTTCCCCTTTTGGCCAAATATCTTTATTAAAATTTGCGCCCCAGTAGCTGTCGCCCATTTCTTCAATCATTTTTGGTACAGCGGTTGATTTACATGTATAACAAGAACCAACTGATTTATCTGTAATACGTTTGACGTTACGAATATCTTCGAATGCATAAGTATGTCCGCGATCTTCGTTATATTCGATCGCAAATCCATAGCCATTGAATAGAATCGGTAGTAATGGCTCTTTATCGGCATCAAATTTGCTTCGTTTTACTGAACCATTATATTTAGTTTCTTCCATCTTATCATTTTTCTTATAGCTGTTATATTGAAGCGGAAATTTGTCCTTGAATGCTTCATTGCTTATTTCATCTGCTGAAAGGCCTGTCGTCTTCTTGCCTGTTGCTGAAGCTGTTTTGTCACCGGAATCATTACCGCAGCCAGTGATTATCAAAACAAGTGCTAGTAGCAGAAGATATGCCCCATATCGGAACCTTCCCATTTTTTAAAACCCTCCCTTATTTTCTAATAACTCTCCTGACACTGGTGGCTTATTATAGTGATCATCTTTAAAGCCTTTCCCGTGTGGTACTGTTTTGTGGCAAGTTACACAGCTGTCCTTGGCATCATGCGACACATTGTTCAAAGTACTCTTGTGGCAGGAAATACAGTTATCGTCCATAATACTTTTCGTACGGTCCGTCGCTTGTATCACATCTGGGATATCTTCAGTTCCAAATGTGTTGAAATAAATATGCGTCATCCCGGCACGCCCTTTGAAAAATAATTTGCCTGCCTCACTCTTATGTGGCAGATGGCAGTCATTACACTGCAAATCTGAATGTGTAGAATCCACGAATGATGTATAAACAGATTTCATCGTATGACAGTTTTGACAAAAACCAGGTGAATCCAGGTAGGCCATTGTTTTGACTGCAGAAAACGATAAAAATACTCCAACAAGAAGTGCCAATACAACTAAAAACTTTTTGTCCATCTTCATAAGCTTTTTGAACATTTTTTCACCTCCCATAAAAACTGTAAATTTCTCTATATATTTATTAAAGTACCGATGAGGTACCTTAATCCCCAATGAATCACGCTATTAAAAGCGTCTTTGCTATTTCTTTCGATTTCTAATTAAAATGGTCAATGCACCTAAAGAAAGAACACTGATCCCACAAAATGCTCCAAACGCAAGCCCTGTGGATATTTTATTCTCCTTTTTTTTCTGTTTCTCTGAGTTTTCATTAGTCGTGAGTTCTGTTGTTGGTTTAGTTTCACTGCGTTCATATGTTAAAGAGAAGTTTTTCTCTTCACCTGCTTTTACATTTTGAAATAAATAGGAGAAGGTGTTATCTCCGTCAGCATGATTTTGTTTTTCCTCCGGTGCCGGTGTGAGCTTCATTTTTTTTGCCTTAGAAGGCTGTGTAAAGATAACATTGACGAGTCCAATGTCTGTAAAGCTTTTAAACTGATATGATAATGTTTTCTTTTCCTTATTAACCTTTAAGCTGTCTGTATAAAACTCAATAACAAATTTATATCGTTCTTTAGGTGCAATCTCTTCACTTGTTGTCCAAGAAATCGTTCCTTTATCACGGTCAATGATATATTCGATTTCATAAGCCTTCTGTAAATCAGCTGAGTAATCGGCCACATAGCCAATCCGAAAATTCTTTTCCCCCATTGGAAGCGGGATTTCAATTTGTCCCTTCTGTGGCTGGTCGGAATTGTTTACCATTGAACCCTGATAACCAATTAACAGTGGTGCATGGTCTTTTTTTTGATCACTTGGATGATAAGCAAACTCCGGCATAACTTGAATCGTCAACTCTTCCATGCTTAAAATGGTGTTATTTTCAGCAAAGCTAATCGAAGGACACATTAAGGCCAAGACAATGCTAAAAATGAATAAGTGCTTTTTCATATTTTTACTTCCTTTGCAAGGCAAATTTGTGGATAAAATGTGAACATGTTCACATAAAATTCTAAAAAAAATGCTCAGTAAACTTGATTAGTTATCCAAAACGAAATGGTGTTAACGCTGTCTTCTTTTTTGGAATTAGAATTCCTTCAAAGAACCAACCTAAAATAATAATAAAGACGGTGTAAGCAAAGCTCAGAAATACCTATTTCATTGTGAAAAATAAATATCTTTCACATGTTCAGATTGCCTGATTCACTCAATCGACACTCCACACTTTTCCACCCAAAAAGTGGTGTATTTGGTATAAAAATCGCTAATCTATATCTTATTTAAACCATGTATAAAAATCCCATTCTGTGACCTACATCACAAAATAAATCTAAGTTGTTGCCAAAGTGTGAACGCGTTTTTTCTATTTTCATGTTGTTTTTATTAAGAATTTGATATTTAGGGTTTGGAGCGATGGTATTTTGATGAAACATTGCCGTTTTTTTGGTAAGAAAATTAATAAAAAAAATCCCGCAACAATAATGTTGAGGGATTTTTTTTTTAATTTTCTTGATGCATTTTCGATTTAACCGGCTGACCACCTGATTTTTCATATTTCTTTTTCGCTTGTTTTACAAGATTGACATCCTGCCCAAGTTCGAGATCTTGATTATTGATGCCATTTCGTGTTGTTTGTTCAGGATTTTGATGCTTTGACCGTTTTTTCAAATAGGTTCTCCTCCTCTTAATGCTCTTCTAAAATCATGGAGTTCTGTAACTGTTGAAGCTGAAGTCTCATTCTATGGAGTTGTTCCCGCTGCTGCGAATTCGCACTATGGGCCATTTTTGCAATATCTTGATAGGTCTCCTCTAGCTGTTGCAACGCATCTGTATAATTATCGTCATTATAATGCTCCTGAAGGCTGCTTTGTTTATATTGTTCCTCTGCATAGCGAATTGTATCCTCAACTTGCTGCATTAAATTGTCCATTGATTCGCGAGTAGCCATCTAAGAACCTCCTTAATGTTATGGCACAATCCAATTATGAAGCACACACTGCTTCATTTCTTATTGTGTTCTCCATGCATTTTCCTATTACACAAACAGTTAGATAAAGTGAAACTTCCTTAATTGGAGGGCTTTTCCATCCCTCAACGGTGATTAACTAAACCAATCGGGATTTTACGGGCTGTTGATCCCAAACTGATCCTTTTACATCAAAGTCTTAGATTATGGGGCTTATGCATACTACACGTTAATGCGGGATAAATAATCCTAATTCCACTTGAAACAATTACAATTGGATAAGACTTTCGCTTCATGTTAAAATTGTCCTTATGTAAACTTTACTTTTAATAAAGGAGGTTTTCTGACATGTTTCAGACAAAACCTTTTCCATATGCAACAGATGATAAACGGTACCATACATGGAATTATCACCTTCGTCAACATTTTGGCCATAAGGTGTTTAAAGTTGCACTAGATGGAGGCTTTGATTGTCCGAACCGTGACGGTACTGTGGCACATGGGGGCTGTACTTTTTGCAGTGCTGCCGGCTCAGGTGATTTTGCTGGAAATCGTGTTGAGACACTGGAGACACAATTCAACGAAATTAAAGAAAAAATGCATTCGAAATGGAAAGACGGCAAATACATGGCCTATTTTCAAGCATTCACAAATACCCATGCACCCGTTGATGTCCTTCGTGAAAAATATGAAACCGTCCTTAAACAAGAAGGTGTTGTGGGATTGTCAATTGCAACCCGTCCGGATTGTCTACAGGATGATGTCGTTGAGTATTTAGCGGAATTAAATGAACGAACCTACTTATGGGTTGAGCTTGGGCTGCAGACAGTGCATGAACGTACTGCATTACTCATCAACCGTGCCCATGATTTTCAATGTTATGTTGAAGGAGTTAACAAGTTAAGAAAGCATGGAATTCGTATTTGCTCTCATATCATAAATGGGTTGCCGCTTGAGTCGTATGACATGATGATGGAAACGGCGCGTGAAGTTGCAAAATTAGATGTGCAAGGGATTAAAATTCACCTGCTGCACCTTCTAAAAGGTACACCAATGGTCAAACAATATGAAAAAGGAATGCTTGAATTCCTCTCACAAGAAAACTATGTAAACTTAGTATGCGACCAATTGGAAATTTTACCGCCGGAAATGATTGTTCATCGCATTACGGGTGACGGCCCAATTGACTTGATGGTCGGCCCAATGTGGAGTGTAAATAAATGGGAAGTGTTGAATGCCATTGATGCAGAACTAAGGCGTAGAGACAGCTGGCAGGGCAAATTTTATCAAGGGGCTTTAAACCGATGAAAATGGAGCGTATTCTTCCCTTTGCAAAAAATTTACTCGAAAAAGCAATAAAACCTGGTGATTTTGTGGTTGATGCAACAGTAGGAAATGGACATGACACCGTTTTTTTAGCTGGACTTGTAGGGGAAAACGGGATGGTCTATGGCTTTGATATCCAGGAAGAAGCGATTGCAGCAACTAGAGAGCGCTTAACGCAGAATGGTCTGTTAGAGCAGGTTACCATTTTTCATGCAGGCCATGAGCAGCTTTCTGCTAAGATCCCGACTAATGTTCATGGAAAACTTACCGGCGCTATATTTAACCTTGGCTATCTGCCTGGCAGCGATAAAACGACAGTAACCCGGCCTGAGACAACAATTGCCGCAATTGAGCAGTTGTTAGATATGATGGCACCAGAAGGAACAATTGTACTTGTTATTTACCATGGGCACGAACAAGGTGTTGTGGAAAGGGATTCTCTTCTTCAATATTGCGAACAAATACATCAAAGAACTGCCCATGTACTGCAATATCAATTTATTAATCAACAAAATAACCCGCCGTTTATCGTTGCAATTGAAAAAAGGTAAAACCAGGCCCTTGATATTATCCCCTTTAAGTAGACAGTGTAAAAAACCCATGTGTATAGCGTGGGTGTTACACTAATACTTGGAGGGGATATTTCTATGGCTAAAAAAGGACAACAATTTCAAAGGTATACAAATGAATTTAAATTAAATGCTGTAATGAAATATGTAAAAGGATCTAAAAGTTATAAAGTATTGGCGGATGAGTTAGGAATTTTAAACTGTACTCAACTAAAAGTGTGGGTAAAGAAGTGGGAAAAGGGAGAGAAATTTGAAGAACGAAGTGGAGTGTCTAATCCATTAAAAGGTCGACCTCGTACTAATTTTAAGTCAGTAGAAGAAGAAAGAGATTACCTAAAGGCACAGGTGGATTATTTAAAAAAGCAGTATCCAAATCTAGTAAAGGAGGAGAAATCCCCCAACAGAGCAAGTATGAAATCATAGAAGGATTAAGGGATGTCTATCCAATCACATGGTTATTGGAAATCGCTTATATTAAAAGAGCAAGCTACTATAAATGGAGGTCCACTCAATTTAAACGCGATGAAAGAACAAAACAAGACCAAGATATATGTGAACACATGATGGGCATTCATATACTTCATCCCGAAGTTGGCTGCCCTCGTATGACCTATTTGTTAAAGGAAAATGATTATAAGATTAATCATAAAAAGGTGTACCGATTGATGAAAGAAATGAACATCCAGTCTGTCATCCGAAAGAAAAGAAAGCGCCATGGTCATACTCCATCCGTAATCCATCCGAATCGCCTAAAGAGAAAATTTAAGGCAACAGGACCTAATCAAAAAATGGTAACGGATATAACATATGTCTCAGATGGTAAGCAATTCTATTACCTATCGGTAATTCAAGATCTATTTAATAATGAGATTGTGTCATGGGAACTTTCGAAACGAAACGACCTTGAACTTGTTTTGAATACAGTAGAAATATGGACAAAGAAAAAAGACGTAGCTGAAGCTGTTCTCCATTCGGATCAAGGCTTTCAGTATACGTCTAAGGGATACAACAATCGATTAGAAGCATACAGCATTAAGGGCAGCCACTCTCGCAAAGGAAACTGCCTGGATAATGCTTGCATTGAATCCTTCTTTTCGCATCTCAAAACAGAGAAGTTGTATATTGAACAGTGTAAATCAGAAGTGGAGATACGACAAGCGATTGAGGATTATATTTATCATTACAATTACAAACGTATTCAAAAGAAACTAAAACAACGCGCGCCGATTGAATATCGACACGCGTTGGCAGCTTAGCTTTTTTATGTTGTCTACTTGACAGGGGTAAGACCACCTGCCTGGTTTTTTTATTTTGTCATTAATCTCGTTACAAACGCAGGTACTGATTTTTGTATTGACCTGTAGGCCAGTCCATTGAAATAAAAGAAATAACTAATCCAGCCACCGGATTTAATGATTCCTTTCGCCAGTTTACGGACATTTTTTTGTTTACGGACCTTTGCATCCGAAAGATAGATCCCTAACAAGCCGCGATTAATGAGCTGATGAAATTTTTTGTGTGGAAGGTACTCGGTATGCCTGTCTGCCTCCGTCACAAAATGCTTTAAGCGATTGAAAAGTGTTTCCTCACTTTTATAGTAGGAGCAAAAATTCAAGTCGCCTCCTGCAATGTCCTCCTCCTGGTCAATAAAATAGTCCAAAAGAATATGTAATCCCTGAATATAAGGAAAATATCCCTTACGAATATTTTCAGCATCTTTCTCCCGAAAGTCCTCACGCATCGCATACGAGATTAAACAAAAAATCCCAAGTGTGGAACCGGAGCATGCCGAGAATTCATACCATTCCATATCAGGCAGATCATCCTGATAATAACGAAACCATTTTTCCAGCCTAGGTACACGCTCCTCCTTCACCACATGCTTGTTTATTTGCAAGTCACAATAGTACTGACATAACTCGAGGAGATAATCTTTAATGACATCATAATGCTCCAACTCCCTTAAAACAGAACGACATGTTGCCGATAAATCATACAGATACTGATTGTCATCCTGATCCAAGCGAAGGCGGTAATAATTTTTCTCTTCTGTATGTAGAACAAGTGCATCTGACATCGATTCGTGCAATGCCGCAAAATCATCAGGATCAAGAGATGTACTCCGGTCGCACAAATTATCTAAATAGTCGCTGATTGTTTGATAAGCGACAATAAACTTTACTGCTTTTTTATAATGCTCACCGGCTGTGAGTGCAAGAATGGCTCCCCCCTCACAGTGGAAGGTTTTATGCTCAATACTGGCAAGAGCTTGATTTCTAAGCTCCGGGTTCGGTATTTTTTCAGCACGCCTTTTCCAATAAGCCAATTCTTGATGGACTGCTGGAAGGATTTTTCGATAGACCCTTGACATGAGGGTGATTGGCATCATGGATTACAACAACCTTTCTTAATGATAAGTATATATTTATTTAACTTCGAAAACAGTTCAGCCTCAGCTTCCAGCGACTAGTGGCCAAACGGCGCTATACGGTCGCATCCGCTTTTCTATACGATATAACCAATTGCTTTTAATTGACTGTTAACAAAATCCTTTGCATATTCAAAAACCTCTTCCCGCTCCGGTTCATTAAATATTTCATGATAGCAATTAGGCCATTCCTTATACCTTTTTTCCGATAAAGGCACATGATTGAACCATTCTTTAACAGTTTTTTTATTTACAATCTTATCATCCCCGCCCTGCATCACAAGCATGGGGATATCCTGTATTTTTTCGAGGTTTATGAATGCCTGTTTTATGGCATCCGCAAGTTCACGATACCATCTGACAGAAACCTTTGTCACGTAAAGTGTATCATTGGTATCAGCTTCCCTTACATCCTCGTTTCTTGTCGCCATTTGGACCGTTAATCCTGAATTCATCCTTAAGGATGGATAAACAACATTAAAAAGATGTGACATTGTATCTAATAATTTTGATGGAGTATGAATGAGTCCTAAACATGGTGATGACAGAATCACTCCTGCAATATTTAATCGTTCTTCCTGTAATAAGCGGATGGAAATCAGGCCCCCCATACTATGTCCTATCAAAAACACTGGCAGCTCATAGCGATAAGCAGCTTGAACCCAATCCTTTACCTCAATGATATATTCATCAAAGGAATCAATATGGCCTCGGCTGGCTCTTGTTGTCATGCCTTGCCCTGGAAGGTCGCCCATAATGACATGAAATCCCGATAACCGCCACATTTCGATCAGCCAGCCGTATCTCCTATGGTGTTCCATTGCCCCATGAACGATTACGATTACCGCTTTTGCTTCTCCTTCAGCTTCCCACTTCCACATATTTTTTCCCCCTAGAAAAAAGTAATAAGCAATTGTTTAAGTAAATAAGGTGAATTTTTTGAAAATCACTTTAAGCACCGATAAAATAGAATCATCATTTAAAAAGGAGCGAAACAAATGATTTACCCCTATAAAGATAAATACCCGCTAATTGCTGACACCGCATTTATTGCTGATTATGTAACGATAACTGGTGATGTTGAAATAGGTGAACAGTCCAGTGTCTGGTTTAATTCGAGTATTAGAGGTGATGTCGCACCAACGAGGATTGGCAATAAAGTGAATATCCAAGATAACTCTATCTTACACCAAAGTCCTAATAACCCGCTAATTTTAGAAGATGAAGTAACAATTGGGCATCAGGTGATCCTTCACAGCTGCATCGTAAGAAAAGGAGCATTAATCGGGATGGGATCCATTATTCTTGATAACGCTGAAATCGGTGAAGGTGCATTTATTGGCGCCGGCAGTCTTGTTCCACAAGGGAAGAAAATTCCCCCTAATACTTTAGCATTTGGCAGACCTGCTAAAGTTATTAGAGAATTAACCCCGGAGGATAAAAACGAAATGAAACGCATTTATACAGAATATGCGGAAAAGGGCCAATATTATAAGTCACTTCAATCATAATTTAATGGAAATAAAAGCTTGAGAAATCTATTGGCTCATTTCCTTGAAAGATTGACTCATATTTTAGTTTTTTAGCTGATTATTTGAACTAATAATACATTGTCCTTCATCAATGGATTATTATACAAATAATGTAAAAAAACCAAAACAATACAAAAAAGCACCCAACTAAAACAATTGGGTGCTTTCCTATTAATGTTTCAGTAATTGTAATTCTTTTTGTAAGGCATAATCACGTTGAAAAGAATAAACACTCTCAACATATATTTGATGCCAAACCATAAACATGAGAACCGTCCAGATTTTTCGGCTGTTGTCGGCTTTCCCTTGGCAATGGTCTTCAAGTAAACTCAAAACGTACGTTTTATTGATTAAATGATCCGTGTTGCTTTCACGGATGATTTTTTTCGCCCAATCGTTCATTTCATTTTTTAACCAGTGGCGAATTGGCACTGGGAAACCAAGTTTCTTCCGGTCAAGTACATGTGCTGGCACAATTCCTTCCGCTGCTTTTCGCAAAATATACTTGGTTGTTCCATTAGCTGTTTTCAAGCTTGTAGGAATTTTCGATGCTACCTCAAACACATCTTTATCAAGGAATGGCACACGCAACTCCAATGAATGAGCCATTGTCATTTTATCTGCCTTCAGTAAAATGTCACCGCGCATCCATGTATGAATATCAATATATTGCATTCGGTCAACCGGGTCGTAACCTCTGGACTCTTCGTAAAGAGGTTTCGTTATATCTGTATAGTTCAATCCATCACGATACACATTTAAAAGATCACGCTTTTCTTCTTCCGTGAACATTTTCGCATTCCCAATATAACGATCTTCCATTGGGGTTACGCCGCGCTCAATAAAGCTTTTACCTTTCATACCTTCAGGCATAATGCCGGCTATCCCTTTTAATAACACTTTTCCGACTCTTGGGATTTTATTAAATACCTCTAGCGATTGCGGTTCACGATAAATATTGTAGCCGCCGAATAATTCATCCGCACCTTCACCTGAAAGAACGACCGTTACGTGCTTACGGGCTTCACGAGCAACGAAATAAAGCGGCACGCAGGCTGGATCAGCAAGCGGGTCATCCATATGCCACATGATTTTTGGAACTTCATTCATATATTCTTCAGGTGAAATGACATAGCTGATGTTTTCAACACCAAGCTTTTCTGCCGTTTCTTTAGCGACATCAATTTCACTAAAGCCGTTGTGATCGAATCCTACAGAGAATGTCTTAATGGAAGGGTGAAATTCCTTCGCAATCGATGCAATAATCGAAGAATCGATTCCGCCGGAAAGGAAGGAACCAACCGGAACATCACTGCGCATATGCTTTTCTACTGAATCAAATAGAACATCTTTTATCTCTTTAATAAAATCATCTTCTGATTTATGGACTGGCTTAAATTGTGCCTTCCAATACTTTTTAATTTCCATAGCAGCGCCGATTTTTTTCGTAAAATAATGGCCTGGCTCTAATTTTTTGATTCCCTCTGACAATGTATTTGGTTCAGGAACAAATTGATAGGTTAAATAGTGCTGTAAGGAATCATAATTTAGAACATCATTTTCTATTGCAAGCAGAATGCTCTTTTTTTCAGAAGCAAAAAATGTTCTTTCTCCATCTTCAAAATAGAAGAACGGTTTGATCCCAAATGGATCCCGTGCCCCGTAAAGCGTCTGCTCTTGTTTATCCCAAATAACAAAAGCAAACATCCCACGCAGCTTTTCAACCGCCTTTTCCTTTAAATGGCTATAAAGAGCGATGATGACTTCCGTATCGGAATTCGTTGCAAACGCTAAACCTTCTTTAAGCAGCTCTTCACGAAGCTCAACATAGTTATAAATCTCACCGTTAAAAATAATCCAGTACCGCTCATTTTCATACGTAAGCGGCTGGTGGCCGCTCTCAATATCAATAATACTCAAGCGGCGAAAGCCAAATTGAATATGGTCATCATAATAAAAACCATCATCATCTGGCCCTCGGTGGGTTATAATATCATTCATATTTTTAAATTGTTGTTTCTGTTCGTCACTATAGTTTTGTGTTTTCTCGTGTACACAACCGATAAAACCACACATTATGTACCTCACCTACTCCATTCTAAATATCCTTGCGAAAAACGTTTTTACAAAAAACATACTCTCTAATACTACCACTTTTTTTGAAAAATGGAACTGTGAACAATAGGAAAATCAAGTACAATCATTTTTCACTTCTTTTGACCTACTTAAACATTTTATTCCATTCGCCAGAATGACTTTACAGGAATTTAGACGAAAAAATAAAAACGGGAGTTACATAAAAATGCAACTCCCACTTCTTCTATTTATCTAGCTTGGGGGACATAAGCCCCTGGGCAAGGCAATTCCGTTTTTTCTGTTTATAGATTTGCTTGTTCGCGTAAAGCTTCAGCTTTATCAGTGCGCTCCCATGGAAGGTCAACATCTGTACGGCCAAAATGTCCGTAAGCAGCTGTTTGCTTATAAATTGGGCGGCGCAGGTTCAACATATTAATGATTCCTGCTGGGCGAAGGTCAAAGTTGTTGCTAACAAGATCAACTAAAATATCTTCGCTTACTTTACCCGTACCAAAAGTATCAACAGAAATGGATACAGGTCTTGCTACACCAATTGCATAGGCTAACTGAACTTCGCACTTCTCAGCAAGTCCAGCTGCCACAATATTTTTTGCCACATAACGAGCTGCATATGCTGCAGAGCGGTCAACCTTTGTAGGATCCTTCCCAGAGAATGCACCGCCGCCATGACGAGCATAACCGCCGTAAGTATCAACAATGATTTTACGGCCAGTAAGACCAGCATCCCCTTGAGGTCCGCCGATAACGAAACGACCTGTTGGGTTAATAAAATATTTAGTATTTTCGTCGATTAGTTCTTGTGGAACAACCGGATTAATGACATATTCTTTTAAATTACGTTGAATTTGCTCTAATGCAACTTCTGGATGGTGTTGAGTAGAAATAACAATCGTATCAATACGGACAGGCTTGTCATTTTCATCGTATTCAACCGTTACTTGCGTTTTTCCATCTGGACGAAGGTAAGGAAGTAACTCTTCTTTACGAACCTCTGTTAAACGGCGGGCAAGCTTGTGTGCAAGTGAAATCGGAAGCGGCATAAGCTCTTTCGTTTCGTTACATGCAAAACCAAACATTAAACCTTGGTCGCCTGCGCCAATTGCTTCAATTTGTTCATCAGACATTTGACCTTCACGTGCTTCTAATGCTTGGTCAACACCCATGGCGATATCTGGTGATTGTTCATCAATGGAGGTTAACACTGCACAAGTCTCGGAGTCAAAGCCATACTTAGCACGATTGTAGCCAATTCCTTTTATTGTTTCACGAACAATTTTTGGAATGTCTACATAAGTAGAAGTTGTGATTTCGCCAGCAACTAAAACTAGTCCTGTTGTTACTGAAGTTTCAGCGGCAACACGGGCATTAGCATCCTTTGCTAAAATAGCATCTAAAATGGAATCAGAAATTTGGTCACAGATCTTGTCAGGATGACCTTCAGTTACTGATTCAGAAGTGAACAAACGACGTTTTGTTGACATCTGAATTCCTCCTATATTATGAGATAATCGAGGTTTTATGAAGGTTACAGGAATACTTCTTGGACCTCGTAATTTGATACGGTACTCATTCCCTTAGTATGAAATAAACAAAGGATTATTATTAAAAACTCTTTTCACAAAAGGACTTATACAAAACAAAAAACCTTACCAATTTGAGGAAAGGTTGTTCCGGGCCTTTCACTCTTATCGTTCAAGACATGAGCCTTGCGTCAGATTAGCACCTTTGCACTTGAAAAGGACCATTAGCGGTCATTCTTCTCATATTGCAGGTTGCTGGGTTTCATTGGGCCTGTCCCTCCACCAGCTCGGGATAAGAGAGTATCCGTTCAAATCAGAATAATACTCTACAATAGCGAACATTGTCAATCAATTTTTTAGCAAATTTCTTGCCTTTCCAAATAAGGGAAAAATAAAACTGTTATAATAAAAAAATAGCATGACTTTTTCAGTATTTTAGGAATAAAGTATAAAATATTACTCATTTTTATTGATTAGTGTAGATTAATTCGTCAAATGTGCTATACTATTTATTATTAAAATAATGAATATAAAGGAAGGGTTTCATTCAATGAATTCTGTTCATATTCCAAATGAATTAATGCAATTACTAAATGAAAGTAATGTCCAAATGCAATTATCAGTACCCCAATTGGTTGAAAAAATCTTAAACCGCAATGAAGGAACTCTAACCTCAACGGGGGCCGTTCGTGTTTCTACCGGTAAATACACTGGGCGGTCACCACAGGATAAATTTATAGTTACGGAAGAATCTTCCAAGGATAAAATTGCCTGGGGCTCCTCCAATCAATCAATTTCTGAAGAGGTTTTCACAAATCTTTATCATAAGGTCCTTGAGTACTTGAAAAACAAAAATGAAATTTATGTATTTAAAGGCTTTGCCGGCGCTGATAAAAAATCGCGCTTGCCCATCCAAGTGATCAATGAAATGGCTTGGCATAATTTATTTGCTCACCAATTATTCATACGTCCATCTGAAGACGAATTGCTCGAACATGATGCTGGATTTACAGTAATATCTGCTCCTAATTTCAAGGCAGACCCAGCTATTGATGGTACCAACTCAGAAACCTTTATTATCATCTCTTTTGAACGTCGTATCGTATTAATCGGTGGAACCGAGTATGCAGGTGAAATGAAAAAATCCATTTTTTCTGTAATGAATTATTTGCTGCCAGAGAACAATATTTTTTCCATGCACTGTTCTGCCAATGTTGGGTTAGAAGGTGATGTTGCGCTCTTCTTCGGGCTGTCCGGTACAGGTAAAACAACTTTATCTGCTGATCCAAACCGCCGGTTAATCGGTGATGATGAACACGGTTGGTCATCAAATGGCGTCTTTAATATTGAAGGTGGCTGCTATGCTAAGTGTATTAATCTTTCTCGTGATAAAGAGCCGCAAATTTTTGATGCCATTCGTTTTGGGACTGTACTTGAAAACGTTATCATAAATCAAGAGTCGAGAATCCCTGATTATGATGATGGAACTTTAACAGAAAATACACGTGCTGCTTATCCAATTGAAGCGATTGATAATATTGTACAGCCAAGCATTGCCGGTCATCCAAATACAATTGTCTTTTTAACAGCAGATGCATTTGGAGTATTACCTCCAATCGCAAAATTAACAAAAGAGCAGGCGATGTATCACTTCCTAAGTGGGTACACTTCCAAACTTGCCGGAACTGAGCGTGGTGTCACATCACCAGAAGCTACTTTCTCCACCTGCTTTGGCGCACCATTCCTGCCGCTTCCTGCGACCCGATATGCTGAAATGCTCGGTGAAAAAATACTTGAGCATAATGCCAATGTTTTTCTAGTCAATACAGGCTGGACCGGCGGTGAATATGGGGTTGGCAGCCGAATGAAGCTTTCCTATACACGAGCTATGGTTCAAGCGGCCCTCGAAGGCGAACTAAACCATGTGGAAACGGTGAAAGATGAAATTTTCGGCTTAAATATTCCGCTTCATATTGCCGGTGTTCCTGATGAAGTCCTTCAGCCGAATAAAACATGGGCAGACCCAGAGGCCTATGATAAGAAGGCAAAGGAACTTGCTGCTAAATTCCGTGAAAACTTTAAGAAATTTTCCGCTGTTGCGAGTGAAATTGAAGAAAAAGGCGGCCCTATCGCATAACTTAGTTAGCACCATTGAAAAAGCGATTCCATTGTAGAATCGCTTTTTTGATTTTATTGATCTGTTGGCTTTCCTATTATGACAAGATTGGATTCTCCCATCACACTAAAACTATATGGACCACTCTTTTTAATGTGGAAATCTCCTTTGTACATCGAAATCTTGTCTCCATCTGCTGTCGTGTAATCTGTCTTATCTTTAAATGTAAATTGGGAGATGTCGGTGTGGTCCTCTTCATTTTTTATCTCTAATTCAATCTCTTCTGGCAAGTTTTCCCCTTCAACCTCGATATAGGCATCCTCATAAAAACCGGCAAATAAATCTTCTTGGGAAATTAATAAGGTGCTGTGACCAAGTAAGACATAATGATCTTTCAAATAAATAGAAAATTCGCCGATTTTCTTCTTCTCCCCCAAACTGTTGTATACAGTGAATTCAAGATTCCATTTCCCTCTTTTATCAAAAGTTTTAAAATCTACAACAGCATGGGCATCTGCCCCATACATACCAGCTGATAAGCTGGTATTATTAAAATGCTCTTTTATTCCTGTTTCTACGTGTGTAGCATCAATATTCAGCGTTTGATCTAAATCTAAATCTTTCCCCCATAAAAAAACCATAATTTTGCTCGTCGCTCTAGTATCCCATACTACCCATTCCTTTGGAGCCAGCAAACTGACTTTATTGGGAATACCAAAATTACTATCTCCATAAAGCGGGTTACCATTCTCATCATGTAAAGCAAAATAATCGCCTTCCTGTGCCTGTTTAATATCAGACCCACTTCTTGGTGTTTCCTCCTCTGTTTTATTTGTTAAATAAAGGATTGGGGCAATAAGAATGAGGATAAACACTGCAGCTAATGCTGCGATTTTTTGGAATTGAAAATTCCTTTTTGGCTTAAACGATTCCGCCTCACTAATCGTCTTTAACATTTCCGTTCTCTGAATCGTAGTTAATTCATGATTCGGAAAATCCGCTAACACGTCAAGCAATTCTTTATCCGATAAGTGACTCAAAATAATCCCCCTCCTTTAAACGCTCATTTAGTTTCTTTACCGCTCGAAAAAAGGTCACATTCACTTTATTTTCGGACCAGCCTAGAACTTGTCCCGCCTCTAGTGAGGAAAGCTCAGCAATGCCTCTTAATAAAATCACGTCCCTGTAATTTGGTTTTAGTTCATTAATCGCCCCATAAAGTTGGGCATACTCTATTTTCCTTATTAGTTTCTCTTCTGTTTGCGGTACGTGGAGCTTTGTTGACTCTTGATCCAGTCGCTCCTTTAATCGCTGCCAGACGGATTTCTTTCGATAAAAATCAATTGCGGTATTTCTGGCAATAGATATTAGCCATGTTTTCGGACTCGATTCGTTTTTAAACCGGCTGAAGGCGCGAAAGGCCCGCAAAAAGGTCTCCTGAACTAAATCTTCAACATCTGTGGTCCCCGTATAATAAACAAGATAATTGGTGACATCCTTCTCAAATTGAATAAACCATTTCTCTATCTGATGACCCCGTTCCAACCACATCCCCCCCTCTCAAAATCGTTCAAAACTTTTTAATCTACTAATAAGACGATTGGGTTGATTTTTTATTACACTTTTTACGCCAAAAGAAAAAGCAGGAGGAAAAACCAGCCTGCTCAGTTCGTCGAATTCAATGAAATTAATTGATAAGTTAACGTTGTAACGCTATTTTCCCATTCCACTTTTTTAATCTCTGCGATTCCACTTGAATCACTGTCCTTCGTTTTTCTTACATCAATAGGAATCTCGATCGGATATAGTCTGTATCCTTCCTTCTCAAGCACAAAAAGATTTTCCTCTATTCTCTTCTCCCTGCCTTTTGTCACGATCATCGTATTTAACTCAAGGGGCATTCCCATAAAAAAAATCCGCTCCTCTGTTTGTATTAACTATATATTACCATCATTTGTTCTGATTTTTCATCCACTTTGTCAAATCCTCTACAACTTTTCTATTCTCTGTTGGTGGAAAATAATGTGTAAACTCGGAAAAATACCAACCATCAACTGGTTTTTCTAGTGACCTTAATCTTCTTTCAAGGCGATATGCATGCTCTACTGACACATTATGATCCTTTACACCATGAATAATAAGGACTGGGGCTGAAAGCTTCTCCAATTGATAAAGTGGTGTACGCTCCTGATACCGCTCTGGAAACTTCTCAGGAGTACCACCAATGACCCTTTTCATCATTCTCCGCAAATCTTTCCGCTCTTTATACGTTAGGGTCATATCACTCACTCCGCCCCAAGTAACAACAGATGCTGCTTCAGGGAAGTGAATACCAGTCAGCAGCGCCATTACACCACCGCGTGAAAAGCCAAATATATGGATATCTCGAACCCTTGAAAGAGATTTTAACAGCCTAAAAGCAGCAAACGCATCATCCCTGTCCTCCCCTGCAAAATCCTCATTTCCCTCCCCGCCTTGATTACCACGGTAGTATGGCGCAAATACAATAAAACCCTCTGCCGCAAACTGAGCAATCCGGGAAGGACGTACTTTTCCAACATTCTTAATGCCGCCTCGTAAATAAAGGAATCCATCCATGGGTTCATCACCGATTGGAGCTGCAAGCATCCCTTTCACCCTTAATCCATTTGATAGGTATGTAATAATAGTTAATTCAACATAAGGATTGGGCGAAGGAAAACGTGTTTGTTTAAGGATTTTTCCATTATTTATGTACATCTGCATTCCATCCTTAAAAAAATTTTATGTTATTGGGCATTCACACATTCTTCTCCTTTTCATACGATATCTTAGGCAATTAGCCCAGATTTCTTAACGGTATTAAGGAGGTTCATTTGATGAAAAAATCGTTAAAGTTCAGTTTCTCCTTTCTTCTCATTGCTATCCTCATGTTTTCTTTAGTTGCTTGTAATAATGATTCCAAAACGGAGCCTAAGAAATTGGAAAAGGTAAGAATTGCGGAAGTTACCCGTTCCATTTTCTATGCCCCGCAATATGTTGCCTTAGCAAAAGGATTTTTCAAAGCTGAAGGGTTAGACATTACCCTAACTACAACTCCCGGCGGCGACAAAACGATGACAGCCCTTATTTCAGGGGGGGCAGACGTAGCCTTGGTTGGTTCGGAAACATCGATTTACGTTTACGCCCAAGGCGCTAATGACCCTGTCATCAATTTTGCGCAGCTGACACAAACTGACGGCACATTCCTTGTTGCCAGGGATAAAATAGATAATTTCACATGGGGTCTATTAAAAGGAAAAACCTTTTTAGGCCAGCGTAAAGGCGGCATGCCGCAAATGGTTGGTGAATTTGTCTTAAAGAAGCATGGCATTGACCCACATCAAGATTTAAATTTAATCCAAAATATTGACTTCGCAAATATTGCAAATGCTTTTGCCTCAGGTACAGGAGAATTCGTTCAATTATTTGAACCTACGGCAAGTATTTTTGAAAAAGAAGGGAAAGGCCATATCGTCGCTTCCTTTGGGAAAGAATCCGGCCATGTACCATATACAACTTTTATGGCGAAAGAAAGCTATATGAAAAAGAATAAAGAAACGATAGAAAAATTCACAAGAGCCGTTTATAAGGCGCAAAAGTGGGTGGCATCCCATAGTGCCAAAGAAATTGCCAAAGCGGTTGAATCATACTTTCCCGATACAGATCCTGAGATCATGACAACCGTTGTCGAGCGCTATAAGAGCCAAGGCTCGTATGCAGAAGACCCAATCTTAGACACAATTGAATGGGCAAATCTGCAAAACATAATGGAAAAAGCCGGCGAACTGCCGAAAAAAGTAGATCATAAAACGCTTGTGAATACTGAAATTGCAAAAAAAGTCATTAATAAATAATAGGAAAGGGAGGCCGTTTAAATGAGCTTTTTACAAGTTCAAGATATACATCATATCTATTTCACCAAAGCCTCTGCCACCACGGCCCTCTCCGATATAACACTCACGGTTGAGGAAGGAGAATTTGTCTCCTTTCTTGGCCCAAGTGGCTGTGGAAAGACGACCCTGCTGTCCATCATTTCGAGTTTGCTTAAACCGACCCAAGGCACAGTTATGTTAGAAAATAAGCCCGTATCAACATCAAAAAATCAAATCGGATATATGCTCCAGCAGGATTATTTGTTTCCTTGGAAAACAATTGAAGAAAATATCCTTATGGGATTGAAGCTATCAAAGCAGCTTAATGAAAAAACCAAATCTGCCGCATTAAACCTTTTATATCAAATCGGATTAAATGGTGTGGAAAAACAACTGCCAAAACAATTATCTGGCGGTATGAGACAGCGGGCAGCCCTTGTAAGGACGCTTGCCACTGAACCTAAATTACTCATGCTTGATGAACCCTTTTCAGCCTTAGATTATCAAACTAAGCTGAAACTCGAAGATCTAATCTCGCAAACATTAGATGAATTTGGTAAAACTGCCATTCTCGTTACTCATGATATCGGTGAAGCCATTGCGATGAGTGATCGCGTCTTTTTACTTTCACCCAGGCCAGGCAGGATTTATAAAACCTTTACCATGCCGGAGGAATTAAGAACGGTTTCCCCGTTTGAAGCAAGAAATCATGAAGTATTCCAAAGTATCTTTCAGGCCATATGGAAGGAGTTGGAGTCTCTTGAGCAAGGAAAAGAATAAGGTAGAGCTCCTCCATACTAACTACATTCATTCTTTAAAAATCGAACAAAGATGGGTTCGTGTTTATCAAGCCGTCATCATTATCGTTTTTTTCTCCGGATGGGAACTATTAAGTCAAAAGCAATGGATTGATCCGCTGATTTTCAGTTCGCCCTCTAAAATCTTGCATTTATTTTTGGATAAAATGCAAGATGGGTCATTATTATCACATACTGGAGTGACCCTAACGGAAACCATTTTTGGCTTTATTCTTGGTACCTTACTTGGTACGATATTAGCGGCCATTCTCTGGTGGTCACCGCTGGTGCAAAAAATTCTTGACCCATATCTCGTTGTCCTAAATGCGATGCCGAAAGTAGCCCTTGGCCCGATTTTGATTGTGGCACTAGGTCCAGGATATCCATCAATTATTGCCATGGGTGCGATTATCTCGATCATCATTACTACCATTGTCGTTTATACCTCATTTAAAGAGGTGGATCCAAATTATTTAAAAGTGCTGCAAACCTTTGGAGCAACGCGTTTTCAATGCTTTAAAGAAGCCATTCTCCCTGCAAGCTTTCCGACAATTATCTCGACCTTGAAGGTAAATGTCGGCTTATCATGGGTGGGCGTCATTGTTGGAGAATTCCTTGTATCGTCTCGCGGCCTTGGATATATGATTATCTACGGTTTCCAAGTATTTAATTTTACCCTCGTTTTCTTATCACTTTTAGTAATAGCTTTAATTGCCACGATTATGTATCAGCTTGTGGATCTTTTAGAAAAAAAACTCATTAAGGAATAGTAATTACGGCTATTCCTTTTTGATTTGAAACTGTTTTATACGATCTATACAATTTTCGATGACTTTATCCTGCATGATAAAGCTGTAGTCATCCCCAAACCGCAGCTGCAAAATATCCCCATTCACTGCAACAGGTCCATTTGTTTCAAAGTAGGTATTAGTTATCTCCACCCTTTTAACCGTTCCCCAGAAGACTGCCTTAACAAATGATCCATTGTGATTAGAAACCCTATACTCAGCAATAAATTCTAAGCCGTCAAGAATTGCCCCGGTCTCCTCATATGTCTCTCTTCGTGCTGCCTCTTCAAGTGTCTCCCCTATTTCCACTTTTCCACCGGGAAATTCAAGACCCCGTTGTTTATGATTCGTTAAAAACCAACTATCCTTATATTGACAAATAACCAGCACATGCTTTACTTCCTCTTCGAAGATACCTTTTGAAAAAGAAAGTTCAACCTTGTTCCTGTTACGATCAAAAAAATGTTTCATCAATTAACCCGCCCCATTTTTTTCATTATGCTATAATTATAAACAACAAAAAGGAAATCCTAAAGTTTTGGATTTCCCTCAAAAGTATTATTTCGGTAGTATATTCATGCTCTCGATATGTCTTTTTGCTTCATCATCACCAAGTTCATGCAGGATACCATACACTTGTTGAATCGTATTGTCGTAGGCATCGTTTTCCCGATCATAATGATATTGAACATATGGAACATGAGCCCGAAAAAAGTTTATCCACTCTGTTGAATAGTTTTGGTCAAACAGCTCGCGTAATTGAGTAATTTCTCCATCATTTGCTTGAATTTTATAGCTCCAAGTGGAACTTGTGGCATTTCTTGTTATATGGCCGGTTCCAACATCAATATAATATGTTTTCTTCTGTTCGTCCATTGCATCATCCCCTTTTACTTTTTAGTAATGTACAGATAGATAAAATTTATTCTTTTTCAAATTTCGACTCATTTTTTAGAAATGAATACGATATAATAAACATACAATCAAGAAAACAGATTTTTCAGTCAATTTTATAATTGATGGCAGGGATGATTTCATCCTTTTATGGGAAATCAATAATAGTATATATTTTTAATAATGGAGGTGTAGTAATGAAATTAGTCGATGAATTATATGAGATGTACCGAAACAAGTTAACAGGGGATGAAGAGGATATTGACATGCTGACATTTGCTTTTTTAGAAGAGATGTCACATGAAGATCTTCTCTCGTTAATCCAGGAGATGGGTAAACAAGAACTTTACGATTTAATGGGTCTTTATCTCATCGAAAGCTTAAAAGGTAAATTTGCCCAAGAAGAGTACGGACAGCATCGTACACATACTTATTATCCTAGAAATATTCATTGATGTTACATACCAACATTCCAAGGAAGCTGCCATGCTTCCTTTTTTGACTAATAAGAAATAATAAGTGGAACTGCGCCTCTGTCTTCGCCCCTAGTGGCTCGCCAATCGGCGAGTTTCCTTTATGCAATTTTGTCATTAATCAAACAAAATTCATGGTACAATGTGAGGTAAAGGGGGAAGAGACATGTATACAGTTTTAGTGGTTTGTATTATTATTGTCATCGTGGTTTTGCTTCTAGCGGTCATTACCACTTCAAAAGCATACTCCTATAAACATACTGTGGATTCATTAGATGATAATCCTTTCATGAACCAGGAGGAAAGTCAAAAGGACCTTAACCAGGAACAAAAGAAGGGATAAGAAAAATTCCTATTCGTATTGAATAGGAATTTTTTTACATCAATTATAGAAACATTAAGCAAAAACTTGTTTTAGGTCTTCTTTGCTCTGCTCAAGCCAGAAACGCATTAAGCGCTTGGCACCTTCTAAATCATGCAGTTTTGCTTGGCCGCATTGTCTTTCATTGGCAGCAGGGATATCGACAATCTCAACTGCTTCCTTCATTGTGTCCTCAAGAAGATCAATAATTTCCTCAACAGTAGGCTCGCCGCTGACAACAAGATAATAGCCAGTTTGGCAGCCCATTGGAGAAATATCAATAATATCGAAGTGATCATATTTTTCCGAATGCTTACGAATGTTGAATGCTAGCAAATGCTCCAGTGTATGAATGGCATCAGGCTTCATAGCCTGTTTATTTGGCTGGCAAAAACGGATATCAAATTTATTAACAACACCGTCACTCCCTACCTTATGGACACCACAATGTCTCACATAAGGGGCTTTAACGGCATTATGATCTAAATCAAAGCTTTCAACTGATGGCATGCATATCACTCCTTTTCATATCTACCTATTTATCATACAATAAAACCCGACCTTTTTCATCCACTTAGTTATAATTAACAATTTAGAAGAATTTATGGTATCTTGTAAGTAATTAAAAAAAGGAGACAAATCCATGTTGAAAAAATTTTTTCTTTCAATAATTCGTTTTTATCAAGTTGCCATCTCGCCATTAAAACCACCAACATGTCGGTTTTATCCTACATGTTCGCATTATGGATTAGAAGCGGTTCAACGTTTTGGTGCTTTAAAAGGCGGCTGGCTGACGATTAAGCGAATTTTAAAATGTCATCCCTTCCATCCTGGAGGATTTGATCCTGTCCCTGAAAAAAAGGAGGATTAATGTTTATAAGCATCCTCAACTAAGTCAAGCTTTCCTGTCTTTGGATCGATGACCAATCCATGAACAGGAACACCCTTTGGCATTAACGGATGATTTTTAATGATTCCTACACTGTGCTCGACACTCTCATTCACATTATCAAAACCGTGAAGCCACTGTTTAATATCTATTCCTGAATAGGAAAGTGTATTAATGGTTTCTTCGGATATTCCCCGTTCTTTCATGGTCTCAATCACAGGTTCCGCTTTTAAGCCGCTCATACCGCAATCATGGTGACCGATCACCAAAACCTCCTGTGCCTGTAATTGATATACCGCAATCAGTATACTTCTCATCACACTTCCAAAAGGATGTGAAACGAGGGCACCAGCGTCTTTAATAATCTTAGCATCACCATTTCCCAGGTTTAAGGCTTTTGGCAGTAATTCTAACAAACGTGTATCCATGCAAGTTAGGATCACCATTCTCTTATTTGGAAATTTCGTTGTTTCATATTTCTCATATTCGTGATTTTCTACAAATTTCTTATTGTGGTCTAGAATCTCGTTCAATAAGTTATTCATTTTTTACTCCCCTTTCTATTTAAGAATACATAATCTGTTATGTTTGAAACAAATTTTATACTTGCATTTAGGATATTTTTTTTGTAAGATACTAATGGAAATCGGAATCGTTCCGTATTATGCACTTATTTCTTTCCTAAGTAAATTTTTTTCAATTATAAATCGTAATTAATCCGATTTAATCAACTATAAGGAGTCAATATGAAAAAAATAATCATTTTTCTTTCTTTTTTATTACCATTGAGCATTATTTTATCCGCTTGTACGAATGATAAAGGGCAGTCACAAAAAAAGAAGAATCAATTAACCATTTATACAACAGTATATCCACTTCAATACTTTACTGAACGAATTGGCGGTAAATATGTAGATGTAAAAACCATCTATCCTCCAGGTGCTGATGAACATTCATTTGAACCATCCCAAAAAGATATGATGAATTTGGCCGATTCAGACTTATTTTTCTACATTGGGCTGGGACTTGAAGGCTTTGTGGAAAACGCAAAAGGGACATTAAAAAACGAAGATGTTACGTTAGTGCCTACGGCCGATAAATTGAAATTACCAAAAGATAAACATACAGCTGAGGAAGGGGAAGGACATGAGGACCATGACCATGGAGATGTAAATCCACATGTATGGCTTGATCCGATTTATTCAAAAGAAATGGCTGCGGTTATCCGTGATTCGTTAACAAAAAAGATGCCGCAAAATAAAGACTTTTTCAATGAAAATTATCAAAAGCTTGCAGCAGAGTTAGATGAATTGAACAGCGAATACGAGCAAACCATTTCAAGTGCGAAGCATAAAAAAATAATTGTGACGCATGCTGCGTTTGGTTATTGGGAACAACGTTATGGTATTGAACAAATTAGTATTTCTGGGCTTTCGACAACGAATGAACCAACACAAAAAGAACTTGAGAAAATAGTCTCTACCGCTGACCATGATGGTTTACACTATATTCTTTTTGAACAAAATGTCCAATCAAAACTAGGCAAAGTCGTCCAAAAAGAAATTGGTGCAAAAGCATTACCAATTCATAATTTAGCTATTTTATCCAAGGACAATATCAAGGAAAAAGAAACATATTTTTCATTGATGAAGGCAAATCTTGAAACATTAAAAACTGCCTTAAATAATTAATTGTGAAAGTATTTGGTAAATTGTCCATTTCTCGTATCATTTTCCTACCACCTTCTGGAATGCACAATTGATAAACTTCAAATGCTATAACTGTATTACCGATACTTTAAGGAGTGATACGAATGGCAAAGGATGTTTTGTGTGAAGTAAATAACTGCACGTTTTGGGCTAATGGCAATAAATGTAGTGCCGATCAAATATATGTTGTCAGCCATACAGGTAATACCGCGGATTCGACGAAAGAAACCGATTGTCATACCTTCAAACCAAGTGATTTATAAAGAAAACTCGCCGATTGGCGAGCTCGTTAGGGCGAAGCCAGAGGCGTAGTTGCACTTATGCCTAATAGGAAAGTAATACTTTCCTATCGGCTAGAATAGTAAAAACCAGGCAAACTATGTAGCCTGGTTCTTTTTCTTATGAAAAAGTAAATGATCTTTTTGTTAATAATACTTTCTGCAGCCTTTTTTCATTCAATTCGTACCCAATACCGGAGTTCAATGGAACATGAATATATCCATTTTCAACGGTTACTTCCGGTGAAATAATATCTTCCTCCCAAAAACGGCCCGATGCGGAAATATCACCTGGAATTGAAAACCCTGGGAGGGAAGCAAGCGCAATATTATGTGCGCGGGAAATTCCGAATTCAATCATTCCTCCACACCAGACCGGAATCCCTTTTTCAAAACAATAATCATGAATTCGTATTGCTTCATACAGCCCGCCAATCCGGCCCACTTTAATATTAATTACTTTACAGCTTCCGAACTCTATTGCTTTCCTTGCATCATCAAACGTGACGATGCTTTCATCTAAACAAATAGGTGTTCGAATCTCCTTTTGTAATAGAGCATGTTCGATGATATCGTCGTGAGCCAACGGCTGCTCAATCATGATCAGGTTAAATTCATCTAAAGCTTTTAAGCGATCTATGTCTTTTAACGAATAAGCTGAATTAGCATCCGCCATGATTGGCAGCTCAGGATAATGGCTGCGGATTTCTGCTAGAAAAGAGTAATCCTGATTTGGATTAATTTTCACTTTAATACGCTGATACCCCTCTGTAACATATTGTTCAATTTGGCGCAATGCGTTTGCCGCGGAATCTGTCGCTACCACCACACCTGAAGCAATAACTGGGCGAGTACCTCCAAGTATTTTTGAAAGGGACTTTGTATTGACCTTCGCATACAAATCCCATAATGCCGTTTCTAAGGCTGCCTTCGCCATATTGTTTCTTCTTATCGAGCTGAAAAGGTGTGATGCCTCCTCAGGATGGTCAATTGGATGTTTTTGCAGCAATGGAATCAAAATATCTGTTAACATATGTAAACTGGTTGCCACCGTTTCTTCCGTATACCACGGCGTTGAAAATGCCACCCCTTCCCCAAACCCTGAAAGACCTTCTGAGTTCGTTACCTTTACGATGATCCCCTCACGATTATTCACAGCGCCTAAATGCGTCAGAAATGGAGACTTTAAGGGCATTTGAATAACAAAAAGTTCAATCGATGCTATCTTCATGATCGGCCACCCACTCTCGCAGTGTTCTTCGCAGCAGTTTTTTAGCAGCATTTCTTGGCAGTTTTTCGGGAAAATAAAAAGCCTTTGGTACTTTGTATTTGGCAAGCCTAGCCAAGCAAAATTGTTGAAGCTCGTCCGCGGATATTTTAAAGTCTTCCCTTTTTACAATAAAGGCAATTGGCACTTGCCCCCAATTCGCATCATCAATACCTGTCACCCCTGCCTCAGCAACAGCAGGATGGGCTAATAAAACTGCTTCGATTTCAGCAGGGTAGATATTTTCTCCACCTGAAATAATCAAATCAGAACGCCGATCGATGACGTACAAAAATCCTTCCTCATCTAAATAGCCGATATCTCCCGTATAAAACCAGCCATCACGGAATTTTTCAGTTGTTGCTTCCGGACGATATAAATATCCTGGTGTAACATTTGGTCCTTTTACCACAATTTCACCAGCTTCACCTGATGCAGCCGGGCTTCCATTTACATTTTCAATCATGAGCTGTGACGGGAATAGAGGCTTTCCTGCTGAACCAAGCTTTGTTAAGCTGTATTCCGGAGAAAGTGTCACAATTTGTGAGGAGGATTCTGTCATACCATACGTTTGAAAAACAGGTATTTCTTTTTCCACACATGATTGAAGTAATGGCAGTGGTGCAGGACCTCCTCCTAGAAGCATGCAGCGGAAATAATCCGGAAGCCGTCTGCCCTTTAACGATTCTACAATTCGAGTCAGCATGGTTCCTACCACTGACATAATTGTAACCTTTTTTGCTTGTATATCCTCTATCGTTTGTTCCACATTAAAGTTTTCATGAAGGACAAGCGGCATACCATAAATGACACTGCGCATGAGAATGGAGAATCCGCTAATGTGGAAAAGAGGAACGGTACAAAGCCAGCAATCGCTCTCCATAAAACCCAAATTTAATGCTGAGCCAACAGAACTCCACCAATGGTTTCCATATGTCTGCATGACACCTTTTGGGTTTCCTGTTGTGCCTGAGGTATACATGACTGTACAGATATCAGAAAGGCTGATTTCGTCTACAATGGCTGGCACTAATGGTTCTATTTGAAATAAACGAGTTTTAGTGACAGTGTTTAAAGATGAAATTTGTTGGTTAATTTCCAAATGGATTTCCGTAAAATAGTCTTCAAGAATAAGAAGCGACACTTTCGAATCCTTCAATTGCCAAATTAGTTCCGCTGCGGTTAAACGATTATTCAATATAACCGCTTTCACCCCTATTAGCTGGAGAGCAAATAAAATCACTATGGTATCAAGGTGATTTTTCAATAAAACCCCTACATATTGGTCTTTTTGTATACAGAATGCCTGGAGCTGGCCTGCTGCGTTAAGAGAACGATGGTAAAGCTCTTTGAATGTTAAAGTCTGTTCCTGAAAATACACTGCTGTCCTTTCAGGAGTTAGAAATGCTCGCTTCATTAAAAAATTTGGCATTGTTTCGTTTGGCATTTTACACCTTCTTTATCTGTAGCTATCGCGCTTCCTTTTATACCGACCAACTTTGTGTCGTAGGACTTTCTTGGAATTTCACCAATGCCTACAGTCTACATTGACTTTCCAGTGGGTTTTCATCCTCAACACCCACGTAGGGCCTCTCTACATCGACTCTTCTGTGGGTTTTCATCCTCAACACCCACGTAGGGCCTCTCTACATCGACTTTTCTGCGGTTTTTCATCCTCAACACCCACGTAGAACCTCTCTACATCGACTTTTCTGTGGGTTTTCATCCTCAACACCCACGTAGGGCCTCTCTACATCGACTTTTCTGCGGTTTTTCATCCTCAACACCCACGTAGAGCCTCTCTACATCGACTTTTCTGCGGTTTTTCTCCCACAACACCCACTTAGACCTCTCTACTTCAGCTTTTAGTCTTATATAAAAACAGCCTGATGGATAACCATCAAGCTGCTGCCCAAAAACTTTTGATCAAGGAAAACGCGGGAATTGTCCGAAATCTGGCTTGCGCTTTTCTTTAAAGGCGTCGCGGCCTTCTTTCGCTTCATCTGTTGTATAGTAAAGCAATGTTGCATCTCCGGCAAATTGCTGAATGCCTGCTAAACCGTCTGTATCTGCATTAAATGCTGCTTTTAAGAAACGCAGAGCAGTTGGACTTTTCTCAAGCATTTCTTCACACCATTTAATCGTTTCTTCTTCTACTTGCTCAAGAGGAACAACGGTGTTGACTAAGCCCATATCAAGAGCCTCTTGGGCATTGTATTGACGGCATAAATACCAAATTTCACGGGCTTTTTTATGGCCGACAATTCTTGCTAAATAGCCTGAGCCATAACCAGCATCAAAGCTGCCAACTTTCGGACCAGTTTGTCCAAAAACGGCATTATCAGCAGCAATCGTTAAATCACACACAATGTGTAAAACATGACCGCCGCCAATGGCATAACCTTTTACCATTGCAACAACTGGTTTAGGAATTACACGGATTAAACGCTGTAAATCAAGAACATTTAAGCGCGGAATTTGATCGTCGCCAACATAGCCGCCATGTCCTCTTACCTTTTGATCGCCACCGGAGCAAAACGCCTTATCTCCGGCACCCGTTAACACAATTACTCCAACACTCGAATCATCTCGTGCATAAGCAAAAGCGTCAATCAATTCCATTACCGTTTTCGGTGTAAATGCGTTATGTACATGTGGTCGATTTATTGTGATTTTCGCAATTCCATTATAAGTCTCATATAAAATTTCTTCATATTTACGTGCTGCAACCCATTCTACTGTCACAATGAAATCCTCCTTTATATTTTTTTAGACAAAAAGTCACTTACTATTGTACCAAACTTTTCTCGTTCTTCCACATGAATTAAATGTCCGCTGTTTTCAACGACAATCCAATCGCCCTTTTTAAGAGCCTTAATCATTCCTTCAGCAATACCACAAAACTTACTATCTTGCTCGCCTGTAAGCAGCAAAACTTCACAGGCAAGCTGGTCTAATTGTCCCCACAAGGAAGGCTGTGATCCCGTCCCCATCCCAAGTAAACTATTTGAGAGCCCAATAGTAGTATTACTTAGCCTCTGAGACCTTATGAAATCATTAGTTGATACTGGAAGTTGCTTCATCGAAGAAAAAAGGGGAATCTCTTCCCAGTATTCAACAAACGACTTGATCCCATGTTCTTTAATAAATTGGGCAAGTTCTGCATCTTTCCTTCGGCGAAGTTCTCTTTCTTCCTCTGTTGCAAGACCTGGAGATGCACTTTCAAGGATTAACTTTCGAACCCTGTTTGGAAAAAGGAGGGTAAAAGTGAGCGCTAGTCTCCCCCCCATTGAATAACCCAGCAAGTCTATTTCATTAACACCCAATTCATCAAGGATACCTTCTAAGTCATGCGCAACCGATTCAATTTGATAACGTGGCAGACATTCAGGAGACTCCGTTTTACCATGCCCAATGATATCTGGGGTAATTAACGTGGTATGCTTCCCCCAAGCATCATAAAACGGCTTCCATGTAGAAGCATCGCCCGTAAATCCATGCAATAAGACAAGCGGTGGGTCCCCTTCACCGCAAACCTCCACATGATAGCGAATTTCGTCGATGGTCACATCCATTACTGCTCTCCTATGACAAAATTTGATATTTCCTGGGAAACAGAACGCCAAAATCCACGATGCTCATCGAGATTTTTCTCCCTTTTTGTCGTAATCTCGTAAACATGAATTCCTGTTTGATCTACACTCTTCTTCATTTCCACTTCTAAGTGATTCCAATCTTTTATTTTAGTAAATTGTCCGTTAAACATTCTTACAGCATGTTCAAATTCTAGATTTAGAGGTGTACCAAAAAGAAGTTCAAAATTTTTAGGATGCTCCGATTGTGGTAGGAAGGAAAAAATCCCGCCGCCATTATTGTTTACAAGAATAATATGAATATCTATATCATAAAGCTTTGCTGCAATAAGACCATTTAAGTCATGGAAGAAGGTTAAATCCCCTAACACCAGGTATAAGGACTTAGAGTAAACGGCTGCACCCAAAGCAGTCGAAACAGTACCATCAATGCCATTAGCTCCTCTGTTCGCCATTATTTTAATGGATTTATTATTGTTTAAGAAAAAGCTATCTACGTCACGAATTGGCATGCTATTTCCGACAAAGAGAGTAGCTTCTTCAGGGAGGATCTCAGCTAATTGATAAAACAGCCTTCCTTCGCTTAATTCATTTAAATCACGAATTAACGTCATATTTTCTTTTGTCAGCGCATTAACCTTCTTCCAGCTCTCTAAATATCCGGATGAAGATTTGCTGTCCAAGAAGTTTAACAGCTTTTGGCAAAAAATTGTTTCTTTGCAAAAAATCATGTTCGTTGATGATGCTGACGGATCACGCCAGCCACCGCCGCCATCGACGACAAATTGATCTGCTGTGTGATTTTCTTTTAAAAATATCGTTAACGCTTTAGAAATAGGCATTGCCCCAAACCGTAACACAACATCCGGTTTAAGGAAGGTTTTGGCGTCTTCATTTCTTAAAAAAGTATCATATGATTCAATAATATTTTCAAGGTTGTGATTACCACTTCTTAATTGTGATAGCGGGTCAGCTAATACAGGATAGTTTAATGCCTTTGAAAGGCGTGTCACAGCTTCGGCAAATTGTTCGTCAACAATGTTCCCGCAAACAATAATCCCTTTTTCTTTCCCGCTTATTTTTTCAGCAATCACTTTAAATTGCTCATGATCAACCGTAAAGTCTCCATTATGCACCCTTACATATCCATTTGGTCGCTCTGTTTGACGAAATAGCGCATCATCCAATTTCGGAATGAGTGGTTCGCGGAACGGAAAATTCAAATGAACCGGACCAGATGGAGCCGCAGCAGCAATTGCTGCAGCACGGGCACAAACTGTCCGAGCGTAACGGATCATTTCATCGTTTTTCTCCGGCAAAGCCATTTCTGCAAACCATTTTACATGATGGCCATATAAATGGATTTGATCAATTGCCTGAGGGGCTCCCACTTCTCTTAGCTCGTGCGGCCTGTCAGCCGTAAGGACAATTAAGGGAACTCGTGAATATTTCGCCTCAACTATCGCAGGAAAGTAGTTGGCTGCAGCAGTACCCGATGTACATAGAATGGCAACAGGTTTGTTGATTGCCTTAGCGATTCCTAATGCAAAAAAAGCAGCAGAACGTTCATCTACATGAACATGAACGTTTAACTCAGGATGTTCTGCCATTACCATCGCCATCGGAGTAGATCTTGAACCCGGGCTTACGACAATTTCGGTTACTCCCGTTGAAACTAGTTCTGAAACAAAGGCTGCAATATAAGCGGTTAATGATTCCTGATGATTCATGTTATTTTCCCCCAAGAGCTCGAAGCATTGGTGTAAACTTCAAACTTGTTTCTAAATATTCACTTTCTGAATTCGAATCTGCTACAACACCACAACCGGCAAACAACGATGCCTCATTTCCCTGCAAGAGTCCACAGCGAATGGAGACCGCAAATTCACCATTCTGTTTATAATCGACCCATCCAAGCGGCGCACCATAGAAGCCGCGGTCAAGCTCTTCAACCTGTCTAATTTTTTCAACTGCCGCTTTCTTTGGCAGCCCTCCAAGTGCAGGTGTCGGATGAAGTCTTTCAACTAGTAAAAGTAATGAAGCATCCTTATTACATTTTCCAATAACAGGTGTATAAAGATGCTGAATATCCCTATTTTTCAATAGCTGCGGTTTGTCTGGCAGGATTATCTCTTCGCATGATTCTTCTAAAGCTTCCTTAATCATTTCAACCACAAACCCGTGCTCAATCAGGTTTTTCTGATCATTTAATAAGGTTTTACCTAGGATCCGATCTTCCTCATCTGTGTTTCCGCGTGAGATTGAACCTGCAAGGCAGGTAGAATAGACTTCAGATCCATGCTTTTTTACTAGTCTTTCCGGCGATGCACCAATAAAACAATCGCCATTTGATTCAAAGGCAAAAATAAAGCTTGCAGGCTGCTGAGTATACAAATGATTCAGTACTGTGTCTGCCACTACCTGATCGTTAAAAACTAGCCTAAGTTCACGGGCAAGGACGACTTTCTTTAATGGTCCGTTTGTTAACTCCTTCACAACACCATCGACAGCATGTTTCCACTTTTCTGGCGAAATTTCTTTTGTTTCCAATAATGCAGCACACTTTCCACGATCATTCCGTTTTAGTGATAAAAGCAGTTGATTTCTTTCTTCCGCAATCTTACTGAATAGAGATAGATCATCATTGGTTGTAAAAACAATATTCGTTGTTAAATATGTCTCACCGTCTATGATACTCAATAAATATTTTGGTATATGGAATAAAGAATCAGCATACTTGGACCAAAGATCCGTTTTTTCTTTATATGGATCAAAGGAAAATCCCCCGAACATAAGGGGCCCAATACCTATTTTTGTATATGGATTAAAAATTAAGCTTTCCTCTAAGAAGCTTTTCCACTCTCTTTCAACATGAAAAAAGCGGTCAGTAGCCTGATCCGACTGAATTTGTTTTGAAATTCCAAGCCCAATAAGCACAATCTCGTCTGCTGGGTCTTTCCAAAAAAAACGTTCTCCACTATAGCGGTCTTTTCCCACGTTAAAAAAAGATAAAGGGTTAATCATATCCATTTTATGGACTTCACTTATTAATATAGGCCGGCCCAGTTCTTTCGCTCGATTAACAGCCAATAGACCCCTTTCCTTTATTTCCGTTTCTTGAATGGTAACCAAACAAATCCCTCCAAAACAGCCGAAATGACTGTTATCCATTCATTTTGATACAAATTTTAAGTTACTACTCCCATTGTAAAGAAGTCAATAATACTTGTCACTACCAATCCAGTTTCATTCCTTATTATATATCAAAATTGTTACAATTAGGCTGAAAACAGCTTTTTCCCTTTATAAGAAAGATAAAATTTTGGTTTTGTAATTGTCCAGATCTAGCGGTTAGTATATTTTGCGCTTTTCTTATTTTCCCACTAACCAATTAATAATAATTAAATAGGGATTATCTTCTAGATATGAAAGCAAAAATCAATTGACACAAATACTTGAATTACATACACTTATGGTTGGGCAAGAAACACACATTGACTTAGCAAATAGTTAATTTATATATATAAGAAATAATTTTTAAAAGGGAGAGAACAGAATGCAGCCAAATTTACAGCATCATCCGAAACCTGCAGTTGAATCAAACCGTGGTTTTCAAGTTTGGTGGCAAATGACCCGTCCTCATACACTAACAGCATCGTTTGTACCCGTCTTACTTGGTTCGGCTCTTGCTCTTAGAAACGAGAAATTTCATTTCGGCCTCTTTGCTGCGATGCTTGTTGCCAGTATGTTAATTCAAGCCGCAACCAATATGTTTAATGAATACTTCGACTACAAACGCGGACTTGACACCGTACATTCTGTTGGGATTGGAGGTACGATTGTCCGTGATGGAATCAAACCAAAGACCGTTATTAATCTTGCTTTTGGATTTTACGGGATTGCCTTATTATTAGGGGTATATATTTGTGCGAATAGCAGCTGGTGGTTAGCGGTTGTTGGCCTTATTTGTATGGCTGTTGGCTATTTTTATACAGGCGGTCCGTTCCCGATTGCTTATACACCACTAGGTGAAATTTTTTCCGGTTTCTTTATGGGAATGCTAATTATTTTAATCTCCTTCTTTATTCAAACTGGAACAGTTACTAGCACAAGTATTCTTGTCTCTGTTCCAAGTATGGTATTAGTCGGAATGATTATGTTATCCAATAACATACGCGACCTTGATGGAGATAAAGAAAATGGCCGAAAAACAGTCGCTATTCTCTTAGGGAAAAAGAAAGCCATTTATTTATTAGCCACGATGTTTACTTTTTCTTATCTATGGGTTTTGGGGCTTATCATTACCGGTATTGCACCATATTGGACGGCTATCGTCATTCTAAGTGCTCCAAAGGCGATAAAAGCGACAAAAGGATTCATTGAAAATAATATTCCGATCAAAATGGCACCAGCGATGATTGCGACAGCCCAGACAAATACCATTTTTGGATTTTTACTTTCAGTCGGCATTTTCATTGGACACATATTTTCCTAAGTAAAAAGGTTCCTGCCAAATTGGCAGGAACCTTTTTTTCGATTTTGAGAATTGCCCAGCTTTTGTGCATTTCTTATTGAAGAGACTTAATCCCCCATATTTCATCTGCATATTCTCTGATCGTGCGGTCACTTGAAAAATAACCTGCATGAGCAATATTTGTTAAGCTCATTTTTTGCCATTTTTCCTTATTTAAAAATGTTTCTCCAATCGACTGTTGAATATCAGCATACGAGGCAAAATCCTTTAAGACAAAGTATTGATCATTTTCCGTTAATAACGAATCAAATATTGGCTCAAATTCGTTATGAACACCTGAAAAAAATCCATTTACAAGCTGATCGACAGCCTGTCTAATTCGGTAATCATGATGATAATACACTAACGATTGATAGCCGCCTTGCTGATAATATTGAAGAACTTCCTCTGCCGTTAATCCAAAGGTAAAAATATTTTCACTTCCTACCAATTCCTGAATCTCAATATTAGCGCCGTCTAAGGTTCCTACTGTTAAGGCACCGTTAATCATAAATTTCATATTTCCGGTGCCGGAGGCTTCTTTACTAGCAGTAGAGATTTGTTCACTCACATCTGAGGCAGGGAAGATTTTTTCGGCTAAGGAAACGCGGTAATTATCCAGAAAGATTACCTTAATTTTATCGCCTATTTTTGGGTCGTTGTTTATTTTTTCTGCAATCGTGTTGATTAATTTGATAATTTTTTTTGCATAGTAATAACCCGATGATGCTTTTGCTCCAAAAATAAACACCCTTGGAACGATTGAAAAGCTTGTATCTTCATTAATTCGATTATAAAGATGCATGATATGTAAAACATTTAAAAGCTGCCGCTTATAAGCATGAAGCCGTTTGACCTGAACATCAAATATCGCCCCAGTATCAACAGCCACTCCTGTTTTATCCAAGATAATCTTAGCAAGCCTCTGTTTATTTTCATTTTTTATTTTTAACAGCTGTTCTAAAAAGGCGAAATCGTTTTGATAGTTAAGTAAATGGGTAAACTCATCAGCTGAATATGTCCAAGAAGGGCCTATTGAGTCTGTAATAAGGGAAGATAATTTTGGATTCGCTTTTAACAGCCAGCGCCGGTATGAGATTCCGTTTGTCTTATTGTTAAATTTATCTGGAAACAGTTGATAAAATTGACTCATCTCTCGTTTCTTTAATATTTCCGTATGGAGCTTTGCCACACCATTGATACTAAAACTGCCGACAATCGCTAAATGTGCCATTTTCACATACTCATCAGCTATGATGGAGAGTCCTCCAATTCTCTGCCAATCACCAGGCGTTTGTTCCCATAGTTCTTGGCAAAAGCGCTCATTTATTTCTTCCACAATCATATAAATCCTTGGCAGTAACGGACGAAAAATATGTATCGGCCATTTCTCCAACGCTTCTGATAATGTCGTATGATTGGTATATGAAATGGTATATTTCGTTATGTGCCATGCCTGTTCCCAATCAAATCCTTCCTCATCAATCAAGATCCTCATTAGCTCCGGAACGGCCAGTACAGGGTGAGTATCATTAATGTGAATACAAACATGCTCATGGAGTTGATTCAAGTTAGCATGTTGTTTCCGATAGGTTCTTAAAATGGATTGAATACTAGCAGACACTAAAAAATATTGCTGCTTCAGCCGTAAAATCTTCCCTTCATCATGGGTATCATCAGGGTATAAAAACTCGGAAATCGATTCGGTTTCCCGTTTATATTTTAAAATATCCTTATGAAAAGGAAATTGGGAAGGCTCAGCATTCCAAAGCCTTAGTGTATTAACGGTTTTGGATTTATACCCGATCACAGGCATATCATGAGGGACGGCCGTAACGGTTTCGGTATTCAAATGATGAAAAACGAGGCGCCCATTTTCCATCTTCGCTTCCACCTTGCCCCAAAATGGGATTTTTACAGCGCTATCTGCCTTGCGAATTTCCCAAACATTTCCGCTCCTCAGCCATTGCTCTGGCAATTCTACTTGGTAGCCGTCGACAATTTTTTGTTCAAACAAGCCATGCTTGTACCGTATCCCGTGGCCATGACCGGGTAGATTCAGTGTTGCAAGGGAATCTAGAAAGCAGGCGGCTAACCTTCCTAAGCCGCCATTTCCTAAACCTGCATCTGCTTCTAATTCCTCCAGTTCCCCCAAGTCAATTCCTAGTTCCTGAAGTCCCGCCTGTACAGTTTCCTCTATCCCTAGATTAATTAAATTTTGCCTTAACAGCTTTCCTAATAAATATTCAATCGAGAGATAATAAACCTGCTTTCCCTTTGCAGCAAGATATCTTTCATTTGTGGCAATCCAATCATTACTAACAAACTCACGAATCATACTTCCGAGGGTTTGATAATGATCCATTAATGAACTTTCAGAGATTCTCTTCCCAACAAGCATATCAAGCTTTTTAAGAAAGGTTCTCTTAAACTCTTCCGTACTAGAAAACATGCGTTTCACTCCTTGAGACGAGCTCAGCATATAGCTGGTTATAACTAAATGCTGATTGGGCCCAGCTATAATCCATTTCCATTGCCTGCTTTACAATCGATTCCCACGTCTCTTTATCATGATAAAAGCGTAGCGCTCTTTGGATCGTATAGAGCATGTCATGGGCATTAAAGTTTCGGAAGGAGAAACCATTTCCCTCGCCGTTGAATTCATTCCATGGCTTGATGGTATCATTTAATCCCCCAGTTTCACGGACAATCGGAATGGCACCATATTTCATCGCAATTAGCTGTCCCAAGCCGCATGGCTCAAATTGTGATGGCATTAAAAACAAATCTGCGGCAGCGTAAAGTTTATGAGCCAGTTCCTCATTAAATCCGGTATAAACCTTTAATTTTTCAGGATAGATCCGAGCAGCTTGCCTTAGATGTTCTTCGTTTTCAAAATCTCCTGTTCCAAGAATAATGACATGTACATCCTCCTGTAAAATTTCACGAAGGACACACTTCACTAGATCAAGCCCCTTTTGCCTTGTGAGCCTTGAAATCATGACAAGTAATGGTGTACCCCCACTTTGAGGTAATCCAAATCTTTTTTGTATCCCCCGTTTGTTGACTGTCTTATTTTGATAGGTATCCACTTTATAGGTTTGATAAATGAATGAGTCAATCGCCGGATTATAAAAGTCCTCATCAATCCCATTTAAAATCCCGATCAGGTCCTCACTTCTTTCCCGTAAAAGACCATCCAGCTTTTCACCAAAAATAGCCGTCTGAATTTCTTCTTTATAAGTCGGGCTCACAGTTGTTATTTTATCAGAAGCAACAAGCGCACCCTTCATAAAATTAACATTCCCAAAAAACTCCAAATGACCAATGTAAAAGGATTTATAATCCATTCCCAACAATTCGCCAAGTACCTCTTTTGGAAAAATTCCTTGAAATTGCAAATTATGAATTGTAAACACTGTTCGGATTTTCCCGTAACCATTTCGCTTGTAATATTCTGTCCTTAAGAGAAAAGGAATCATCGCTGTATGCCAATCATGACAATGCAGGACATCTGGAAAAAAATTAAGCTGTACTACTGTCTCGAGGACTGCCCGATTAAAATAGGCAAATCTTTCACCGTCATCAAAATAGCCATAAAGGTTTCCCCGATTAAAATAGTATTCATTGTCTACGAAATAAAAGGTAACCCCTTGATAAGTGAGCTCCTCAATTCCACAATATTGATTTCGCCAACCTACAGGTACAGTAAATTCTTTAATTTTTTTCATTTCTTTCTTGTATTCTTCAGGAATAGATCCATATTTAGGAAGAATCACTCTAACATCTGTTCCTAAACTATTTAGTTCTTTTGGAAGGGAACCCGCAACATCGGCAAGTCCCCCCGATTTAGCAAATGGACCACATTCCGAAACGGCAAATAATACTTTCACGAGTTCATCAACGCTCCTTGTTTCGACCCTTTTCTAATAACATATGGGGAACGATTTGTTCCGGTTAAATGGGCTCCAGCTTCCACTTTTGCATCCTTATCTAAAATAACTGAATCTAAATAACAATTCTCCTCGATGTGACACTTTTGCATAATGATACAGTTTTTAATGACTGCCCCTTTACCAATTTTCACTCCACGAGAGATAATACTGTTTTCCACTGTTCCACTAATAAAGCAGCCGTTCGCAATCATTGCATTTTTTACACATGACCCTTTTACATATTTGGTAGGCGGCTCATCCTTTACTTTCGTCAAGATTGGCTGGTCTTTTAAGAATAATTGCTTCCAAACATCAGACTGAAGCAGTTTCATACTAGTAGAAAAATAGCTTTCAATCGAATCTATCATTACAGAATATCCATCATATTCATAGTGGCAAATAGAATAATCGTTGTGAATAGCAGTAACAACATCTTTCATACATGTATATCCTGTTTCATGTCTTGTTTCAATCAATTTAATAAGGAGGGAGGTTTTGATTAAATACATTTCCATCGAAGTTCCATCCTTGTGATGGATTTCGGTTATATCGCATTTAGCATGTCTATGCCAATCTAGTATTGGTCTAAAGTTCATATTAAAAATCGTATAACAGTTGGTGATAATTGCATACTCTTGTGTACTGCGATGAAAGTAGTCCATATTAGCAGCAAAGTGTTCAAACGAACCAATTTTATTCCCATCACTATCCACAATCGGTGATGGGAAAAAGAATAGACCATCCCGCTTGCGATTTAAATCCCAATTTTTCCCCGCTCCCAGGTGATCCATTAACGAGCGATACTGCATTTTTGGAAAAATTGCCACACTGCGAATGCCTGAATTCACCATGTTTGATAGAACAAAATCAATAATACGGTAACGCCCACCAAAAGGTAGTGCGGCTAGTGAGCGATGTGTTAAAAGATCTTCTAAATCATCATGATAAGTAGTGGCGTCAATAACGCCTAACAGTTTTCTCTTCACTCAAAATTCCCTCCTGGTTCTACTAAAGACAATTATGCCAGCTATTTAATAAGTTGGATAAAGCCCGTTCAACATTTCTTCGGTAACAAGTATAATTTCATCATCAAATGAACGAATCACTGTCCCGTCTGGAATCTTTACATCATATGGTACAATTGCTTTTTCAATTAAGCAGTTATTTCCGATAGTGGCATCAGGCATTATGACCGACTCTTTGATCATGCTGCCTTTTCCGACTGTGACTCCTTGAAACAGAACAGATTTATCGATTTCCCCTTCGATGGTACACCCCTCATTTATCAGTGACTCTTTTACAATCGCATCCGAAGAAATAAATTGGGGCGGCTGGTTCGGATTGACCGAATAAATTCTCCAGTCTTGGTCAAATAAATCTAACTCACAGTGTTCACCTAACAAATCCATATTTGCTTCCCATAGGCTTTGGACCGTACCAACATCCTTCCAATACCCCTTAAAAGGATAGGCAAACAACTTCTTATTTTCCTCTAATAGCAGAGGGATCACATCTTTCCCAAAGTCATGGCTGGAGTCTGGATTTCGATCATCCATTTCCAGATATTCCTTCAGTATATTCCAGCTAAAAATATAAATGCCCATGGACGCAAGGTTATTTTTCGGATTGCTAGGTTTTTCTTCAAACTCTACTATTCTCATATCATCATTTGTATTCATAATCCCAAACCGGCTCGCTTCAATCCAAGGAACCTCTATCAAGGAAATCGTTACATCCGCTCTTTTCTCAATATGATATTCGAGCATGCTCTCATAATTCATTTTGTAAATATGGTCACCAGATAGGATTAATACATAATCCGGTTGATATTGTTTAAGATAATTTAAGTTTTGGTAAATCGCGCTTGCTGTTCCGGTATACCACTTTACTTCTGAAGATTCGCTATATGGTGGTAAGACAGTTACCCCGCCATCCTTGCGATCAAGATCCCACGCACTGCCAATCCCAATATAGGAATTTAACAACAGTGGTTGATACTGTGTTAATACTCCGACAGTATCAATCCCTGAATTAGCACAATTGCTTAATGTAAAGTCAATGATTCGGTATTTTCCACCAAAAGGTACAGCTGGTTTCGCCAGATCTTTCGTCAGCGAATTAAGTCTACTTCCTTTCCCTCCTGCTAACAGCATGGCTACGCACTTTTTCTTTGCCATTTCCTTTTCTCTCCTTTCGTTTTTTAACCAGTCTTATGATTTGAAAACCAAACGGGGGAATCGTTAATTCTATTGAAAATGGCTGCCCATGGAAGGGCTCTTCTACCGACAAAATGGTTTTTTTATTCGTCAATCCCGCCCCGCCGTATTCTTGTTGATCGCTATTAAAAATCTCTCGGTACTCACCTGCTTTAGGGACACCGATTTTATATACTGGGTAGCTCACACCCGTAAAGTTACAGATAATGATTAAATAATCCTCAACTTTTTTCCCTTTTCGAATGAACGAGAAAATCGATTGCTGGCTGTTATTGGCATCAATCCATTCAAATCCATCCTGCAAATGATCCAATTCATACAGCGGCTTCGACCTTTTATAAAGTTTTGTTAATACTTTTACATAAGAGTTTAAATTGCGGTGCATGTCATATTCCATTAAGTGCCAATCTAGCTCTTCTTTGTCTTTCCATTCAGCAAACTGGCCAAATTCAAAGCCCATAAAGAGTAGTTTCTTTCCAGGGTGGGCAAACATATAGCCTAATAAAAGTCTCAGCTGGGCAAATTTTTCCCAATAATCCCCCGGCATTTTATCCAGTAGTGACTTCTTCCCATGGACCACTTCATCGTGCGAAAACGGCAGCATAAAGTTTTCTAAAAAGGCATATAAAAGTGAAAAAGTTACTTTTGAATGGGCTTGTGAACGTGAATACGGAGGTGTTTCCATATATTCAAGCATGTCATTCATCCAGCCCATATTCCATTTATAGTCGAAACCCAGGCCTCCGTAGCGGACAGGAACTGTCACATGTGGAAACTCAGTAGAATCTTCACCAATCATTAAGAAGTGTGGATCATATTCATGGACTTCTTTGTTTAACTTTTTTAAAAAATGAATACCAAACGGATTTTCACGCTTCCCGTGAGAAGCATTAGGCCAATAGATGATGTTAGCAACAGCATCCATCCGAAAGCCATCAATATGAAAATAGTCGATCCAATATAGAGCATTAGAAATAAGGAAGCTTTGCACCTCACCTTTTCCTAAATCAAAATTGGCGGTGCCCCATACAACATTTTCTCTGTCATGAACATGGCTATAAGAATAAATATGTGTCCCATCAAAGCGATATAGTCCGTGTGCGTCCTTGCAAAAATGACCCGGAACCCAATCGAGAATGACACCTATACCATGCTGATGACACTGGTCAACAAAATATCTAAAGTCATCTGGTGTTCCATACCTGGATGTTACTGAAAAGTAACCAGTTCCTTGGTATCCCCATGAGTCGTCGAGCGGGTGCTCGACAAGCGGTAATAGTTCTATATGAGTAAAACCATGTTCCATTACATAAGGTATAAGCTCTGAGACCAAATCCCTATAAGTTATGTAGTCTCCATTGGCATTCTTTCTCCATGAACCCAGGTGTACCTCATAAATAATGGCTGGCTCTGATAAAAGGTTCTTTTTTCCCCTTCGATTCACCCAATGACCGTCTTGCCACTTATAATTGTTTAAGGAATAAACAACGGAAGCTGTATGGGGTCTTACTTCCGAATAAAAGGCAAACGGATCTGCCTTCAGGAGCTTTTCTCCTGTTTGTGAGATAATTTCATACTTATAAATGTTTCCTTCTAGATCTTGATTTACAACAATAATCCATACTCCCTCATCATTAACCTTCTGTAATTCATATCCTTCACCATTCCAGTTATTAAAATCGCCCATGAGCCTCACTTGATAGGCATTAGGGGCCCATACGCAAAATCGTGTATATACTCGATCGGAATTCTTAAAGATATGAGCGCCAAAAAGCTGATGACTTTTGCATAGGCTGCCTTCATGAAATAAATGCAGCTGATAATCAGTTGGAAATAACGTATTCACTGTCATGGCTCTCCTCATCCTCAATGAAAATATGTATTTCAATGACCAATTATAAGTGCAAATGAACCATATTCCTCGAAATACTTTTTTATCTTTTCTGACAACATATGATGTTAGTTGCTACAAAGAATCTTTAAACAACGACATTTGACACAAAACGACGAAATATCTATCAGAAAACGACAAAAATCTATTAAGTTTTTTGAAAAATTTCTAAGAAAAAAATTATTTTTAAACTAATAAAAAAGTGGATTAATTTTGAGTGGATAAGGGGTAATGTAAGCGGTATCAATACTTTTAAAAATAGGGCCTAACAAATAAATATTATATTAATATAATGTATTTATGCAAATATCGATTCTTTGGAAAAGAACCAAATGGTAAGTGAGTAAGAAGAGTCTTTCCTTACTATATTTAGCATTTGTGACCGGCAGCGGCTTTTTCTCAAACTGTAGGCAATATCACCTTTTGGAAAAAATAAATCGTGTGGAAAATACAAAAAAACTGATAACAATATGTTATCAGTTTTTTTGTATGACCCCTACGGGATTCGAACCCGTGTTACCGCCGTGAAAGGGCGGTGTCTTAACCGCTTGACCAAGGGGCCGTTAATTTTTATGGCGGAGAAGGAGGGATTTGAACCCTCGCGCCGGTTACCCGACCTACACCCTTAGCAGGGGCGCCTCTTCAGCCTCTTGAGTACTTCCCCATAATTGGCTCCGCAGGTAGGACTCGAACCTACGACCGATCGGTTAACAGCCGATAGCTCTACCACTGAGCTACTGCGGAATAATATATGGTGGGCCTAAATGGACTCGAACCATCGACCTCACGCTTATCAGGCGTGCGCTCTAACCAGCTGAGCTATAGGCCCACATTTTGGAGCGGGTGATGAGAATCGAACTCACAACATCAGCTTGGAAGGCTGAGGTTTTACCACTAAACTACACCCGCATTGAAAATTATTATGGGGCGGCTGATGGGAATCGAACCCACGAATGTCGGAACCACAATCCGATGCGTTAACCACTTCGCCACAACCGCCATCATAAAATATATTTTTCAAATAAAAATGGTGGCTCAGGACGGAATCGAACCGCCGACACAAGGATTTTCAGTCCTTTGCTCTACCGACTGAGCTACTGAGCCACTCTAAATGGCGGTCCGGACGGGACTCGAACCCGCGACCTCCTGCGTGACAGGCAGGCATTCTAACCAACTGAACTACCGGACCATATTGCGGGGGCAGGATTTGAACCTACGACCTTCGGGTTATGAGCCCGACGAGCTACCAGACTGCTCCACCCCGCGATAATAAAAATATAAGATTTTATCCATGCTCAAGGTATCCATGGACTGTATCAATCTCAGTAAGCTTAACCAAGTAGCAGCTCGATTGATACAACTCGCAGATTATTCATTGAAGCAACGCTCGTTGCTCCACCCCGCGATAATAGAAAATATAAATTTTTAAGAATAATATGGCGGAGGAAGAGGGATTCGAACCCCCGCGCGGTTTAACCCGCCTGTCGGTTTTCAAGACCGATCCCTTCAGCCGGACTTGGGTATTCCTCCATATTATAAAAACTTTTGGTGGACCTTGTAGGACTCGAACCTACGACCGGACGGTTATGAGCCGTCTGCTCTAACCAGCTGAGCTAAAGGTCCAAGTTAAACTATTTAAAATATTGGTAGCGGCGGAGGGGATCGAACCCCCGACCTTACGGGTATGAACCGTACGCTCTAGCCAGCTGAGCTACACCGCCATAACATAAATTAAGATTAAATTGGTGGAGTCTAGGGGGATCGAACCCCTGACCTCCTGCGTGCAAAGCAGGCGCTCTCCCAGCTGAGCTAAGACCCCAGAATGATAATTTTAAATGGTCGGGAAGACAGGATTCGAACCTGCGACCCCTTGGTCCCAAACCAAGTGCTCTACCAAGCTGAGCTACTTCCCGTTAAACTAATGGCGCGCCCGAAAGGAGTCGAACCCATAACCTTCTGATCCGTAGTCAGACGCTCTATCCAATTGAGCTACGGGCGCATTATCTTTAAATGGTGCCGAGGACCGGAATCGAACCGGTACGGTAGTCACCTACCGCAGGATTTTAAGTCCTGTGCGTCTGCCAGTTCCGCCACCCCGGCATAAAAGAGAGCGGAAGACGGGATTCGAACCCGCGACCCCCACCTTGGCAAGGTGGTGTTCTACCACTGAACTACTTCCGCATATAAAAATTAAATGGTGCGGGTGAAGGGAGTCGAACCCCCACGCCTTGCGGCGCCAGATCCTAAGTCTGGTGCGTCTGCCAATTCCGCCACACCCGCATATTTAAATGGTGAGCCATGAAGGACTCGAACCTTCGACCCTCTGATTAAAAGTCAGATGCTCTACCAACTGAGCTAATGGCTCGTACTTTAATAATTCACTAATCTTTTATTTCGCCGGATGCCCACGCCTCAGTAAGCTTAATCAAGCAGCAACTCGGCGTGTGCCCTGATGCTGTTTCAAAGAAGCTTATTCGATCGTGCTCTACCAACTGAGCTAATGGCTCGTACTATGAAGAAAAAGGTGCCGGCGAGAGGACTTGAACCCCCAACCTACTGATTACAAGTCAGTTGCTCTACCAATTGAGCTACCCCGGCATTGTTAACGTAATAATATTATGGTGGAGGATGACGGGATCGAACCGCCGACCCTCTGCTTGTAAGGCAGATGCTCTCCCAGCTGAGCTAATCCTCCATTATTACAGCCTGGCAACGTCCTACTCTCACAGGGGCAAAGCCCCAACTACCATCGGCGCTGAGAAGCTTAACTTCCGTGTTCGGTATGGGAACGGGTGTGACCTTCTCGCAATTATTGCCAGACTAATTATTAGACACTATTTTATTATAATGTCTTTTTTATTTTTTGCAAGAGAAATTTTTCATTCCCTCAAAACTAGATAATGCAGAAGAAGTGTTGGTAAAAACGAGTTCGCAATTCATATAAATATGACTTGGTTAAGTCCTCGATCGATTAGTATCAGTCAGCTCCACATGTCGCCATGCTTCCACCTCTGACCTATCAACCTGATCATCTTTCAGGGATCTTACTAGCTTGACGCTATGGGAAATCTCATCTTGAGGGGGGCTTCATGCTTAGATGCTTTCAGCACTTATCCCGTCCGCACATAGCTACCCAGCGATGCCTTTGGCAAGACAACTGGTACACCAGCGGTGCGTCCATCCCGGTCCTCTCGTACTAAGGACAGCTCCTCTCAAATTTCCTGCGCCCACGACGGATAGGGACCGAACTGTCTCACGACGTTCTGAACCCAGCTCGCGTACCGCTTTAATGGGCGAACAGCCCAACCCTTGGGACCGACTACAGCCCCAGGATGCGATGAGCCGACATCGAGGTGCCAAACCTCCCCGTCGATGTGGACTCTTGGGGGAGATAAGCCTGTTATCCCCGGGGTAGCTTTTATCCGTTGAGCGATGGCCCTTCCATGCGGAACCACCGGATCACTAAGCCCGACTTTCGTCCCTGCTCGACTTGTAGGTCTCGCAGTCAAGCTCCCTTGTGCCTTTACACTCTACGAATGATTTCCAACCATTCTGAGGGAACCTTTGGGCGCCTCCGTTACTCTTTAGGAGGCGACCGCCCCAGTCAAACTGCCCACCTGACACTGTCTCCCACCCCGATAAAGGGGTGCGGGTTAGAATTTCAATACAGCCAGGGTAGTATCCCACCGACGCCTCCACCGAAGCTAGCGCTCCGGCTTCTACGGCTCCTACCTATCCTGTACAAGCTGTACCAAAATTCAATATCAGGCTACAGTAAAGCTCCACGGGGTCTTTCCGTCCTGTCGCGGGTAACCTGCATCTTCACAGGTACTATAATTTCACCGAGTCTCTCGTTGAGACAGTGCCCAGATCGTTACGCCTTTCGTGCGGGTCGGAACTTACCCGACAAGGAATTTCGCTACCTTAGGACCGTTATAGTTACGGCCGCCGTTTACTGGGGCTTCGATTCAGAGCTTCGCTTGCGCTAACCCCTCCTCTTAACCTTCCAGCACCGGGCAGGCGTCAGCCCCTATACTTCGCCTTGCGGCTTCGCAGAGACCTGTGTTTTTGCTAAACAGTCGCCTGGGCCTATTCACTGCGGCTCTTCGAGGCTATGAACCCCAAAGAGCACCCCTTCTCCCGAAGTTACGGGGTCATTTTGCCGAGTTCCTTAACGAGAGTTCTCTCGCTCACCTTAGGATTCTCTCCTCGCCTACCTGTGTCGGTTTGCGGTACGGGCACCTTTTATCTCGCTAGAGGCTTTTCTTGGCAGTGTGGAATCAGGAACTTCGGTACTATATTTCCCTCGCTGTCACAGCTCAGCCCTTGCGGTAAGCGGATTTTCCTACTTACCAGCCTAACTGCTTAGACGCGCATATCCAACAGCGCGCTTACCCTATCCTCCTGCGTCCCCCCATCACTCAAACGATAAAGAGGTGGTACAGGAATATCAACCTGTTGTCCATCGCCTACGCCTTTCGGCCTCGGCTTAGGTCCCGACTAACCCTGAGCGGACGAGCCTTCCTCAGGAAACCTTAGGCATACGGTGGATGAGATTCTCACTCATCTTTCGCTACTCATACCGGCATTCTCACTTCTAAGCGCTCCACCAGTCCTTACGGTCTAGCTTCAACGCCCTTAGAACGCTCTCCTACCACTGACACCTACGGTGTCAATCCACAGCTTCGGTGATACGTTTAGCCCCGGTACATTTTCGGCGCAGAGTCACTCGACCAGTGAGCTATTACGCACTCTTTAAATGGTGGCTGCTTCTAAGCCAACATCCTGGTTGTCTAAGCAACTCCACATCCTTTTCCACTTAACGTATACTTTGGGACCTTAGCTGGTGGTCTGGGCTGTTTCCCTTTTGACTACGGATCTTATCACTCGCAGTCTGACTCCCACGGATAAGTCTTTGGCATTCGGAGTTTGTCTGAATTCGGTAACCCGATGAGGGCCCCTAGTCCAAACAGTGCTCTACCTCCAAGACTCTAACTACGTGAGGCTAGCCCTAAAGCTATTTCGGAGAGAACCAGCTATCTCCAAGTTCGATTGGAATTTCTCCGCTACCCACACCTCATCCCCGCACTTTTCAACGTGCGTGGGTTCGGGCCTCCATCCAGTGTTACCTGGACTTCACCCTGGACATGGGTAGATCACCTGGTTTCGGGTCTACGACCACATACTCATTCGCCCTATTCAGACTCGCTTTCGCTGCGGCTCCGTCTCTTCAACTTAACCTTGCATGTAATCGTAACTCGCCGGTTCATTCTACAAAAGGCACGCTATCACCCATAAACGGGCTCTAACTACTTGTAGGCACACGGTTTCAGGAACTATTTCACTCCCCTTCCGGGGTGCTTTTCACCTTTCCCTCACGGTACTGGTTCACTATCGGTCACTAGGGAGTATTTAGCCTTGGGAGATGGTCCTCCCTGCTTCCGACCGGATTTCACGTGTCCGGCCGTACTCAGGATCCACTCAGGAGGGAACGAAGTTTCAACTACAGGGCTTTTACCTTCTATGACGGACCTTTCCAGGTCGCTTCATTTACCCCGTTCCTTTGTAACTCCATGTAGAGTGTCCTACAACCCCAAGAGGCAAGCCTCTTGGTTTGGGCTATGTCCCGTTTCGCTCGCCGCTACTCAGGGAATCGCGTTTGCTTTCTCTTCCTCCGGGTACTTAGATGTTTCAGTTCCCCGGGTATGCCTTCAATACCCTATGTATTCAGGTAAAGATACTGTTCCATTACGAACAGTGGGTTCCCCCATTCGGAAATCTCCGGATCAAAGCTTACTTACAGCTCCCCGAAGCATATCGGTGTTAGTCCCGTCCTTCATCGGCTCCTAGTGCCAAGGCATTCACCGTGCGCCCTTTCTAACTTAACCTAAAAGGTTTATTTCTCTATTAAAAATAGAGAGAAAACTAAAATGGCGATTACTCGATGTTTACTTTGCTTCTTCTTACGATTATCTAGTTTTCAAAGAACGATTAAAAAAAGCTTTGAGAGAAATTGCTCCCTCAAAACTAAACAAACAGAAAACAATCAAACAAACTTATTTTGTCTGGCTCATATGTCCAGCTTATATCCTTAGAAAGGAGGTGATCCAGCCGCACCTTCCGATACGGCTACCTTGTTACGACTTCACCCCAATCATCTGTCCCACCTTAGGCGGCTGGCTCCTTACGGTTACCCCACCGACTTCGGGTGTTACAAACTCTCGTGGTGTGACGGGCGGTGTGTACAAGGCCCGGGAACGTATTCACCGCGGCATGCTGATCCGCGATTACTAGCGATTCCGGCTTCATGTAGGCGAGTTGCAGCCTACAATCCGAACTGAGAATGGTTTTATGGGATTGGCTTAACCTTGCGGTTTCGCAGCCCTTTGTACCATCCATTGTAGCACGTGTGTAGCCCAGGTCATAAGGGGCATGATGATTTGACGTCATCCCCACCTTCCTCCGGTTTGTCACCGGCAGTCACCTTAGAGTGCCCAACTGAATGCTGGCAACTAAGATCAAGGGTTGCGCTCGTTGCGGGACTTAACCCAACATCTCACGACACGAGCTGACGACAACCATGCACCACCTGTCACTCTGTCCCCCGAAGGGGAACGTCCTATCTCTAGGATTGTCAGAGGATGTCAAGACCTGGTAAGGTTCTTCGCGTTGCTTCGAATTAAACCACATGCTCCACCGCTTGTGCGGGCCCCCGTCAATTCCTTTGAGTTTCAGCCTTGCGGCCGTACTCCCCAGGCGGAGTGCTTAATGCGTTAGCTGCAGCACTAAAGGGCGGAAACCCTCTAACACTTAGCACTCATCGTTTACGGCGTGGACTACCAGGGTATCTAATCCTGTTTGCTCCCCACGCTTTCGCGCCTCAGCGTCAGTTACAGACCAGAAAGCCGCCTTCGCCACTGGTGTTCCTCCACATCTCTACGCATTTCACCGCTACACGTGGAATTCCGCTTTCCTCTTCTGCACTCAAGTCCCCCAGTTTCCAATGACCCTCCACGGTTGAGCCGTGGGCTTTCACATCAGACTTAAAGGACCGCCTGCGCGCGCTTTACGCCCAATAATTCCGGACAACGCTTGCCACCTACGTATTACCGCGGCTGCTGGCACGTAGTTAGCCGTGGCTTTCTGGTTAGGTACCGTCAAGGTACCGGCAGTTACTCCGGTACTTGTTCTTCCCTAACAACAGAGCTTTACGACCCGAAGGCCTTCATCGCTCACGCGGCGTTGCTCCATCAGACTTTCGTCCATTGTGGAAGATTCCCTACTGCTGCCTCCCGTAGGAGTCTGGGCCGTGTCTCAGTCCCAGTGTGGCCGATCACCCTCTCAGGTCGGCTACGCATCGTCGCCTTGGTGAGCCGTTACCTCACCAACTAGCTAATGCGCCGCGGGCCCATCTGTAAGTGTCAGCCGAAACCGACTTTCAGCTTTTCCTCATGTGAGGAAAAGGATTATCCGGTATTAGCTCCGGTTTCCCGAAGTTATCCCAGTCTTACAGGCAGGTTGCCCACGTGTTACTCACCCGTCCGCCGCTAACCAACAGGAGCAAGCTCCTGTCGATTCGCTCGACTTGCATGTATTAGGCACGCCGCCAGCGTTCGTCCTGAGCCAGGATCAAACTCTCCAAGAAAGTTGATATAGCTCATAAAATAAAACGTTGGCTTAGTTTCAATTGAAACTAATATTATTGTTTGTTGACGTTTTTGTTTGTTTAGTTTTCAAAGAACAAGTTAATTCTTTTTTGCCATCGCCCAAAAGCGACTTCTTTAATTTATCATATCCCGCATCACTAAGTCAACAACTTTTTTAATTTCTTTTTCTGTTATTTGACTCTCTCGATGAGGACGAGATTTAATATACCATGATAAATAAATGATTGCAATATAATTTTTAAAAATTTTTTTGTGTTTTCTAATTCTGCACACAGGGATAAATAAAAGGGGGGTGAATTCATAATATAAACTACATTTGTATATGTAATAAAAAAAAGGATATCGGACATATCTATCAAATAATAACAGTGGGGACATTTACAGTTATGGCTTCAAGAGATTTATTTAGTTCTTCCATCCCTCACCCTTATAGTAGAATCAAACTAAAGATTCCCTGTGTGCAGTAATCTTTTTTATCTATTTAATAAAGCTTCAGTCAACTAACTAATAATTGGACGTGAATTCATTTGAGTAATATAGATCTTGATATATTAATTAAACTGGGAATTTCTGCTATTTTCGGCCTTATCATAGGTCTTGAAAGAGAATTAAAAAGAAAGCCTGTCGGGCTAAAGACAAGTCTCGTTATTTCCGTTGTAAGCTGTTTGTTGACGATTGTCTCGATTCAATCAGCTTATATGTTTCCAAATTCAGATGAAGTAAGAATCACCATGGACCCCCTTCGTCTTGCTGCGCAAATTGTTTCAGGGATTGGCTTTTTAGGGGCAGGTGTCATATTAAGAAGAGGAAATGACAGTATTTCAGGTTTAACAACGGCTGCCATGATTTGGGGGGCTGCAGGGATTGGTATTGCCGTAGGTGCAGGTTTTTATTTTGAAGCCTTTGCCGGCGTAGCATTACTTATTATAAGTGTAGAATTAGTCCCTTTTTTAATGAAAATCTTTGGGCCAAAACAATTGCGGGAAAAAGAAATCATGTTGCAGCTTTTTATCAGAGATCAAGTACAAATAGATAAAGCTATTTCATTTTTATTAGAAAAGAAATATATTATTCGCAGACTCCGGATAAAGGATTTAGACAATGGGGATCACCTTGTGCAAATATTAGTAGCCGTTGATTACCGTGAAAAAACTACAGACGTTTATTTAATTGTTTCAGATATAGAAGGGGTTAAAAAGGTAGAAATTGAAAGTATAAGTTAAAGTCGCTGTAATATTTATTGCCTTTTCTAAAATTTACTCTTGCAAGAATTTTATAATGGGGATATAATTTTTCATGTACTAAATATATTGGGGGATTAGCTCAGCTGGGAGAGCGCTTGCATGGCATGCAAGAGGTCAGGGGTTCGAGCCCCCTATTCTCCATACTGAAAAACTCTTGTGCATCAAGGGTTTTTCAACAAAATAAACGCCTGGATATTCAAAATATCCAAGCGTTTATTTTATTTTCTTCCGATTTACCCTCTTAACTGGCCCCACTGAAGGCTGTTCATTAGGCTCGAAAAATTAGCCGATCCTAATCAACTCCGTTGGAAAGGTTGTTAATACTTTTGCATTTCCATCTTCCTCGATATATACATTTTCTTCTATACGGACGCCTCCGAATCCAGGAATATAAATACCTGGTTCAATTGTAAACAAAAATCCTGGTTCTAACATCATTTCATTTTTTTCGTGGATTGAAGGTTCTTCATGCACTTCCATACCTAGGCCATGACCAACACGGTTATTAAAGTACTGACCATAACCGTTAGCTTTGATCACATTACGGGCTGCAGTATCCACACTCCCGGCTAATACCCCGGCTTTCGCTGCAAGAACGCCTTCTTTTGTTGCTTTCAGGACAACGTCATAAATCCTCCTCTGTTCTGCGGTTTCTTCGCCTATTATGAAAGTGCGTGTTATATCGGAACAGTAGCCATCTACGATCACGCCCATATCAATTAATAAGAAGTCACCGTTATTCATTTTCTTTCCGTCAGGGCTTCCGTGTGGTAACGAAGATTTTTCACCAGATAAAACCGTTGTTGAAAAAGAGGGCCCTTCCGCACCAAACTTTCTCATTAAAAATTCAAATTCAGCCGTTAATTCTAGTTCAGTCATACCCGCTTTAACGCTTTTGATTCCTTCACTTAATACTTTTTCAATCACATGTACTGCATATTGGACTTTATTGCACTCTTCAGGAGTCTTCCTTATACGCTGGCCAGAAATAAATTCCCCTATATTTTGATAGCTGAAACTAGAAAAGTAGTGATTAAGCTGCTCTTGTTGATATATACTTACATTTTTTGTTTCTAAACCAATCGACTTAACGTCTTTACCGATCGTGTCTTTTAATATTTTATAAGGATTTAATTCATCAGAGATTGGAACAATGCTTTTTACATTGGAGCTTTTCTCTGCATCCTCTTGATCTAGTGCAGGCACAAATAAATAATTGGTTCCCTTGCGAACATCAATGACTAAAGCCATAAACCGCTCAAATGGTTCTGAGTTAAATCCAGTATAGTAAAAAACATTTTTAGGTGAATTGACAATCGCCATGTCTACTTGCTGTTCTTCTAAATTTTGAATTAAAGTATTTAATCTTGTTTGAAACTGATCACTCATAAGAAACACTCCTTTATCGACGCAATCGTAGCAACTTACAAGCGAATCCAAGTCCCTATTCCATTTTGGATCGCTTTTTCGTAAACATATTTTGCTGTTACAATATCAACAACAGCTAATCCGACTGACTTAAATACGGTTATTTCTTTGTCATTTTCTCTTCCCCATAGTTCTCCACTGACGATTTGCCCCAGCTCTGCATATATTTCACCTTCCGTAAAAACTCCCTCTTTAATTGGGATTTGCAAGTCACCAGTCTCCTCTAATGCTGCTTCTTTTGACTCAACGACTACTTTATCTGCTAAAGAAATGGAATGAGACGGGAGTTCTTGCATCATTGGTTTGAATGAACCGATAGCATTCACATGAACACCTGGTTTCAATGGCTCTGTAAAGACTGGAGAAGAAGAGTTTGTTGCAGTGACAATAATGTCTGCTTCCCGCACTGCTTCATTTGGGTCTGTATATACTTGAACATACTTTTTGTATTTTTCCATAATAGACTCAGCAAATTTAACTGCTTTTTGTTCTGTTCGATTCGTTACGATAATTTTTTCTATATTCCGAACAGCGAGGATAGCCTCTATTAGACCTTCACTTTGTCCGCCTGTGCCGATAACACATAATGTTTTTGAATCTTTTCTTGCTAAATATTTTGTTGCTACACCAGACAAGGCTCCTGTTCTAACCATGGTTAAATAAGACCCTTCTAAAAGAGCTAATGGCTCTCCTGTTTCAAAGTCTAACAACATTACCAATCCTTTAATTGTTTTCTTTCCCTCTTTTGTATTATTTGGAGCTACTGTTACGACTTTTATCCCAAGTGTTCCTAGCCCTTCAGCTACAGAAGGCATCACTAACGCTGTATTTTTTGAGTCAAAGAATGGCAGAGCCGTTCGGATAGGAGTCACCGTTCTTGACGCCGAAAATTCCTTTAGAGCATTTTCCGTATATTCAATCACTTCATTCATATCTTTCAATCTCTTCTGGTCTTCTGCATTAATAGCTAGCATACTTTCCCATCCTAACTTGTTTTTCTGGAGCCGGGCATTCACTTTAAAAAACTCAAACTAGTAAAAACCCTTGTTTCAATGGATCCCTTGGGTCGACAACAAATTGATGGAATCCTGTAATAAATGCCTGACCTGTAACCTTTGGAACAATCGCTTCATATTCGGCTACCTTTGTCCTTGACAGCACTTCTCCAACGAATTGTCCATCTGTAATACACTCATGGACGAAGCTCTCGCCTTCTTTTAAAACACCTTGTTCTACTAGAGTCGCGAGCCTTGCTGAAGTGCCAGTACCGCATGGGGAACGATCTACTTGCTCATCCGCAAAGATAGTTACATTCCGCAAGTCTGCATCTTTACCCTTTGGTTGGTCAGAAAAAATAACCCCATATATTCCTTTTAAATCCTGCTCAAATGGATGACTCACTTCCATATTTCTTTCAATGTAATGTTTGATTTTACTACCCCATGTTTGAATAGCGGGTAAATCATTGTAATTAACTTTTAATCCAACAGCTAGACTATTCACCACTGCATAAAATGCTCCCCCAAAAGCAATATCGACCTGAAATTCAAGGCCATCAATTTTCACTGGAAAATCTTTTTTAAATACAAAGGAAGGTACGTTTTCAAATGAAACAGATTCAACTTGGTTTCCATTGTGCTTTGCATAGGCGATAACCTCCCCAGCAGGGCTATCAATAATAAATTTATGTTTGCCTCCTGTCAAATCGAACATACCCGTTTCAATTCCATATGTGACAGCAGCAACAATACCATGACCACACATCGTACTCCATCCTTCATTATGCATAAATAACACACCGAAGTCGGCATATGGACTTGCCGGAGGCGTAATAATACAACCATACATACCATGGTGTCCGCGCGGTTCATACATCAGAACCTCGCGAAGATGGTCCAAATGCTCCATGCAGTATGCCCGCCTTTCCAATTGGGTGCTTCCATTTATTTCAGGTAATCCTCCGGTAATAATACGCAATGGTTCTCCGTACACATGCATATCAACTGTAGTGTACATTTTAGTAAAGTTCATATTCTTTGTCCCTCCAAATTTTCGTTACGATCTTTAGTTTTTTAGGAATATTCTGTCTAATTTCAAGGTACTTCAGCTCTAAGATAAAAAGGTTGTCCTTGTGCATTTATATCTTGTAATAGTATGAATTACTTGGATATCAAATCTTTAACCGATTGATCTCTTATCTTTAGAAGAAGCGTTCTCTTTACATTTCTCTTCCCAAAAATCAGCACCGCTTATGCCAACTTTAATTGGATCGAAAACTGGATCTTTTCCGGCCTTTTTCTGGGTTTCATAATCTTTTAGTACCTTTAAAGTCGGTTTGGTGAGAAGTAGAATGGCTAAAAGACTGAGCCATGCCATAGAACCAAATCCTATATCCCCGAGAGCCCACATCATAGATGCCGAATAGACACTGCCAACAAAGGTCATGATTAGCATCACGATCTTAAGGGCCGTTTTCAACCAAGGCAACTCTCGCTTTCCACTTAAATAAACTAGCGTCGTTTCAGCAATATAATAATAGGCCATCAAGGTGGTAAAGGCGAAGAAAAAGATAGCAATGGAGACAAACGCAGGACCAAACCCCGGTAAAACCGTTTCAACCGCCAACTGAGTATACGCAGGACCTGCTTCAACATTAGCCAATGGTTGAACTATTGGGTCTTTTCCTTCAGGAGTAACGTTATACATGCCCGTTACAAGAATCATTAATGCAGTTGCCGAACAAACGACGATTGTATCGATATAGACAGAAAAAGCCTGTACTAATCCTTGTTTTGCAGGATGTGAAACTTCAGCTGCTGCGGAACTGTAGGTTGCTTCACCGCAACCGGCAACATTGGAAAAAATAGCTCTCCTAACTCCCCAAGCAATTGCCGTACCTACAATTCCCCCAAAGACTTGATCCGTTCCAAATGCACTAGAGAAGATTAATGAAAACATTTCAGGAACTTTATCATAATTTATACCCAAAACGATGAAAGTAACTGCTACATAGCCTACTGCCATAAATGGAACAATGGTTTGCGAAACACTGGCTATTCGCTTTACTCCTCCAAAGATTATAGCTCCGAGTAAAACAACCAAGAAAATACCGGTAACCGACTTATTTAGACCAAAAGCATTTTCCATTCCTGCTGCAATGCTATTTGCTTGAACGCCAGGTGTTAAAAATCCATATGAGATCGTAACAACAATGGCCATTATGACTGCAAACCACTTAAGCTTTAACCCTTTTTCGATAAAATATGGGGTTCCCCCTCGATATTCATTTCCAACTCTACTTTTATATACTTGGGCAAGAGTTGACTCGATAAATGCACTGGCACCTCCTAAAAGCGCCATTACCCACATCCAAAAAACTGCACCCGGTCCTCCATAGGCGATGGCAGTTGCCACACCGGCAATATTCCCGACCCCAACACGACCTGACAATGCTAAACAAAATGCCTGAAATGATGATATTCCTGAATCAGAACTCTTACCTTCGAACAGCAATGTAATCATTTCTTTAAAATATCTTATTTGAACAAATCGTGTTGCAATTGAGAAAAACAAACCTGCACCTAGTGCAAAGATGACCAGTCCTGTACCCCACACATGACCTACTAACCAATTAATTATTTCTTCCATCTAGTAATTCCCCCCAAAACTCAATGTTTTAATACTGAATATTCAAAAAATAATTTCTGCAATTTTCCCTATAATGCTAGGAATAAGGTGAAAACCGATATTTATTTAACTCCTTAAAGAAATGAGTGATAAAAAAGGAAGGAAATACTCTAGAAGGGAGCCCACTATCCTTTTTTACCACACACTCTGTTTCCTCATTACTATTCTATCTATTTGAATATAGTAAATAATTGTTTTTATTTTATATTACTTTATATTTACCCAAACACTCTTCACTTCTGTATAGTTATCAAGTGCATAAGATCCCATTTCGCGTCCAATACCAGATTGTTTATAACCGCCAAAGGCTGCAGCTGGATCTTCTAAATTGTAATCATTAATCCAGACAGTTCCAGCTTTTAGTTTGTTTGATACTTTGTGCGCTGTTTTTATATCTTTTGTCCATACACCTGCCGCAAGTCCATATGGAGTTTTATTGGCCCGTTCAATGACTTCTTCCACCGTGTCAAAAGGCAGAACAACAACAACTGGACCAAAGATTTCTTCTTTGGCAATCACCATGTCGTCTGTAACATCTGCAAAAACAGTTGGCTGTACAAAATACCCCTTATCTGATGATGTACTCCCTCCAGCGACAACTCTTGCCCCTTCCTCTTGTCCTTTTTCTATAAAGCTAAGCACACGTTCAAATTGCTTTTTGGAAACAAGTGGACCCATTTCAGTTTCCTTATCCATTCCCGGACCAAGTTTAACATTGTTTGCCAAACCAGCCAATTCTTCTACTACTCGTTCATAATGCTTTCGATGAACAAAAACACGAGAACCTGCACTGCAATTTTGTCCATGATTGTACATGATTCCGTTAAATGCACCAGGGATAGCTTCTTCTAAATCTGCATCTTCCAAAATAATGTTTGGCGACTTGCCGCCAAGCTCTAATGTAATATTTTTAATCGTTTCTGCTGCTTGGCGCATAATATACTTGCCCGTTGCTGTAGAACCTGTAAAAGCTACTTTATCAATATCGTGATGATTGACAATGGCTGCTCCTGCTGATGGTCCGAATCCAGGTACGATGTTGACAACGCCGGCAGGGAAGCCGGCTTCTTGAATAAGTTTAGCGGCATATAAAATCGATAACGGAGTTTGCTCGGCAGGTTTTAAAATAATCGTGCAGCCTGTCGCAAGTGCAGCTCCCATTTTCCACGAAGCCATCGTTAACGGATAGTTCCATGGAATAATTTGACCAACAACACCAACTGGTTCGTGCCTTGTATAGTTTAAATAATCTTTTGAAATTGGAACCGTCTGACCAAGGATTTTCGTTGCCCAACCTGCGTAATATCGAAATTGCTCTACTGTTGCCGGAATGTCGTCGGCTAAAGCCACATGATATGGCTTCCCATTGTCCAATGCCTCTAATTGGGCTAGTTCTTCCCTATGTTCCTCAATTAAATCAGCAAATTTGTAAATTAAACGCGCTCTTTCTGCCGCACTCAGATCAGGCCACTGACCTGATTCAAAGGCCCGGCGTGCAGCTTTAACGGCTAAATCAATGTCATATTCCTCGGCCTCGCTTACAACTGCAAGCACCTCTTCAGTAGCTGGGTTCAACGTTTCAAATGTTTTCCCGCTTACAGAAGGGACAAATTTCCCATCAATATAAAGCTCAATTTTTCCTTCCAAAAATTCTTTCACTTTTGGTTTCAACTCAATTTGTGTTGTTAACATGACATCTCCCCCTAGAAATTTTATTTATACAGGTGACTTCCCCCTGTACTATTCCTTTTTAAACTAGTGAAACCGCGGTTAAATTCGTTAAAATTTCTTTCAGTTTTTGATCTTCTTCCGATGTCAATCCTAAACGCGGGCAGCGGGCTGGCCCACCTGCCTGGCCAAGGAGATCCATTGCACGTTTAACAATTTGCACATATTTTCCTGAGCCCTCAAGGAATGCACATAGCGGTAAAATTTGATCGTTAATGGTCCATGCTTTTTCTAACTCACCTTTTTGGAAATGATTGAACATGTCCGTCACAAGCTGTGGCACGATATTCCCTGCAACCGAAATCCAACCGGTTGCACCGACAAAATAGGATTCCATGACCAATTCCTCTGATCCGCAGAATACTTCAAATTCCCCATTCCCTTGTCTTGCCAAATCTCTTGCTTTGCGGATATCACCGCTTGATTCCTTAATGTGAGTAACTTTCTCGCAGTCTCTTCCGATCCTTAGCATCAATTCTGTACTCATATCCACTCCGGAGGTAAATGGATTGTTATAAAGCATAATCGGCATATTTACTACGTTTGACACTTCTTTATAATGGAAGTAAATTTCTTCTTCCTTCGGTTTACAATAATAAGAGTTAATAATCAGTGCACAATCGGCCCCATTGGCTTCAGCTTGTTTCGTGTTCTCAATGGTTTCCTTAGTTGTTTCCGCAGCTGTTCCAACAATCACCGGAATCCGGCCGTTAATTTCTTTCATCACCACTTCGACCATTTGATATTTTTCTTCCTTTGTTAAACTGACAAATTCTCCAGTGCTGCCGTTAATAACAATTCCCGCTACCCCTTGATTAACAAAGTAGTTGACATTATTTTTTACTCCACCCCAATCAACCTCCTGCTCTTTCGTCATCGGTGTAATTAATACTGGATAAGCTCCTCTAATGGTTGTCATCATAATTTCCTCCTCATATTTTTTATGGATTCTATTTCACTAGTAAAATCAAACTATTTTAATAAAAATCCTGCTGCTAAAGGATCTGTGGGATCTAAAATAAATGTTTGCATACCTGTAATGAAGCCTCGACTTGTCATTACAAATTGATAACTTGATTCTTTTGGGGAAATCGCTGTCATTTCTAGTTCACTTCCAAAAATACTTTCATTTATAAGTGATCCCTCTACGGGAACTCTTCCATTAGAAAGTAAGCTTGCATAACAAGCGAGTGTCGGTCCAAAGCCTGGTGACCGGACAATATAGCAGTCATTACGGAAAGTAATGGTTTTAATATGTCTTTCTTCTATTGCGGCATCATCTAATAAAATGACACCTTTTACGGGTATTTTTGTATCTAGAGCCTGGATTACTGTTTGTCCCCATTTGTTCAAATCAGCTAGTTCCTCAGCTTGAATATTTATAGGAATATCCCGTTTCTGAAATACGGCATATAATTGATCTGATTGAACAAGTGAAAACTTTGTTTTTAAATGAGGATTGGATAAAGGAAAGTCTGTATCCACCACATGACATAAGTCGCTTTCCAGCTTTACAGAAACAACTTCTTCCTTCTCCATGATGGCGGTAACCGGAATTACACCCTTAACCGTTTCAATTTTGTATTTACTAGATTCTTTTTTCTTTAGATGCCCGCACTCCAGTAAAGCTGTCATAACCGCAACGATACCACCATAATGTACCGGTACTGTCCCTTCATGATTGAAAAATACTACCGCTGCATTCGCCCCCCGGTTAATCGGCGGAACAACAAGACAGCCGTTTAATCCAGCAAATCCACGCGGTTCATTTAATAACAGATTTATCTCCTCTTGAAAGGCTGCCGGAAATTTTTCATCTAGCTCTTTAAGAGATTGATATTGGATCAATGGTACGTTCTGAATAATCCGGAATGCCTCTCCAGCAACATGAACATCTATGGTTGAGTAAGCCTTTTCAATTCTCATTTCATGTCCTCCGTTTCATGTTCTTGCATGGGGGGAATGAGCAAAAACCCTTCTTTCAGCGGATCTTCCTCATGGTAAAAGAAACGGTGCATCCCCATTAGCCAAGCAGATCCTATAATTCTCGTAGTCACTGCCTCAATCCCTTCTACACTGGTCGTTTCCAAGACAGTTCCGCGAAATATGGAACCTACAATACTTTCATGGACAAATTCTTCTCCAATAGCAATTTGTCCCTTGGAGTATAGAACAGCTAGCTTGGCAGAAGTTCCTGTACCACATGGTGAACGGTCAATCCCTCCGGGAGGAACAATCACGGTATTTTTTACATCTGCTTGTTCATGTGTTGGTTCGGTAAAGAATTCCACATGAGTTAAGCCGCGAATAAACGAATATTTTGGGTGAACAATATCGGTTTTATCATTAATGGCATTTCGAATCGTAATCGCCTTATCAATGATGGTTGAAGCATTCTCAGGCTGTAGTTCTAATCCGACCGATTTCGCATCGATAATCGCGTAAAAATTCCCACCATATGCAATGTCGGCATCTACCAGTCCAATTCCTTCAACCTCAACAGAAACACTTTTTAATAAGAAGGCAGGGATATTACAGAAGGAAACCTCTTTAGCCTTCCCGCCTTCTACCAAAATATCAACTTCCACAAGCCCCGCAGGTGTATCCAGCTTTAAGGAAGTGACCGGCTCCTGAACAGGAATCAGGCCCGATTCTACTAAGGCCGTACAAACGCCAATGGTATCATGCCCACACATTGGCAAGTAGCCGCCGGTTTCAATATAAATCACACCGATATCAGCATCCGGATGGCATGGTTCCGTTAGTAATGCTCCGGACATCACATCATGTCCTCTCGGTTCGTTCATTAACAGCTTGCGAATCCAATCATACTCCTTTTTCATATAGAGCATTTTTTCAGACATTGTTTCTCCTATAAGAGTAGGGAGACCGCTGATCACGGTCCGCGTCGGATTCCCGCCTGTGTGTGTATCAATTGTCGTAAATACTTTATGTGCCCTCATCTTGTTAACACCCTTTCCTTAAAACGATCGTAACGAAGTGGTTCAACAGGAATGCAAGTTTCCTTTTCATTAATCAGTTCTTCCATAATCTTTCCGGTAACCGCAGCGAGACTAATTCCGTCCCCCTCATGACCGGCAGCAATATAGAAATTAGGAATCTCCTCCACTCGTGAAACAATCGGTAAATGATCTTCCGTCCACGGTCTCAGTCCCGCGTAAGAGCGAATCACCATCATGTCGGCCATTTTCGGATAAAACCGGATCGCACGATTGGCAATACATTTAATGATTTCATTGTTTACCTTGGTATTAAAACCAACAAATTCACGGCTTGAGCCGATTAAGAAGTTTTGACTTTCCGTTGGTTCAAAAACAAGTGCTACCCCGTATTTTTCAGTCAAGGGATCCACATGACGTACTCCGCCGAATTTGGAAATTAAGTAACCAAACTCCATAACTTTGCGGCACCCGACATGCTGTTGCCTTGAAGCAACGATGATATGTCCTTTTCTTGGTTTAATCGGTATCGAAAGGTTAACCATTTCACCTATCCTAGGTGCCCATACACCTGCTGCGTTAACTACATGATCAGCCGTAAATACCCCGTTTGACGTATGTACATTAAATGTACCGTTATTCTTTTTAATCTCCTTTACTTCGGTTTGCCGGAAAGCCTTCGTTCCTCTTTTCTTAGCATCCTCCAGCAAGGAAAATGCTAGAAGATAAGGATTTACGGTTGAATCAGTCGCACATTCTAATCCTCCTAACAGGTCATCTGCAAAGTATGGCGACTCCTGCCGAATATCTTTACGATCCAGCATTCTAAATGGCAAACCGGCAGCTTTTTGACGGTCCACCCATTTCTTTGCCGCCTCCATCTCATCATCCGACTCACAAACGAGGATGCTTCCCGGTGCACGATATTCAAAAGCATGTTCCAGCTCTCTGCTTAACTCATCTACTAAACGTTGACTTAACAAAGACATCTGGCTATCGAAACCGGGGTCTTTATCTATCGCCAAAATATTTCCATCACAGCGTGAAGATGTTCCACTAACAAATTCTCCTTTTTCAATAATGGTCACATCTCTACCAGACTTGGAGACATAATAGGCAATGGAACAGCCTATAATTCCCCCGCCAATTACAAGGACGTCACAGTGTTTCACATCCTCTTCCCCCTTTCGAAGCTAAATCTCATTTCTTATATTGCAATAAATGTGCCAAAAAAAATAAGCATGCACTTCTTTAAAAGTAGGAATATTTTAAATTTTTTGCCAACCGGTGTATAATTATTTATACACTGTTAACCTTTTTATACATAAAGGAGGATATCATGGCCTTATCCATACAATTAGCAAGAGACGTTTTGGAAAACTTGTTTTTAAGCACATCTACTAACAAGAACCTTACACTGAAAAATGGAGAATATTTTTACCGGCCATTAGAAAAATCAAATGAAATCCTTTGCAAGAAAGTAAATGAGGATGCTTCCCTAGATGAGCTTATTTATTCGTTTAAGCATCATGAAGCAGTAGTTCTTATTGATAAAAATAACTATCCCTTAACCTGTATTACAGCTGAACAAATGATCGAGTTCCTCCATAGCTCCTATAATCAATTAAAAGCTTTTTATGAAACAGTGATTCAAACGACTGATGCATCTGTAACAGTTATTGATGCTAAAGAATTCGTCCGTACTTGGACAAAAGGTGCGGAAAAAATTTTCTCTGTGAAAAAACAAGAAATTATCGGCAAACCGATAACCAATTTTTTTGACCAAAACAAACTAGAAATATTGCAAACATTACATACCGGTAAAAGCATTACTAGTCAGTACCATCACCCAAGGTCCGATCTATTTGTATTAATTAATTCCAACCCCGTCTATTTTAATGATCATATTATCGGTGCAGTTGTTTCAGAGACTGACGTCACAAATCAAGTCATGCTGAATGAAAAATTATTTAATATGTCCAACGAAGTGCATCGTTTAGAACAGGAAGTAGCTAAATTTAAGCATTCTGTTGATCCCTTTTATTTAATTAAAGGGAAAAGTACTGCAATTCAAAGAACCATTCAATTAGCTAGAAAAGTATGCTCTGTTAAATCTACCGTGTTAATTTTAGGTGAAAGCGGCGTAGGAAAAGAAGTGTTTGCAAAAGCCATCCATGAAGCTAGCGAAAAGACAAATGCACCTTTTATTTCGATTAATTGCGGGGCAATCCCCGCATCATTATTTGAAAGTGAATTATTCGGCTATGAACGCGGGGCCTTCTCCGGTGCTGATTACAAAGGAAAAAAAGGAAAGATTGAACTCGCCAAAGGAGGTACTCTTTTTCTTGATGAAATTGGGGAAATGCCGCTTGATATGCAGGTAAAGCTGCTTAGAGTACTTCAGGAGCGAAAATATTACCGGGTCGGTGGTGAAAAAGAAATCGATATCGACTTCCGGGTAATCGCCGCTACGAACAGAGATTTACAAGCACTAATGAAACAAGGACAATTTCGTGAAGATTTATATTACCGATTAAATGTTGTTACTCTTCATATCCCGCCATTAAGGGAGAGATATGAAGATATCATTGAACTTACTCACTATTTCCTAAATGAATTTTCTCAGCACTACCATCGCCCGATACATGAGTTTTCACCAGAGGTATTGCAGGAAATGCTTCAATACGAATGGCCCGGCAATATTCGTGAGTTACGTAATTTTGCTGAAAGACTGGTTGTTTTCGCAACAGATGGGGTAATTAGAAAAGATTATCTGCTCTTCACTAACAATAGTACTGCAAATATGAATAACCTGCCGCTTCCATCTAATAACAGCGAAGAAAAAAATGACACCATCAGGTCTCTGCAGGAAGAAATGGATCAGCACGAGAAAAAAGTACTTGAAAAGGCCTTGAAGATTGTTAATGGGAACAAGTTAGAGTGTGCAAAGCAACTCGGCATCACAAGGGCAACTTTATACAATCGATTGAAACGTCTTGGCATCAATTAATCTGCATCCTCCATTAAAGTTGGTATGATTTTTGCATAGTAATTTTAATATAAGAGAAAGAGGAGGAGCTCAAATGACAAACATTGAGAAAATGGTTGTTTGCCGATGTGAAGAAGTTACATATGGACAGCTTCTGACAACCGCAAATGAGCATAAATGTACAGCTAGAGAATTGAAACTAAGAACTAGGGCCGGAATGGGCTTCTGTGGCGGTCGTACGTGCCGTGTTTCGGTTGATAAAATCATCGAAAGTGTTGTTCCGACCGCAGTTCCAGGTGACATCCCGTTAAAATACCAGCCTCCTGTCCGTCCAATATCATTCGGAACGGTAAGTGAAAGTAAATGACTAGAATAATAGACCATCCCGTTCTAGGCAAATTAAATGATAGAAATTTACTTTCTTTTCAATTTGATGGAAAACCATATGAAGCTTATGAAGATGAAACGATCGCTGCAGCACTATTGGCGAATGGGGTAAGAAAGCTGCGGGTTCATGAAGAAAGCGGAACACCTCGAGGAATTTATTGCAATATTGGACATTGTATGGAGTGTCGTGTAAACGTGAACGGTCAAGCAAACGTAAGAGCTTGTTTAACTGTGGTAGAAGAAGGCATGATTGTGGAAAGTGGTAAGCAGCTTCCAAATATCGTCAAGAGGATGGTGGAGCAGCGATGAGAGATGTGATTGTGATTGGAGCAGGCCCTGCGGGACTAGCAGGGGCGATTGCCTGTGCCAAATATGGGCTGGGCGTTACCATTCTTGATGAATTTATTAAACCAGGAGGAAGATTACTAGGACAGCTGCACCAGGAACCTTCCGGAGAATGGTGGAATGGTATTAAAGAATCCGAACGCCTTCTTCAAGAGGCTAAAAATTTGGGAGTTGATATTCGCTGTGGTGTATCTGTTTATAACTTAGAAAAAGAAGACGGGCAATGGAACGTGTATACAAACTCAGGAACATTGTCAGCTGCTTTTGTGTTAGTGGCAACAGGAGCCGCTGAATATCCCATTCCTGTTCCAGGCTGGACTCTTCCAGGCGTAATGTCAATTGGGGCGGCACAAGTCATGACCAATGTTCATCGCGTTCAAGTAGGTAAGAAGGGCATCATTATCGGAGCTAATATTCTTGCTTTTGCGATTTTAAATGAGCTTCAACTGGCCGGTATCAATGTAGATCGGATTGTGCTGCCGGAAAAAAATCCAATTAGTCAAAAATCAGGGGAACCGGAAGAAGTTTTAAAAACGCTTTTACATACTTCCCATCTAGCACCTTCACCGCTGCTGCGATTTGGGAGCAGGTTCATGAAACATGAATGGATGAGGAAAATCGGGATTAACTTTTATCCCAAAAGCGGTGTAAAGGTAAATGGCACTCCTCTTCAACTTCGCTGTGCAGCACTAGAGATTATCGGAAAAGATCAAGTAGAGGGAGTACGGGTTGCTGATATCGATGCCCTAGGCAACATTGTTCCCGGGACTGATTCAATATACGAGGCAGACTTCGTTTGTATCGCAGGCGGCTTGTATCCACTCGCAGAACTTGCTGCTATTGCCGGATGTCCATTCCAATACGTCCCTGAACTTGGCGGATATGTTCCACACCATTCGGAAACGATGGAAACTCCTCTCGATGGTCTTTTTGTTGCAGGAAATATTACTGGAATTGAGAGCGGAAAAATTGCTTTGGCCCAGGGAACAACAGCAGGCATTTCTATTGCCAAGCATTCCGGAAAAGGAACAGCCATTATCGACGAAGAGCTTCAACAGGCAGTATTAAACGTTCGTACCGTAAGGGAGCAAGCTTCTATTCAGTTTAATCCTGAAATTAATTATGGCAGAAGCAAAATCAAACAGCTTTGGGAAGATCATTACGTAAAAAGCAATAACGAAAGATCTCGGAAAAAAATTGGATAATAAAAATCAGCGGTTACTTGAGCCGCTGATTTTTTTATATGGATTATTACCTATTCAAAGAAAAATTGAATCCTCGCCTTTTAGGAAAATATACTCATGCAACCGCTATTCCAAATAATTATAATAAGAAAAGTGAATATTTCTAAATTTTAGAAAAATCTTTTTATTAAGGGAGGCTATCATTTTTTAAGTTCATTGCATCAATACCTTATTTTCATCAGCATTTCCTTCAGTCATCATTGCCATTTATTTTATTCTTCGATTTTTAAATTGAACAAAGGGGTTTATACGAAAGGGGAGCATCCTATGGAGGCTAAAAAAGTTTCTAATCAATCCGAAAGCGATTACACCTCAATTGTCCAGTCTTCTTCTTTTCAATCATTACTCTCAGAAAAGAAAAAATTTATTATTCCTTTTACGATCTTCTTTTTTTGTTTTTATTTTGCATTACCAATATTAACCTCCTACTCAACCGTGCTAAACAACAAATTTATTGGCAGCATTACATGGGCCTGGGTTTTTGCCTTTTTACAATTTATTATGACATGGGCATTATGTATGATTTACTCGAAAAAAGCAGCTAAATTTGATGAATTAGCTAATCAAGTTCTCCATGAAAGGGGCAATAGCTGATGAATACCCCTGCTTTTCTGATGTTTCTCGGGATCGTACTAGTAACGTTAGTCATTACCTACTATGCTTCAAAAAAGACAAAGAACGCCAGTGAATTCTACACTGCCGGCGGCGGTCTTACCGGCTGGCAAAACGGACTTGCTATCGCTGGTGATTATATGTCAGCCGCATCCTTCCTGGGTATTGCCGGTGCGGTCGCCTTAACCGGCTTTGATGGTTTTTTTTACAGTATTGGTTTCCTCGTTGCCTATCTAGTCGTTCTTTATTTAGTAGCAGAACCTTTAAGAAATCTAGGAAAATATACGTTAGCCGATATGATTGCCGCACGCTTTAATGCGAAGAAAATTCGCGGATTTGCGGCAATGAATACGATGACCATCTCTATTTTCTATATGATTGCTCAGCTAGTAGGCGCTGGTGCACTAATTAAATTATTATTAGGCTTAGAATATACAACATCTGTATTAATTGTCGGGGTATTAATGACAGTTTACGTTATTTTTGGAGGAATGCATGCAACAAGCTGGGTGCAGATCATAAAAGCCATACTTCTGATGGGCGGAACATTCATTATCTCTATTATTGTTTTTGCAAAGTTTAACTTTAGTATTACCGATATGTTTGCCCAAATGAAAACAGCTACGCCTTTAAAAGAAGCTTTCTTGAATCCAGGGGTAAAATACAAGGACGGACTAGATACACTTTCCTTAAATATGGGACTAGTCCTAGGGACGGCAGGACTGCCTCACATTCTTGTCCGCTTTTTTACTGTGAAGGATGCGAAAACAGCCCGTGCTTCAGTCGTCTATGCTACTTGGATAATCGGGTTATTTTACGTCATGACGATTTTCCTAGGGTTTGGCGCTGCAGCATTTGTCGGCAATGAAACAATTGTGGCGGCCAATCCTGCCGGTAATATGGCTGCGCCGCTATTGGCAAAAGCACTCGGTGGTAATATGTTGTTTGCCTTTGTTTCGGCAGTTGCTTTTGCTACGATACTTGCCGTTGTTGCTGGTTTAGTCCTTACAGCTGCTTCCGCATTTTCCCATGATTTTTATAATGAAATTCTTCGTAAAGGAAAAGCAACTGAAAAGCAGCAGGTTAGAATGGCTCGCTGGGCTGCGATTGGCGTTTCTGTCGTTTCGATTATTCTCGCACTAGGAGCACAAACGCTAAATGTTGCCTTCCTTGTTTCGTTAGCCTTTGCCGTTGCTGCAAGCGCCAATTTACCGGTGATCATCTACACTATTTATTGGAAGCGGTTTAATACGACCGGAGCCATTTGCGCCATGATTTTTGGCTTAATTTCCGCGATTGGATTAGTGTTGATTAGTCCGAACGTATTCAGCCCTGAAGTCGGAAAAGCCATTTTTGTAGGTGAGGCATTATTCCCTTTTACAACGCCAGGAATTGTTTCCATCCCGCTCGGATTTTTAGCAGGGTACCTTGGAACCATCTTCTCCAGCCAAAAGGCAGATGTGAAAAAATATGATGAAGTTCTCGTTAAATCCAATACGGGTATGGGAATGGCTAATAAATAAGTAAGTATCCGCCCGTAAAACGGGCGGTTTTAATTTCGCCCTATAAGGGCACTTTACCAACAAAGCCCCTGAAGGGGCCTCTTAATTGACCGTCAACCGTTTATCTCCACTATTTATCTTTAAATGGATCAACGTATTCTCGCTTGCTCATGTTGTCGCGCAAACGATCCTCTGCTTCCTGTTCCCGAATATACTTTGCTATCGTTTTTTCATTTAATCCAACTGTACTTACATAATATCCTTTTGCCCAAAATGTTCGATTACCATGATTGTATTTTAAATTTGCATGTCTATCATGGATCATCAAGGAACTCTTTCCCTTTAAATATCCCATGAAATACGAAACTGACATTTTCGGTGGTATTTTGACTAACATGTGAATATGGTCTGGCATTGCATGTGCTTCAATAATTTCTACATCTTTCATTTCACATAGTCTTCTTAGAATCGCACCTATATCCTTTCTTAGTTTCCCATAAATAATTTTCCTTCTATATTTTGGGATGAACACGATGTGATACTTACAATTCCATCTTGTATGTGATAAACTATTGTCGCTCGACATGAGCATGATCTCCTCTCGTTATTGAAGTTGGTTTGACGGCCATCTTCTATTATAACGATTGGAGATTTTTTCTCTTCTAATACAACTCTTGAAGTTTCGTTTGCACACACGCAGAGCGTGTGGTTTTAAAAGCCTAATGTAAAGTGGGACTGATAATTATTTCGGTCCCACTTTTTTGAATCATTATTGATAACTTCATTTCCTTTTTCCGCTAGTTTTTCGCGCTCCTCCAGGTCTATTTTTTGGAACTTCTCCAGAAGCTTTACTTCTTCTTTTATCTGAAGCAGCCTTTGTTCCCTTTTTTTGCCCACTTCTATTTTCATTTTGCCAATTATTCTGCTGTTTCCTTTTTTGGGTTTCCTTCACCTTACCTCGTTTTTCTTTTTCGACATTTGGACGACCCTTTTTATCGTCCTGGGAATTCTCTCGTTTCTCCAAGTTTTGCTTTTGGATGGTGATATTCAATTCTTTTTCAATCATGTCCAGTATGGGACGGTCCGCTGATGAGTAAAACGTGATTGCCAAGCCCGTCATTCCTGCTCTGCCCGTTCTTCCAATGCGATGGACGTAGCTTTCAGCATCTTGAGGGATATCATAATTGAATACATGTGTGACCCCTTCGACATCTAGTCCTCTTGCCGCTACATCGGTTGCAATTAATAGCTGAATCTCCGCATCTCTAAACCGCTTCATCACTTGTTCTCTTTTTGCTTGTGACAAGTCTCCATGCAATTCATCACAAGAAAATCCGTTGGCTTTCAGCGCATCATAAAGTTTACTTACCCTCCGCTTCGTTCGGCAAAAGATAACGGCTAAAAATGGCCGATGCGTTTCGATTAAGTGGATGAGGGTCGCTTGTTTTGCCCGGTCTATCGTATGAATCGCCATCTGCTTCACATTTTCAGCAGGGCCTTGTGTTTTTTCTATTTGAATGTACTCGGGAGCACGCATATGTTTCGCGGCTAATTTCCGAATTTCCGGTGGCATTGTGGCGGAAAACAACATGGTTTGTCGATTCACAGGCGTTTCCCTAATTATGTCCTCTACTTCACCAAGAAACCCTATATGAAGCATTTGATCCGCTTCATCTAAAACAAGGAAGGATATTTCCGATAATCGAACCGTTTCTCTCCTTATATGATCTAACAGCCGACCAGGGGTCCCCACTACAATTTGCGGATTCCTTTTTAATTTTTTCAACTGTTTATCAACATCCTGCCCGCCGTAAACAGCCAAAACAGCTACTCCATGTATATCAGCAATCAATTTTTCAATTTCATCCGTTATTTGCAAGGCTAATTCTCTCGTTGGTGTAACGATAAGTGCTTGAACATGTGCTGCTTCTCGATTAATTTTTTCAAGAATTGGCAGGATAAAGGCAAATGTTTTCCCTGTACCGGTTTGCGCCTGGGCAATAATATCGTTACCATTCATCACAATCGGAATTGCTTGTTCTTGAATTGGTGTCGGTTTTGCAACACCGTAGCCGCGTAATTTATCTACTAATACTTTTGAAATACCTAATGATAAAAAATCTGACAAATATATCCCTGCTTTCTACTTAACCTATCCATTAATATTGATGGTTTATCGCTTCAATTGCAAATATATATTTAAATCACTAGTTGTCAATTCTATTCAGTAACATTATAATTTTATCAATACCAACTTAATCAATCGGAATAGTAAATTAAAGTACAAAGGATGGATCTTATGAACCAACAGAGTTTTCTTATCATCCACGGATTAGGAGGGAGCGGTCCTGATCACTGGCAAACATGGCTGGCTCACGAACTAACAGAGAGAAACTATCATGTATGTTATCCAACCTTCTCACATTTCGATTCTCCTGTTAGGGAGGTCTGGTTGGAGGAATTACATTCAGCGATTAAAACAATCCCGACTGATCACCGACTCATCGTTATTACCCACAGTCTTGGCTGTTTACTTTGGCTTCATTATGCAGATATTCAAACGAAAATGATTGCCCAGCAAGTAATAATCGTTGCACCGCCATCTCCAACCATCGTTCTTTCAGAAGCAAAATCATTTTATCCTGTACCTTTGAAGAAACAGCATCTTTCGAGAATAGCCGGAGACACTTTATTTGTCCATTCATCTAATGATCCTTATTGCAGTATGGAGGATGCCAAAAACTATTTAAACTTAGCTTTTCCATCTATCGTTTTACCTGATACAGGACACATCAATACAAATTCCGGGCATGGAAAATGGCCTTGGATGTTGGATTTATGCCTTCAGAAAGGAAAAATAGCACAAAATGTATAAAAAGGGTGAACGTCATGGTTCCCCCTTTTACATTTGAATACTCATTTCTTTTAATTTCTTTTTATCTATTTTACCAACATGAGTTTTTGGCAGTTCCTCTAAGTGAATGAATAGTTTTGGAATTTTGTATCGGCCTAATTTTGATTTACAATACATTTTTAATTCCTCATCTGGTAACGTGTATGTTTGTTTTAATACAATAAAAGCAGCAACGATTTCACCCCATTTTTCATCCGGCAGCCCTAGGACTGCCACTTCGTCAATCGCCGGATGTGCGGCCAGCCACTGCTCTACTTCAAGAGGATAGACATTCTCTCCGCCCGTAATGATCATATCTTTTTTCCGTCCGACGATATAATAGAAGCCTTGTTCATCCCTCTTCGCTAAATCACCCGTATGAATCCATCCATCCCTTATCGCTTCTCTTGTTGCCTGTTCATGGTTCCAATAAAACGAAAAGCCATGCTTCCCTTTTATTAAAAGCTCACCAACCTCGTTGGGTTCTGACTCACAGCCGTCTGTTTTTACCAATTTTATCGAATTAAACAGCATTGGTTTACCGACAGAACCACGTTTCACTTGAGCATCTTCCGGACTTATATAAAAATTATTCGGGCCTGCTTCTGTCAACCCGTATCCCTCTTTAAAAGCTAATCTCTTTTTCTGAAATGCATTGTAGATTTGAAAGGGACATGGTGCTGCCCCTGATATAAAGATCTTCATAAAAGGGAATTCGTTGTTTTGAAATTCGTCTGTTTGAATAAGCATATGATACATGGTTGGGACGAGAAGAATCGTTGTACAGCGATACCTACTCATTGATTCCACCGCTTTTTTTCCTGAAAATGACTCACCTATTACCACTGTTCCCCCATTCATTAGAATTGGAATGCTCAAGGCATTTAATCCACCGGTATGAAACATTGGCATATAGTTTACCGTAACATCATCCTCTGCTAAACTCCAGCTTACGATTGTGTTAATGGCATTCCAGAGAATGGATTGATGGCTTAACACCACACCTTTTGGTTTCCCAGTAGTTCCGCCAGTATAAATCATCGCCAGGGGGTCATTTTCCGAGATTTCCTCTCTAAAACAATCTGTAATTGGAGACGAAACCAGTTCTTCATAGCTGGCATCTCCAATAAAAAAGGTATTTAAGTTATTAAATTGCTGACAGATGCCTTCAAACTGCTTATGAATTCCGAGTAAAACAGGTGTACAATCCTTAACTATTTCCTTTATTTCATGCATCGATAAACGCCAATTAAGCGGGACAAAAATGGCGCCAATTTTTCCGCAGGCAAACAACAAATCAAAATAGCTAATATGGTTTGGCGATAACAAGGCAATCCGATCGCCTTTTTTAACGCCCTGGGTATGAAGCCAGCTCGCTGTGGAATTTGCTCGCTTATTCAATTCTTTAAATGTCCAAGCCTTATTTGTCTTTTCATCTATAATCGCATCCTTATTTGGTGATAATCTTGCCCGATTTTCCAGCCAATCCAATTCCCAGCTCACCGACCAATCGCTCCTTCACTACTAGATGGAACCATCTTACTCATTTCTAGTTACAGAGCAGTTACAGTGGAATATATTTGAATCAAGTTTACGAATGAGAGGTGTTATCGACAAAGTTTCAGGAAAAATCTACAATTTTTAGAGGATATGAACAAATTCTTTGAAGATATGAACAATACTTTTGAGATAGGAACAATTCCTAGTGGATATGAACAATTTCTTTGAAGATAGGAACATTTCCTAGAGAATATGAACAAATTCTTTGAAGATATGAACATTTCCTAGAGGTTATGAACAAATTCTTTGAGGATATGAACAATTTTCTAACTGATATGAACAAAGTTCAAAAATGAGTCACAATCACCATAAAAAAACGACCCCCAAAGAGGTCGCTTAACAAATTACATCATTATTCCGCCATCCACATGGAGCACTGTACCATTAACATAATTCGATTCATCTGATGCTAGGAATAGATAGGCATTAGCGATATCCTCCGGCTTTCCTAAGCGGGCAAGGGGTACCATCTGTATCATTTGTGCCAAAACTTTTTCTGGCACCTTTGCCGTCATCCCGGTTTCGATAAATCCTGGAGCTACAGCATTGACATTTATCCCTTTTCGTCCAAGTTCCTTCGCCCATGTTTTTGTCATGCCGACAACGCCAGCTTTTGTGGCTGCATAATTCGTTTGTCCGACATTTCCATAAACTCCAGATACAGAAGATGTATTAATAATTTTTCCGCAGCCATTCGCAATCATCGCTGGTAATACGGCCTGTGTACAGTGAAAGACACCCGTTAGATTAACATCAAGTACCGTTTGAAAATCCTCAACCGATAGCTTTGACAGCATCGCATCTCTCGTAATTCCCGCATTATTAATAAGGATGTCAATTTTCCCATAGGTTCCTTGAACCTTTTCGACCATTTCATCAACACTCTGACGATCCGCTACATTTACTTGAAAAAAGGTAACATCATAGCCCTTCTCCCTGAGCTTATGTGCACGTTCTTCCCCTTGCTCCACATTGAAATCTACCATCGCTACATTCGCACCTTCTCGAGCAAACACCTCAGCAGCGGTTAAGCCAATTCCACCAGCCGCCCCTGTTATAATAGCCACTTTATTTTGTAATCTCATCCCTTACTCCTCCAAAAATCCTGTCATAGCCTTCAATAATTGTGGAAGGTCATCCACCAATGGAGAATGCCCGCAATCTTTTAATTCGATATAAACTGCTTTTTCTCCTAGGTCCTCAACAAGTTCCTTTGTCATTTCTTTCAAAATCACCATATCGCGATCCCCTTGCAAAACGAGAACAGGGACCTTAATTAAATCCACTTTACCATTGCCCTCAACAAGCCCATTATGGTGACGGCTAATATTAAAAGTATTATTGGAATGATGAACCTCTGCTAGATTCCTTTGTGTCCTCATGTCTTGAACATATTCATCATAAAGTTCCGGAGCGGGTTGATTATGGGTGTAAATTACAGCGTTCCAAATCAGTTTTAATAAAGCCGTATCATTCGTGTCATAGGCTGTTTGTACAGGAATAGTTCGAATCAAATCCTTTTTAATCTCCTCATGTAAAGCAAAGCGCCGCGGCTCATCAATTTCATTTATTTTTCCATCGAATGGGTAGCCTCGTGTTGATTCTGATGCTAATAAAACCAGCTTGTTACAATAGCCCGGGTAATCAGCAGCAAATTGCATCGCTACTGCGCCTCCCGTTGACCAGCCAACCACTGCGAAATCCTTCAAACCAATTTCATCAACAAACAGCTTCACATCATCGGAAAAATCTTTAATGGACATGATTAGATTGTTATAGCTAGAACCGCCAAAGCCTCGTAAATCGACCGCAAAAAGCTTATATTTTGTATCCATATTATTAAGTACGAGATCCCAATGCTTCGAAGATGTCATATTTCCATGGATTAACAAAACCTTTATCTCGCCGCCTTCTCTCTCCCTATAAACAAGTGTTTCTCCATTCGGCAAAAGCACTTCCTTCATAGAAATGTTAACCATTCCACTCACCCTTCCCCCATTTAATAGTTGTTGCTCCCCAAGCGTATCCAATTCCAGCACTGACAAAAACGACGACATCACCATCCTTGATTTTTCCTTCTCTCAAGGCAAGCTCCAAGGACAAAATTTGATCGATTTGTCCGATATGCCCGTAGTCTTCTAGATAAATAGATTGCGCTTCGGACAAACCTAACTCTTTTAAAACATATTCATGGGCTGATTTTTTCATGTGAAGAATCGCCAAATAGGAAAGTTCTGCTTCACTATATCCACTTTTCCGTAAAGATTCGCGAATTACCTTTAAAAAATTGTCCATCGACTTTTGTTCTAAACGCTGTTTCATGCCTACAGGGTCAAGGACATCGAGCATATTGAGCCGCTTGTCAATCGCCTCTTTCGTAATCGGATTTTTCGTTCCACCTGAAACAACCACAACATCCTCAGAAAAAGAACCGTCTGTTATAAGTTCCGTCTCTAATAGAAGGTTTTCGTTATGCCCCTTTCGTAAAAGAATCGCTCCGCCCCCGGCACCAAGATTAAACATGAAACGGGTTCTGGGATTCTCGTAATCAATGAAATCAACATTCCGATAACCGCCTGCGAGCAGGACAGTGCGAATGGAAGGGTCAGCAATCATCATACTTTTCGCCACTTTCAAAGCCATGACGGTCGTCCCACATCGTAAAGCAGCATCAAATGCCCAAGCATGAAACGCTCCCACTTCTTCTTGCAGCTTGATCCCTGCTGTCCAAAGAGGATATTCCTTATGTTCTTCTCCAATGTAAATCACCAGATCAATTTCTAATGGATTAAGTCCGGCCTTTGCAATTGCTTGTTTCGCGGCGATAATCCCCATTTCACACGTATGGTCATTAGCTCCTGGGACATGCTTTTTTTTGATTCCCATTTTTTCTTCGACAACAGGAACAGGGATACCTGCCAGTTCTGCGATCTCTTTTCCAGTCATACAACCCTCTGGAAGATAAGTTCCTGTGCTCAAAATTCCAATTTGCATCACCATCACCTGCTCATCTAAGCTTCTTCTGCCATTTCCTGCATAAATTCCATCGCTTCTTCAATCGACTCAAATAACGTCTCCCGATCCTCCTGCACATGCGTAACTTTTATTCGCCATTGTTTCCTTCCTGTTTCCTTCTCAACGGCTGCTAATTGAAACCGAACGACAAAGGAAGCAATTTGATTGATATCCACTCGTTCCACCTTCTATCCCGCCACTTTTTCTTCTTTTTTAATAGCACGTTGTTTCTTCCGTTTCCAAGAAATTGTACTTAACGTTCCGACAATGCCTCTTGGAAAAAACATAACCACTAGAATATAAATAATGCCAAAGAAGATAATCCAGCGTTCAAATATCACATGCTCCTTTGCCAATGCTGTTAACCAATCATGGGCAAACTCAATTAGCCCCGCACCGATGATGGCACCGACTAATGTGCCCACACCGCCAATAATCGTCATCAATAAAGCATCCAAGGTGATATCCATTGAAAACACACTCGTATTGACAAACCGAAGTGAGACCGCATACAAAATTCCCGCGAACCCCGCCAATACACCTGACACCACACTTGCGGCAATTTTATAATGCAGGACATGGTATCCTAATGATTCCGTTCGCTGCTCATTTTCTCTGATGGCTTGAAGCACACGGCCCAGCGGGGAATTGGTAAACCGCTTCAAAAGCAGAAAGACCGCCACCATTAGAAACAGGCTCAGCAGATAAAAATTTGTCCGGTCAATAAACTGTTCCGGAACACGAAAGGTAAACCCATCATTTCCATAGGTCATCGTCCGCCACTTTTCTGCTAAGACCAGAAAAAGTCCTGATAATGACATAGTTAACATGGCGTAAAAATGACTTTTTAATCGAAGCGTCAGCAAGCCAACAATAAAGCTGACAATCGCTGTTAAGGCAATCGTTGTCAGCACTGCCAAAATGAAATACCCAAGTGTTGGTTCAAACCGTTTCATAAAAATACCGATTGAATAAGCGCCAATTCCAAAAAACATCGCATGCCCAAAAGAGACAATCCCGGTAAATCCAAGTAACAGATCATAACTCATGGCAAAAATCGAAAAGATAAATATCTGTGTTAATAAAATCAATAAGTTTCTTGATTCATAGACAAACGGCAAAAGGAGCAGAAAAGCTGCTATAACAAAAATGATGGCCGTCATTCTATTTCCTTGAATCCATCGCATGGTCTCACCCCTTCGCTCCAAATAAACCCTGCGGTCGAATAATTAACACAATAGCCATGAGGAGCATATTCACTGCCAGTGATAGGTCTGGAACATAATAAGCCATAAAGGAACCGGAAAGTCCAACCAAGATAGCTGCTAACACAGAACCCTTAAAATTCCCCATCCCTCCGATGACCACCACAATGAATGCGAGGATGGCGAATTCCATTCCCATACCGGCATGAATGACACCGGAATATGGTCCGAGCAGCACGCCGCCAAGTGCTGCCATACCGGCACCAATCATAAATACAAACATAAACACCTTCTGAATATTGATCCCAAGCGCTTGCACCATTTCTTTATTCATCACACCTGCCCGGACAACAAGGCCGATTTTTGTTTTATTGAGGACGTATTGCACACTAGCAAAAATGAGGAACCCAACTAAAATGATAAATACACGATACTTAATGATAATGATCCCACCTAGCTCCCAGCTGCCCTTTAAATAATCCGGCGGCGATGCCGTAATTTGATTAGGTCCCCAAATAACTTTTAACATCTCAGATAATACAAGCATGAGGCCAAGGGTGATCAATATCTGCTGCACATGGTTTCCATATACTGGTTTAATAATCCACTTTTCGGTAATAATTCCGAGCAGAAATCCCATCAAAATTGCGCCAATGATTCCGATGATAAAACTATCGGTCTGCGAATAAATCCAAAGACCGCTGTACGCTCCCCATGCAAATAATCCGCCATGGGCAAAATTCAGCACATCCATCAAGCCGAAAATAAGTGTTAAACCGGCGGCCAATAAAAAGATCAGCATCCCTGTCGCCAGGCCGTTTAAGGTTAAATTGATGATCAAATCCACTAAGAGGTCCCTCCTTCCTTACGCAATCCCAAGATATTTTCGTTTCATTTCTTCATCTTCTTTTAATTGCTTCATCGTACCCTGACTCACGGTTCGTCCATCGTCAATGATGTAAAAACAATCACCAATCGTGCTTGCCATCATGAAATTTTGTTCGACTAACACGATGGTTGTTTGATCTTTCATTTGTAAAATGGAATCCATTACCTTCTCCACGACTATTGGGGCCAAGCCCTTACTTGGCTCATCAATTAGCAGCAGCTCATTTTCGTTCACATACGCCCTTGCGATAGAGAGCATTTGTTTTTGCCCGCCGCTTAGCAAGCCGCCCGGTTTTTTCCAAAACTTTTTCAAGTCGGGAAACAGATTTAATATCCACTCCATGCGTTTTGATGTTTCCTCATTTTCTTTTTGAATTGCGACACACATGTTTTCCTCAACCGTTAATCCCGCAAAAATCCCCTGATCTTCAGGAACATAACCGATGCCCTTTTTGGCAATAGAATAGGTTGGAAGAGATTGAATGGGTCCGCCTTTAAACAGGACGTTACCTTTCGATGCCGGATTCAGACCCATTATGGTTCGTAATGTCGTGGTTTTTCCGGCTCCATTTCTTCCAAGAAGGACGGTTACTTCTCCTTTTTTCACCTCAAAGGAAACACCTTGGAGGATATGATATTGACCAATATAGGTCTCCACATTATCAAGTTTCAACAGGTCGTTCATCGAGTTGACCTCCTAAATAGGCAGATTGCACTGTTTCATTTTTCATGATCTCCCCCGGGGTCCCATCAGCCAAAAGCCTTCCATTAAAAAGGACCATTACCGAATCCGATAAATCTAGAATCATATCCATCTTGTGCTCGATTAGGATAATCGTCCGGTTCCCTTGTTTTTTAATTCTTTTTATCACTTCTAAAATCGCCGGTACTTCCTCAAGCGACATGCCTGCTGTTGGTTCATCTAATAAAAGAACTTCCGTTTCAAGCGCCAGCAGCATGGCGATTTCAAGCTTCCGCTTTTCGCCATGGGCAAGATTACTTGCCAGTGAATCTTTTTTATCTTCTAATAGGACAAGCTTCAGCCACTCTAATGCCTTTTCTTCAAATGCTTGATATTTTTTATAATGAAACAGCATTTGATACCGAATCCCCGCCTGTGATTGGACCGCTAATCTTACATTTTCCAATACCGTTAAATTAGGAAATACATTTGTAATTTGAAAGGAACGGCCGATCCCTTCTCTTGTGCGGTTTGTCGGCGAAAATTTCGTGATATCCTTTCCCCGATAATAGATTTTTCCTTGAGTCGGCGTTAATTGACCGCTTAGTAGATTAAAAAAGGTTGTTTTTCCAGCACCATTTGGCCCGATGATCGACTTAAAGTGCTTCTCCGGAACGGAAATACTGACAGAATCCACGGCAGTATGGCCGCCAAAAGTAATTGATAAGTCATTTGTTTCTATAAGGGCAGTCATTCATTTCACCACCTAGGCTGTAAGTTTTAGAAATAAGGAAGAGGGTGACCGTGTTTTATTTGGTCTAACCCCCGTCATTTTTACTCGATATTTTTTCTTACTTGTTTCGGATTGGCGGTGCCGTTTCTTCATGGGTCAATTCTCTAATCAGCACTGGCACTGGATATGGAACACCGTCTTTTTTCTCGAGCTTAATGGCATACAATGTCTGCAACGCTTGGTGATCTTCCGGTCGGTAGGTCATTTTTCCTTTTGGTGTTTCAAAGCTCATACCTTCCATCGTTTTGATTAATTTATCCGCATCTGCATCACCATTTGTTTTCTTTAATGCTTCCACAATGGAAATGGCTGCACTCATCCCCCCTGGTGTAAACAGATCGGGAACATCGCCGTTAAATCGCTTCTTATGCTCAACCACTAGCCAATCGTTGATTTTATTTTTCGGCAAGTCATGATAATAAACCGTAAAGCCTTCCATTCCAATCAGCGGCTCCATTGTCGATAATGCCGCAATATCCGGGGCACCGGTGGAAATCTTGATTCCTTTATCCTGCACCTTCATGTCGGAAATTTGCTTCCATGGTGAGTTTGCGCCCGCCCAAACAACAAAGAGGTAGTCGGGTTTAGCGTCGATGATTTTTTGAATGTTAGAAGTAAAATCAGTCGCAGCAGGATCCGCATATTCTTCCTTCACAATCTCGGCACCTAATTTTTTCGCTGCTTCTTTAAAGGCAGCTACTCCATCACGTCCAAAGGAATAATCCGGCGCAAGTGTAGCAATTTTTATGCCTTTTTTGGAAATTGCCGCTGCACCGGCAACCGCATCCTGTGAGGAGTTCCGTGCAGAGTGAAAAATATACTTATTAAACTCTGAACCTGTAATACTATCAGCGACAGCTGGTTCAACCACCATAACCTTTTGATATTCCTCTGCCAACGGTAAAACCGCTAACGTGTCTGCCGAGCTGGACGATCCAACTAGAAAATCAACCTTATCTTCTTCTAATAGCTTTGTTGCTTTTTGGACGGCTACTTCAGGTTTCGTTTCAGTATCTTCAACAATGAATTCAATTTTTCTCCCGGCAACCTCCCTTTTTCCATCTGTTGCATAATCAAGCCCAAGCTCAAAGCCTCTTAATGTTTGCTTTCCATAGGATTCGAGTGCTCCTGTCTTGGAGGCAAGCACACCAATTTTAATTGGTTCTTTATTTTCCGTTTTCTTTCCACCATTATCCTTTGGCTCTGATGATGATTTGTCAGAACTGCAAGCACTAGCAAATATCATCATAAACATCAGTAAACCTAATAATGCCCATTTCCCGCGGTACCCCTTCACACTTTTTCCCCCTTAAACTGTTTACTTTAAAACTTGCAAAGCTTTGATTTTATGATAGGAGAAGGAAGTTACAGAGGAGTTACAAATAAAGAAAACTCGCTGATTGGCGAGCCGTTAGGCGAAGACAGAAGCGTAGTTGCACTTATGCATGATTGGAAAGTTATACTTTCCTATAGTTTAAGAATAGCGGGGGGGCGCCCGTAATCACCGACAAGCATTAGACGATCCGTCATGAAGGTCGCTTTTTAACTTTCATGACGGCTTAGCTATAAAACCATAGAACCGATGGATCCGTAACTGGACAATAAAAAACAGCCCTATTTTTAAGGCTGCTCAATTGGATTAATGAAGTTTTCTGATTAAATGATCATGTTGTACATATTCCTTGTCGGTTCTAATGGAGTTACACCCAATTCTTCCTCCAATACTTCCGTGCATTTTTGATACCACTTCATCGCTTGGGGGCGGTTGTTTTTTCGATAATAACAATACATTAATAAGCGATAGGCTTCTTCCCATGTACGATCGCGTTCGAGAATTTTTTCACACCAATTAATTGCCGCTTCGTAGTTTTCACGGCGAACCATTAGTTGAGCCATTTTTTCTGCTCCTCGTAAAAAATAAACGAGCAGGCTCTCTCTTTTGCTTATACACCAATCATCGTAACGACGGTCAGGCAGATAGTCGCCTTGATAAAGGTTCAATCCTCTCTCAAGAAAATAACAGACCTTTTCGTCCTCGGTTTCATTTAAGCCCTCTTGTATCAGCGCCTGAAAATGAGCCGTATCCACTTCAATCACAGCATTTGGATTTAACCCATAAAACATCCCGTCTCGAATAATGAAAAATGGTGCCGCTCTTGCTTTTCGCGTTGGTTCTAATACATGCTGAAGACTATTTAAGGCTACCTTGAAATCACGGTCCGCACTCTTTTTGTCTTGATAGGGCCAAAGAATTTGCATCACTTCATCTTTGGCTATCGGCTCATTCATCGTAATGAATAACTGAAACAATTCCTTTGCCTTTTCTCTTTGCCATTCCTTTTCTCCTACCTCTTTCTCACCAAGCCAAAGCCGGAATTGGCCAAGAGCCTGAACACGAATCGAATACCCTGGATGAGAATCAACGGTGGTAACCCCTAGGTCCTGTAAGGTTTTTCTGACAAATGGCGTTTGAATTTCCTCTTTCATACACTCAATTAGCAATGGGACAAACACTTGTAAATCCCTTGGACTAAATACTGATCTGTTATGAAAATAGAATTCATACTCATGAAATTGCACGAGAGTTAAACATTCATCCATTGTTTGCTTATATAAATCTTGTTTTTTCTCTAAATAATAAAGATTCGATAACCAAAACTTGCTGAGCATTTGCCCAAAGGAATCCTCACAATGCTGGAAGAGAGAATCTGCTTTTTCCAAGTAATGAAGTGCCTTCGGCAACCGTTCATTATAAATGCAGGTAATCCCCATGCAGAGTGTGATTAAGGCAGAAAGCCAAACATCATGAACCTTCTCTGTTTCCTGGAGTGCCTTCTTTCCTGCCTCCAACGCCCTTTCCAGTTCTCCTCTTGTTCCGTATAAAATACAAAGACCCATTAAGGGCTCGGCCTTCCCTCTATCCACACCCAGCTGGTTCATAATTTCTAACGCTGTTTGGTAGCAGTTTTCGGATAAATGGGATTCATATTTATTTAAAATTTGTACGGCATGGCCCATACGGATCCAGCCGCATGCCTCAACGAAGGGAGCTTTAAAGCATATTCCTTGTTGAATTCCTTCCTGGGCAAGCTCCTTCGCCTTTATTCCCTCACCAGTAAAGGCTTCGATTAAGGAAAGTAATAAATCCGTTTCACGATGGGCTTGCGGCAATGAGGTAACGATTGTATCATTCAACTTTTCTTTGTAAAGAACTTTTTTTGCTTCCTCAAATCGGCCGGTTCTTAAATACAATCTTGCTTCTAAATTTCCATCAAAATTAACTGCCTTTGATTTTTGGATCCATTTCTCGGCCTCTGAAGCTTTCCCCGAGTTTAACAAATTCTCAGACAGCAATTGATAAAGTTTCCCCTTTTCTTCAATCGAACCCTTGCCTTTTTCACGATAGGCAATGGCCTCATATAAAAGCTGTTCGGCATGGTACGGCTGAATCGTATCTAAATAAATCTTCGCTTTCCCTTCAAGTGCCATACTCATTCCAAGATAATCTTGCTTTTTTTCCGCACCAATAAAGGACTTTTCATAGCAATCCTCAGCGTCTTGGTAATGGGAACGGTAACGATGAATTTCTGCTTTTAGATACCAAAGAAGGTAGTACGATTCCATCTCCACTTCAGGAAGAATGGTTAATTGATCATAGAGGCTTTCCAATTTTCCACTTTCAAGCATCCTTAAGCCGTTCTCTTGTAAAATGGAGGCAATCGCTTGGTGGTGTTGAATTTTTTTATAATGATAGAGCGCTTCCTCCCATAACTGTCTTTTTTCATAAAAACGGGCACATCTTTCGTGCAGTACTTTATGGTTACCAGGATTATTTTTTTGAAACATATTTTCCAGAAACTCTTTAAATAAAGCGTGATAACGATAATGGCTTAAACCAACCTTCTGGATAAATAAATTTCGGTCTTTCAATTGCTCAAGCATGGACGCGGCTCCGTGTATCCCGATGACTTCATCACAAATTTCTTCCTCAATTTCTTCAAATATTGAAGTTTGCTCGAGGAACTGCTGAATAATGGGGGGCTGCTTCGAAAAGACTTCCATCACTAAATATTGAAAAAAGTCGTGCAGTGAGTGTGAAGAATGCTCAAAAAGCTTGGAAATGTCCTTTTTTAATGGAATCTGCTGGGCAATCATGCATAAGGCGATGACCCAGCCCTCTGTCATCTGGTAAATCGTCTGTAAATGATGAGGCTCTATTTCTAAGCCATACAGGTCGGTTAATAGCAGCTCCACTTCTTCAATGGTAAGGACTAAGTCTTCCCTTTGAATCTCTAATAATTGCCCGCAGGCTTTCATTTTCGTAAGGTGCTTCCATCCAGGGCGGCTTCTGCTTGAAATGACCATATGTAAATTGGGGGGGATATGTTCTAACAGTTTTTCCATCCAGCTATTTATTGTATAGGAATGTTCAATTTGATGAAAATCATCCAAAATCAATGTAATTTCAGCATTGATCTCAACGATTTCATTGATAAATAGGGAAGATAAGACACTCAGGTCCTCATCCCGAATGTAGCGGTCCATTGTGTCTATATATGTGGAAAGCTCACATCCGAAAGCAGGAACAATTCGTCGTATGGCATGTACAATATAGGAAAGGAAGGGAAGGATGTCATCATCCATCGGAGAGATCGAGTACCAGCAGCCCGGAAGCTTCTCGTCCCTCATAAACAAAGCAAGCGCCGTACTCTTGCCAAAACCGGCTCCAGAATGAATAATGGTCAAAGAATATTCAGGAATCATCTTCATTTTCCTCGTGAGCTTTGCCCTTCTGATAAAGTCATCCTTTACAGTTGGAATCCGCAGTTTGGTTTGAATAATGGGCAGCTTCAATTCATAATCCCCCCTCTCTATTTTTGCAATATTTACACTATTTTACCATACCATGAGCGGTCTGTGTACGAGTTAGGAGAAAACAAACATATACCTCATATTTATTGGCAATGACTTGGATAAATTTTCTTTTGTTTAATAAACCATTAAGCAAGGAGGATTTCGAGGTCTTTCTATTAAAAAAATAGGGCAGCCAAGGCTGCCCTGATTATTTCACAAATTTCTCTAGTTTATTCACACAACTTCCATGATCATCAATAAAAAGCCGGTTCACGGTCATTTCAGGAAATTCTTTTTCCAAGGCTTGCTTTAGCTTCTGCCCTTTTCCTTTTTCACTAAAACAAATTACAGTTGGTCCCGCTCCACTTAATGCCACTCCGAATGCCCCATTCATTTTAGCCAATTTTTCAATCTCATCATAAGAATGGATAAGGGCTTTTCGATATGGCTGATGAAAGCGGTCCTGTTCCATCATTTTTCCTGCAAGTGTCCAATTTTGACTTAAAAGTGCCGCAATCAGGAGGTTAGCTGTTGATGAAGCCTTGATGGCATCTTGCCGAGAATAGGAAACCGGTAAAACATCACGTGATTCCTTCGTTAATAAGATTTCATTCGGGATCACAACAACCATTTCTAAAGGAACATTTGTGAATGACAGCATATCCACCTCATGTTGATCGTAACACCCGACCACAAGTCCCCCATAAAGGGAAGCACCAACATTATCAGGATGTCCTTCCCACTTTGTCGCAAGCAGAAGCTTTTCCTCCTTTGTCAAGCCCATGCCTCCAATAGCATCCGCAAGCTCAATCCCGGCAACAATTGCTGCCGCACTTGAGCCAAGCCCACGTGCCAATGGAATATCACTATCTATTTTAATTTTACATGGAGGTAAATCAATTCCATAGTCTGCCGCGGTCTTAATGGCAACTTGACAAATAAAATGACTATCATCTGTTGGAAGATCCTTCAATTCCTCGTACCAAGAATAGCATTCCCACTGATCACTTTTCTCGATCTCTAATGTCAAATACAAATTTAGGGCAAGACCAATCGAATCAAATCCTGGCCCAAGATTAGCAGTACTCGCAGGTACTTTAATCATTAAGCGGTCAATTAGAGTCATCCGCAGACAACTCCCCGAATATGTTCCGTTACAGCACGTTCATCATTTGGCAGTTGGACTGGCTTCACTAAACTGCTTTGGATTGCTGTATCTGGATCCTTCAAGCCATTACCTGTCAGAACAGCCACAATTTTCGTTCCTTTTTCAATTTTACCTTTTTGGATACTTTTAAAAACTCCGGCAAGCGATGCACAGGAAGCTGGCTCAGCGAATACCCCTTCAGCTGAGGCTAATTTTTTATAAGCCGTAACAATTTCTTCATCCATGACTTCATCGAGCAACCCATTTGATTCCTGAACTGCTGAAACAGCTAAATCCCAACTCGCAGGGTTTCCGATTCTAATCGCTGTTGCGATCGTTTCCGGATTTTCAAAGACCCGGTTATGAACAAGTGCTGCCGCACCAGCCGCTTCAAAGCCATACATCCGTGGCAAACTAGTACCCTTTTTATCGGCAAATTCCTTAAAACCTTTCCAATAAGCGCTGATATTTCCGGCATTCCCAACCGGAATCGCTAAAATCTCGGGTGCATCGCCGAGCTGGTCGCAAACCTCAAAGGCCGCTGTTTTTTGTCCCTCAAGGCGGAATGGATTGACTGAATTGACGAGTGTAATTGGCTCTTCTTCACTGATATGGCGAACCATCTGTAGTGCTTGGTCAAAATTCCCCTCGATCGAGATAATTTCTGCACCGTACATCATCGCCTGGGCAAGTTTCCCCATGGCAATTTTTCCTTCCGGGATGACGATGATACATTTTAAACCTGCCCGTGCCGCATAGGCTGCTGCTGCTGCGGAAGTATTCCCCGTTGAGGCACAGATGACTGTTTTACTGCCTTCCTCCAACGCCTTGGCTACCGCCATGACCATCCCGCGATCTTTGAAAGATCCGGTTGGATTTGCTCCTTCCATTTTGACATAAAGCTCTATATCCCACTCTTTTGATAACCGTTCGAGCTTTATTAACGGAGTATTCCCCTCATTTAATGTAAGTTTAGGTGTTCCTGGATTTATTGGTAAAAATTCTTTATATGCTTCTAATAATCCCGGCCATCTCATAACGATTTCCTCACCACTCTATATGCACTTTTAATTTCCTTTACTGCATATAAATCATATAATTCTAGTAAAATTTTATCGTAATTGGTTAACGAAGCCTTGTGAGTGACTAAAACAATTTCCGATGTCTCATTTTTCTTGATAGGAAGCTGCAGTATTTTTTCAAAGCTTACCCCATATTTTGCAAAAATAGCGGTAATATCCGCGAAAACACCAACCTCATCTTGGACATGAATGCGCAAGAAGTATTTTGAAAACTTTTCTTCATTATCCTTTAACAGCTTAGGATATTGCGGTGTGACAGCACTTCGGCCATTTACCCCAAGCCGTAAATTTTTTATTACACCCACTAGGTCTGAAACCACTGCAGTTGCTGTCGGCAGGCTTCCTGCACCAGGCCCATAAAACATTGTTTCTCCAACTGCCTCACCATAAACGTAAACCGCGTTATATTCATTTTGCACAGAGGCAAGCGGATGATTATTGGATAGGAAGGTAGGAGCGACACTTACCTCGACTTTTTCCCCCTCACGATGGGCATAGCCGATTAATTTCATCGTATAACCTAATTGTTTTCCATAGCGTAAGTCTTCTTCGGTAATACTGGATATACCACTTACTTTTACATCGTCTAAGTCAATATGCATCGAAAAGCCTAATGTAGCAAGAATCGTCATTTTTCTGGCAGCATCAAGTCCTTCAACATCAGCGGTTGGATCCGCTTCTGCAAAGCCAAGCTCCTGGGCTTCTTTGAGGACTTCTTCATATGAACGTCCTTCATCACTCATTTTAGTTAAAATATAATTGGTTGTCCCATTAACAATTCCCATCATTTGTGTAATCCGGTCTGACGCAAGTCCATCAACAAGGCCTCTTAAAATAGGAATACCGCCAGCCACACTTGCTTCGTAAAAAAGGTCGCAGCCATGTTCTGAGGCAACCGTTAGCAGCTCTGAACCATGCAGGGCCATCAAATCTTTATTTGCGGTTACAACATGCTTTCCTTGGCGGAGCGCCGTAATCAAATAGTCCTTTGTATCCTGCACCCCACCCATTACCTCAATGACTACATCGATTTCATTGTCAAATAGGATTTCATCAGGGTTGGATGTTAAAGTCTTTGTGTCCACGTCAACCGGCCTGCTCTTATGTAAGTCCTGAACAAGGATCTTTTTAACGACAACTGGACACCCTACTTGGTGAATTAATTTATCTTGATGATTTTCAATAATTTTAACAACACCTGAACCTACAGTGCCTAAACCTAATAACCCAATCGAGATTGCTTTCATGAATTCTCCTCCTACAAATGTCCACTCAAGGAATACAATTGTTTTTCTGTTGTAGACATTATATGACTCTCTTAATTTTTTTACAATAGATTTGTTTTACTGCTTTACGGTGAAACCGCTTACTACCGCATCGTAATAGGATTATAAATTTTGGTTAAAATTTTTCTGATTAAAAAGAAAAACTTTTTCCTCTTTATCCCTTTACAATCTTGAAGGAATGGTTGTAGAATAGTCCGTATATTCGGTTAGTTTTTGAAATTTCATTCAAATCAGATTTATTATACAAATAAAAAAAGTGATGATGAAGACGGCATTAAGAAAAAGCCCCAGAGAGCCGGTGGTTGCTGCGAACCGGTGCAATTTCTTAAAGAAAAGATTCTGATTTCTAATTGCCCAGCCCTTCTGAACTGGCAGCTGAATCATTTAGTAGGTATGCCCGGTGAAAACCGTTAACTTATGGAGGCTGCTTTTATTTTTCAGCAGCAAAAGAGGGTGGCACCACGTTCATACACGTCCCTCATAACAAGGCAGTACTGTCTGTTATGAGGGGCGTTTTCTATTTTTAGAAGAAAGGAGCTTTTTTCGAAACAGATACACTCAGTATTTCACCACAGTTGATGTCAAAAAAGTATTTAGGAAGCAATGGAATTTAAGAAAGAAGAACTGTATTGTATCGCTTTTAAAAAGAACTTAGGAGGTTAGATGGAGCATGTATAAAGTACTTGTAACTGATGGAATTAGCAGCACAGGTTTAGTGAGTCTTATTGAGCATCCCCATTTTGTTGTTGAGCGGCAGCCTACACTGCCAACTGGAGATTTAATAAAAATTATTGGTGAATACGATGCACTTATTGTGAGAAGTCAAACAAAGGTAACCGAAGAACTACTCTTAGCTGCAGATCGGCTTCGGGTCATTGCCCGGGCAGGTGTAGGAGTTGACAATATTGATGTCAATGCAGCGACACGTAAAGGAATTATCGTAATTAACGCGCCGGGCGCTAATACGATTGCCGCTACAGAGCATACATTAGCGATGATGCTGTCATTAGCGAGAAAAATACCACAGGCCCATCAAAAAACTTCTGCAGGGGAATGGGACCGCAACTCCTTTAAAGGGGTGGAATTATACAAAAAAACGCTTGGTGTTATTGGTATGGGTAAGATTGGAACAGAAGTAGCAAAGCGGGCTAAAAGCTTTGGCATGAACATCTTGGGATTTGATCCCTATCTAACAGAAGAGCGGGCAAAGAAACTGGGGATGACAAAGGCAAGCCTTGATTTGATTGCCAAGGAATCCGATTTTATTACGGTTCATACTCCTCTGACAAATGATACACGCGGACTGATAAATGACGACTACTTAAGTAAAACAAAAAAAGGTGTCCGCTTTGTTAACTGCGCCCGCGGCGGGGTGATCGACGAGAAAGCTTTAGTTAGAGCAATTCAGGCAGGGCATGTTGCAGGAGCTGCCCTTGATGTGTTTGAAAAAGAACCGGTTGGAGATGTAGAATTGCTGCAGAATCCAAATATCATCGTAACACCGCATCTAGGAGCTTCCACTGTAGAAGCGCAGGAAAAGGTAGCCCAAGAAGTGAGTGCGGAAATTATTGAGATATTTGAGAAGCAGTCGATTCAGAATGCTGTCAATATGCCGCAAATGTCTGGGGAAACTCAGGCAAAGCTTCAGCCATATTTACTTCTTGGAGATCAAATGGGACAGCTTGTGATTCAATTATTAAACAAGCAGGCGCCTGCAAAAATCGAGATCAATTACTATGGCGACTTAATTGAAGAAGATACCGAATTACTGACTCGCACTCTCTTAAAAGGCATTCTATCCTATCATTTAAGTGATTCTGTCAATCTCATTAATGCGCTTCACCTTTTAAAGGAGCAGGGTGTTTCCTATAATGTAATAAAAAATGCTACAAATAAAGGTTTTGCTAATTATATGGAGCTGTGTGTTTCCAATGGTCTTGAAACAGCGCGGATTGGTGCAACAGTCTTAAACGGTTACGGTGCAAGGATTTTAAAAATTAACCAATACCGAATCGATGTGAAACCAGAAAAATACCTCTTATATATTAAACACCGAGACGTACCGGGTATGATTGGCAAGGTCGGCTCACTTTTAGGGAACTATGGGCTCAATATTGGTACCATGCAGGTCGGTCGAACAGAGGTCGGCGGGGAAGCCATCATGGTGTTAACACTTGATAAAGCCTTAGGCACGGAGGTCATTCGTGAACTAACCTTAATTAACGGATTAGATGAAGCACAATTACTAGAGTTGACGAATGTTGATTCACTTGAGCCGGGGCATACGAAGCTGGAGAAGGTGGAAAGTATTTAGCTTTGCGTTTAAAGCGGGAAGGCGAGTTTGCTTGAGATTCTGTAAATCTAGATGGTAATCAATAAAATGAAAGTAGAAATGACGTGTGAATCGGCACACGTCATTTTCTCGTTTTAAGAAGGTCTTTTCATTATTTTCGGATTTGACCGCTATTGGATCCCTTTCTCTCGCTATTTTCATCCGTTCGGGCGCCAATAACCGCTATTAGATACCTTTCTCTTGCTTTTTCCATCGGTACGGGCTCCAATAACCGCTTTACTAGAAAATACTCTTAAGATTTAAAACTGAATCCAAAATATACTCCGCCTTATGCTGTTCAAATTCACTTCGTGCATCTTTTCCGGAGAGACCTGTTAATACAGCGGCAAACTGACAACCTATTTGTCTCGCAGCTAGAAGGTCTGCAAGAGAATCTCCGACAACAAGAACCTCTTCACCATTTTCAATCGGCAGCACCGTATCTAAACATTCCCGTACAGATGTCCCCTTACCATTAAGACACATTACGTATGTATACGGATGGGGCTTTGATAAGGATTTCCATTCCGGAAGCTCCCCTTCTGCTGCTAACACTTCATCAGCCGTCACTATTCGCTTGTCATCAAAATTATTTAACCACCCTAAATGTTGAAAAGGCTGAATCGTTTCAAGTGCCGGCCTGCCTGTTCCAATTCCAATAGTGTATCCTGATCTGGTTAGAAATTGAAACAGGGCAGCAATTTCATCCCTAGGAGCTAAAGTTGTTTCGTTTGCCAGGAATCCCTTTTTACCAGTTTGAACGGATGGTCTCCCGGTAGAAGCAAGAACATGTTCATCGCCAACATACCATTCCTGTGAAACATGCTCACAGATGGACCAAAGATCGCCTTTATTGAAAATGGTTGTTTCTACCCCAAGCTTCTCCTTAGCAAGTTCATTCAAGTAACTAAGCAATTCCTGCTTCGTTGCCTCTGACCGGGCAAAATCCTCTAAAAACAAATTAAAATCCGTTTCCACCTGATAATTATTTAACACCCTGCCAATCTCAAGCAATGTTTCGCGATTAAATGGTGCCTGTAACCATTGGGTGATTTTTTCAATTTCAGTATCTTTGATTTGCGACAGCAGGTGGATTAGTTGGTGGCTGAATGATAGATAGATCATGTCCCAGTTGGCGTTCAAGCCTCGTGATTTCATAAATTTGAGGACTTTATCGTTCTCAAAAACACGCTCTCTTATCTTCTTAATCTCCGTTTCATTATAATCCGTTTTAAATTTTTCAGGTGCCAGCGCTAAGTAGCTACAGCTTATCAGCATCTCCCAAACCGTTAAGGCGGATGCATCAAAATAATGTTCTTCGCTTAAAAGTACTCCATCTACGTCAAATAAAATTGTCTTAATCAACATTCTTCCCCTCTTTCCAGTCTGCTTTTATACGTTATCGTAACACAGTGGTACTAATTATTTGAAGTATTTATGTTTAAAAAGAGGGACCGAAATTAATTAGGACAAAATATATAGGCATTACGACTATATCTATGAAATTAACTGGACCAGATTTAAGTTACAAAAAAGAGCCGTACGCTGAGATGCCCAGCAACGGCTTGTTTTTTTAATGCTCGTGATTCACATATTGCCCATATAAATCCTTAACAGCGGCAATTAGGGCATTTACTGCTTTTCCGCGGTATCCTTCTCTTAAGGCGTCTAAAATATCGTCAATTCCGTCCTGCAGGCTGTGCCCTTTTAATATTTGCTGAACATATGCTTTTCCATGATCCGTTGCCAGCGTACAGGAGGATTCAATTATGACGCCGTATTTTTTATCCACCTCAACCGTAATAGTCAAAGAATCAAACACACTTTGGGCCGCCATCCCCTGCGGCAGTCGGGAATGACCTGCGAGGAAATAGGTTTTTAATCCTATCATGTAATACTCTCCTAATTTATGAATTTGTACATATTCACTTTAAATTTGTTCATATTTTTTTAAATTTGTTCATATCTCTTCAGTATTTGTTCATATATTTAAAAAATTGTTTATAAAGTCCTAGAATTTGTTCATATCAATCTAGAATTTGTTGATATATTTAAAAATTTGTTCATATCACTCAAGAATTTGTTTATATATTTAAAATTTGTTCATACCGCACAGATTTAGGTGAAATAATTACAATTTTTATTAGCATTTGATAGAAATTTCTTCAAACGGCCAAGCTGGGAGCATTTTTCGCAATGGTTTGTCCTCGCGATATCCAAGGGCATATTCCCCCTGCATAATCGTATGAATTTCTCTTGTGCCCTCATAAATGACAGGAGCCTTGGCATTTCGTAAATAACGTTCAACCGGGAATTCATTCGAGAAGCCATAGGCACCATGAATTTGGACGGCATCGTTGGCTGCCTCAAAGGCGGCATCACAGGAAATCCATTTTGCCAGGGACGTTTCTTGTGTGTTGCGTTTGCCATTATTTTTTAACCAGCCGGCTTTAAAAACGAGCAAACGGGAAATCTCAAGGTTTGCCGACATTTTTGCGATCATTTGCTGTACGAGCTGGTGTCTGCCGATTTCTTTGCCAAATGTTTTTCGTTCCTCACAGTATTTGACACTTGCTTCAAGTGAGGCCATGATAGTCCCGCAGGCGCCAGCTGCTACGGTAAAACGGCCATTGTCTAGTGCTGACATCGCAATTTTAAATCCCTCTCCTTCGTACCCTAGTAGGTTCTCTGAAGGCACCCTGACATTGTCTAAAAATACCTCTCCTGTATTTCCAGCACGGATGCCAAGCTTCCCTTTAATCGCCTTTGAGGAGAATCCTTCAAGTGTTCGTTCCACAATGAAGCAGGAAATACCATGGTGCCCTGCTTTCGGGTCTGTTTTTGCAAAAATTAAAAAATGGTCAGCCACATCACATAGAGAAATCCAGGTTTTTGATCCATTTAAAATATAATGATCCCCATCCTTTACAGCAGTTGTCTCCATGGCCGCCACATCCGAGCCGGCATTCGGTTCTGTGAGTCCAAAGGCGCCAACCTTTTCACCTTTTGCTTGTGGAGCAAGATATCTTTGTTTTTGCTCCTCTGTCCCCCACTGTAAGAGTGTCATACTGTTTAAACCAGTGTGAACTGAAACAGCTGTGCGGAAAGCGGTATCCCCACGTTCGAGCTCCTCACAGACAATCGCAAGTGTGTTGTAATCCATGCCTACGCCGCCATACTCTTCGGGGATGCATACCCCCATGAGCTGAAGGTCAGCTAAACGTTTCAGAATATTTATTTCAAAATGGACTTTCTCGTCCCATTCCTTGATATAGGGAATAATTTCACGGTCTACGAATGCTCTAACTACCTTTCTCACACTCTTTTGCTCTTCTGTTAATGAAAAATTCATATTTACTTCCTCCTCAAATAATTTTTTGTTGTTTCAATTGCGCAATTTCCTGCTTCGAATATCCCAGCTTCATCAGTACTTCCTCAGTGTGTTCCCCATGCATTGGCGGGTGCTTTTCAATTTTTACCGGTGAGTTTGAAAATTTTAATGGTGAACCGACTAACTTTAAATCAGTAATGACAGGATGTTTTACATTTATAACCATTTCTCTCGCCCTAGCCTGTTCCGAGTCTAAAGCCTCTTTCACATTGTTAATAGGGCCATTAGGAATCCCAGCTTCATCAAGTAAATGTTTCCACTCCGTCCTTGATTTTGTCTTTATTTTAGCTGCAATGATTTTTTCAAGTTCATCCTTATATTTCAGCCTTTCAGAGTTTTTTTCATATTTTAGAAGTGATTGATCTTCAAGTAAAATTACTAGTTTTCGATATTGCCGGTCATTTCCCACCGCGATGATAAAATCACCATCTTTAGCTGTAAAAACCCGGTAAGGTACAATATTTGGATGGGCATTACCGAGCCGTTCAGGAATCTTTCCAGAACATAGATAATTGCTGGCAACATTCACTAAAGCAGCAAGCTGGGAGTCAAATAAGGAGATGTCGACCTCCTGTCCCTCCCCCGTTCTGTTACGATGCTGGATCGCCCCTAAAATGCCGATGCAAGTAAATAGTCCAGTGAGTACATCTGTAATTGCGACACCGACCTTCGCTGGCTGTCCTTCCTTTTCACCAGTAATGCTCATTAAGCCCGACATTGCTTGAATTATATAATCATAGCCTGGCAGATGGGAGTATGGTCCCTCAGTAGAGCCGAAGCCGCTGATAGATGCTAAAATAATTCCATCATTGACCTTTTTCATTTCCTGATATCCTAAACCCATCCTTTCAAGTGTTCCCGGCTTAAAATTTTGCACAACGACATCTGCATCAAGTATAAGCTTTCGTAAAATTTCCTTACCTTGTTGTGATTTTAAATTTAAGGTAATCCCCTGTTTATTTCGGTTCGCACATAAGTAATAGGCACTTTCTCCTTCCACGAACGGCGGCCCCCATCCTCGTGTTTCATCACCCGAATCGACACTTTCAACTTTAATCACCTCTGCCCCCATATCCCCTAAAATCATCGTGCAATAGGGACCTGCCAACACGCGTGATAAATCAATTACTTTTATTCCATGGAGCGGCCCTGTCATTTGGCTTCCTCCTTTCTTCAAAGAAATTTACTAGTTTGATTCTGTGAAAAAATGGTTAGATGTAAGTTGAAAAAGCCAGCGAAAACAATCAATGACAAAGAAAGGCACTGAGTGTTTCACTGGCTTTTATTCGTGATTTCTCCCCTGGATAGAGGATGAAACGAATTAGGCAGCTACTTTTTCAAAATATGCTAGATTTAGTTTCCTCATGCAAATTTTGTTTCGGACCATTTTAACGAAACCTAAGTTATACTTTAAATTTGGTTCTGGGACTTCGAAAGTGTACATTTTTTTAATGGATTCCGCCAACAATCGCTGTAATTCCGCTAGATTTTTAATTTATTCCGCGGGTTTTCGAATTAAAAATCCGCCAACTTTGGGCTGGATTCCGCCATGTTCACTATTAATTTCGCCATCTACACATTTTGTTTGGATTCCAAAGTTATTCCTTCAGGAACTATATTTTAAAAAAACTAAATTAAATCCAACCCGATGGATATATACTTTACTTCTAAAAACTCTTCAATACCGTAATGTCCTCCCTCACGGCCAAGGCCGCTCTCCTTATAGCCGCCAAAAGGAACTTGAACGGCTGAAGGCAGGGCATCATTCAGGCCGATGATTCCATATTCAAGTTGCTCCGTGATTCTAAAGGAGCGGCTTAAATTTTCAGTATAGACATAAGCAGCTAAGCCGTAGCAGGAATTGTTTGCCCGTTCAATAACTTCCTCTTCCGTCTTGAAGGTTGAGATTGGCGCGAGCGGTCCAAAGATCTCATCTTTCATACATTCCATTTCGTCGTGAATATCGGTCAAAATCGTCGGGGCATAGAAATAGCCGTTTTGTTCAGCAGGTTTAAGTCCGCTGTACGCGACCTTTCCACCCTTTTTAACCGCATCATGAACTAATCCTTCCACCTTCTTATAGGCAGCTTTATCGATTAATGGTCCGATATCCGTTCCTTCTTCAAGACCATTTCCAACCTTAAGCTTCTCTAATTCTGTCTGAAAAAGCTTTATGAATTCGTCAGCAACATTTTCTTGAACATAAACACGATTCGTGCAAATACAGGTTTGACCGGCATTGCGGAACTTCGATTGAACAAGTCCTACCGCAGCTTTCGCTAAGTTTGCATCATCCATTACAATGAACGGAGCATTGCCGCCAAGTTCAAGCGATACCTTCTTTACATTTTCGGCTGCACCGCGCATCAACGTTTTTCCGACCTCTGTTGAACCTGTAAAGGTAATTTTCGTCACGCGTGGGTCCTTCAGCCAAGCCTCGCCAATTTCGGAGGATCTACCGGTGATTACGTTTAATACCCCCGCGGGAATTCCTGCTTCATGGGCAAGCTCTGCCATTTTTAAAGCTGTCAGCGGAGTTTGGTTCGCCGGTTTTACCACAGCGGTACATCCGGCGGCAAGAGCTGGTGCTACTTTTCTGGTAATCATTGCTGCCGGAAAATTCCACGGAGTAATCGCTGCAATCACACCAACTGGCTCTTTCCTAACTAGGATCCTTTTATTAGGATGTGAGGCCGGAATCGTTTCACCGTACACCCGTTTACCCTCTTCAGCATACCAAGAGATAAACCCATTTGCGTACTGCACCTCTCCTAGAGCCTCTTTTAATGGCTTTCCTTGCTCAATCGTCATAATTCGTGCAATTTCATGCTTGTTTTCTTCTATTAAAAAGTACCATTTCATTAGGAGTTGATAGCGTTCTTCCGCTGTTTTTTTTGACCAGATTTTAAAAGCTTTATGGGCGGCATCTACTGCCTGCTCTGCTTCAAAGGCACCGCCCGTTGGTATCGCGCCAATCAATTCCTTTGTCGCTGGATTAATAATCTCGGTAAAAACCTCGTAATCGTTACCTACCCATTCCCCATTCAAATACATGGGATATATTTGATAATTTTGCTTAATGACATCCATTCCTATTCCCCCCCAACCGATAAGGCAGGATTATTTAGATAAACTGCTTCCATCGCTTCCTCAAGTATTTGTAATCCCTCTTCAAGCTGGTCATCTGTGATTGTTAATGGCATGAGGATACGTATAACGTTGCTATACAGCCCGGCACTAAGTAACATAAGACCGCGCTCGCCTGCTGCCTTTACAATTTTTCCAACAGCTTCTTTATCAGGAGTCTTCGATTGACGATCTGTAACGATTTCCATCGCGCACATCGCACCAAGACCGCGGACATCGCCAATCCCATCGAAACTTTCTGCTAGAAGCTGCATTTTTCCGAGCACTTTATCGCCTATCATTTCGGCCCGGTTATTAAGGTTTTCGCTTTCTATGATATCTAAAACCGTTAGGGCTGCACGACAGCCAAGCGGACTTCCGGAATAGGTTCCGCCGATTTCACCTACCTCAGCTGCATTCATAATTTCTGCCCTTCCAATCACGCCGCTGATAGGAACTCCAGCCCCCATCGATTTTGAAATCGTTATTAAATCAGGTATAACATCAAAGTGATCGATCGCAAAATACTTGCCTGTCCGGGCGAACCCAGTTTGAATTTCATCTGCAACGAATAATATTCCATATCGTGTGCAAATTTCTCTAACCCGTTTAACAAAGGCGGTATCAGGTACAATAAATCCACCTTCCCCTTGAACAGGCTCCATCACGACTGCAGCGATGGTTTCAGGAGCGACTTCTGCGAGGAGGAATTGCTCGAATTGCTCAATAATCATTTTGCTATATTGCTGCTCACTCATTCCATCCGGGCGACGGTACACATATGGATATGGCGCCTTGTAAACCTCAGGAGCAAATGGGCCAAAGCCATATTTATACGGCTTCACCTTACTTGTCATCGTCATTGTCATTAACGTTCTGCCGTGGAATCCTCGGGTAAATGAGACAATTCCTTGGCGTTTCGTATATTTTCTGGCAATCTTTACGGCGTTTTCAACTGCTTCCGCACCGCTGTTAAAAAAAGCAGCCTGTTTGTCAAAATCACCGGGGGCAAGCTTACAAAGCCGCTCGGCCAATGAAATATATGATTCATACATCATCACATTAAAGCCTGTGTGGATAAATTGGCTTGCTTGTTCCTGGAGAGCCCTGACCACTCTTGGGTGTGAATGGCCAACATTTAACGTTCCAATGGCACCAGCAAAGTCAAGATATTGATTACCGTCCACATCTTCAACCAATGCTCCGTGTGCTTTTTTTACAAAGGAATGGCAATTATTGCTAATTCCTTTTGGGACATATTTATTTCTTCGCTCCAATATTTCTCTCGATTTTGGCCCGGGTATCTCAGTTTGGAGCTTGACATATTTCTTTTCCAATTCCGTTCTCCCCCCTTAGTTAAAATGACTCTGTTTTATATTTTTCTATAGTAATTCTAATATAGATTATAAATCTTTATAAGTGGGCTGGTTTTCTGTTTTTTGGCTTTTCTGTCGCTAATAAGCCTTAATAGCGACCGGTTCTTGATTTTTTTGGGCTCTTCACAGTGACCGTGAGGGGATTTTTTTCACCTGCACGAGCACTCTGACTTTTCACAGTGACCGAACGAGGCCCCATTTGACCTTAACGGGCACTTAGAACGCCTTTTGCCATCCAGCACTCAGAGCCACAAAATAAATTATGCTTTAACCTGCTCTAATACTTCTTTGAAGGTACTGACCACTTGATCGACCTCTTCGTAACGAATCGTCAGTGCCGGCTCAATTCGAATCGTCTTCGAATTAATCAATGTCCCTGCCACAAGGACACCACGATCAAACATTCCCTTTGACACTTCATAGCCGATTTCATCTTGGTGGAATTCGATCCCAATCATTAAGCCTTGGCCACGTATTTCCTGTACCTTATCTTCATGTCCTGTAGCTGCCTTTTTCAACTCTTCAAGGAAGTACTCTCCTACTTCCCCAGCTCTTTCAGGTAATTTCTCATCAATCAAAACGCCAATCGTAGCAATCGCAGCCGCACAAGCTAATGGATTGCCTCCAAAGGTGGTTGTGTGCATAAATGGATTAGGGAACCAGCTCTTAAAAACATCTTCTCTGGCAACAATTGCCCCAGCAGGCATCACTCCACCGCCAAACGCTTTAGCAAGACAGATAATATCCGGAACCACGTCGTACAATTCGGCAGCGAACATTTTTCCTGTCCGCCCCATTCCTGTCTGAACCTCATCAAAAATCAACAAGGAGCCATATTGATCACAAAGCTCGCGGACTTGTTTTAAATAGTTTTCCGGTGGAAGGATGATACCGCCTTCACCTTGAATTGGTTCTAAAATAACGGCCGCCACATCTTCGCCTACGGAAGCACATACCTCAAACGTTTTTCTCATCATGTCAATATCACCAAATGGCACATGACGGAAGCCCGGGATTAATGGCAGGAAGGGCTTACGGAACATTCCTTTTGCTGTTCCGGACAATGAACCTAAGCTTTTTCCATGGAATGCACGAGTAGTCGAAATGAATGTTGTTCGCTCGCTGTACATTTTTGCTAGTTTAAGTGCTGCCTCAACACTTTCTGTCCCGCTATTTGTAAAAAAGGCATATTTCAAGTCACCCGGGGTAATATCAGCTAAGATTTTTGCTAGCATTGCTCGAAGCGGATCAAGAAGATCTTGACTGTGAAGGGCCTGACGCTTCAATTGATCGGTTACCGCTTTAACAACCTTTGGATTGCGATGCCCAACATTATAGATGCCGAAGCCCCCAAGACAATCAATATACTCCTTGCCATTTACATCCTTAAAACAGGCTCCATTATCCGACCATTCTACTGCCGCGAATTGACCATCCTTTGTTACCGTTTTACGATAGGCGAGGAAACCTGGGTTTACGTGTTCACGGAAGCCATCGACTGTTTCCTTAGTAATCCATGCTGCTTCTGCTTCGTTAATTTCCTCTTTTTCTATTAGACTTAAAACCTTATTAATATATTCACTTACATCATGATTTTGCTTACTATTTAATTCTTGTTTTAAATCGATACTCATAATTTCGCTCCTCCTAATCATGTATTAGTTCGAAAACCAGCCAACCGGTTCAACCTGTAAATTTATGTTAATCTGTTTAATTTCTTGGAATTCCTCAAGACCGAATGTTCCAAGGCTGCGGCCAATGCCGCTTTGTTTATA